>MGZJ01000030.1:0-26321 GCA_001802645.1 Geobacteraceae bacterium GWC2_53_11 | reverse complement strand
GTGGCATACGCGAGCCCCAGGTTGTAATGCGCATTCGCATTGTCAGGGTTTAATTGAAGTGCTTTCTGGTACTCCTGCATGGCGGCCTTCAGATATCCCGCACCGGCAAGCGCCAGTCCCAGATTGCTGTGCATGGCATCTGCATTTGGGCCGTCAGGGTTAATTCGAATCGCCTCCCGGTACTCACCTATTGCCGCTGTCCGGTTTCCCGTACTTTGCAAAATAACTCCTAAATTGTAATGCGCGTTTGAGTAGCCGGGGTATATCTGGATCGCCTTTTGGAATTCCAGCATTGCGGCAGTGAGTTCGCCCTTCGCCTGTAGTGCGGAACCAAGGTTGTAATGAATAACGTGATTGTTGCTCGTTACCTGAAGTGTGTGTGTATACATGGTAATGCTGTCCCGCCAGTAGCCAAGCTGGCGCCACGTTGTCACGGCTGAGCTTAGTATAACTGCACTTGTCAACAGGATGCGTACACTCTGCCGATGCGGCAAATTCCTCGTAAGATCGGCACATCCCCATACCACCATGATGAAAAGTCCCGTTAGCGGAATGTATGTATATCGATCCGCCATAGACTGATTTCCGACCTGGATCAGCCCGATAACCGGAAGAAGGGTTATCAAGAACCAGAACCAACCGGTTATCATGTAGGGGGAGTGCTTCGCAGCTTGAAGCGCAATAATTGAGATGAGGAACAGAAGAATAAACGAGATGAATACTTGCCAGAACGGAATGAACGGAGGGAAAGGGTATAAGATGGCCAGATTGTGGGGCCAGAGCGTTTTGCCGATGTACGTTGTGTAGGCCACCAGAGCATTTCCGCAGCGGAGCGGGAAGGACGCCGCTGCCAAACTTGCTATCGCTCCGCCTTTGCCTTGACCGTATATGGTAATAATGCCTGAAGCAAGTGAGCAGATGAAGAAAGGGATTTTTTCTTTTACGAAAGGAAGTATGACCGACAACCGCTCATGAATGGGCAGACTTTTGTCATACTGATAACGACCAAGCGGCCAGATATCCAGCAGCAGCAAGATGATGGGAAGAGTTATCAGCATCGGTTTTGACATAAGCCCCAGAACGAAGGAAAGGAATGTCAGCAGGTACAATGCCGGCTTTTGTTTGGTTGCGTATCCGGCATACAGGAGCAGAGTGAGAAACCAGAACAGGGCGCTCAAGACATCTTTCCGCTCGACTACCCATGCTACTGATTCAACATGAAGCGGATGCAGTGCAAACAATGCTGCGACCAGTGAACTTCGCCATGCAGCTCCGGTTAAACGAAGCAGCATAAGGAAAAGGAGCAGCGTTGATACGACATGAAGGGTGACGCTGGTAAGGTGGTGGCCGCGAGGATTCAGGCCGAATAGTTGGGCATCCGTCATGTGTGACAGCCAGGTGAGCGGCTGCCAGTTCCCGGATTCAACAGATGTAAAGGCCCACAAAATATTATTACCCGTTAAGCCGCTTACAATGTGAGGATTCTTGATAATATATGCTTCATCGTCAAAACTCAGGAACTGATGGTTGCCTGCTTGCATGTACACGGTCAAGGTGATGGCAACAAGCATAATGCACAGCAAAATTACGGAGCCGGTCCGGTTCATTTTTCTGAAGGGTTGTTTGCGCAACCGGATATACAGTCTTGTGTGTTTATGGAGTTGAATTTCATCGAATACCTCAAAGATGTGCCGCACGTAAGAAGTTCTTTCCTATCACATAATCACAGGTATGCCAATTTTGATCTCGTATCAGGAGCCTGTTGGCTTTGAGATTTGGCCGAATTGGTTCTACGACGTAAGTCGTTTAAATGAGGTGAACTTCCAACGCATCATTGCTCCATAAGATCTTTCAAGCGCTGTGTCATCTGAATCGTATTCCTGGCCTCCAAAGAATCGGGCTGAATGAGCAACTCTTGAGAATAATGATGTATTGCCAGATCAAAGTTCCTCTGCCTGTTATAGATGGTTCCGATGGAATAATGAACGTTAGCTAGAGCCGGATTCAACCGTAATGCTTCGTTGAAATGACTCAGCGCTTTGAAGTCCTCACCTTGTTTCAAAAAAGTCTTGCCCAGAGCGGCATGCGCCGTATAGTTCGGAGGTGTTACATTTAATGTGTGTTCAAAAAGCGTGATCCCGTTCCGCCAATAGCCAAGCTGGATATTTGTAACAATGGCGAGTGCAGTCAGAACTGTGACGGCAGCGGCTATCAGGATGGTCCTACTGCCGGGGTGCTTATCTGCAAGTTCAGAAATCCCCCAAGCTACTATGATAAAAAGCCCGATGGCCGGGATGTACATGTACCTGTCTGCCATGACTTGTCCGCCAACTTGTATCAGGCCGATCACCGGCGTCAGTGTGCCAAGAAACCATAACCAGCCTACAATCAGGTAAGGATGACTTTTGATGCCTTTGACACACAATATCGTGATACAGAGGATCAATAAACCGCATGCAACAACAGTCAGAATCGAAAAGGAGTGCCCATAAAGCAGGGGAAGCGGATAAAAAACGGCGAGGTCATGCGGCCACAGAGTTTTGCCAATGTAGCTGGAATACGCGACCAAAGCATTTGCAACGCGATGGGGGAAATCAAGCGTATCTAAATGGGCGATGGATTTCTGCTGTGCATACAGGGTCACGGCAGATGATACGGCTGACAATATAAAAAATGGGATCTTTTCCACTATCAGGTGTCCCAAACGAACCGAGGAAGGTTGCAGATCCTGTTCAGGTTGTAAACGACATAATGGCCAGCAATCCAGGAGCAGCATCACGCAGGGAAGAGTTACCAGCATTGGCTTGGCCATAAGTCCCAAGGCAAAGGCAGTAAGGGCCGCCAGGTAGCGGCTACGTCCGGCGAGCCGGGAATATTCGATATAAAAATAGAGGGAGATCATCCAAAACAGGGTGCTGAGTACATCTTTTCGTTCCGCTACCCAGGCTACGGATTCAACATGCAGCGGATGAATTGCAAACAGCACGGCGACAAAGCAGCTTCGCCAGAGTGCTCCTGTCATGCGGGTAAGCAGAATAAAAAGGAGCAGTACATTTGCTGAGTGCAACAAAATATTTGTCAGATGATGGCCGCTGGGCTCCATACCAAAGAGCTGGTAATCGGCCATGTGTGATATCCAGGTGAGCGGATGCCAGTTACTGGAATGTGTAGACGTGAATGCCCAAACTAACCCGTTAAGAGTCAAGCCACCCTGAACAATCGGATTTTCGGTGACGTAGAGCTGGTCGTCGAATTCGATAAAGTCATGGGTGGTTGCTTGCCAAAACAGTGAAAGCGTTACAACAACAAGTAGAACCGAGAGTGTGGCAATGATCTTGTTTGGTGCTTTAGTTTTAATACAATTACTCAACATATTTATTTTGTCTCAGTGTCTTTCGGTTAGTGTTTGCATGAAAGTTGGAGAAAGCTAGGGATCCTTCCCGATAAAACTAGGATAAAACTAGGGACACCCCCCTGTTTTATTTCTAGGTCGCCCCGGTTTTCTTGGCTTTAGTGTCTGATTTAACTGGGATTCCAACATGTCAATGAAAGATTCCGAACCAAATGGCCAGCCGGAGTTAGTAGTTTTCCGGATAATGCTATCGGTTTCTAGCACAAAAAACGCACGAAATGCACTTCAATCCTGCGAAGATAACTATGAATCTAGTGTCAACAACCGTTGACTTACCCGTTATGCAGCTTCTCGCGCTGCACCAGCTGCGGAAAAAGATACATCCAGAGCGCTACCACCGCCAGCGTGCCGACCCCTCCCAGCAGGGCTGCGGGCACGACGCCGAACCAGGCCGCCGTCAGGCCGGACTCAAACTCGCCGAACTCGTTGGAAGTCCCGATAAATACCGCATTGACGGCGCTGACCCTTCCCCGCATCTCATCCGGAGTTTCCAGCTGCACCAGCGAGGCCCGGATAACGACGCTTATCATGTCGCTCCACCCCAACACAACCAAAGCCAGGCAAGACAGCGCGATCGACGTTGACAGGGCAAACACGATCGTTGCCAGGCCGAATCCTGCTACGGCGGCGAACATGATTTTTCCTACCCGGTGTTTCAGCGGCTTGCGGGTGAGGTAGAGGGATGCCGTCAGCGCCCCGACCGCCGGGGCCGAGCGCAGGATGCCAAGGCCCCAGGGGCCGGTCATCAGGATGTCGCGGGCAAAAATGGGGAGCAGCGCGGTTGCGCCGCCGAGCAGCACGGCAAATAGATCGAGCGATATGGCCCCGAGCAGGACCGGCTGGCTCCGGATGTAGGCGATACCGGCGAACAGCGAGGTCAGGGTGGCTGGTTCCCGTGGCGTCTGTGCCCGCTGCTGCATGCGGAGCCGGGCAATGAGGATGGCTGCGAGCAGGAAAAGGGCGCAGGCGGCTGCATAGACCACGCCGGAACCGGCCACATAGAGGAAGCCCCCCAGCACCGGTCCGACAATGACGGCTGTCTGGCGGGCGGATGCATTGCGGGCAATGGCCGATGGCAGCTCTTCCTGCGAAACGAGAGCAGGGAGCAGGGTCTGAAAGGTGGTGAATTCAAAGGCCCGGGCGATTCCCAGCAGGAAAACGAGCAGCAGGATGACGTTTCTGTCGATAAGGTGCAGAAGGCTGAAGAGCGCCAGTGCCAGCAGGGCCAGGGCCTCGGCACTCTGGGCGCTGGCAACGATGATGCGCCGGTCGTAGCGGTCGGCAGCGTGCCCCACGTAGAGCGACAGCAGCAGCGAGGGGACGAACTGCACCAGTCCGACCAGGCCGAGGGCGAATGCGCTGCCGGTCAGGTCATACATCTGCCAGCCGATGGCGACACCGGCCATCTGGTAGGCCAGGGTCGCTGCCACCCGGGCGGTCAGAAAGTATGTGAAAGATTTGGGGTCGTGAGTCACGCCATGTCCGGTTGTCGCGTTATTTCGAGGCACCAGTTAAGGGAGCAGCACCTGTTGCGTGTGGCGCTGGATTCGAAGCTATTTCCTGTTCTCATCTTGCATCCTCTTCAGAGTAAGTGCCTGTGCCAGCTTGATATCCACATGTGCGTAATCGGGATCCAGCCGAAGTACCTCTTGATATTCCTTGATGGCTTCATCCGGATTCCCTTTAATTTGAAAAATCAGTCCCAGGTTGTAATGCGCTTTGATGTGCCTGGGGTTTATCAAAAGAACCTGCCTGAATTCCTTTATCGCTGCATCCAGTTCCCATTTGGCATGAAGAACAACTCCCATGGCGTTACGCGCACGCGTGTCATCCGGATTAATCTTCAGCGCTTCCTGGAACTGCCGGATCGCGGCATCCGGTTCTCCCTGAGCATGAAGAGCAAGCCCCAGGTTGTAATTAATGCCGGGATTACTCGTAGTAACGCGAAGAGTATGCCGGTAGAGAGAAATGTTATCCCGCCAGTAGCCGAGTTGCTGCCACGTCAATGCGGCTGAAGCGATTAATGCTGCACAAGCAGACAGGGCAAGTATGCTTTGCCGGTGTCGTATCCCTTTTGTCAGATCGGGAACACCCCATGCAACCATAATGAAAAGTCCTGTCACCGGGATGTACGAGTAGCGGTCCGCCATTGACTGGCCTCCCACCTGAATTAATCCGATAACGGGTACAAGGGTAATGATGAACCAGAACCATCCTACCGCAAAGTAGGGGTGTCGATGCACGGTCTGAACAGCTGCTACTGATATGAGAAGCAGTATGACCAGGGAGCCAATGACCTGCCAGATCGGAATGGACGGCGGGAAGGGGTAGAATACGGCCAGGTCGTGAGGCCAAAGAGTTTTGCCCAGGTATGCAGCATACGCGTTCAGGGCATTTTCAATGCGCAACCAGAAGCGTATCTCCTTGAGACCATGAATCGCCCCTCCCTCACGCTGGGCGTAGATGGTTATGAGTCCCGATAGTAGTGAACAGGCAAAAAACGGGATTTTTTCTTTTACCAGGAAGGTAAGCCTTCCCAGCCGTTGACGCACACCTTCTCTCACCTCATGCCGATAGCGGTCGAGGGGCCACAGGTCCAACAGGAGCATGACCAGGGGAAGAGTAACCAGCATTGGTTTTGACATAAGGCCGAGCACGAATGATGAGAGCGTGAGGAGGTACAGGACAGGCTTCTGCTTTGCTGCGTACCCGGCGTACAAGAGGAGCGTGAGAAACCAGAAAAACGCGCAGAGAAGATCCTTCCGCTCGGCCACCCAGGCAACAGACTCTACATGCAAAGGATGAAGCGCAAACATGGCGGCGACGAACCAGGATTGCCACCGTGCAGCTGTCAAGCGAAGAAGAAGGAAAAAGAGAATCAGCGTGGAGAGCGTGTGAAGGGCAACGTTGACGAGATGATGCCCACGAGGATTCATGCCGAAAAAACGGACGTCCGCCATGTGCGACAGCCATGTGATCGGGTGCCAGTTGCCTGCTTCAACGGAAGAAAAGGCCCATATAATGTTGGGGGCCGTTATTCCCCGTGCTACATGAGGATTTTCCGTAACGTATACATCGTCGTCGAAATTCAGGAACTGGTGATTCCCGGTCTGAAGATATACCGATACCGTGATGGCAATCAGCGTCAGGCAGAGTACAGCGATCATGCCGGTATGACGGTTCTTTCTCAAAGACTTTCTGACAATCCCGGTAAAAGAATCCGGGTGTTTTGTGCGGATTGTTTCAGTATTCAAGAGTTACCTCAAAAATGGCGCTTTTGCTATATGAGGGATGTTTTATGCGAGAAAAAAAGGTTGAAGGTCCGCGCCCGTTTTTTAACCAAACCCGGACTGTTTTAGATCTGTTTCTACTTGAGCATTTCCTTTTGTACCAACACCTTACTATTGCCATCGCGTTCTTTGCTGTGCAGTTGTAAAATTCTTTCTTTGATCTGGGGTACCGAATCTTGTCTTTCAGGAGGAACTACCTGAAGTGCCCGTTCATACTGCTGCGCAGCCTCTTCCCTTTTGTTTTGCATATCCAGCGCCACCGCAAGATTACTTAAGGAATAAAACCATGACGGATTTACGGCAACGGCACGTTCCAGATAGTGTTGTGCCTCCTGATACCGCGTCGCGTACAGTAACTGGCTCCCCAGTTGATTGAGGGCATCCAGTGCATTGGGATTGATTCTGACTGCCTGCAACCATTCATTGAGTGCAGCCCTCTGGTTATTGGCCTGTAGATACGCATTCCCGAGGTTGTAGTGTGCTGTTGCTGAAGCGGGGTTTACCTCCACCGCGCGCTTAAAAAGGGTACTATCATTGCGCCAGTCGTAGGTGCGCATGGTGGTCCGGCCAACGAGAAGGGCAATCAGAACAGACAAGATGCAGAGGCCAACTGTTGCATGTCTCCGTAAAACTCTGGAAGCAATGGCGCCTCCTGCCAATGCAAAGCCGGCAAAAGGTATATAGAGATGCCTCTCTGCCAAGGGTGCACCAGGTATTTCGACCAGTCCCAACACCGGAACAAGTGCGCATGCCCCCCAGAAAAGACCCAAAATGGCATCCTTCTCAGCATATTTCACCAGAGCAACAGCGCTTGCTGCCATGGCAAGCCATGCTACGGAAAGAATGGGCGCCAGACCTTTCAAGTCTGGGGGAATCTCATGCCACACAGTAAGGTTGACAGGTGCAATCAGTAAAAGAAGATAACGGGGTATGATATACAGGCTCTGCCATATCCGCTGGGAAAATGTCGTAGACTGGGACTCGGGAAAGACACCTTCAAGAGCGTAGCTTCTTAAAAGCAGGTACATTGCAACAACGAAAAATAATGGCAGTAATCGCCTGATACATAAGTTAACGGGTACCTGCTGACTGTAGCAGTACCATGCGATAACGGGAAGAACTGCAATTGCAGTCTCCTTCGATAACAGTCCAAGAAAAAATAACAGGGCAGAGCATATGATCCACCTGAAGCCGTGGCCGCGAATACCTCGATTAAACGTAAGAAACGTCGCTAAGGCAAAAAAGAGGGCTAGCAGCGTATTTCGTGCAAATGCAGCAAGAACGGGTTCGGCTATGGCAGGGTGTATGGCAAAGAAAGATGCGGTCAACAGTGCGGGGAGTGTCTCCTTTATGATCGCACGGGCCATGAAAAATAAAAGAAGGACATTCGCCAAATGCAACAATAAATTTTCAAGATGATAGCCCCAGGGCCGGAGTCCAAACAACTGGTAGTCAACTGCATAACTGGCGCGTGCCAGCGGACGATAGAATGGGGTGGCCGCCCATCCCTTGTTGCTGTCCGATGTTGTAAAGTAGAGTGGTAGATTGCTGAGGCTGCGATTTAGCGGATACTGCTCAATGACATCATGATCATCCCAGACGAATCCGTTTTTGAGAGATCCTGAGTATACCGCTGCCGTCACCAGCAGAAGTATTGCCAGGGCCAACAGAACTCGCTTGCCTACATGATTCTCCCAAGAATCATACGTCATATAAAAATCCCGAACCCGGTTGCAAATTGTGGTGCCCTTTTGATTTAGCGGAGTTTTTTTGAATCTCGATTGATTTCCGCATCGGACGCCCGCAGGTACACCGGCAGCAGTTGCGACGGATCCAGCAATTGGTTGTGCCGTGCGGTATTCAGCGCCAGCAGGGCACCATTGGCGGCGTGGGGCGCGTGGAGTGGAAAGGGGGCGAAAATCGCCCGGTCAGCCAGACGTTCGGCAATCTGGTCACGGTAGCGCCGGGTTCCTTCACCGAGGAAGATGACCCGCTCAGAGGTCAATGCCGCAATCTGGTCGAGAAGTGCGGCGGGGGGAAGCACGCAGTCCGTGATGAGTGGAACCGGGAGGGTGGACGAACAGTCGTAGAGGGCGCCATACACTTCGCTTTTGCGGGCATCAAGCAGCGGGCAGACCAGTGTTGCCGAAAGCGAAAAATTCATGGCCAGCATGGCCAGCGAGGAAAAACCCGCGCATGGCTTGCCGGACGCCAGCGCCAGGCCCTGCATCGTGGCAACACCGCCACGGACACCGGTAAACGAACCGGGGCCGACGGATGAGGCAAAGACGTCGATATCCGTAATGGACAGGCCGGCGGTTGCCAGAAGCCGTTCTATTTCGGGGACAAGACGGGCGGAGAGGGTACGGTCGGTATTGACCAGCGATTCAGCCGCAATGTGTTCATCAATAGCAACGGCAATGCTGGCAAAAGATGTGGATGTGTCGATGGCGAGGATGTTCATGAATGTATAATCCTGAATAAAACATTTGGAACTGGGATGAACTGTTAGGGTTAATCGAGCCGCTGCCGGTAGGCGTTCAGAAGGCGCGCATCCTCGGCATACGTCACCGGATAGATGAACGGCACCGGTTGCGGACTCATATCGCTGCCGACATTGCGGAAGGTAAACAGGCATGAATTGGACAGGGATTTGTTGCTGTCGGAACGGCTGAAACGCTCAATGTCGCTTTGCACGGCAATGGTGGTTTTTCCGGTGTAGACGACCCGGGCGGTGAACTTCAACTGGTCGCCCAGCAACACCGGTTGATTGAAGTTGATGCGGTTTACCTGGCATGGTACGGCACGGTCAGGAGCGACCATTTCCGCGGCCAGCGCGGCCAGTTCATAGGCCTTCCTGATCAGGTAGCCGCCAAAAATAGTCGTCGGAACATTTTCCTGCTCGGGATACGCCCGGCAGGTTGACTTGAGAACGAGTCTGCCCGCGTGAACCCCGCTAAAGCCGGGGCTTTCCTGCTCTTTATGTAGCTTCTTCAAAAACAGGTATTCATCATGCGACGGCATCTCTTCTGCCATGGCAAGGCCGTCCCGATACGCCTGGCGCCGCTGCTCCGCTTTCTGATAGCGCCTTTTATCCACATCTTCCAGGTAGTTCAAAGGGGGGAGGGGCAGGCTTTTGGCCTCGCCGCCGTCGGTTGAGCGCGCCACCATGGTGAAGTAGCAGGTCGCCAGATGGCTGGAGCCTTCGCCCAGGCACTCAATCCGGATGCCGACTTCCATGGAGGATTTTCCCACATGATTGATCTGGGCTGAAAATACCAGGTCATGCTTGGTGTCGGCGGGATTTCTCAGGATGATGCTGTCTACGGCAGCCGTGACGACCCGGGCGCCGGGGTAGAAGCGGTGGACGTATGCCAGGGCAGTGTTTTCGGCCACCTTGTCAAGCGTCTCCAGAATCTTGCCGAAGCGGATATTGCCGACAATGTCGCTGTCACGGGCAAGGAAACGCCGGGCCAGGGCCGGGTCCGTTGAAAACGGCAGAACGAAGAGATAGCGGGTGTCATGGGGCGTAATAACGCTCTGTGCCGGTTCTGATGCCATGCGGACTCCTTTATCTGCTAGCCCTGACGGACGAAGTACCTGATGATGTCGTTGTAGAAGGCCAGAACCATCAGGCCAAGCAGCAGCACCATGCCGATCTGCTGGGCATATTCGCGGACTTTCTGCGGAACCGGACGGCGGAAGATCAGCTCCATGAAGTAAAACAGCAGATGCCCGCCATCAAGCACCGGTACCGGCAACAGGTTGAGTACTCCCAGGTTGATCGAGAGCAGCGCCATGAAGGCAAGGAAGCTGGAGCTGCCGGCGTCGGCCATTTCTCCCGCCATTTTGGCGATCATGATTGGACCGCCGACACTGTCCATCGGCACGACGCGCTGCACCATCTTGACCAGTGACATGATCGTCAGTTCGATGACCTTCCCGGTCTGTTGCGTGCCTTTTACGACTGCTTGCGCTGGGTTGAAATGTTCCGTAATGACTTCGCCTGCCGACGCCACCCCGATGGCATAACCGTTCACTTTTTCGCCGAACAGGTTTTTCGCAACGCGGGGTTCCGGAGTTATGGTGAAGGATAATTCCTGTGTATCACGTTTTACCGTCAGCGTCAGAGGTTTACCCTTGCTGGCGGTTACCCCTTCGGCAATCTGATCCCAGCGGTTGATAGTCTTGTTGTTGATGGAGGTGATGACATCGCCCTTTTGCATGCCCGCTTTGGCGGCAGGCTTGTCCTTGAGGGCTTCTCCGACTTTGGTTGTTACGGTAGGGACTCCGAACATGCAGAGTACGATGAAGATCAGCCAGGCAAAGACCAGATTGAAAACCGGTCCGGCCATGACGATGGCAATTCGTGCCAGAACCGGCTTGTGAGCGAAGGAGCGCGCCTTCTCATCATCCGTCAGCTCCCGTAGAACCGGCTCTAATGAATCGCCGGATTCTGCGCTCTCAGCTTCAGGACGGGGATCCTGCTCGCCCCCCTCAATAAAACCGCCTTCACCGAACATTTTGACATAGCCGCCGAGCGGAAAGGCGGACAGCAGATATTCCGTTTCACCGATCTTTTTGCCGATCAGCTTGGGACCGAAGCCGAGGGAAAACTTTTCAACGCTGACCCCCATCAGTTTAGCGAGCAGGAAGTGCCCTAACTCGTGGACAAAGATCAATATTCCTAAAACTATGATTGCATAAACAACGGTCATATCAGTGTACCATCTCCCGGCAGATTTCTCGTGCTGACTCTCTGCCCCAGAGGTCGGCCTTTAATACTTCGTCAATAGTTCGCAGATTGTGCGCAGAGTGGGCATCCATGGTGCGTTCAATGGTCTCGGCAATCTGGGTAAAGCCGATGCGCCCTTCCAGAAATTCGGCTACAGCAATTTCATTGGCGGCATTCATGACGGCAGGCATACTTTCTCCCGCGTTGATAGCGCGATAGGCAAGGTCCAGGCAACGGAACTTGTCGTGATCGGGGTTGAAAAAGGTCAGTCCGGAAAAGGTCGTCAGGTCGAGTGGCTTGACGCCGGAAACAATGCGTTCGGGATAAGCCAGCGCATAGGCGATGGGCGCCTTCATATCCGGCGTGCCGAGCTGTGCCATGACGCAGCCGTCTACGTACTCGACCATGGAGTGGATAATGCTCTGGGGATGAATGTTGACCTGAATATTTTCCACAGGGGTGCTGAACAGCCAGCGCGCCTCGATTACCTCCAGCCCTTTGTTCATCATGGTGGCTGAGTCGATGGTGATTTTTTTCCCCATGCTCCAGTTCGGGTGATTGAGAGCGTCGCGCACCGTTACCTGCGAAAGGGTTGAGGCGGGAGTGTTCAGGAACGGCCCGCCCGATGCGGTCAGGATGATTTTGTGGATATCCTCGCAGCGATGTCCTTCAATAGACTGGAAAATGGCGCTATGCTCGCTGTCCACCGGAAAAAGCCTGACGCCGAATTCGGCCACCAGATCCATGAAGATATGTCCGGCGGTAACCAGCGTTTCCTTGTTGGCCAGGGCAATGTCCTTGCCGGCACGGATTGCGGCAGCGGTCGGAACCAATCCGGCTGCGCCGACAATGGCTGCCACCACCATGTCCGTTTCATTTGCTGTCGCCGCCGCGATCAACCCTTCAACTCCGCCCAGAATAGTCACGTCAAGGCCGCTGCAGAGCTCTTTCAGGCGTGGTACATCATCGTGGGAGGCAACCACGGCGATGCGGGGGGCAAATTGCACAATCTGACGGACAAACAGTTCAAGGTTCTTTCCGGCGGTCAACGCGATAATCCGGAACCGGTCCGGATGGGCGGCGACGATCTCCAGCGTACTGACGCCGATTGAACCGGTAGAACCGAGAATGGTAATGTTTTTCATGGGTCAGCCTCTGAAGAAAAAGAGCACGTAATAGTAGGTGACCGGTGCGGCAAACAGGATGCTGTCCAGACGGTCAAGCACGCCGCCATGTCCCGGTATGATGGTCCCGGAATCCTTGACACCGAAGCTGCGCTTCAGGAGCGATTCAAACAGATCTCCAGCCTGGCCCACAACTCCGACAACTACAGCGGTTGCAACAGCGTCAGTAAAAGATAACTGCGGAAAGAACGTGAACTTTGCCAGCAGCGTGCCGCCAAGGCTGCCGAACAGGCCGCCGATTGCGCCTTCTACACTTTTCTTGGGGCTGACCAGCGGGTAGAGCCGGTGTTTGCCAAAGGCGCTGCCGGTATAATACGCTGCCGAGTCGTTGGTCATGACGATCAGCATGATGACGAACAGCCATTCTATGCCGAAGGGGGTCAGGCGGAGCAGGACGAGATGCATCAGCAAAAAGGGGACGTAGAGAAAAGCCAGCAGGGCAAAGGCAGATTCCTGAGCGGCTGTTTCGATGGAACGGATCCGAAACAGGAACAGGAGTGAAAAACCGACAAAAAGCAGACCTATTGCAGCAATTGAAAGTTTGTCGTTTCCAGCAAACGGGAGAAAAATAAGTGAAGTTCCGGCAATTGCAGCAAGCCATTGCTCAACTTTTCGCTCCGGCAGGGCCATGCGATAGAATTCCACGATCCCGGCAGCGGAAAACAGGGCCAGCAGACAGGCGAAGAGGAGTGTGCCACCCTTCAGGACGATCAGGATGACGATTGGCAACAGGATGATCGCGGAGATCAGGCGTTTGATAGGTTGCCCCTTTGTGATATCTGGTCGCCGGTCAGGCCGAAGCGCCGCTCGCGCGACTGGAAATCGGCCAGAGCTTTGCGAAGCTCGTTGATGGTAAAGTCGGGCCAGTTGGTATCGGTGAAATAGAGTTCGGTATAGGCGAGTTGCCAGAGGAGAAAGTTGCTGATGCGCATTTCGCCGCTGGTGCGGATCAGGAAATCGGGATCGGGAAGCCCGCCGGTATCCAGATAACTGTCGAACAGTTCGGTGGTAATGTCTGCTGCCGACAGTTTGCCGTCAACGGCATCCTGCGCCAGGTGTGCCGCCGCGCGGCATAATTCCTGACGGCCGCCGTAGGAGAGCGCCAGGGTCAGTACCATGCCGGTATTGCCGGCGGTTTTGCGGATGGCTTCATCCAGGGTTTCGTTCACATCATCCGGCAGTTCGCTGCGGTTGCCGATGACGTTATAACGGATATTTTTGCGTATCATGCGCGCCGTTTCCTGGCGGATATACTTTTTGAGCAGCGTCATCAGGGCGCGAACTTCAAGTGCAGGGCGCGACCAGTTCTCCGAAGAAAAGGCAAACAGGGTCAGGTATTTGATGCCGAGCAGCGAGGCCTGCTCAACCACCATCTTAACCGTTTCCGCGCCGCGCTGGTGCCCGACGATGCGCTTCAGCATGCGCTGCTGGGCCCAGCGGCCATTGCCATCCATGATAACTGCCAGATGGACCGGGAGTTTGTTCGGGTCGAGCGGTATCATCAGACTTCCATGACCTCTTTCTCTTTATGGGCAACTGCTTCATCCATCTTCAGTTCGAAGCTTTTGGTAATGTCCTGCACATCTTTTTCATACTTTTTCAATTCATCTTCCGTAATGGCCTTGTCTTTTTCAAGCTTCTTCAGCTTGTCAATGGCATCACGGCGGATGTTCCTGATGGCAATCTTGTCATCTTCCGCTTTTTTCTTGAGACCTTTTACGATCTCCTTGCGCCGCTCTTCGGTCAGCGGCGGAAGGTTAAGCCGGATCGCCTTGCCGTCGTTGCCCGGGGTCAGGCCGAGGTTGGCATTCAAAATCGCCTTCTCAATCGGACCGATCATTTTTGATTCCCACGGTGTGATGGTAATTGTGCGCGCTTCCGGTACCGCGAGAGTAGCTACCTGGCTTAAGGGGCAGGTGTTGCCGTAATACTCAATGGTCACCACATCCAGCATGCTGGCGGATGCGCGTCCGGTACGGATCTTCTGGAATTCGTTCTTCAGGACGCCCAGCGTTTTTTCCATATTTGTCTTCATGTTATCAAGTACTTGTTTAGCCACGACTATTCTCCTTGTACGATGGTGCCGATCTCTTCGCCGGAAATAACTTTTTTGATGTTACCTTCCGTCGTCAGATCAAAAACAATAATTGGCAGGTCGTTATCCATGCAGAGTGAAATAGCAGTGGCATCCATAACCTGCAGCCCTTTTTTCAGAACATCGATGTAGGACAATTCCGAAATCTTAGTTGCATCAGGATCTTTTTTGGGATCGGCGGTGTACACGCCATCGACCTTTGTCCCCTTCAGGATGACCTGAGCGTTGATCTCCATGGCCCGCAGGCTGGCAGCGGTGTCGGTGGTAAAGTAGGGGTTACCGGTTCCGGCTCCGAAAATGACGACCCGTCCCTTTTCCAGGTGCCGCATGGCGCGACGGCGGATGTACGGTTCGGCAACTTCCTGCATGGCAATGGCCGATTGAACGCGCGTGGAAACACCCTGCTTTTCAAGAGCATCCTGCATGGCAAGAGAATTGATTACCGTCGCCAGCATTCCCATGTAGTCGGCGCTTGCGCGATCCATGCCTTGTGACGAGGCGGCCAGCCCGCGAAAAATGTTGCCTCCGCCGATAACGAGTGCCAACTGAACACCGCTGTCAACAACCTCCTTGATCTCGCTGGCGATGGTGTTGATTGTCCGCGGATCAATGCCATAACCCTGATCGCCGGCCAAAGATTCGCCGGAAAGTTTCAAGAGTACCCGGGTGTAGGATTTTCTGCCCATGCTGTTCCTCCGGAATTGGTTTGTACGTGTGCCTGAAAAGTACCAGAAAAAGAATAAAAAAAAGCCGACCATTTCAGGCCGGCTTCGATGAAAGGTTTAGAGGCCGGCTGCTGCCGCCACCTCGGCGGCAAAGTCGGATTCCTTCTTTTCAAGGCCCTCACCGAGGGCATATTTGGTGAAGCGGGTAATCGTGATTGCAGTGCCAAGAGCTTTGCCCACTTCAGCGGTGAGCTGCTGAATGGTTTTGTCGGTGTCCTTGACGAACTGCTGCTCGACCAGGCAGATTTCGGCGTAGAACTTGTTGACCTGACCATCGATAATCTTTTCGATGATGTTTTCAGGTTTGCCGGTTTCACGGGCCTTGGAACGGTAGATGTCTTTTTCGCGCTCAAGCACGTCCGCATCAACTTCGGTGCGCTGAACATACAGCGGAGAAGCAGCAGCGGCATGCATGGCAACGTCTCTGACAAAAGCGGCAAAAGCAGGATCTTTTGCTGCAGCGGCGTTGTCGCAGGTAGCTTCTACCAGCACACCGATTTTCCCGCCTGCATGGATGTAGGAGCCGATTGCACCGGCACCGGGAACAACGTAGCTGGCGAAACGGCGGATCTGCATGTTTTCGCCGATAACGGAAATGGCTTCGTTCAGCATGGTCTGGATGGTTTTGCTGCTGTCGCCGCAATACGGCTGGGCGAACAGTTCTTCAACCGATGCAGGATTTGCCTGCAGGATATGATTGGCGATGTCTTTTACAAAGCCCTGGAACTTTTCATTCTTGGCAACGAAATCTGTTTCGCTGTTTATTTCAAGCAGGATGCCCTTGTTGCATTCTGCCGAAACGGCAGCAGCAACCATGCCTTCTGTGGCGGCGCGACCGGCTTTCTTGGAAGCGGCAGCGAGGCCTTTCTTACGCAGGAAATCGACAGCTGTTTCAAAATCGCCATTGGTTTCTTCAAGCGCTTTTTTGCAGTCGAGCATTCCGGCGCCGGTTGATTTTCTCAGTTCAGATATCTGTGCAGCTGTTACAGCCATGCTATCCTCCTATCCTGTTACAACAGGAATTATAAATTTGGTGACTTATTCGCCTGCTTCTACAGCAGCTTCTTCTTCAGGAGCGTATTCATCAGCGCCTTCGGTGTCTGTCTGGAGTGCGGCATTGCGTGCCTGAACACCTTCGAGGATCGCATCAGCCATTTTGGCGGACAGAAGACGGATAGCGCGGATGGCGTCGTCGTTGCCCGGAATGACGTAATCGATCGGGTCAGGGTCGCAGTTGGTATCAACAACAGCAACAACCGGGATGCCGAGCTTGTTGGCTTCCTGAACAGCGATTTCTTCGTTTTTCGGGTCGATAACGAACATGACGCCCGGAAGTTTGCTCATGGACTTGATGCCGCCCAGTGTCTTCTGGAGTTTTTCGCGGTCACGCCCGAACTGGAGAGCTTCTTTTTTGGTGTATGCTTCGATGGTGCCGTCTTCAAACATGGCGTCGATCTTTTTCAGGCGATCGATACTCTGCTTAACGGTGGCAAAGTTGGTCAGCATGCCGCCCAGCCAGCGCTGGTTGACATAGTGCATGCCGCAACGGGTTGCTTCTTCGGCAACTGAATCCTGAGCCTGCTTTTTGGTGCCGACGAAAAGGACGGTGTTGCCGTCTTGTGCTGCATCCTTGACGAAGCTGTAAGCGGATTTGAAGTAGCGGACGGTTTTCTGCAGGTCGATGATGTAGATGCCGTTACGTGCTCCGAAAATGTAAGGCTTCATCTTGGGGTTCCAACGTTTTGTCTGGTGACCGAAGTGGACGCCAGCTTCCAACAGTTCCTTCATGCTGATACTTGACATGTGCTTCTCCTTTGGTTTTTCCTCCGCCTCGCCGAATCCCCGTTATCTGCAAGGGACACCGCCGGATCTACCGAGGCGTGTGAATTGAATAGCGGGGTTTTATAGCACAATCATCGGGGAAATGGCAAGGTGAAAATCATGGGGGGCGGGTTGCAGGGCTAGCACTCTTTTCGGGGCAATAAGGTGGAGAAACTGGAAAAGGGAAGTCCTCACCTACATTGTCTGGAATTAGTGGTGGTTTGCTGGTTCAGATTACTGCAATCAAGGGAGTACGACCAAATGTATCTTAACATTCAGCAAAGAGCCCGCTGGATTTCTGAAGCAAATAAGTATATAAAAAATGCTATATTTAATTGATATATGCTGACAGGTATTCATGCTCACTGATTTCCTCAAACATCTCTTTCCCCGCGTGGTGCTGGAGCGCAACCTCCGCTTCAGCTATACCTTTTGCCTGGGGGGACTTGCCTTTGCCGCTTTCCTGATCATGCTGGCTAGTGGCATGCTGCTGCTGGTTTACTATCAGCCGACTCCCGAACGGGCGTTCAACTCCATCCTTTTTCTCGAAGCGTCGGTGTGGGGCGGGAAATACCTGCGCAGCCTGCACCGCCTGACCTCGCATACGCTGCTGATCCTGATCCTGCTGCATACCCTGCGGGTAATCCTGACCGGGGCATACCAGCGGCCGCGCCAGCTCAACTGGGTGATCGGCTGCCTGCTGCTGTTTCTGGCACTGTTCGAGGCCTACACCGGATATCTGCTCCCCTTTGACCAGCTGGCGTTCTGGGCTACCCAGACCGGCATGGAATTGCTATCTACACTGCCGTTCGGCTCGTTCTTCCGTGCGCTGCTGGTGCCGGACGGCGTCGGGCAGGGGTTGTCGCTGCTCCGTTTTTATGCCCTGCATATCGTCATTATCCCGCTTTGCGTGCTGCTGTTGTCGTTCCTGCATTTCTACCGGGTCAGAAAAAACAAGGGGGTTCTGCCGTATCTATGAAAAACGGATTCGTTAAAAGCTCCCCTCACTTTTTCCGGCTCATCACCCGTTCGATGTATGCGCTGACGGCGCTGCTCCTGCTGCTGGCGGCGCTGATTCCGGCGCCGCTCCAGGAAATTGCTGATCCGGCGCGTACCCCCAATCCGGCCAAATCGGCCTGGTTTCTGCTCTGGATTCAGGAACTGGTCAGCTGGTCGCGCTTCATGATCTATCCGGTCCTGCTGCTGGCCTGCCTGTTTCTGCTGCTTCCCTGGCTCCCGTCTGCTTCCCGCATCCACCGGGCGGGCTGGTTCCCGCGTGAACAGTGGCCGGTGTCGCTGGGTACGGTCATCGCGGCAGCGGCTATCGTGCTGCTGACGGTCGTGGCGATGTATTTCCGGGGGGCGAATTGGTCGCTCGTGTTCTGATATCGCTGCTGTTTGCTGTCGCTTCGTCGGCGTGGGGAGGACAGCCGCGTCAGCTCTGTCTGTCGTGCCACCCGGTTCACTATGCGGAGCGGGGCGGGTGCAGCGGCTGCCATCTGGGCAACCCGGCAGCGGCCCGGAAAAATATTGCACATGCCGGGCTGCGCGGCGGCAAGTACGCCCGCTTTACTCTAGGCAATACCGTGCAGAACAAGGAGAGTGAACAGTTGCTGGAACAGCTTGCCTGTCGCCGCTGCCATGTCAGCGGAGGGCGGGGCAACCGCCTGGCTGTCAGCCTCGATGCCGCGGCGGCTCGCAGGACAGCTGATGAACTGGCCCTCTCGATCAGGCATCCCGTGGCGAATATGCCCGATTTCGCCTTGCGGGAAGAGCAGATAACAACGCTGGTCAATGCGGTTCTGGCAGACAGTCGGGGGCGTCACGGCGATGAAGGCGCGCCGGTAAAAGTGCACTTCACGACCGCCGGCACACAGAAAAAGGACGTTTTTTCGACAAAATGCGGCAGTTGCCACCGGCTGCTCAGTCAGCGTCTTGCCGCGCTCGGCACGGGAGGGATCGGCCCCAATCTGTCCGGGCTGCTCTCGCCCTGGTATCCGAAAACATTCCGGAACGGCGAGGTGTGGAACAGCAAAAACCTGGCACTCTGGCTGAAGAATCCCCGCGCAGTCCGCCCCGAAGCGCGGATGCTGCCGGTACCGCTGACCGTTGCCGAACTGAAGGAGCTGGAGGCGCTGCTCGTTGTCTCCGAGGTTGTCAAATAACCAGAAAAACTGCTAATCGCGCAAAGACGCAAAGAAAGTCAAGAAGTTATATGAAATTTTCTACCTTTGCGGTCTTTGCGGCTTTGCGAGAGTAAATTGCTTTCTTCAGGATATTTAACGCATTCACAATTGTTCACAATTTCTTCATATCATCTTCTCAGCTCTTCGTTAAGGTGTGACCATCAGTCATAAATCACAGGAGGAAGTCCCATGAAAAAAATGTCCATCGTAGTAATCGCCTTTAGTCTGGCCGTTTCCCTGTTCAGTATTGCCCATGCCGGTATGGGTGCGGGTTGCGGCAACTGTGCCCAGACTGGCGCAGGCGCGTCGTCCGATCCACACCGGAAATTCCAGGCCGATACCCTTGACCTGCGCCAGGAGATGATGACCAAGCGTTTTGAAGTGCAGCGCGAAAACCTGAAGGGCACTCCCGACCAGGCAAAGATTGCGTCACTGCAGGCCGATATCAAGATCCTTCAGGCAAAAATCCAGGACATCCGCACCCAGAGCGGCCTGTCCAACGACAAGTGTGACGGCGAATGCAGCCAGATGAATTTCAACTGCGACAAGAAGGGCAAAGGCGGCTGCGGCAAAGGTGCTCCCTGCGGCCAGAAGTAGGTTGGAATGTGGCGGGGGAAGCCAGAATCTCTTGCCACTTTTTCCGGAGTTCAGAATATGAAAACGCATTGCTCAACTGTGCTCAAAAAACGGTTCTTTACCGCAAAGACGCTAAGTACGCAAAGAAATCAAAAGGCAGAAAACCGGCCTGTGATTTTTCTTCGCGATCTTCGCGTCTTTGCGGTGAAAATGACTTTTGCTGTATTGCTGCTCTGTATTGCACTCGTGACTTTCGAATCTGCTTGGGCGGTGCAGCTGGAACACCGCGCGGACACTCCCGATAACTGCCGGAAACAGGGCGGAAACAAGGATTGCAGTGTTGGTCCCGGTTGGTGCAAAAATGAAAAAGAGATATGCAGTCCCGAGTTGCGCGGTCGATGCGGCAAGCGGAAGGGCGACTGGTACGGTGCCCGGCAGCCGGTAACCACCGCAGCGGAAGCACAGACGCTGCTGCACAATTATTATGCCGGGCAGGGCTATACGGTTTCCGCTGTCAGCGAGAAAAAATGGGGCTTCAGGGCCGATATTCTCGACAAGAACGGCCTCGTTGTTGACCGTGCAATGATCGACAAACGCTCCGGTCGCATCCGTTCCGTGGATTGAGGTTTACGTGCAGCCACCTGTCCTGATAGTTGAAGATGATATCAAGCTTGCCCGGATCGTGAAGGCGTACCTGGAAGGGGCCGACTACCGGACCGTCCATGCCTCAACGATGCGCGAAGCGCAGGACAGAATCGCCGAGGAACTCCCCCTGGCGGCGATTCTCGACCTGGGGCTCCCCGACGGCAGCGGCGAGGAGTTGTGCCAGACGTTCAAGGAGTCGGGTGATTTTCCGGTCATCATGCTGACGGCAAAGTCATCCGAAGAGGAACGCATCGCCGGTTTCGCCCTCGGCGCCGACGACTACATGGTCAAACCGGCCAGCCCCCGTGAGCTGGTCTGCCGCCTGAAGGCGGTTCTGAAGCGTTATGAACGTGGCTCTTCCTCGTCGGACAATGTTTCTTCGTTCAACCAGGGGGCACTGGTCCTCAACAGTCTCCGCCACCAGATCAGCAAGGACGGCGCACCGGTTGCCGTCACTCCCACCGAATTCAAACTCCTTCTTACCCTGGCGTCGTCTCCCGGCCGCACCTTTACCCGCGACGAGTTGGTGTCGCGGGCGCTCGGCTACCAATTCGAAGGGTATGACCGCAGCATCGATGCGCACATCAAGAATCTCCGTCAGAAAATCGAAACCGATCCCCGCGCGCCGGAGTTCCTCAAAACCGTGTACGGCGTCGGCTATCTGTTTGCCGGAGAACCGGATGCGCTGTAGCCTGCGCTGCAAATTCCTGCTGCTGTTCATCCTGATTTCAGCCATTGCGCTGTCATCGGCTTTTGTTCTGCGCGGCTTTATCATGCGCGATTTTGCCCGGTATCTGGACGGTGAATCGCAGGACCGGGTACTGCGGGTTGTTGCGCTTCTCGAAGGCAGCTATGACGCCAACGCCGGATGGCAGCGGAGTCGATTGGCGGCCGATCTGGCCTGGGCGCTCCAGTTGGGTGTGGAGGTGCAGCTGTTTGATGCCGAAGGCCGGCCGGTGCTCAACTCCGTGGAGGCGGTTGAAGAACTGCCGCCGCGAATGCGCAAGCGGGTGCTGGACGCAACCGGATATGAGGCGCTGATAAAGGGGGCGTCGGTACCCTATCCGCTGTATCTGCGCGGTGAAGAGATCGGCCACCTTGAAGCGCGCCTGCTGGATCAGGTCAAGGAGGACTATTTTGTCCGCTCCTCAAACCGGGTGCTGCTGATTTCCGTGTCGCTGCTGGGGCTGGTCTCGATTCTTGCGGGCATTATTGCGTCGCGGCAGCTGGCCCGGCCGATTCTGGAGCTGGTCGATGCCTCCGGCGATATTGCCGGAGGAAATCTGTCCCGCCGCGTTACCAGCTCGGGGCATGACGAAATAGGCCGCCTGTCGTCAAGTTTCAACAGCATGGCCCATAATCTGGAGGCGCAGGAAAAACTGCGCCGGACGCTGCTCACCAATGCCGCCCACGAACTGCGAACCCCGCTGGCGATCATCTCCGGGGAACTGGAAGGGATGCTGGACGGCATGCTGCCGACCGACCGGAGCGCCCTGCAGTCGCTGCATGACGAGGCGCGTCGCCTGACCGCGATTCTGGACGGGGTGGACGAGTTGGCGCGGGCCGAGGCAAGCACGCTGAACCTGCAAAAAGAGGTGTTCGTGCTGAAGCCGTACCTGGCGTCGATTGTCGGACGCTTTGAGCGGAGTTGTTCCGATCAGCACACTGTCCTGCTGCTGGATTGTCCGGACAGTCTTCGGGTGACTGCCGATCCTGACCGGCTTAGCCAGATTATTATCAACCTGATCAGCAACAGTATCAGGGCGGTTGCCTCCGGGGGGCGGGTTGCCATTGTCGCCGGGAGCGCCGCGGATTACACCTTTCTGGAGATTGCCGACACCGGCTGCGGCATTCCGGAAGCCGACCTGCCGCACGTTTTCGAGCGCTTCTACAAAGGGAAAAATGGCGGGCTCGGTCTGGGATTGTCCATTGTCCACGAGCTGGTTGCCGCACACGGCGGGTCGGTGACGGTCAGGAGCTCGGCAGATTCCGGGACTTCATTTCGCGTGCTGCTGCCGTTTTTAGGACAAATATAATTTCGACAGGATGTAACCAATGTTCTGCAACAAAATGCTCAAACTAAAGCAATTCTACTGTACCGCTGCCTGAGGTGCGCCGGATACTTGCTGTCATACTACTGATCACCGCACTTTCGCTTACCGCGACACTCTCCTGGTTTGCCATACGCAACTACCGCTCTGCCGAACCTGTTGCCGTTGACAACCTGCGCGGACTGGCGCTGACGATTGCCTCTGCAATGGAAGGGGTGGCCGGTCGCGATCCTTCGTTGAGCTCGCTGGCCTCCTTTCAGAGCCGCGAAATTGCCTACGCCATGATCATTTCGCCAGCCGGCACGATGCTTTTTCACAGCAATCCCGATCTGACCGGACAGGACCTTGACGATAACCGTTACCGCGGTGTGCTGACGAGCGGCACCTTCAGCGAAACGCAGGTCCGCCTCGGCACCGGCGAACAGGTCTATGAGTTTCAGGCGCCGTTTCATCTGGCGAATACAACCTGCGTGCTTCGTTTGGCATTGCATACCTGGCGTTCTGAAGCGGTGATGCGCCGCGCCCGCTTCGGCGTAACTCTGATATTCTCGCTGCTGGCGGTGGGGTGGGGGTTGGGGCTGACCATCGTCTGGCTGCTGCGGCGGCAAAATATCCAGGAAAAACGCCTGGCACGGCAGAATGAGCTGGAGCGTCTCGGCGAAGTCGGCGCGGTTCTGGCCCACGAAGTACGCAACCCGCTTGCCGGTATCAAAGGGTACGGCCAGCTGTTGGAGGAACGTCTCCCTGACGGCAGGGAGCGCAATCATGCCCGCCTGATTGTCCGTGAAGCGCTCCGCCTGGAGCAGCTCACCGACGACATCCTGTACTACACCCGCAGCGATGCCGCTTTGTCGGCTGCCGGCCAGCCGGAAGCGGTCGCCGGGCAGTTGACGTCCCTGTTGGCACCGCAGCTGGAGAGTGCGGGGATCTGCCTGATTACCCATATTGACAGCGGTGTGTCTGTGCGCTGCGGCGACGATGCTCTGCACCGGCTTCTGCTCAACCTGCTTGCCAATGCGATGCAAGCTATGCCGGATGGCGGCGCTATTACTCTGGCAGTCCGATCATCCGGCAGTATGGTTGAGCTCTCCGTGGCGGACACCGGCCCCGGCATCAATCCGGACATGCGGGCAGAGCTGTTCACCCCGTTCCGTACCAGCAAAGCCAGGGGAGCAGGACTGGGACTGGCCGTCTGCCGGAAGATTGCCGAAAGCTGCGGGGGAAGCATCAGCGCCGAAGAGTCGCCGGACGGGGGTGCGCTCTTTCTGGTGAAACTTCCCGCTGGTGATTCTTGATTGTTGTCAGTGTGAAAAAGATTTTCAGAAAGGCCGTTCTTACGCGACGACGCAACGGCGCAACGAAAGTCTTCAAAACATAACCTTTGATTTCTTTGTTTTACGTTGCGTCGTAGCGGCGTTGCGTGAAACAAGATTTGCTGTGTTCCGGCTTGTCCGGGTTAGGATATAGGATACTGTATGAAAAACGGACGCATTCTCATTGCCGAAGATGACACCACGTTTCGCGGACTGCTGGCGGATATTCTGGAAGGGGTCGGGCATGAGGTGACACAGGTCGCCGACGGTGCTGCCGGTTTGTACGCCCTGAAAGCGGGCCGCTTTGACCTGGTGTTGTCCGACCTCAAGATGCCGGTCATGAGCGGTATCGAGCTGTTTCGGGCCAGCCGCTCCCTGTCAGCCCCGCCACCTTTTGTCCTGCTGACCGCTTTCGGCACGATTGAAGAAGCGGTGTCAGCCATCAAGGAAGGGGTGAGCGATTTTCTGACCAAGCCGCTTAAAGATCCTGCCACCCTCCGGAATCTGGTGGCGCGGCTTCTGAATGACGCGGCCCAGCCGGACGCTGATATCGCCGACCTGCCGGGGTTGCCGCCGCTTGACATTCTCTTTGCCGGAACGGCAATGGATGAGGTGCGGCGGCTGGCGGGCGAAGTTGCCGGTACGGAAGCGACGGTGCTGATCGGCGGAGAGAGCGGCACCGGCAAGGAATTGCTGGCCCGCTACATCCATCTGACCAGCCCGCGTAAGGGGGGCCCTTTTGTGGCGGTCAACTGCGCCGCCATTCCTGAGAACCTGCTGGAGAGCGAGCTGTTCGGCCACGAGCGGGGCGCGTTTACCGGTGCTGCCGCGGCCCGGCAGGGGAAATTTGAAAGCGCTGCCGGCGGTACGATCATGCTTGACGAGATCGGTGAAATGCCGCTGGCGATGCAGGCCAAACTGTTGCGGGTGCTTCAGGAGAGGAACTTTCAACGGGTTGGCGGCAACAAGGAACTGCGTGCCGATGTGCGGATCGTGGCGGCGACCAACCGTGATCTGGGCAAGGAAGCTGTGGCCGGGCGCTTTCGGGAAGATCTGTATTACCGGCTGAACGTATTCCCGATCACGCTGCCGCCGTTGCGGAACCGCAGGGACGCTCTTGATGATCTGGCCGGGTTCTTTGTCCGTCTCCATGCCCGCAGTATGGGGAAGAAGCTGTCCGGCATTGCCACTCCGGCTATGAAAGCGCTACGCTCCTACGACTGGCCCGGCAATATCAGGGAACTGCAAAATGGTATCGAACGGGCGGTAATTCTGGCACGGGGTGAGGTGACGATTGCGGAGCTGCCTGAGACTATCCGGTTGGCGGCGGAGGGTGCGTCACGAGAAGATGGCGGCATGCTGAAGGAGGCCGAACGTGACGCCATTGCCGCAGCGCTCAAAGCCACGGCCGGCAACCGCCGCCTGGCTGCGGAACTGCTTGGAATCTCGCGCCGGACGTTGCAGTATCGATTGAAGGAATACGGAATGGCTGGGGCAGAAGACGTGGAATAGCGGTGTGAAGAGGTACTCGTAACTCTGACAAAAAAGTGGGGAAGACAGATATGTCTTCCCCACATTCATTTCACGGCAGTTGCTCCCTGAGAAGCACAGACTAATTAATGGTCAACAGCCTTGGCCATGCCGAGACCGGTGTTCTGGCGAACGTACAGCTCGTCAAACATCTCTTCGGACCGCTTGTTCGGGAACAGCAGCGTTCCGAGGATCGCAGCGATGAAGCCGAGCGGGATCGAGATGATACCGGGGTTCTTCAGCTTCAGGATAGGTTTGTCAAGACCAAGGATGGATTTGCCGTCCTTGTTCTTTTCAAAGTCGGTCTTGGCGGTTGCCAGAGCTTTAGCATCCTTCTCGTCAAGCATGGCGCCTGGAGGCAGAGCAGCCTGCTTCTTCTCCATGGCGGTGATAACCTTCTGGGCACCGGCGGCAACAACTTTCGGATAAGTCATGTTAGGGGAAACCATAACCAGACCGATGGAAGCGACCGTTCCAACTACCAGACCGGAGATAACACCGGCTGTGTTGAATTTACGCCAGAAGAGCGTCAGGAAGACAACCGGCAGGTTGCCGGAGGAAGCCACGGCGAATGCCAGGGCAACCAGGTGGGCAACGTTCTGCTTCTCGGCGGTGATACCGATGATGATACCAACTGCGCCAACAACGAAGGAAGTGATACGGGCAGCCATAACCTGCTCATGCTGGTCGGCATGGCCGTCCTTGATGACGTTAACATAGATGTCGTGGGCGATGGCAGCGGAAGCGGCCAGAACCAG
>MGZJ01000029.1 GCA_001802645.1 Geobacteraceae bacterium GWC2_53_11 | reverse complement strand
GTTGCCAGCGAGAAACTGCAGGAACTTGCCTGGGGTCTTGGGCACCGGATTGACGACAGCGATTGCACCCACGATAAAGTTCAGCAGACGCTGCAGTCACTTCTGGAAGCAACTGCAGCCCCGAGCAGCTTGAGCAGCATAGGTGTCCGGCGCAAGGATCTTCCCAAACTGGCAAGCCGGGCAATCAAAGATTCATGTCTTGCCACTTCTCCGCGTGAAGCTGATGAGCATGATCTCCTGCACATCATGGAACGGGCATACTGAAGGACGCGTAACAAGGAGAACATCAAACTATGATGACACCTTCCGAGCTCGCACACAAGCTGGACCTTGCAGGCCTGCATCCTCCCGGCATCCTGACGCTATCAATAACCGGCGCATGCAATCTTGCGTGCTGCCATTGTTGGGTAAAAGCAGGGGAGACGTCATCCGCTTCCCACGTTCCGGCAGAGACAGTTCTCCGGCTTGTGGAAGAATTTGCCGCCATCGGTGGGGACGGAATCCGCATTACCGGCGGTGAACCTCTCAGCAACCCGGACTGGCTGAATATACTGCAACGCGCCTGCAGCCTCGGGTTTACAACCGTCATTCTCCAGACCAACGCCATGCTTTTGAAAGATACACACGTTGCAGCTCTGCGAGAACTGGACTTCCCCGGGTTAACGATTCAGATCAGCCTGGATGGGGTTTTGCCCCGAACGCACGATCTGGTACGAGGGGAAGGCGCCTTCAGCGGCGCTCTGCGCGGGATTGAGCTGCTTTCGCAGGTAGGGCTGGCGCCGAGGATAGCGATCTTTCTCACCGAGATGCGGCACAACCTTGATGAAATCCCGGAACTGCTCGATTTTGCCGACCGGATGGGGCTCGGCTCTGTTTCTACCGGTTCAATGGTTCTGTGCGGGCGGGCTTCCGAAACATCATTGGTTGCCCCCCCCCGAGCGGAGCAGTATCTGAGTCTGCTTGAACGGTATGATCATGACGCTCGTTTTCGTGAACAGTACGAGAAGCTCGGCACCGTGGCTGCACTGGAATGGCGGAAAGGTGATGCGGTCTGCCGTGAGTGCTGTACGTTTATCGAAAATCCCTATCTCACGCCTACCGGCCGACTCTATCCCTGCCTGATGTGTCATACCGATGAATACTCCGTTACCGGAGTATTTGAAAAGGGGCTTGGCGCCGCCTTTGCCGAAGGGGTTCCGCTCTGGTCATCTCTGCATCGTATCAGTCGTAACCGTCCCGACGAAATTCCGGAATGCCAGGATTGTTCGGAAAAAGCGTCCTGTGCAGGCGGCTGCATGGGTCGCGCCTGGGGAAGCTGCGGAAACCTGCTGGCGGCAGATGACCGGTGTCAGGTGAGACGAGCCATTGAAGAAGCAAAAACCACCACCCCCAACCCCTCCTTATCAAGGAGGGGAGCTTAAAATCCCCCTCCTAGTTTAGGAGGGGTTAGGGGTGGTCAGGTTCACCAAACCCCCACTGTGTGAAAATTCCCCACTGTAGATAAAATCCATAGTTGAAAAAGTACCGATTGTGGACATAATTTTAAAAAACCGTTTCTTATCTCCCCTCCTCTCATCTCCGCTTTTTAGTCACAACTTCAAAAACAGCTGTAAATATCTGTATTTACTACAAATACAAAGTTGGCACCCAACTTGCTAAAGCCATATACAAGTCGATCTAGATGAACACGGTACGTAGAGATGTCCAGCTCATTTGCAGCATACAGAGTAAATCACAAAACCAAGTTATACAGAAGGTGGGAGCCAAATTTAGAAAGGAAGGATGTTGCAGCAAAACCGTAACAGATTCAAAACAAGGCAACTCAAACCAAAACACACACCAAAAAGGAGGAAGTACCCATGTCACACAACAAAGACGTCAAAAGAACCCTGAAGAATGAAAGACTGGAATACCCGATCAAGATGATGCACGCTTATCCGTCCGTTAACGTCGGCTGGGGCGCCCACACCATGGTTGGCAATGACGCCAAAGCATTGGGCATGACAAACGCTCTTATCGTGACAACCGGCCTTCGCGGCACCGGTATTGTTGAGACCATTCAGGGCGTGCTGAAAGCTGCCGGCGTGGCTTCCGAAGTGTTTGACAAAGTAACTCCCAACCCCAAAGACCATGAAGTCATGGCTGGCGCCAAGGTACTGGCTTCCGGTAAATTTGACGGCATCATCAGCCTCGGCGGCGGCAGCTCCCACGACGCCTGCAAGGCCATCAAACTCGTTCACAGCCATGACGGCCAGGACGTACGCACCTTTGAAGGCGCTTTCAAGGCAACCAAAGCCAACACGATTCCCCAGCTCGCCATCAACACCACATCAGGAACAGGCTCGGAAATTTCCTGCTTCTCGATCATCAATCACACCGACAAAAAGTACAAGATGGCTCTGTTCGATCCAAACTGCACCCCAAGCAAATCCGTCAATGACCCGTTGATTCATCAGTGTATGCCCGGCGACCTGGCCGGCTACACCGGCATGGATGCACTTGCTCACGGCGTTGAAGCCATTACTTCCCGTCTGGGTGTTCTCTCCGCATACGGCCCCGGCCTGAATGCAATTTCGCTGATCTTCGGCAACCTGCGTCAATCGGCAATGAACAGAAACAACGACAAAGCCGTCGAAGCAATGGTCTGGGCCGAAATGGCAGCAGCATACAGCTTCAACAGCGCCGGCCTCGGCCTCATCCACAGTATGGCTCACGCTCTGGGCGGTATGTACGATGCTCCTCACGGCCTCTGTAACGCCATCGGTCTTGGCCCGGTCATGTCGTTCAACCTGCCTGCCTGTCCGGATCGCTTCAAGCAGATGGCAGTAGCCGCCGGTATTGATGTCAGCGGCATGTCCGACATGAAGGCTGGCCGTGCATTTATTGATGCCTGTCTGGAGCTGAAAGCCGATCTGGGCATCACCAAAACCTTCAAGGATCTTGGTCTGCTGGAAAAAGACATCGAAGGGCTGTCACGCTTCTCCGTCAACGATATCTGCACCGAAGGCAACCCGACCGATACCGGTCTGCAGGACATGATCGGCATCTTCAAGCAGTGCATGTAACAGTTATCTGATTCATTGTGTTCCCATGTGTTGTTATGCCGCCGGCCCCGAAGGATGTTCCTCCCTGGGTGTCGGCGGTTTTTTTGTTGCTGAACCGGTATGAAGCGAAAAACATCAAACAATGTTCTCACTCAGGCGCAAAGATTGCAAAGATCTACCGGTAGACAGCAGTCATCGCAGACAAATACAGGATGCTGAAATTCAAACACGACGAGGCCGATATGATTACCGAACAAGGGGTTAAGGATTTTCTCCAGACTGGCGGATACATCGCCGACGACACAATTGCCACCGCCGTTTTCCTGGCGCTCCGCATGGAGAAGCCGATCCTGATTGAAGGCCCTCCCGGTGTCGGAAAAACCGGGCTTGCCAAGGCGCTCTCCAATGCCCTCGACTTCCCTCTGGTGAGGTTGCAGTGCTATGAAGGGATCGACGAAGGAAAGGCACTCTATGACTGGGAATACGGCAAGCAGCTCCTCTATACCCAGTTGCTGCGTACCCAGCTCGACAACTACCTTTCCGTGTCAACCGACCTGCGCGAAGCTGTCGAGCGTCTCTCAAGCGAAGAGAGCCTGTTTTTCTCCCGGAACTTTCTCGTACAGCGGCCGATTCTGCGCAGCTTCCTGTCGGAAAAGCGTTCACTGCTGCTTATTGACGAGATCGACCGCTCCGACGACGAGTTCGAAGCACTGCTGCTGGAGAGCCTGAGTGACTTCCAGATTTCAATCCCCGAACTGGGGGTCATCGAAGCCAAGAGAAAACCGCTGACGATCCTGACCAGTAACGGGACGCGAATGATTTCCGACGCCTTGCGTCGGCGCTGTCTGTATCTCTATATCGGTTATCCGGAACTGGAGCGGGAAGTTGCCATTGTGCGGGTGAAATTCCCCGATCTCTGCGAGGATCTGGCACGCCAGATGGTGGGATTCCTGCGCAAGACCCGCGAGCTGAATCTGCGCAAGCCGCCCAGTGTCTCCGAAACCCTTGACTGGGCCCAGGTACTGTCGATACTACAGGCTGCCAAGCTTACGCCGGAGGTGGTCGCCAACACGGTCGGCGTAATAGCCAAGCATCAAACCGACTTGCAGAAGGTGATGGACCTGGCTGTTCAGGAACTGGCCTGACCATGGAACGGATCGTCGCCAGATTTGTCGCCGCTCTCCGCCAAAGCGGCATCCGCGTCTCACCCGGCGAAAGCCTTGATGCGGTTCAGGCCCTGGCGTTCGGCGGACTGAGAGGGCGCCGGTTGACCCGGCGGCTTCTGCGCCTGACACTGGTCAAAAACGTCAATGACATCCCGCTGTTCAACGAGGTGTTTAACAGCTTTTTCAGCCGCTACCAGTTCGTCGAACCGGAAACGGACCTTTCCGGAGTCATGGACGCCGCCATCATCGACATGGAAGGTGAATTCAACTACCTGAACGAGATCAAGGACGATGATCACGAGCCGGGCCCGCTGCTCAAGCTCGACAGCGACATCAATCCGGAAGATTTGCAGGATCTGAAAAGCCTGTCGGAGATAGACCCTGACGATTCGGACGGCAACGAAATTGTTGTGCAGATGAAGGGGTACCGCGGCAAGGCAAAAGCTCCCCGTCCGGCAAGGCGCTACATGCAGAATCCGCTCACCATCGATCTTAACAAGACCACCGGCGGCGATCAGGGAATCACCTTTACCCCTGAAGAACAGATCGCCATGCAGGAAGTGGTGTCCCGGATGATGATGCGCCTCCGCAAGGATATGAAGCGGATGAAGAACAACCAGAATCGCGGCAAACTCCACGTCGTCAAGACCATCCAGAAAAATTACCGCCATGACATGATCCCGTTCCAGGTAGCGCTGCGGCGCAAACGGCGCGAAAAGCCCCGCCTGGTGGTACTCTGCGACGTCAGTTTTTCCGTTAGTCATGCCTCCCGCTTCATGCTTCTTCTGCTCCACACCTTGCATAACCAGATGCTTGATGTGCGCAGTTTTATCTTCAACAGGGAAATTGCCGAAATCACCGAGATGCTCGCCAACATGCCGGTCAATGACCTGATGAAGACCATAGACAAAGGGGATATCGTCGATCTGGATGCAAACAGCAGCTTCGGCCAGGTCTTTCTGGACTTCAAAAAACGATACCTTGAAAACGTGCGCGGCCGCCCGGCTTTTATCATTTTGGGAGACGCCCGCAACAACTACAGTGATGCCAACGACTGGGTGCTGGAGGAAATCCGCGAAAAAGCCCGTTATATGCTCTGGCTCACTCCCGAGGAACGTGATACCTGGAGTCGCGGCGACTGCCTGATCGAACTCTACGGTTCCTATTGTGACAAGGTGGAGGTCGTGAAAACGGTCGAAGATCTGAGCATGGTCGTTGAAGACCTGCTCCGCGACATCTATGCCGATAGTGCCGACCCGATCGACAGAAAGCGCTTGCAGGAAGCCAAAGCCGCTGAAACCTACGATTCGAAGGACTATTACACCCGCGGCACGAGCGGCGGTAGTGCACCGGCCTTTGATCCTGCCGGGCGCAGCAGTTGGTAACAGGGCAGGACTGATAGTATCTGACAAGAAAAGGAGCGGTTATGAATTGCGACGATAAAAATCATCAGATGCATATGTGTGCACTCAAAGCCAGGGGACTGGACGACTGCATCAAGAGTCTTTCTGACAAACCTACGGTCGAATGCAGAAAATGCGGTGCCAAAGCGAACAGCTCCCAGAACCTCTGCGCAGCTCATTTGGGTGAAAACGCGCCCAATGTGGAGGGAGGACACGGAACCGTGAGCATCGAAGAAGTCGGCAAACCGCACGAGGGCTCTGAATCTGCTGTAACAAGCGCACCGGAGATAGACGTCAAACAGGTACCCGCAGACGGCGTGTGCGGCGGGTATTGAGTTGTCGCCGAGGGAGACACCATGAGTCGGAAGCGACTTCCGCCCGGCATTTTTGACCCCGGCACCACTGAGGATGCACTACTGTTCCTGCAGCAGTCCCGGGCACGCCAGGATGAGCTGGAGAGGCAGATCGAAGAGCTGCGAATATCCAATGAAGAATTGGAAAAATCGCGCAACAAGTATGCTTTTCTCTACGATGTTGCTCCGGTCGGATATACAACACTTGATACAAGCGGCACCATCCAGACGGTCAACCTGACCGGCGCTACGCTGTTGGGAATGGCTCGTTCCGCCCTGGCCGGGCTCCGCTTTGAGCATTTCGTCGCTGCTGAGGATCGCCCCGCCTTTGCCGAATTCCTGAAGATTGTTTTTGCCTGCCGGGATAAAAAAACCTGCCGGCTGAAACTGGCAAACGTCGGCGGTCCACCGCTGTATGTGCGCATCGACATGATGGCGACGACATCCGGGCAGGAATGCCAGGCCGCGCTGCTGGACATCACCGAGCGCAAGCGGTCGGAAGAAGCGTTGCGGGAAAGCGAATACAAGCTGTCAAAGGCGCAGGCCATGTCCCACGTCGGCTCCTGGATTTCGGATCCGATAACGGGTGACC
>MGZJ01000028.1:2419-28967 GCA_001802645.1 Geobacteraceae bacterium GWC2_53_11 | reverse complement strand
GTTCCGGAGAGCTCGCTTCCGCATCGCGGCAATTACATGAGCCAGCACAAGATAGACGGCAGAGTTAATCCGGTCAGCTGTGTCAAATGCCACGGTCGCCAGAATAATGAGAGGTGCGCGTCATGTCACAAATAAGACCATCTCTTCTGCTTGTTGCTGTTGCGTCAATGTTTTGCCTTGCCGGATGTGGCGACAAAAACGACAAAGTGGTATTCAGCCCGGAAAGTGGGCATTCATCGGATTGGATGACAACTCATAAAACTTCCGCCAAAGCTGATCTTGCATCTTGTAAAGAGTGTCATGGTGGAGCTCTTGATGGGGGCGTCTCTCGGGTGAGTTGTACGAGTCAGTCGGCGGTTGCTGGTTTTAGATGCCATGTCACTAGCCCAGCCTTAAGCATGACCGGGTGTGTTTCTTGCCATGGCGGGCCTACTAATGGTCCCTTTGGGGACGTTAAACCGAACAGAAAATCAGCTCATTCAAAGCATACTGCGCTGCCAGGAGTTGATTGTGACACATGCCATCTCAATGCAGGAACAGGTACTGTAAGTCATGCTAGGGCAGATGGGAGCGGAAATCTGAGTAACGGGACTGTTGCTATTGCGGCAAAATACAATGCAAACAAAGCTTCAGTTCCGTTTGGATACAATGCTGATGGAAAATGCTCTAATGTCAGCTGTCATGGTGGTACGTTGACACGGGCCTGGACGGACACTTTGGTCGTGACTTCCGGACAAAACACTATCTGTCTCGCATGTCATGAGCAGAGGAGCTCTTCCGGCATACAACAGTACAACAGTTATTACTCAGGTGACTATTCTGGCACCAATCTGCACGAGTATCATCTCGGTGTGGCCGTCAATGCTAACTGTACCGATTGTCACAAAATTGGCACACTGACCAACTACCAGCAACACTATGGTGGTATTACAGCAAATGTTTTTACCTCACCACTGCAGACCATTGGCGGCTCCTCAACAAAAATCGGGTCATATACTTCCGGCACATGTCTCAATACGGTTGGTTGTCATAGTGCTGGTTTTGATCCGGTGTGGCAATAGGTTGGATGTGTGCAGTTTACTCTCTTCGTGGGCAAAGCGGATACTGTAATTATGAGACCACTGTCAATGTTTCGTTATAAGAATATCATACCGGCCTTATTGACGCTCACGGTTCTGGCGCTGCTGGGTGGGTGCGGCGGTGCCAGTACCGATGGTGCCGGTGGAGGAGGTTTCACCTTTACCGGGAAAATAAATAGTGCCGGTACGCCTGTTCAAGGTGCTTCAGTAAAACTTTATCAGTCAAGTTTCGCGATATATTCGACATCAATTAATGGCAACGTTTATTACGGTACGAGGAATCTGAATGGCGTCGAGAGCGTCACTTTTGGCCCTGTGGTGCAAACCGTAGCAACGAATAGCCAGGGCGTGTACAGCTTTACCGGATTGCATAGTGGCAAATATATAATTCAACCGGTTTCTGGAACGTCTGTTTGCCTGTGGTCGCTTGTGCCTTCAAGAACAGATACGGGTGTGCTCTCTATAACGGAGAACGGGATGGTTTATGTGTACAATCCTGATGTGACCGTTAACAATCTTACGCAAGATGGTTTGATAATTTACAACGCTGTTGTGTCTGTAGCTAATAGTGGCAACATTCTTAACGGTCTGGATTTTGAAGCACCGTCAGGCGGGGTTGATATACATTTTTAAGTTACTAGTTGGAAATAAGAATCAGAAGGAGGAGTTAGTATGTGTACCAACTGGAAGAGGTTCACTTTAAAAGCAATTATGCTCGCCTCTCTGTCATTATTCCTTTACGGGTGTGCCGCTACCGTTACCGAAGAGGAGGCTCCTGTATTAACCAAAGAGATCAGAGGAGTGGTTTCTGATATTGCTACCGGGCAGTCCTTCGCAAATGCTGAAGTAAAAGCGTATGCGATTGATGCAAACGGGAACGTATCCGCTACTCCTTTGAGTATTCCGGTGCATAGTGATGGACAGGGAAATTTTGTTCTGAACATTCCTCAGTCTTATACCGGCGGAATAAAACTCGTAGCGATTGAAAACGGCTCTATTGTACGAGCTGTGTTGCCTTCAGCCACCCTGACCCAGCCGGTTTCCATCAGTCTTGGCACCGAAATGGTTGCTCAGTATGTTGAGAGTAGAACCGGTCTGTACACCCCTAATAACATACAACAAGCAGTACTTGTTCTTGAACCATTCCTTGGTCAGAATTTTACTCAAACAACTCCAGCCGCAATCGGGGCTACCCCCACACAGGCGCAGCAGCAGCAGCTTGTCATGACGCAAGCCATTGATAACCTGCTTACGACCGGTGGCTACACAATTGCCAATCTCGTGACGGTTGATAATACTACAAGCACTATTGCGTTGGGTGAAGGGGCTGTCTTTACAAACCTTAAGAGTGAAATTACAACTGTTTCTACCAGTCTGATAACCGACGGAGCGGTGTCTGGTTCATACAATACTACACCGACAATCATTCCGGTGCCGGAGCCAGTTTTGACTGATACAACGGCGCCGTTAGCGCCACAGACTTTGCCTCCAACCGCGACAACTAGTTCTGTTACGCTTTCGTGGAGTGCCGCAGCCGTTGCAGAGGGTGTTGCTAGTTATTATATCTATCGAAATGATGTGTTTTTGGCAACGGTATCTGCTGCACTAACCACCTACACGGATCCTGCTGATCCGGCTACTACCTATACCTATGTGATCAAGGCACGTGATGCCGCCGGGAATGTTTCGGCAGGAAGCACCGTGACAGTCACTACGGCTCCAATTTTGTCCTATACAATTTCAGGAAAAATAGCTGGTAGTAATGGTGCCGGTCTGGGTTCAGTGTACGTTGCCATATCAGGGGCCGGTAGTGGCGTGTTTGTCACAGACTCACAAGGAAACTATTCGATTCCGGGCGTACGTCAGGGTAATTACAGTATCACGCCATCTTTAAGCGGCTATACTTTCGCTCCGGTAAGCAGGTCAATTGTTGTAAGTGATAAAGATGTCACCAATCAGGATTTCACTGCTACGGTAATTGATACTGGATCTATAACCGGTGGCGTCACGTATCCTCCGGGCACCATAATCGGTGGTATTTCCTATCCGTCCGGCGTGGTGATTGGCGGAGTAACCTATCCAACGGCAACAGTGGTTGGTGGTGTGGTTTACCCAACTGGAACGGTCATTGGAGGGGTCACTTATCCGAACGGCGTCATAATCGGCGGGGTTAGTTATCCAGCGGGCACTATTGTTGGCGGTGTCGCATTCCCGGTTGGTGCCATAACGACAGGAATTACCTACCCGACAGGGACGGTGATCGGCGGGGTTACCTATCCAAGTGGAGCTGTTGTCGGTAATGTTACCTATCCGGCAGGAACAATTATTGGTGTGGTTAGCTATTCGAGTAGTGCAGTGATTGGCAATGCTACATATCCCACCGGTTCGGTAACGGCAGCGTTATCATGGAACCAATGGAATCGCATTTCTGGACAAGTGACCTTTAATGGAGCAGCGCTTTCCGGAGTATTAGTTGCCATTACCAAAGACGGCTTGGATTACACCATTACCACAACAGATACCAATGGTAACTATTCCATACCCGTGCCACTGGGCACATACACAATTACACCGTCACTGACAGGTTATTCATTTACTCCGGCAGTAATTTCGTCTGTTACCATCAGTGTAGAAGGAACCGCTGTAACCGGACAAAACTTTACTGCGACCTCGCCTTAGTGTGAGATTGTTACGAGCTATTGCTAAATGGAGCAGGAACTAACAAAAGCTGTATTCAGCTTAACAGAAAGGAGAGTACGTATCGAAAAATAAAGAGAAAGGTAGGTGGTAAGCAAGATAATGTATTTCAATCCACTAACGTGTAGAGTCGAACCTCGGTTCGGAAACAAAAAAGGTAAAGGAGAGACAAGATGAGAAACATTGGACTAAGTAAGTTGCAAAATCTGTTGTTTGTCCTGTTCTTGTTCGCATTGACAGGCTGTGGCGCAAGTAACAGTAACATTGCCGGCACCGAAGGAGCCACCGGTAAGATCACTGCAAAATTTGATTGGGCCGCAGATGGGAAAAGTACCGCTAAAACAGTTGCAGCCGTTCCAACCGGAGTTTTGTCTGTGCGTCTTAAAGTAACCGGCCCGACGGTAAATGGTACTACCTATACGAGAGTAAAAGCTAGTTTCCCGGCTGCAGACGGTGGCGGTACGGTTGCCGTTACCCCAGGTACCAAGCTTATTGTCACTGCTGAAGCATTAGGCGCTGGCGATGTACTTCTGTACGAGGGCTTCAAGCGTGAAGTTACAGTAACATCCGGTGCTACCACAGATTTGGGAACTATTTCAATGGCGGCACCCTATTACAAAGTGGCTGATGAGCCGTGCCTAGGATGCCACGAAAATTCACGTGGCATCACCGGACAGAGCATTGTTGCCGATTATAAAGGGTCACGTCACTACAGTGTAACAGTTAGTCCTGTACCCAATTTCAACGGTACTTTTTACGCAAACAGCACTGGGTGTGCTGGATGCCACGGACAACAGCACAATGATCTAAATCCGGCTCTTGGTTTTAATACCAGCAGATGCTATTCCTGCCACAGTGTTGCAGGTAATTTTCCAGCTCATAAAGCCGAATACCAAGCAAACAAAACCAGCTGTACAGCTTGCCATCAGGCTCATAAACTGGAATTTCAGCAAGTTCCTGACTTAGCAGCTTCAGGACATGGTACCGCAACTAAACCGGCGTGGACCGAATATGACTTCTCCACACGGACAGACTGCATCGCTTGCCATAATCCTCTTGGTTTTGCTAATGCTGTTAACAGTAATTGGACAAATACTGCTGCAACAAATACCGGCAAGTCAGCTCTTACTTGCGACACCTGCCACACTAGCGCGACGCAGTATCATAACAACATCCGCACCATTACCGGTGGTTATACAGCTGGCATGGGCGGATTCGCTACTAATGCCAAAGCTACTATTGTGTTCCCAGATGTTAATCAATCAAACGTTTGTGTTCCTTGCCATGCTTCTCGCGAAAATGGAAAATCCGTTGCACTTGGCGTGACTGATTTTACCAATGCCAGCTTCAAAAATCCGCATTATCTTGCTGCCGCTGCCGTATTCTATGGAACAGGCGGATTCCAGTTCTACTCATCTGCTTCCCAGACACAATATCAACCACAGGCTTATACTTCCAAGTATGGTGTTGTTGTAGACGGTACGGTTATCAAAGCAGCTGCTGCCAGCACTTCTAACAGTACGCCCGCTATTGCGGTGGGGGATGCTCTTGTTGGCGATAAAGCCCCATGGTCACATGGCAAGCTTGGTATGAATAATTTCCAGACGACAATATCAAAGGCTGATGTTATCGCTGCAAAAGGTAACCTTGTATTCACTGGCACGGCAGGTCAGTGCGTTGCCTGTCACCTCGGACCTGAGCAGACACACTCTTTCGATGCATATAAAGGCGCAGAGGCAACCTGGAAAACTGGAACTGCCACAGCTAACTCCATGGCAAACGGTACGTTTGCAGGTTGCTACGGTTGCCACACCAACGAAGACATTAAAGAAGTTGCAGAACTCGACGAAAAACCGAAATACGATGCAGCTATGGACTTTTTCAAATGGCAGCTTGCTCAGAACGGCGCGGTTTATTCAGAAGCCTATCCGTACTTCTTTAAGGCGGATGGTGTAACTGCTCTTAAAAACTGGATAGCAGCTGATACTACAACAGGTATGGTCGTAACTAATGGTAATGGCCCTGCAAACATGGGTGCAGCTCTGAACTTCAAGTTGCTTAAAGCCGAGAAGGGTGCGCATGTTCATAACCGCACATTCATGAAACAGTTAATCTTTGACTCTATTCAGTATCTGCAAACCGGAAATGTCAGCTTTTCTAACCGTAATATTGCGGCTGGTGCGACTGCTGATCCGGACGGTCTGATCAATTTCAAAAATTATTCTACATCATTGATTAGCACCGGAAAAGCCGGAGCAACAACCCAGACGGTCAGAGGTTACATCACGAGAAAGAACACTTCCGCGCCAACAGCGGGATTGTATACTCGTCCGTAATTATTACAAAGTTGTAGCCTGAAAGTTGAGCACAAAAAAACCCGCCTCGAAAGAGGCGGGTTTTTTTGTCGCGATTGAAGATCGCATAGGTAATGTAAGTTAGTATGGAGGGGGCAAGTAAAGTCTGATATGGCCAAGTGTAAGTGGTGACAGTGCAATGTTCAACCAGTGTTATCAGTTGCCCGGAATAATGCTTTTGTCCAGTGGCGCTGTTTCTGCTGATATAAGCTCAACGGTTACCGAACCAAGTGCGACAGTCGTGACAATTTTTACCGGAACCTTGAAGGCATCATCGGTCATCCAAATCAGAATGTCTCCCGTTCGCCTGAAAAGACCAGCACTTTTCTGAAGCGGCTTTACAACTATGGAATTGACCGAAGTGAGATTCGGTAGGCGAACAGTTTCCTTGCGCAGGATTTCAACCGGGACCTCAGCATAGGACTCACTATCGAATATATGGAGTGTCTCCGTCTTTCCTACCTGTAACTGCCGGTTCCTCAGGAAATAGATCCCTGACAGGGTGTCGAATACTTCGTCAGTTGGCACTGTGACTGTCTGGCTGCGTCCTCCCAGATTGTCAAACCACGAAACCCTCTTTTTCCGCAGGTTGATAGTAAACCCTTCGTCACTTGCGAACGAGCCCTCTTTTTGTCTGATCTTCGTCATTATAAACTGTCCCGATATATGCCGAGTCTCGACAAGATCATCAACAGGGTAGAGGCTTGAGATCGCGGTATTAGAGCGAACTCTCAGCGTGAGCCAGACTTCATAATGTATGTTTTTAGCCTCCAGTTCAGCGGTTCCCACCGGAATTCCGAACAGGCTAATCAAATAGGTCAGTTTTTCATACGGCGCAGCCAGAAACTTTTCCGAGGGGAGACGGGGAACCGTTCCTGCCTGTTGCTGTGGCTTGTCGGCTGCAGCGGCGGCTTTACTGCCGTCAGGAATCGGTCGGGGCTTTTCTGTATCAGCGACTACCGGAGCAGGCTTTTCAGGTACGTCCTTCTCCTTTTCAACTGTAGGCGTCGTATCAGGCTCGGCATCCTGTTCAACTTCATGTGCCTCGTTGATGCTCTCTGTCTCATCGGATGAGGATTCAGGAGCGGCTGGTTGGGACAGGTCAACCTGAACCCACTGTGTATGGGTAACGGGTGCGGAGAAATTGTATGTTCCGGAAATGAGCCACGCGTAGAAAAAAAGTATGTGCACGAGTACCGACAACGTGAAACATAAGGCGGGAAGGAAGGCTTTATTGAACAATACGGTCATGTTGTGGCATAGTGGACGACAGCGTGTGAGGTTAGGTTTGGTGGAAATCTGAAGTATTTGTAGCATATATTAGAGTCCGTCACAAGAAACCTTGAGAGCCGTTGCCGTTGGTGGCAGCGAGTGGAGTCGATGAACAAATGGTGAAGAACCTTCTTAACCCAGCCAGGAGATGGCCAATTATTAAATGTTTGTTGTTGGTGTTGCTACTGGCAGCTGCTCCCGCACAAGGCCTGATTTTCATGTGGAAGGATTCAGCCGGGATTGCTCATTACTCCAATAAAGAGTACGATGTCCCGGCTCGCTACAAGGCAAAGGTAAAGATGCTGTACCCGGAAGCGTCGGATGCCGGGAGAGTGCAGTCGGGCAACGCTGTCGCAGTCAATCAGGCCGCAAAACCAGAAGCGGGTATCGTGGCTCCGCCAGCACAAGTGAAAAGCGCTCCTCCGGTAACTCCGGAGCGAAGAATCAGGAAACAGAGGGAGAGAAACAGGGACGATGAGGAATAGCCCCCTGTATTGCAAAGAAACTATGAAAAAAATTATCTTCTACATATTCCTGGCGATCATTGCCTATCTGGCGTATGTCGGCATTTCGCTCGCGCTGATGCCGCCGGTAGCCGATCTGGCTGACAAGAAGTACAGCACGACCATTCAGGTCAAGGACTGGCAGGGCGATTACCACCCCTTTGTGGTCGGGCCGAAGAACCGCTACTGGACGCCTTCAGGGCGTATCCCGTCTGAAATGAAGTGGGCGGTGATCCTGGCCGAGGATTCAAACTTCTACAAGCATGATGGTTTTGATGTTAAAGCCATCAAGAACGCCATCAAGTACGACCTGGAAAAAAAGAGCCTGAAGCGCGGCGCCTCGACCATCACCCAGCAGACCGCCAAGAACCTGTTTCTCTCCCGTGAGAAGACGATCACCCGCAAGCTGAAGGAAATCTACCTTGCCTACCGCATGGAGCAGGAACTGACCAAAGGGCGCATTATCGAGTTCTACCTGAATGTGGTCGAGCTGGGGCCGATGGTGTACGGCATCGGCCACGGCGCGCAGTATTACTTCGGCAAGCCGGCCTCAGCACTGACCCCGCGTGAATGTGCCTTCCTGGCGGCCATGCTGCCGGGACCGCGCGTGGCCTATAACCCTTACAAAAATCTTGGCAAGGTACTGAAACGCTCGGATATGATTCTGCGGCTGCTGCGCAAGAATGGCGTTCTGGGTGAAGCGGAGTACCAGGCAGCTCTGGCTCAGTCACCCAATGTCGGCCGGATGCAGCAAAAGGTTGATGAGGTCATCAGTACCCCCCCGGTGTTTGCTTCGCCGTCATCTGCCCGGCAGGAACCGCTTGAAAAAATACCGGGAGAACAGCAGGAGAAGGTGACGGAGCCGGGAAAAGATGCTTCGGATGAGCCGAAGGATGGCGGCGGGACGACCCAGCCGTCTGTGCCGACGGAGGCCGCTCCGGAGAAAAAATAAGAGCGGTATCTTGTCTGAATCGAAATGCGAAGGAACCTGTTACAGGTCACAGGGCGAACATGCCGTGCGACCTGTTTTGGTTTGCGGGCGGGGTTAAAATGGTGGCGCGGGTGGCTGAGTGTGGTGTATAAGTGGTTGAAAATGGTGTGCGTTTCTAATATTGCTTGAGAGGTAAATGGGGATGAAAAAGACCGAAAAAAGGCCGGTTCGAGTATGAAAAGGTGCACTATGAACGGAATTGAGCAGGCGCCGGAAATTGCATTAGCAAAGTGAGATAGAATTATGTCAAGCGCCTCAAAAATAGTCATCATCGCCGGCCCGAACGGCGCAGGCAAAACCACTTTTGCCCGTGAATTTCTCCCCCATGAGGCCAACTGTCCGGATTTCATCAATGCCGACCTGATCGCCGCCGGGCTTTCGCCATTTAAGCCGGAATCGGTAGCGTTTCGGGCTGGCCGCTTGATGCTGGAAGAGATCCATGAAAAGGTTCGCAACAACAAAAGCTTTGCCTTTGAAACTACTCTGAGCGGTCGAACATATGTAAAACTGTTGCGGGAATGCCGTGCTCGCGGATACCATATAGTACTGGTGTTTCTGAGCCTGCCGTCGGCAGACATGGCAGTGGCAAGGGTTGCATCCCGTGTGACGCAAGGCGGGCACAGTGTGCCTGAAACTGATATTCGCAGACGATTTGAAGCCGGTCTAAAAAAATTCCACTCGGTGTATAAAAAGATTGTTGATGGATGGACCTTATATGACAACTCTGGTAATGTACCCAAAGTGATTGAACGTGGAGAAACCTGATGGATAAAAAACCTAAAACCCCACTAAATGCAGAATTTGCCGGAATCGACGCCGCCCTGAAACGTGCCGCCAAGGCTGCGCATCTCCTTGCCCGCAAGACCAAAACCCCCTGCTATATCTGGAAGGACGGGCAGATCGTCGATATTGCTGCGCTGAAGAAATCGCCCTCACGAAGTAGACTATCATCCGGTAAGTAGTATATGGCCGAAGGGTCATAGGATAATCACATGTAAACACCCACACCTTAGCAAGTGGGTGTTTTTTTTAAGACCATCACGGAGTATTACCTGAAAATGAACAAACAAAAAACCGACCTTAAAAACCTCACGCTCCCCGCCCTTGAGCAATTCCTCCAGGGGCAGGGCAAAGAGCGTTTCCGCGCCCTTCAGGTCTTCAAATGGCTCTACCAGCAGGATGCCCACGGCTTTGAGGAGATGACCAACATCTCGAAGGCGCTCCGTAAGGAACTGGACGAAACCGCATTCATCAGTAACCTCGAACCGGAAGCGGTGGAACAGGGGAGCGACGGCACCCGCAAGTACCTCTTTCCCCTGGCTGACGGTACGAGCGTCGAATCGGTGCTGATCCCGATCGAGGGGCGCAATACGCTCTGCATCTCATCTCAGGTTGGGTGTGCCATGGCATGTGAATTCTGCCTGACCGGCAGCTTCAAGCTGACCCGCAACCTGACCACGGCTGAAATCGTCAATCAGATCATGGCGGTCAGGCGGGATTTGATCCGGAACCCGCCTGCGCTGACACTCGATATACCTGTAACAGGTGACGACGAAGAGGATGATGACCAGCCGGAGTCGCCGGCAGCTATCCGCAATATCGTGCTGATGGGGATGGGGGAGCCGTTGCACAACCTGGACAACGTCATCCCGGCGATCCAGATCATGATCGACGGCAACGGTTTGCAGCTGTCCAACCGGCGGGTGACCGTGTCAACCTGTGGTCTGGTGCCGGAGATGGGCCGTCTGGGGCGGGAAATTCCGAATGTCAATCTGGCCGTGTCATTGAATGCGACGACCGATGAACTGCGGGACAGGATCATGCCGGTTAACAGGAGCTATCCACTCAGGGAACTGTTGAAGGCGTGCAAGGAGTTTCCTCTGCCGGGCCGCCGTAAGGTAACCTTCGAATATGTCATGCTGGGGGGAGTAAATGATACGCTGGATGACGCGAAACGGCTGCTGAAGCTGATCAGCGATATCCCCAACAAGGTCAACCTGATCCCGTTCAACGAACACGAGGGATGCGGATTCAAGGCTCCGACCCGCGCGGCCATTGATGCGTTCCATAAATACCTGATCGACCGTCATGTTACCGTGATAACCCGTGACAGCCGTGGTGGCGACATCTCGGCGGCGTGCGGACAGTTGAAGGGGAAATTGGAAAAGAAATCTGTCGCGTAACTATCCGCTTCCGGGTGTTTGATTTTGATTACGTCGATTGTCGGCAATTTTACAAGGGTGGGTGGAGATCTGAATGAATCCAGGAAAATCGACTATACTCGTCACCGGATCCTCCGGTCTGGTTGGCTCGGAAGTTACCACCTTTTTTTCCCGTCTCGGGTTTACGGTCCATGGCATTGACAACAACCAGCGCGCTGTTTTTTTCGGCCCTCAGGGGGATACCCGGTGGAGGCAGCAGCGGCTGATCGCCTCCCTGCCTGACTTCCATCACCACGAGCTGGATATCCGTGACCGACAGGGCGTGTCTGCCCTGATCAGGGAGCTGAAGCCGGATGGCATCATCCATACGGCCGCCCAGCCCTCCCATGACCGTGCGGCGGCGATTCCCTTTGATGATTTCGATACCAATGCCGTGGGGACGCTCAACCTTCTGGAGGCTGCCCGGCAGTTCTGTCCCGAGGCGCCGTTCATACACATGTCCACCAACAAGGTCTATGGCGACCTCCCCAACTCCATCCCGTTGAAAGAGCAGGAAACCCGCTGGGATTACGACGATCCCGATTATGAAAACGGCATTCCGGAAACATTTTCCATCGATCAATCAAAACATTCACTGTTCGGTGCATCCAAGGTGGCGGGCGATATAATGGTGCAGGAATACGGCCGCTACTTCAATATGCCGACGTGCTGTCTGCGAGGCGGTTGCCTGACCGGCCCCAACCATGCTGGCGTGGAGTTGCACGGATTTCTGAGCTATCTGGTGAAATGCAATCTGGAAGGGAAGGAATACACCGTCTTCGGCTACAAGGGAAAACAGGTGCGCGACAACATTCATTCCGAGGATGTGGCCCGCTTCATCCATGCTTTCTTCCTTAATCCCCGCTGCGGTGAAGTCTATAATCTGGGCGGTGGCAAGGGGAACTCCTGCTCGATACTGGAAGCCTTTGCGCTTGCCGAAGAGTACACCGGCAGGAAGCAGACATACCGCTACGTGGACGAAAATCGCATTGGTGACCATATCTGCTACTACAGCGACCTTTCCAGGATGAAGTCCCACTATCCAGCGTGGGATATCACCAAGCCACTGGCACAGACGATTTCAGAAATCGTGGAGTCATGGCAGCAGCGACTCAGGGATTGACGGAGGGACTTTGAAACTACTGATTACGGGAATATGCGGTTTTGCCGGCAGCACCCTGGCCCAGGCGTGGCTTGAAGCGGAGCCGGGTCTTGTCGTCTACGGCATGGACAACTTGAGCCGTCCCGGCAGTGAGCATAACCGGACCGCCTTGCAGAAGCTGGGTGTTACGCTGATCCATGGCGACATCAGGATGCCCTCTGATTTCGATATCCTTCCGCCGGTTGACTGGGTGATTGATGCCGCGGCCAATCCGAGTGTGCTGGCAGGCGTGGATGGCATGACCAGCAGTCGTCAGTTGATCGAGCACAACCTTCTGGGGACGGTCAATATTCTTGAATACTGCAAGCGCCACCAGGCCGGCTTCATTCTGCTCAGCACCAGCAGGGTTTATAACATCGCGACCCTGGCCGACGTTGCGGTTGAAGTCAAGGGCGAGGCGTTCCAGCTGTCCGGGGGGATACTCCCGTCTGGGCTGACCCCGTCAGGCGTCGCCGAAAGCTTCAGCACCAATGCCCCCGTCTCCCTTTACGGCAGCACCAGGCTGGCCTCGGAAACGCTGGCCCTTGAGTATGGCGAGACCTTTGGTTTCCCGGTATGGATCAACCGTTGCGGCGTGCTGGCCGGAGCCGGACAGTTCGGCAAGGCCGACCAGGGTATTTTTTCCTTCTGGATCAACTCCTGGCTGCGCCGCAGGCCACTCTCGTATATAGGCTTTGGCGGCAACGGCCACCAGGTGCGCGATTGTCTGCATCCGCGCGATCTGGTTACCTTGCTGAGGAAGCAGGCCTTGCCTGGGGCGACCGCGCCGGTACGGATCGTAAACCTGGGAGGAGGCGTGGACAACGCCATGTCACTGGCTGAACTGAGCGGGTGGTGCAGAGATCGTTTCGGCGAGCATGCTGTCTCCTCTGTTTGCCAAATGCGCCGCTTCGACATCCCGTTGTTGGTCATGGATTCCGCCCTGGCCAGGAATACGTGGGGATGGCAGCCTGAAACGCCGCTCGCGGCAATTCTTGAAGAAATCGCACTCCATGCCGAGGCTCATCCGGACTGGCTGGAAATGTCGGGGGCGGCATGATGTCGGAAAGCGCCCGGATAAAACCGCTCAGCCTGCTGTCGATCGTCATTCCCGCCCGCGATGAGGAGGTGTGTGTCTGCTCGACAGTTGAGCATCTTCATCTGGAACTGCGCCTCCAAGGCATACCGCACGAGATTATCGTCGTGGATGACGGCAGCACTGATCGGACCTGGGAGCTGTTGCAGGAGTTGCGGGAGCATCTGCCCGAGTTGGTGCCGGTTCGGAATACGGGACTGCATGGCTTTGGCAGGGCAATTATCCAAGGCCTCAACATTTTTACGGGCGACGCTGTTGTTGTCATGATGGCCGACGAGTCGGATGATTCTCGCGATGTGGTACGCTACTGGCACAAGCTGAATGAGGGGTATGACTGTGTTTTCGGCAGCCGCTTCGTCAAGGGGGGCGGGGTAATCGATTATCCCCTGTTCAAGTTGACTCTCAACCGTCTGGCCAACCAGTTTATCAGGCTGTTGTTCGGCATCCGGCTCAATGACACCACCAACGCCTTCAAGGCCTATCGCGCCGAGGTGATCGAGGGGTGCCGGCCGCTGCTGTCGCCTCATTTTAACCTTACGGTGGAGCTGCCGCTCAAGGCTATCGTACGGGGTTACAACTGGACGGTGATCCCCATTACCTGGCGCAATCGCCGTACCGGGAAGGCCAAGTTGAAGATAAAAGAGATGGGCAGTCGCTATCTTTTTATCTGCCTCTATATCTGGCTGGAGAAATACCTGGCTCGCGGAGATTATAGAAAGCAGCCAAGCTAGAAGTTATGAATAAAGATGATACCAAAAGACCTCCGAGCTTTATAGCTCCGGAGGTCTTTTGGTATCATCTTGAAACGTGGCCGCTTATGCCTGGGGACGGCGTGAACGGTACTCGATTACCGGCTCGTGTCTTGCCGCCGCTGGTGCGGTGCGTGGCTTTTGACCAGCCGGTTTGGCTGATTTGCTCCATGGCTTTGCCTGGCCATCACGACCGCCGGCCGGTTTACCGAAACGTCCTGCAGGGCCGCCGGGGCCACTTTTACGAGGGCCGCCGCTCCGGCCTGCCGGTTTACGAAGAGTTGTTGTCGGCTCATGTCCGGCAATCTGAAGTTCCGGCAGCTTTTTGCCGATGAAGCGCTCGATGCGCTCCAGGTAATTGCGCTCGCCGGCTGATGCGAAAGAAATGGCAATGCCGCTTGCTCCGGCACGGCCGGTACGACCGATGCGGTGGACATAATCTTCCGCAAAGCGCGGCAGGTCAAAGTTGATGACATGGCTGATGCCGGTTACGTCCAGACCACGGGCGGCAACGTCGGTGGCGACCAGCAGGCGGATTCCGCCGCGGCGCATACGGTCGATGGTCTTGTTGCGGGCCATTTGGGTCATATCGCCGTGCAGGGCTGCTGCCGGGTAGCCGTTTTTGGAGAGTTCGCGGGACAATTCGTCGGCATCACGCTTGGTGGCAGAAAAAATAATGGCGCGGGTCAGTTCGGAATCGCTGACGAGGTGGTTGAGCAGCTCTTTTTTATGGTTAAGGTTATCGGTAACGTGCAGGCGCTGCTCGATCAGGGCGTGCGATGACGTGCTGACAGCCAGCTGAATCCGCTTCGGCTCACGCATCATTTTTTCGGCCAGACGTGCGATGTCACCTTCCATGGTGGCGGTGAACATGAGGGTCTGACGATTGGCAGGGGTACGCTCGACAATCTTGTTGATGTCTTCGCTGAAACCCATGTCCAGCATGCGGTCGGCTTCGTCAAGTACCAGCATCTCCAGGCGGTCGAGGCGGATGCTGCCGCGTTCGATATGGTCTACGAGGCGTCCGGGAGTGGCGACGATAATGTCAACCGGTGCGGAAAGAAGGCGCAGCTGCTCACGATAGGGCATGCCGCCCAGAATTGTGCCGCAGCGTGGGCGGATTCCGCGACCGTAGTTACGGGCGGATTCCATTACCTGGCCGGCCAGTTCACGGGTCGGGGCCAAGACAAGAATACGAGGTCCCTTGCCCGGCATGGTTGATTTTTTCGTCAGTATTTCCAGGGCAGGCAGTACAAAAGCGGCTGTTTTACCGGTGCCGGTCTGGGCGGTGGCGATCAGGTCGTGACCTGCAAGTACCAGCGGGATTGATTGTTCCTGAATGGGGGTCGGGGTTGTGTAACCACAGGCGGTAATCGCCGAGAGGATGGCCGGATTAAGGCCCAGTTCTTCAAACGTCATGATAATTCCTTTTCTGGGAGCGGTGTAAAGACAAAAGCGCACACGAACCGGGGAATCAAACAGATGATTCCAGGAATAGGTAAATGCAGTAACGTGCGGGCAGACAATAAATCTTCGCCTGCCGTACGGTCTGCTTGTTTCAATCGGGATTGAAGATGCAGGGGGGGGCAGAATGCGATGATCAAAAGAGAAGCGACGGACACCATACCGTTGCTTCGTGTGCTACAACAGCTAGACACCATAGATGTTTTATTCATTAAAAGCAAGAGTTTAATTTGTGCCTGGATTGCTGATCGCGTATACGCCTGATTCTGCCCTTGTGCATTGACTCTTCATCGTGCTAACTTCCCCTTTATTTTTCATCCAGCCGGAAGAGGAGTGCCACGTGTCAAAACAGTTCGTCAGTGAGATAAAAGACCGTGATTCGGTCAGCGCCGTATTTCTTGTCAAGGACAAGATTCTGGCCATGGCCAAAAACGGCAAGCCGTATATGAACCTCCGTCTGATGGATAAAAGCGGCGATATTGAAGCCAAGGTGTGGGACAATACGGAGTTGCTGGACAAGCAGTTTGACAAGGACGATTTTGTCAAGGTGCGCGGCAAGGCTTCGGTCTATATGAACAAGATGCAGGTGGTCATTGCGGAAATCGCCAAGGTGCCGGAAGAGGAGGTCGTGCTTGCAGACTTCCTCCCCGAGTCGCCGCGGGCCGGCGCCGATATGCGCCAGGAATTGCTCGACACGGTGGCCGGGCTCGGCAACCCGCATCTGAAGGGGTTGATGGAGGCATTTCTGGCCGATGAACCTTTTATGGGTCTGTACTGCCAGGCTCCGGCAGCCAAGGGGATGCATCATGTCTATCTGGGGGGTTTGCTGGAACACTCGCTCTCGCTGGTTAAGCTGGCCAAAACCATTGTACCTCTGTATGGCGGCATCAATGAGGACCTGCTTGTGGTCGGGTCGCTGCTGCATGATGTCGGCAAAATCTACGAGATGAGTTTCGGCCGCTCATTCGATTACACCGATGCCGGAAAGCTTCTCGGGCACATCACCATCGGCGTGGAACTGGTGGATGAAAAAATCCGCCAGGTAGATGGCTTTCCGCGTGAACTGGCCCTGTTGCTCAAACATATGCTGCTGTCGCACCACGGCCAGTACGAATACGGTTCGCCCAAGCGTCCCAAAACAATTGAAGCCACCATCCTCAACTACCTGGATGATCTTGATTCAAAGATCAACGGCATCCGGTCTCATATCGCCAAGGAAACCGCATCGACCTCGCGCTGGACGGCGCATCACCGGCTGTACGACCGCTATTTCTTCAAGAGCAACGGGATGGATGAGGATTTGAACGGGGAACAGGAAGTGGAGTGCGTGCAGGACGAAACCTGTCAAGGTGCGCCTCCCGGGCCGGTGGTGGCGGAACGCACGGAGCGGCAGTCATTCAACAACCAGCCGCTCAAAGGGCTGGAGAATTTAAAGCTCTTTTAAACCCAAAAAGCATTTGAACCGCAAAGATGCAAAGGCCGCGAAGGAAACAAGAAGATGAAGCCCCAAAAACAGGTACCGCTTGGTCTTAAACTCTTTGAATTTCTTTGTGCTCTTTGCGTCTTTGCGGTGAAAAAAGTTGTGTTTGTGCGGGGCTGATTTCAGCCCCTTTTCATTTCTATCTGCAACTCCGATATTTTCTTGCGCAACGTATTCCGGTTGATACCGAGCACGTCGGCGGCCTTGACCTGATTCCAGCGGCATTTCTCCAGCACCAGGCGGATCAGGGGACGTTCTACCTGTTCCAGCACCATGGCATGAATATCACCTTTATCAAGCCCTTCAATCCCATTCATACTGGCTCGAAGTTTTAGATCAACCAGCTCTTCCAGAGATGTTTCCTGCGCACCCGGTTGTTGAAGTTCCTGCGTCGGAAGCAGTCCGCCGAAATCCTGTGCCGTCAGTAGAGGATCGTTGGACAGAATCACGGCCCGCTTCATGGCATTTTCAAGCTCGCGTACGTTGCCGGGCCAGGAGTATGCTTTCAGGAGTGCCAGCGCATCTTCGGTCAGCCGCTTGGGGGTAACCGACATCTCCGTGCAGGAGCGGGACAAGAAGTAGTTGGCCAGATCCGGGATGTCGTCGCGGCGTTCACGGAGCGGTGCGAGCATAATCGGTACTACGTTCAGGCGGTAGTAGAGGTCTTCCCGGAATTCCTTCTGGCGAACTTTTTCAACCAGCGCCTGATTGGTCGCGGCTACAATGCGGACATCCACCGGAATGTTCTGGTTGCCGCCGATGCGGGTAATCTCCTGTTCCTGGAGAACGCGCAGAATCTTGGCCTGCAGATCAAGCGGCATGTCGCCGATCTCGTCAAGAAAGAGGGTGCCGTGATTGGCCTGTTCAAACTTCCCCTGCTTGCGCTCGGCCGCGCCGGTAAAAGCTCCTTTTTCCGATCCGAAGAGCTCACTTTCCAGCAGGTCGCGTGGGATAGCGGCGCAGTTGATCGCCACGAACGGTTTTCCGAGGCGCTCGGAGTTAAAATGGACGGCGCGGGCCACCAGCTCCTTGCCGGTGCCGGACTCACCCTGGATCAGGATGGTCACGTCGCTCACCGCCACCTTGCCGATGGTCTTGTAGACCTCCTGCATGGCCGAGGAATTTCCGACGATGTTTTTTTCTACCTGATAGCGCTCCTTCAGTTCCTGTTTGAGCGTTGTTACCTGACCGGCAATATCCCGTGCCCGGGCAACCTTTTCGAGTATCGCATCGATGACGTCCAGGTCGAACGGTTTGGTAATGTAGTCGTAAGCGCCCCGCTTCATAGCTTCAACGGCATTTTTCATGCTGGCTTCGGCGGTCATGATAACGACCAGCAGGTCGTTGTTCATCTCGCGGACCTTGTCCAGCAGGTCAAGTCCGGTAATGCCGGGCATCTTGATGTCGAGGATGGCCAGGTCGTAGCAATTGTCCTTGATCAGTTCCAGGGCCTGACGGCCGTCATGGGCCAGATCTACACTAAAACCCTTTTGTTTGAGAGCCTTGGAGAGAACCCAACGGATACTTTCTTCATCATCGGCGACCAGAATTCTGTTAAGCGGCATAGCGAACCTCGTGTGTTGTGTGAAGAGTCAAGAGTGAGGGGTGAGGGGTAAAAAGCAAGGAGTGAAGATTAACTTAAACAGCCTTCTCCTTACACCTCACTCTTCACCCCTTTCCAATTTATCGTACCAGCGGCAGCAGCACCGTAAATTTTGTACCGTGTCCCGGATCGGACTCGGCCTTGATCATGCCGCGATGTTCCGAGACGATCTTGTGGCAGATGGTCAGACCGAGCCCCGTACCGCCGGATTTTGTGCTGAAGAACGGCGTCCAGATGTTTTCCAGATCCTCCTGCGGGATGCCGGGGCCGTCATCGCTGACCTCAATGGCAACCATGCGTGAGTTGCGCTGATTCTGGGTCATGCGGTAATCGGACAGCACCCTGCTGGTCACGGTCAGGCGGCCGTCACTCCCCATGGCGTCAATGGCGTTGCAGATCAGGTTCAGAAACAGCCGGGTCAGCATCTCCTCGTCGGCCATGATGTCCGGGATACTTGGGTCGAAATGTTGGATGATCGCTATTTCCCGGTCGGCAACGGCCTGCTTCTGCAGCAGAAGGATATCGCCCAGAATCCGGTGCAGATTAACCGGCGCGAGTTTGAGTGCCCGTGGCGAGGCCAGTTCCAGCAGCTCGCGGATGATATGGTCGATACGCTCGGTTTCCCTGATCATGACCGTGGTATAGTCGAGCATGTCGCTGCCCGGAGCAAATTCCCGCTCCAGCAACTGAGCCGCTCCCTTGATGCCGCCCAGCGGGTTTTTAACCTCGTGGGCCAGGCCGGCTGCCAGGGTGCCGAGTGTTGACAACCGGTCGGCCTGACGTACGGCAGCCTCAAGCTCGCGGATATAGGTGATGTCCTTCAGCGTCAGGATGGCACCGATGTTCTCGCCGCTCCCCTCGACCAGCGGGTAGCATGTCACCGCCACTGGAGTTATCTTTCCCGTCGAGCGGACCACAACATTTTCATGATCAGAAATGGTGATGCCGGTGCGGATGGTTTTGGTCAGCATCTCGATCAGCGTTGTCTCAAGGGTAAACAATTTTTCGAACTCTGCACCCAGAGCCTGCCGCTGCGAGAACCCGGTGATCTGCTCCGCCGCAGGATTGCACAGGGTTATGCGGCCGTTGCTGCCGACGACGATAACACCATCACCCACACTGTCGATAACCGTGGCATAGTAGTCATCACGGGTTTTCTGCTGCTGGTCATTAGCCATGGGGTTCTGAAACATGCCCAGGGGTGTCGGGTATGCTCCGCATCCTTTCCGTGAGTGACGTAATATCCTCAAATGTCCGGGCATAATTGGCGGTGCGACGGATTTCCGATGCCCCGGCAAAACCCTTCGCATACCAGCCGATATGCTTCTTGATTTCGCGCACCGCAACAGCCTCGCCCATTTCCTCAATAAACAGGTGCAGGTGCTGTTCAATAATGTCGGCCTGTTCGGCCGTTCTGACCGGGGTATAGCGCCCGGACTCTTGCAACTCGTTGACCTGCCGAAAAATCCAGGGAGCCCCGAGCGCACCGCGGGCAATCATGATGCCGTCGCAGCCGGTCTCACGAAGCATGCGCAGGCAATCCTCCGGCGTAAACAGGTCACCGCTTCCCAGCACGGGGATCGAGAGCGCTTCTTTCATTTCCCGAAGATGGTTCCAGTCTGCCTGGCCGGAAAACATCAGGCTCCGGCTGCGGGGGTGGAGGGTGATGGCGTCACACCCCTCTGCTTCAGCGATGCGACCCACTTCCTGAAACACGTTGTCGCCGCAGTGCCAACCGGAACGGATCTTGATCGTCAGCGGCAGCGTGGTGGCCGCACGCACCGCCCGGACAATGGCGGCGATCTTGAGCGGTTCCTGCAACAGTGCGCTGCCGGCTCCGGTGCCGACCACCTTGCGTACCGGGCAGCCCATGTTAATGTCCAGTAGATCGCCGTACCCTTCGACCATGCGGGCAGCTTCGGCCAGGTCGCCGGGTTTGTCGCCGAACAGCTGGATACCGAGCGGACGGTCTTCGGGAGAACTCTTCAGAAGCGCCAGGGTCTTGACACCTTCACGTACGAGGCCGTTGACGCTGACCATCTCGGTAAAAGCCAGTGAAGCCCCGGCTCTTCGGCAGATCAGACGAAACGGCAAATTTGTAATTCCCGCCAGGGGTGCAAGCACGACGTTGTGCGCAAGGACGAGAGAGCCAATTGTTAATGGTTTTAGCATGATGCACACTAATGATACGAACCGGGAGGGAGGAAAACGGTCTTTATCTGCCTAATTTTTGGGCATAGTAGCACAGAAGAAATAAATGGCAAGGCTAAAAATCAGATTTTTATTGCCATCAGTCTGATTTCCGTTTTTAATGGAATACACTTCACGCATAGAGATACAAAGGAGAAGGTTATGTTTGGAATCGGCATGCCGGAAATGATAATTATTCTTGTGATCGCCCTGATCGTTATCGGGCCGCACAAGCTGCCGGAACTAGCCAAGTCGTTGGGCAAAGGACTGGCGGAGTTCAAGAAAGCTTCGGAAGGTTTTCAGCGTTCGGTTCAGGAAGAGGCCAATAAAGCTGAAGAACCGGTGAAAGAACCGGCACCCCAGGTGCAGGCCGCCTCTGTGGCGGAGCCGGTTGCGACCCAGGCGACGGCAGAACCGCAACATGTTGAAAAGAAAGAAACGCCCCACGCCTGATCTTCTGCGCACCCCTGAAACATCAACGAGAGCCGGATTCCTTCGGCTCTCGTTGATGTTTCCAGCTATGTTCTGCGGTACTTATTTTATCTGGATATTGATCTGTTTCGGCTTGGTTTCCTCTTTTTTCGGAAGGGTGATCGTGAGCACCCCTTTGTCGCAGGCTGCAACGACCTTCTCCTGGTCGATGGTGGTCGGCAGGCTGAAGCTGCGCTGGAACGTTCCAAAATACCGCTCGATCCGGTGGTAGTTCTCCTTCTTCACCTCATCCTCATGTTTGCGCTCCCCTTTCAGAATCAGGGTGCTGTCTTCGATGCGTACTTCAATATCCTTCTGATCTACATCCGGCAGTTCTGCCTTTATGACGATGGAATCGGCGGTTTCATAAATATCGACAGCGGGTTGCCACAGCCCCTCCTTGATATCTTCACTAGGGAGATCGTGGTTCCAGGAAAGGTTGAGGAGCCGGTTCATCTGGTCCTGCATGGTGCGCAAATCTCTGAGCGGGTTGTACTTAACAAGTGCCATGACTGTATCCTCCTTGCATCTGTTTGAGTAAGGGAACAATGCCCTGTCAGGTAAAACATAATCATGATTCGGGCAAAGTCAAGGACATATCTGCTGCAGGAAATCAAGGCTTTTCAGCTTCCGGGAGGCGTGGCCGGCTATCGATTCATCCAGCAGGCAGGCGGCTGCGGCAAGTGACTCTTCATCGAAGGGAATCTGTCCGAACCGGCTGGTGTCGAGGCATGAACCGAGCCTCTGCAGGGCGGGTAACGGTAACTTTCGCCCGGTTGCGGCACAGAAGCGGCAGACCAGTTCCCCGTCCTGCTGTAACAGGGCTCCGTGGCCGTCATACTTCGCGCCGCAGCGGCTGCATTCCTCCAGCGAGGGGCGATAGCCGAGGATGTTGAGCAGGTTGATTTCAAACATCCGGCGGTCGGCTTCGTCGAGCTGTCCTGAATCAAGGCGTTCCAGATAGGCCGCCAGCAGCCGGTACAGGCGGGGCAGCGGTACCCCTTCCGGCGTGAGACACTCCACCAGTTCGCATGTGTACAGCGCATGGGCGATGGCGCCGAGTTCGCCGCGAATGCCGCTGTAGAGCGTGATGACGTCGGCTCCGCGCAACGACGAGAGTCCGTCTTTCTGGCTCAGCTGCACATCAATCCGGGCAAACGTTTCCAGGGCGGGACCGAAGCGCTTGCGGCTGTTGCGCGCTCCTCGGGCAAACCCTCTCAGCCGGCCATGCTCAAGGGTGAACAGCGACACGATCCGGTCGCTTTCGCCATAATCGGAGTTTGAAAGTACGAAGGCCTGTAGTTTTTCCAGCTGCATGATGTTTTTTGCTGCTCCTGCGGGTGAGAATGTGGAACGGGCTCTACAACTATGCTACACTTCGCATTACTAATTCCCTTATAACACACAGGTTACCCACATGATAGCTTCTGAAACACTGGCCCGGCTTGAGTTCGACCGGCTGCTGGCCGAAATTTCCCGCCATGCCCACAGCTCCTGCACGATTGAACGGATCAACGACATCAAGCCCCTTGAAAACCTTGAGGAGATCAGAACGGTTTCCGGCCGCATCGGCGAAATCCGTGCCCTTGACCGGGTCGGCATCGCGCTTGCGCTGGGGAGTTTTGAGGATATTCGCCCCTCGCTGGAATTGCTTCGTCCGGTCGGCGCCATCCTGCCGCCGCTGGAGCTGCTTTTGTTCATCCCGGTGCTGCGGTTGTTCGCGGCGCTGGCCCGCCAGTGTGCCCACCGAGAAGACATCCCGCTGCTGAAATCGCTTGAACCGCAGCTGCGCGGCTTTCCCGACATCCTCGAACCGCTGGTCGCCTCCATCGACAGCGACGGCAGCATCATGGATTCCGCCTCGTCGCTGCTCAAGGAAACCCGCCGCGCCAAGCGGGGACTGGCGGCGCGCATCCGCAAGAAGATCGAGGAGATCGTGCAGGCCAGCGGCATCGAAAAATTCCTGCAGGACGACTTCATCACGCAGCGCTCCGGCCGATGGGTCATTCCGGTGCGCATGGATTCCAAGGGGATGGTCAAGGGGGTGGTGCACGATGTCTCGTCATCGGGCGAAACCGCCTTCATGGAGCCGCTTGAGATCATTCCGTTCGTCAATGAGCTGGAAAACCTGACCGCGGAAGAGCGGGCTGAGGAGATCCGCATCCTGCGGCAGCTCTCCGGCTGGCTGCGTGAGGATGCGGACGAGATCGCCGCCTGTTTCGACACGCTGCTGGAGCTGGATATGCTGAACAGCATGGCCCGCTTTGCCAACGACTTTGAACTGGAGCCTGCCATCATCAACGACGGGGGCGAACTGCGCCTGGTGGAGGCCCGCCACCCGCTCCTGCTGTTGATGCAGCGGCGGGGAGCGCTGAAGCGGGTCGAACCGCTGAGCCTCGAACTGGGCGGGGGAGAATCACGGTCGGATTCGGTCATGGTCATCACCGGCCCCAACGCCGGGGGAAAGACCATTGCTCTCAAAACCGCCGGGATGCTGACCATGATGGCGCTGTGCGGTCTGCCGGTGCCTGCCGGGCCGCGCTCCATCTTTCCACTGATCACCTCGCTGCTGGTGGATATCGGCGATGACCAGTCCATCGAACAGAGCCATTCCACCTTTTCCGCCCACGCCGCCCGGGTGACCGCCATTCTGCAGCAGAGTGGCCGGCGCTCTCTGGTGCTGCTGGATGAGCTGGGCGCGGGAACCGAACCGTTGCAGGGGGCGGCCATCGCCTGCGGCGTGCTGCACGAGCTGCAGCAGCAGGGAAGCATGGTGATCGCGACGACGCACTTGAGCGACATCATCGGCTTTGTCCACCAGACCCCCGGCATGATCAACGCCGGTATGGCCTTCGACGATGCCAGCTTTACGCCGCTCTACCGCCTGATTGTCGGTGAGCCGGGGCAGTCGCACGCCGTGGAGATTGCGCGGCGCTTCGGCATGCCGGAACGGGTGATCGACTTTGCCCGCCGCATGCTCGGCAATGCCGGGAGCGAGTTTGCCGGGTTGCTCACCGAACTGCGCGAACGGCGCAGCGAGTATGAAAAAAAGCGCCAGGCTCTTGATGCGCGCGAGCGGGAGCTGGCGCAACGGAGCCTTGAGCTGGAGGCACGGGCCGACGAGGTGCGCCTGATCCGGAAGGAGGCGGCCGAAAAGGGGTGGAACGACGCCAAAGAGCTGATTTCAACCACCCGGCGCAAGATGAACAGCATGCTGGAGGAGCTGAAGCGGGAGAAGCGGAGCGAGATCGTCGAGCAGATCCGGCGTACCGAGACGGAACTGACCGAACAGCTCAAACCTGGGGTTGAACAGCCGGAACTGCAGCCGATCATGTCCGTCAAGCCGGGTGACAATGTGCATATCCGGTCGCTTGGCTGCAACGGCGTGGTGCTGTCCGTTGACCTGCGAAGCGGTAAGACCCGTGTCAGGGCGGGGCGGATGGAGTTGGAGGTGACGTTGGCAGAGTTGGCCAAACCGCTGGCAAAGGGTGACGGAGGCAAGAAGAAAGCGCCGGTCGCCACTGCGTGGAAAACGGTTATTGAAGAGAGCGACCAGCGGGAGATCAAGCTGATCGGCATGCGGGTGGAGGAAGCGCTGTCTGAGCTGGAGCCGTTCATCAGCCACGCTGCCGCCGCCGGTCTGCGGGAGGTGCGGGTCATTCACGGCATCGGCACCGGACGGCTGCGCGATGCGGTGCGGGAAGAGCTGGAGCGGCATCCGCTGGTGGAAAGCCACCGCCCCGGTGAGCCGCATGAAGGTCGCGACGGGGCGACGGTAGTGACGCTGAGAACGTAACCATGATTTTTGCTGATTACAACGATCTCCTACTATTTTATCCTACTATTCCTTCTCCCTGAGGGAGAAGGTGGCCGAAGGCCGGATGAGGGGGAGTTGTACATCTATTATGTCAATGTCCCCCTCACCCTAGCCCTCTCCCTCAGGGAGAGGGGATTGTTTTGTCCAAGTTCCAAATGTTTTTACCCAATTCTGACCGACCGCATCGATATGGACCCCAGCGGCATCCCCTTGGCAAAGAACGACACCGATTCTCCAGGCTGCTGCAGCGCCAGGACGTACAGCAGCGGCAGATAATGCTCGTTGGTCGGGATGGAGAGCCGTGCCGCCTCTCCCAGAGCCTGATAGGCCACCAGCCGGTCATGCTCTCCTGTCAGAATCATCTCTGCTGCCTGCCGGTCGAACTCCGCCGCCCACGCGTACGGTTCACGGGCATCCCACTGCAGCATCCGCAGGTTGTGGACGATATTGCCGCTCCCCACGATCAGCACCCCTTCCTTCCTCAGTGCCTTCAACTCACTCCCCAGGTCATAATGGAAGCGTGCGTGCTGCGTCCGGTCAAGGCTGAGCTGCACGGTCGGGATGTCGGCGTCCGGGTACATGCGGCGCAGCACCGACCAGGCGCCGTGGTCGAGTCCCCAGGAGTAGCCGTCGTCCAGCCGAACCGCGGTTGAGCTCACCATTTCGTGCAGCCGTGCGGCCAGCTCTGGCGAGCCGGGTGCCGGGTACTGCACCTGATACAGTTCATCGGGGAAGCCGTAGAAATCGTGGATTGTTTTCGGCTGTGACATGGAAGTGATAAATGTCCCCTCGGTTTCCCAATGGGCCGAGATGCAGAGGATTGCCTTTGGCTTCGGAATCGAAGCAACGATGTCACGCCAGGCGGCTGAATACACCGTCTCCTCGATGGCGTTCATCGGGTTTCCGTGGCCGACAAAGAGAGCCGGCATGGTCGCAGGTGTAGTCATTTTGGTTCTCCTTATCATGAAAATGTATACACACTAATTAGTATACATGTTTGGCGCATGGAATGGTAACACGTATACTTGGTGGCCAGAATGCCACTATATCCGGAGAGATCTGTCTCATGTGCAGGAAACTCTTTATCGCGGCCACCGGCCAGCATTGCGGAAAAACCACCATAAGTCTGTCATTGATGCACCTGGCCCGTCAGCGGTACGGGCGGGTCGGCTATATCAAGCCGCTTGGCCCCAAGTGCCAGGAGTTCAGGGGGGTTGTGGCCGACAAGGATGCGGTGCTGATGGCTCAGCTCTTTGGTCTGGAAGACCACATTGCCCTGATGTCGCCGCTGGTGCTGGGGAAAACGGCCACCCGGCGCTTCCTTGATGGCGAACTGGAGCAGGAATGGGCCATGGAGAAAATCCGCTCGGCGGTGAAGGCTCTGGAGGCGGAGTTTGACCTGTTGCTGATCGAGGGGGCTGGACATGGCGGGGTTGGTTC
>MGZJ01000028.1:1345-2407 GCA_001802645.1 Geobacteraceae bacterium GWC2_53_11 | reverse complement strand
CCGGATGCTTGACGCTCCGGTGATGATGGTGGCAGGGGGCGGCATCGGCAGCGTGGTTGATTCGGTGCGCCTCAATCTGGCGCTCTATGCCGAGCAGGGTGTGGATGTGCGCATGCTGCTGGTCAACAAACTGCTGGCCGACAAGCGCGCCGCATCACTGGCGTATCTGGAAAAATATTTTTGCGGTAAGGGGATTCAGGTCAGCGGGGCATTCGATTATTCATCGGTGCTTGCCGACCCGACACTGCGGGGCGTGGCAAAGCTGCTTGACGGGTCGTTGATGGGGGATGTGAACGAACGCCAGCGCATCATTCATCATATCCAGCTTGGCGCCGCCTCGTCCCAGAAGGTTATCGACCATCTGGAGAAATCGACTCTGCTGGTAACTACCAGTTCTCGCGATGAACTGCTGGTTACGCTGTCATCCCTGTACAATATTCCCGCCTATCATGAACTGATAGCAGGTATTGTCATCCCCGGCCATGCGCCGGTCTCCCCCATTACCCAGCGGATCATCGACGACAGCGGCATCCCTCACATCCGGGTCGAGCAGAACACCGCCGAGGCCTTTATGGCCCTGAGCAGTCACGTCTCCAAGATCTCTGCGGAGGATCATGAAAAGGTCGCGCTCATCACCAGCCAGGCTGAACAGGTTATTGATTTCGATGCCATAGACCGGATCTTCTGACGGTGGGTAAGCGTTAGTTGCTCTTGTAGTTTCTACTGTGACTTTCGTTCTGACATTCTGCAAATAGATGAATCTGATTGGTATCACCGGAAATCAGCGCTTGCTTCTTTTTTCGACTCCATCCCTGGATCTGCTTTTCTCGATAGAAGGCGTCATCGACGCGGTCACATTCTTCACAGTAAACAAGCTTAACCGGCAATCTTTTTGCCGTATGATGTGCTCCCACTCCATTCTGATGCTCCCATAATCGTCGCTCCAGATCACGGGTACTACCTATGTAGTAACTGCCGTCAGCGCATTCGAGTATATACATGTAAGACATGGAGGTTTCCTTGCTAAGGTTGGCTTCGACTCCGCTCAGCCAACGGTTAGTT
>MGZJ01000028.1:0-1325 GCA_001802645.1 Geobacteraceae bacterium GWC2_53_11 | reverse complement strand
CCCCGGTTGCTGAGCGGAGTCACCCCGGTTGCTGAGCGGAGTCACCCCGGTTGCTGAGCGGAGTCACCCCGGTTGCTGAGCGGAGTCGAAGCACCACACCGTCAGCTGAGCCACCGTATGTTGGAACTTGCGCCGCGTCTCGCGGATGGTGAACGGCACGTCGCGCGGCTCGCCCACCAGGCGGAAGTGTGCAGCCAGCGCTTCTTTCAGTCCGTCCAGCGACCAGACCGGTTCGCCCGCCTCGCGGTAGCCACCCAGCCATTCTTCTTTTTTGGTGTACTCCTCCAGCCAGGTATACGGTGAAGTGAGCACCAGCAGGCCGCCCGGATTCATCCGCTCGTGGATTGTGCCGAGGAACTTGCGCGGCGAGTAGAGCCGGTCGATCAAGTTGGCGGCCAGCACCAGGTCATAGCCGGTGAATTTTTCCGGCAGGTTGCAGGCGTCTGCCTGAAAGAACTGCACCCGGTCGTGAGCCGCAGCCAAGCCCAATTCCTCCAGAGTGATCTCGTGGAAGGAGACGATCTCCCCCTCCTCCGGCAGCGTATAGCGGAGCGAGCTCTCTTCCTGCATCCGGGCGGCGAGGCGGAAGAAGCGGGTGGAGAAATCCAGCCCGGTTACCTGCTGAAAGCCCCCCTGTGCCAGCTCGAACGATGCCCTACCCAAGGCGCAGCCGAGATCGAGGGCATGCCCCATGGTGCGCCCCTGCATCTGTTCCAGACAAATGGCGGCGCAGGTTTTCGGGAAGTTGGCCACGCCGTAATGCTCCGACCCGTAGTGGGCGTCGCAGTACTGGGCCGACAGCGCGTCGCTTTCGTACTGGTCGTCGTGGATGATGATCGGTGCGCTGCTCTCCACGTAGCGGAAGCCGGCGTGCTGGAAGAAATGGCGCCGGAAGGCGTAGCGCGAATCTCGCGTCGCCTCGTTGCCGGTGGAAATCCAGGAGCCACCCTTGATCAGGTTGTGGCGGGTGTCGAAGGTCGGGGTGGAGAAGTCATCGTACCAGGGGTGGATCTCGAAGCCGTGGAACGGGTAGATCGGCGTTTCGGTCCATTGCCAGACATTGCCGAGCACGTCGAAGAAGTCGCCGGTTTTGAATCTGTCGATCGGGCAGGAGGAGGCCCAGTACGCCAGGTTGATGTTGCCCGGTACCGTGTCCCACTGCGGTTGATCAGGGATGTTGCAGAGGTCGCGCAGCCGGTTCCACTCGTCCTCGCTCGGCAGGCGGATCGGTGCGCCGGTTTGGGCTGCTTTCCAGTTGCAGAACGCCTTGGCCTCCAGGTAGTTCACTTCCACCGGCCAGTTCCAGGGGAGGTCGATTTCGCTGG
>MGZJ01000027.1 GCA_001802645.1 Geobacteraceae bacterium GWC2_53_11 | reverse complement strand
CAGACTGTTATACCCAGTTACTAAAACAACGATTATGCCGGGCACGATGCTAAAAAGCCCGACAGACTCCTAGACTATTACATAAGATAGTTAGACTATTGATCAGAGGCGGTCAGTGCTAGATAACATCAATTTATTTTTCTTTCCTCATGACGGACACTACTGGAGGATAGATTGGTTTGGCGACGTTAAGTACCGAATTTCAGCTGGTCGAAATTCTACACCTTCAATACGGGTATCATTATCGCAATGGCCAGATGCTAACCTTGACGTAGATAAGCTTTGCAACGTAGTCTACCCGCATCAGCTCCAAATTTACGCCCCTGTTGGCTATTTGGGCAAATTGAAAATCGGTGACGTTTGGCGAAATGGAAAACTTGTATCGTCTCCCCAGTATCAAACTGAACGTTTTGCTAATGTGACTATCGAAAAAGAGACTACAAGCATTATCAAGGCGGGTTTAGGTGTAAAAGAAGCAAGTGGCGAAATATTCTATCTTCCTTTGAATGTCCATCCGTATCATACATCCCATACAGTTCTGCCTGGAATTTGTGAGTGATGTGGTCAATTGTCTACATTTATTATCGTATAAAAAACTTCAAATTACATCAAATTCATGTTACAAGTAAAATACGTAAGTATAACAACTGACTGTTTTTGGTGTAACGTGTTGAAAACACAGGCAAACTCGGTGGCGCTCTTAGATTTAATCAAGTTGAAGGGTTCTGGTTCAAAATGGCGATCATCAAGTGGTGTAAAGGACATAAATGATAAAACTAAATAGTTAAGAGCCGTTGTAACAACAAGGCTCGTTGCATTGTATTAATGATTAAGAGAGGGAAAATTGTGAAAAAGACGCTCATTCTGTTTGTAGTGTTGTCTCTACTCGTTTACAACGTTTTCGATGCCTTCGCCGGTGATGTTGAAAAAGCTCTTTTCCATGATCTTTCCGAATGCTCAGGAATTGTCAAACGTATTGCGGGTAGTTCGCGATCGGGAGGCGTATCTACTGACGACATTGGGCGCCTGAAAAAATGTTCCGAACCGCTTCAGGCTGACCGGTTGCTTCTTGCTGAACGTCAAGGAACAGTTGCCGAACGTGCCACAACTCTAGGAAGCCAAGCGTCGGATCGTCAGGGCGGAGTATCCTCCGCCTTGATCCGGAATCTGGACGGACTCCTGAACAACCTCGATACTTTCGGAGCAAACTCCACATCCTCAGACTTGGATGTGCTGCAACGACTTCTTGACACCCTCGTTCCAAAACGTCCCCGCCCGCTGCTGGGGGCGCTTCCTTACAAACATACGAACTATCCATCGCACGAACCGATATCATCTCCCATAATCAAACCCGCCTATAAAGGCGGCGACCGCAGTGTCTACGTCGCAGACACTGCGGCCAGCCCTGAAGCGCCGTTGTCCAGGGAGATTGTCGAGCTGGCCCAGTCACTTCAGTGGAATCCGGTTCTGATCTACGAGTGGGTCAAAAACAACGTGGAGACCGAATGGTATTGGGGCAGCATGAAGGGGGCCGAAGAAACCCTGCGCCAGAAGAGCGGCAATGACGCAGACCAAGCTTCATTGCTGGTGGCGTTGCTGCGGGCGTCAAACTTCCCGGCCCGCTATGTACGGGGCACGATTGACTTTTTCCCTGAAATCGAACGCGCCAAAAATCTTACCGGTCTGGACGATCCTGCCAAGATTGTCGATTTTTTCCGTAAAGCCGGTATCCCCAGCACACCGGTTATAAGTGGTGGCGGGATCACTAACCTTCACATCGAACACGTCTGGGTTGAGGTTTTTATCCCCTATGCCAACTACCGTGGCGCGGTGGTGGATGATCAGGGGAAAATCTGGCTTGGTCTTGATACCAGCATCAAGCCTCGCGGCTATACCCGCACCACGGGAGCAGGTGTCAGTTCAACTACTCTCGCCACTCTGTGGGATGATTACCTGAATACCGTACAAGCTGCGTCACCGCTTGACTACCTTACCGGCAAACTTGACGAACAGCTTGCCGGTAGCCAGCCGGGTACTACCTGGACAAGCCTTAAGGACAGCGCCACCCTGATTCCCGATGTCCTTAAAATCATCCCCGACAGCATGCAGTTCAACCAGATTGCCGTCACCGGCGAATACCAGTCATTGCCGGATGAACTCAAACACAAACTCACCTTCACCGCCACAGCGGGTAGTAGTGAACTTTTCTCCATAACTCTCGACACTCACAAACTCTCCAGCTCAAAAATAGCGCTACGCGCCGAACCGGAGACGGTAGAAGACCAAAACACCATCGATTCTTTCGGCGGGTTGGACAACACCCCGGCCTATCTGGTCAGACTCCGTCCGGTGTTAACGCTGGATGGCGAGCGGTTGATCGTTGCTCAGGATGGCCTGCCAATGGGTGCGGATTTCACGCTCAACATCGATGTAATTACACCCAATGGCACGGAACGGATCAGTAGCGGGCAGATTAACGGCAATCTCTCCGTCATTGGTGTGGTGGCAGATAAGGCGCAAACTCCGGTTGCCATCACGCAAGATGACGACGCCGAAACCATCCTGCACAAAGAAGCCCTCCGCTATATCGACCGCTGGAACAAGGCTGAAGAGGAACTGGCCGGGCTTTTGGGGCAACGCATTTCCCGCCCCACGGTGACCGTGGCCACTGTTGGCGGCCAGATGGCAGTCACTACCCTGCTCGACATCACCCATGATATGCAGTGGCAGGGGCTGTATCTGGATGCCGAATACAAAAGGATCGAAACCACCGGCAGAAACGGGCAGGAACGGGAGTTCATGCGGCTGTCTGCGCTGCAAGGTTCGGTGTTGGAAAACCGGATATTTGAGGACGACTTGAAAGTGGATTCGGTATCCACCGCCAAGCTGCTGCAACTGGCCAAAGCCAGCGGAACAAGCATACTCACTATCGACAAGATCAGCATCGACACAATCCTACCGACACTTTCCTTTGACGACGCCGTCAAGGCTGATATCGTCAACGCGGTCAATCAGAACCTCACGGTCACCATCCCGCAGAATGAGGTTGTTTATCAGGATTGGAGCGGCATCGGCTATATCAAGGAGAATACGGAAACCGGCGAATCGGGGTGGATTTTGTCGGGTAATGTGGCTGGGGGGATGACGGCGGCCATTGAGTGGGTGAACAACTATTTGAAAGATGTCCTTGCAAGTTATGGTACGAAACCGTCCAATGAACCGGCTGCAAAAATAATAAAGATTACAGCCGTAGACCAGCAGAGCGGCATTGTCGGCACGGGGGTGAAGCAGAAACTGGCGGTACTGATTACCGACAAAAATGGTCGTCCGGTCAAGGCCGCCAAGGTAACCTTCAAAATAGTAGCCGGTGGGGGAACAATCACGACTGCTCAACCGGTCACAAGCAGTTTCAAAGGTATAGCTGCCATTGATTTCACACTGGGTAAAATGACCAGTGACAACCCGATCTACACCAAGCTCAACCCGCTCGACCCGGAAGTAACCCAGATTGGTCTCAACCTTGTCACTGCCTCATTGGAAACCGGCACCGGAACTGTTGAGCTGGCGGACTCATTCAGCAGCTATGCCAGACCGGATGTTCCGGTGCAACTCGTCAAAATGTTCGGCGACAACGCCAGCAACGTGGCTAATAACCCGGCTGGAAGTCTCCAAGCCAAAGTAGTGGATCAATACGGCAACCCGGTTTCCAACTTGGTCGTGCAATTCGACTCCGTCAAAATGGAACTCGACAAAAACATCCCCCAATACGGCGCCCCGGCTCCATTGCCCGCCGATGCCCGTCCGCTGACATTCTACAAACCGGATTCCTGCTCGGTAGCCTATCCGATATACGGCGAATGCTCGACCCAGAAAACAGTTCCCCGAGTCAGCGGCTACGCCGGTTGCTTCATCAACACCATCCTGGGCGACACAGTCAACACCAAATACACCGTCGATGTAACTACGCCCGGTTTCCCCTCAATTGACAAAGTGTCCTTCACCGTCTCCAGCGAAGGCTATCGTAGCATTGGAGAGTATCTGCCCCACAGCCTTCTGCTGCGCTATCTGGAACAGTTCACCTCTGACGGACACTTGGTCAACGCCACCAAAGCCGGCACAAAACTTACCACGCCGCTCACCGCCGAACTGCTTGTCTATACCGACGAATACAAAATGGAGAGCGCCGGAACCTGCAACAATGCACTTGGCACAGCCTATCCCTGCTGGCAGATCATCCCCAGCGGCAAGACCACAATGCAGAAAGTGCCGAAAGGCAAAGGCACCGTTGCCTTCAACGTAACAACCGGTGGCGGCAAGGTATCAGCGACACGAGACATGGACAACGGCAAATTTGAGGCCGACTTCACCGCCGGTCCCGAACCGGAACGGAACCAGATCACCGTCAGCGGCAGCGCCAGGATTACCGTACCGGAAGTGCTCTACGACACCGACCTCAGCAAAGTGGTAATGACCGGCTACCCCGCTGACAACATACCCATGCGCGACGTAGAACTACCGATCAACAACGACATCCTGTTTAAAAAAGCATACAACGCAACAGGCAGCCACGACCAGATTACGCGGCAAACCGAAACCCTGCTTTACTACACCGTCTTCAGCGTAGATACCCTGTTGAACATGCAACCCTGCGCAATTGCCATTACAAAAGACGGCAAAGCCAAACGTGACACAACATTCACCTACACAATCGCACCAGCAGACTACACAGCTATCATCAGCGCCATCGACTTCTTCACCAAAGACCCATTGACCAGCAATGAAGAATGGGCCTTCCAACTGTATGGCGATAAAACCCAGGGAATAGGAACCAGCACCATGGTTGCCGGATCACAATGGGATATCCACAAGAAATACTCCGCCCGTGTAACCCTCAACAACGGTTCGGCCATCGAAATCGACGGCAAGAAAATGCCGGTCGATATCCTGCTGGGCGCACTCGTTCCCGACTACAACCATGACCGCAAGATCGACGCCGGGGAGCGTGACCGTACGGAATCTTGCAGCACCAATAAATACTACTTCTGGGTAAATGATGACGACGGCAACGGTGATACGGAAGGGAGCGGGATACCGGGGAGCGGTTCGGCAATCGATCCTTCTCATCTGAAAGTTGATGGCACCCGAGACCTTACCGACTTTTTCCCGGTGCATCTGGATATCAAAGAGTTATTCGAACAATTTGATCCGGCAGCTTACACCTACCGCCTGAGGAATGCTGACAGCGCCTTGAATTATGTTGTCACGGATCTGAAACCAACAGAAAGCGGCGGATATCTGACCGGCGAAAATAAAGATGATGCGACCGGTGCAGCAAAAGGGATTGCCTACGTCCAGAGTCTGGCCAATGCACCGACAACCTCAATAACCGATACCGGTTTCAGCAGTCTAACAACTCCATACTTGCAATTGAAACCTGAAGTTATTCAACAGATCAAACAAGACAAGGGTGTGATCCTGGTTGAAGCGCACAAAAAGACTACCAGTCCGCTTGTTCTGGAGATTTACAAAGGGACCACTCTTGTCTACTCATCCTTGAAGCTCAACCTCAGCATTGATGGGGTTGAGCAGATGTTTAGGCATAAGAATCTGGTTGAAGCAGGTGATGGGCCTTCACAGAAGTCAATATATTATACAGGGACTGAAGATCGTCTGATTGAACCGCTGAATTTTCCGGATAGTGAATCAAACGGCAAAAACTTCGTGTTTGTCCATGGGTACAATGTAAATCCGCAGCAAGCTAGGGGGACACATGCTGAGATTTTTAAACGTATGTATTGGTCCGGATCAAAGGCTAAATTTTGGGGAATAACGTGGTACGGATATCATACTCAAATAGGTTCATTTACGCCGGACTACCATGTCAATGTGCCTCATGCACTTGTTACTGCACCTTACCTTAGAAGCTTTCTGAATTCGACTGTACAAGGTGAAATCACTATTGCAGCACACAGTTTGGGGAATATGGTTTTATCATCAATGTTGAGCGACAATGCCGCAGGCTGGGATAACAATTATCTCGCTCCCATTCCAACCACAAAAATCAAAAATTACTTCATGATTGATGCTGCGGTTGCTATAGAAGCATACGATGATGGCGCAAGCCAAAGCGATGATATGCGCCACTCTGATTGGATAAATTATAAGAAAGAACTTTGGGCATCGGAGTGGCATCAACTGTATGTAAGCGATAGTCCAAAAGATAATCGAGCAAATCTGACTTGGCGCGGCAGATTTAATGCCAGGCCAAAATTCACAGACTATTATAACTTTTATTCGTCTGGCGAAGAAGTGTTGGCAACGCTACCAATCAATACTCCTCTTACGGAAATCCTTAAAGATGAGGCAAACCAACTTGGAACTTATGCCTGGGCACTTCAGGAAAAACTGAAGGGTGCAAACCCAATTACTGTTGATATTGCGGGTAGTTCGTTGGCTGGATGGGGCTTCAATCTTGAAGATTATGCGGAGAAAGACCCATTTGGCAAGAACACGAATAATCCAATTTCTTTCTTTTTAGCAAATGATATTCCAAATACTGATCTGAAAACAAAACCGTTCTTCAAGAAGGGTAGTGATGCCGACCTTTATGCACCTGGATCTATAGGTAGTACATACGCTGCCAACAATATGAACCGGCTGCTGGGGAGTGCTATCCCAGCGTTGACGTTGCCGGCAGGTGCGAATACAGTTGAAACACTTGGTGCTGAAGAGGTTTTCAATTTTAATATGGAAATAAAGTTCAAGAAAAACAAGAATTGGCCAAAAATAAGAGAGCCGTATGATAACTGGAAGCATAGTGACCTTAAGAATGTTTCCTATCCTTTTGTGTATAGTCTGTTCGATACTTTTGTCTCATTGGGAGGACTAAAATGATAGTTCGATCTCTGGTAAGTGTGTTGTCTGTATTCTTTGTAATGCTGGTAGGTTGTTCGCGGGCTTTTGATTATCCTGAAGCCAAAGTTACAGTTAAGGTTGTTGATGAGCTTTCTAATCCAGTTGAAAATGGAGAGGTACTTATTGGATTTCAAAAACCAAAACGAAGCGAGCAGGGTGCAATAGAAATAGCAGAAAGAGGCGTCACGGGTGCCGATGGCGTTTTCAGTGCTTCTAGTAAAACCGGTAGCCACATTGCTTACAGTGCAGAAAAACAAGGGTATTACAAAACTAGAGGTGACTATCACTTTACTAGCAGCACTAATGACCGCTGGCAGCCTTGGAACCAAGAATTTAAGCTAGTTTTACGTAAAATTGAAAATCCTGTACCAATGTATGCACGCGAATTTCGTCTTGAATTGCCAGTGAAAGGGAAAAACGTAGGATTTGATTTAATAGAATATGATTGGGTACCTCCTTATGGAAAGGGGAGCCATTCGGATATTGTATTCAAACTTGATAAGCAAGTTGTGTCGCGTGATGAGTTTGAAGGCAAGCTAACGATAGTTTTTTCTAATAAATTTGATGGCGTTCAAATATTAAAGGATGAGCGAAAAAGTGGAAGCGACTTCAAGTTGCCCCGATTTGCTCCAGAAAATGGCTATAAAACTGAGATGTCCGTGTTTCGTAAGAGAGAAATTGGTAAGGAAATTGAAAGTAGCTACAGCAAAGAGAATAATTATTTGTTTCGAATAAGATCTGAAGAAAAAGACGGCAAATTAATTCGAGCTATGTACGGAAAAATCCAGGGAGATGTCAGTTTTGATATATCTAAGTCTAATACCGCCTTGGTAGTGTTTAGGTACTATCTTAATCCAGACTATTCTAGAAACCTTGAATTTGATCCTAAACGCAATCTGTTTACAGATTTGAAAAGTGGAGAACAAATTGGGCTGGATTGATCGTTCATCATCTTGAAACGTCTTGAAACAGGAAACGGGGACGGGCTGCTTTATGGTTTCCGCCAACAAATACTGGTTCTATGCGGCAATAACATCAAGACGATACAACCAACCAGGAGAACAACATGCCGCGTGTAGCACGGGGATTGGCCGACGGGCTGATCTACCACATCATAAACAGAGGAAACGGACGCCAGCAGGTTTTTCACACTGAAGTCGATTACCGTGCCTTTGCGGATCTGATGGCTGAAGCCAGTGAGCGCTATCCTGTTAAGGTGCTGGCCTGGTGCCTCATGCCCAACCACTTCCACCTGCTGGTATCTCCCGAACGGGCAGATGACCTGAGCCGGTGGATGCAGTGGTTCATGACCAGCCATGTCCGCCGCTATCACCGTTTTTACAACAGCAGCGGCCATATCTGGCAAGGGAGATACAAGAGCTTCATCGTCCAGGAGGACACGCATCTGCTTACCGTTATGAGATACATAGAAGGAAACCCCGTGCGAGCGCAAATCGTTCCATCGGCCAAGGATTGGAATTGGTCTTCGCATCGGGGACGTACGGGTATTGCCGTATCCAGCATCGGAAAAGCGCCAGTTGAGTTACCGGCCGACTGGACCGGCTATGTGGATCAGTCATTAACAGAAGCTGAACTGGGGAGGCTGCAAATTAGCATACAACGACAAACGCCCTTCGGTTCCACTCCTTGGCAGACGCAAATCTGCGGGAAGTTGGGGCTTGAATCAACCCTCAAACCAAAAGGAAGACCCAAAAGCGGGGACAGGTAAAGTAGCCTGTCCCCTTTTTATTTCATTAAAAGGAGTCGTCATGAATCGCACGTTCTTTGTTTCATTTCTGTTCGCAGCATTGTTGTCCGCAACAACCGTTTTTGCCGCCCCGCTGGACAAGGTCCAGTTCATTAAGGTGTCAGCTCAGGATTCCAAGGCTGTAGTAAGAGGCGCCGACGGCAAGATGCAAGTCATTAAGCCGGGCGACATAGTGGTGGAGAATATCACCGTCAAGGAGATCATCCCCGGTCGCATCATTCTTGAAGAGAAGACATCCAAAGGCGTTGAAACCTTGATTGTCCGGGTGGACGGGGCCAAGACCCGTATCGAGCGACTGCGCCGTCAGCCGGACAGTGGGCCAACGCTGGTGGCCCCGGCATCCGGAACTCCGGTTTCCAAATAGCATCGTAACACCGTTAAATTCAACCCAATTGATTTTGCCGCTCGTAGGGAGGAATACTCAATGAGAACAGATCTGTCCTCAATCTCGAAAATTTCACGGATGCTCGTAATCGGCCTGATTCTGATAGCGTCGGTTATTACGCCGCAGACGCAAGCCGGTGCCCAGGATGTTTCGGCCCGTTTCATGGCCGATTACGGCAATGTGACGGTCATGGAAGTAACCGGAAATTTTGACGAGTATACCTCTAATGGCACCCCTAACACTGCTCCGCGCCAGGCAATTGCCAAAGAGTTCTTCCGTACCCACAAGGATGAATACGACTTTGTGACGATCTTCACCAATTTTGATTTCACGATGAAACCCAACGCGGTTGCCTTTTACAGTCAGATAAAAAATGACGTGCACGGCATCGGGCAGCAAATCTACGATAATTCCGCTCTCTACGGTAGCAACGGCAAACTGCAGGGAACCATTGACATGGGCAACCTGCTCAAACTTGCCAATAATCCCCTCGATCCCAAATTCGATTTCACCACCGATATCATGATTCACGAAAACCTGCACCGCTGGGGGGCGTACGTCAAGTTCCGAGACTGGAACGGCACAACGAGTGAAGCTTTATTGGGCAACGAGAAAGCCCACTGGAGTTTTCTGTTTGATTCCGGTGGTTCGACGCACTACGGCAATAAGTGGCGGGATAACGGCGACGGCACTTTTACCTCGACTGCTGTCCGCAAATACTATAGCCCCCAAGATCTTTACGTAATGGGGATGCTTGATAAATCCAAAGTTCCACCCACGCTGTTGATTGACAATCCCGCCATCGCTCCGACTCAGCCATCGGAGTTGGGCGCTACCATCAGCGGTACCGCCCGTTCCGTTACGATTGATGACATCAGCGCCGTGGAAGGAGAAAGGATCCCTAGTTTTAAGGACTCGCAGAAACAGTTCAAGACTGCCTTTATCTATGTAGTCACTCCCGGCACTTTCTCGGCTGACGACCTGCCCGCCATAGAAAACATTCGCAATGCCTATCTGACCCGTTTCTCAATTCTGACTGATGGCAAAGGGCTGGTGCAGGTGGCTTCTACGCCGCTTGAAAACCTGCCGACCAATCCCGGTGTTCATACCACTGCAACCGTGCCGCGCACACTACCGCCCAACATCAACGACGGCTTGAGCTGGTTGATTAACCGCCAACAGGCCGATGGCAGCTGGACTGATTTTGCCCTGACGACCGAGAGGGATACGGCTGAGTCGGTTGCAACCCTGCAAATATTCCCCACAGCACAGAGTCAGTTTCAGACCGGGCTCAACTGGCTGGGAACGAACGGTTCCACTACGACAGATTACCTTGCACGTCGCATCGAGGCGAGAGTCCATGTCGGCAACGACAGCACAGCAATGGTGCAGGAGTTGCTCGCCCGCCGCAACAGTGATGGAGGTTGGGGAGGAGGCCGGAACTTCGTCAGCAGCTCGACTGATACGGCCTTGGCTCTGAAGGCATTGGCCGCAGCCGGTTACAGCGATCAAATTGTCACCGGTAAAGCAATCGCTTATCTACAGAACATTCAGAATCCTGATGGCGGATGGAGTGGCGATACCAGCGCCAGCATTATTCAACCAACGGCAGCTGTGCTTTCAGCCTATAACGCATACCGGAAAAACTATGATCTGGAAACGGGTATCGGCAAGGCTGTGGTGTTTCTGGCTGCCAAACAGAACACTGACGGCGGCTTCGGCAACAGTCCCAGTACGGTTTATGATTCGTCACTGGCGCTGATGGCATTGCAGTCGTTAAACGCTGATAAGAGCAGCATCACCAAGGGGATGAATTATCTTCTGGGGCAGCAAGCGGAGGACGGGAGCTGGAATGAAAGTCCTTTCCAGACAGCTTTGTCCATGCGGGCGGTTTGGCAGGCTACGGTGGAGCCGGATCTTTCCATCAAGGCGGAGGACATCTCAATCATCCCGGCAACGACAACCACGTTGCCGACAAACGCCGTGTTGAGTGCCACGATTCAAAATCTGGGGAGAAGTGATGTATCCCAAGCCAAGGTTGCGGTCTATGATGGAGTCGTTTCTCCTTCGAAAAAAGTAGCCGAACAGATTGTTGCCTTCCCCGGCCAGTCGCCGGTAACGCTGACGTTCTCAATACCTGTTACCGATAGCAAGGGGCATCTCTTTTATGTTGTTGTAGATCCTGACAACCAACTGGTTGAATCCAACAAGAACAACAATAATTCAACCAAGTCCCTGCTTCCAGAGATCACTTATGATTTTCAGGTGCAGGCCGCCGACATCACCGTTAGCCCGAGTCCGGCAAATGTCATTCAGGATGTGAAAATCGCGTTCAAGGTCACCAACCGTGGCACGTCCGATGCCTACAGTGTACCGGTCAAGATCTTCATCGACCAGCCGGGAACGCCGCTTGAGATTGCGCTTCTCAGTATGGACATTGCTGCTGGCGGCTCCATATCCAAGGAAGTGACTTGGCGGGCCAGCTTGGCTGGGGCAAATATGCCACTGTCCGTACAGATCGACCCGAACAATACCTTCAAAGAAACGAATAAGGCTAATAACAGTGCGTTCGTACCACTGACGGTTAATGGGTCGACCATGCCCAATCTGTCAGTATCCTATAAGGATATGGTCATAACTCCCAGTCCTGCTCGCGAAGGCGGGAGTGCATCCATATCTGTTCTGGTGAAGAACGACGGTTTTGCAACTACTGAGAACGTGAAGGTAATTGCCTATAAGGGGGTGGCATCAAACGGCGGTACTCTTCTGGGCAGTCAGATTATTCCGGCAATACCGGCGGGACAGAGCGTGCTTACCACCATTAACTGGACCGGTATAGCTGAGAATGGTGAGCAAATCATTTCCGTTCAGGTTGATCCGGACAACGCTATTCAGGAAATCAGCAAGGATGATAACTTTACCTTCACCACTTTGAACATCCTCAACATGCCGGATCTTGCCATATCGAGCAATTCTATTGTTCTGACACCATCAGCCCCTAAAGAGGGTGATGCCATTTCAATAGCAGTGACGGTGCAGAATAATGGGGAACAAGAAGCATCCAATGTTGCGGTAAGGGTCTTGGAAGGGGCGACGGTCGTTGGAACAGCGGTCATCCCGGTAGTGAATAGTAACTCTCAGGCCACTGCAACCATCATTTATTTGGCCGGTGGGCAGACGGGTGTCCATCAGATCAGCGTGATTGTTGATCCAGATAACCTAATTGCGGAGCAGAGCAAAACAAACAACAGCGCGGTAAAAAGCTTTAACGTGCAGAACGCCAACCTCTCAGTGAGTGAACCCTACTTCTCACCCAATGGTGACGGTATTAAGGATACAACCGACTTCTCATTCCGTATGGTCGCGTCGGCAAAGGTTTCAGTTCAGGTCGTCAACAAGAAGGGGGCTGTGGTAAGGACTTTTAGCGGCGGTGAGTTGGATAACACCGCAGGGACTGTCGTTATCTGGGATGGCAAGAACTATGGTGGCACGGTAGTGGGGGATGGGGAGTATCAGATCAAGCTGATTGATGCAAACAATGTGGTATTAGGAAGTCTGTTTGTCGTGGTTGACAATAACCGGTCAATGTTGACGGATGCGTTTGGGACGAAGTATCTACTTACGAACCCTTTAACTAATGGCTTCGGGACGGCTTACTGGACTCAAGATGAAAGCAATTTGGTATTAAATAAGTGGGCTTCTAGCTGGTATTATGATGTTACCAACGAATGGGTCAATTATTCATTAGGCTTGGACTCAAATGTCATCATTCCTCTTGAATGGGTAAATAATACGGATCCAATATTTACTTATACAATTGAAGAAACTGTACTGTCTCCTGATAGTGAAAAACTGGCTCTGATAATACATAAAAATCCAAAAATATACGGCAACGGGCAAAGTACAAATGAAGTAGTAATAATAAACAAGGAAGGAAGTGATTTTTATACGGTTACCTCAGTTGTCGGAGACTACATTGTCGCTTCAAAAAGAAGATTTTTTGATTTGAAATGGTCACCTGATGGTAACTGGCTGCAATTCCAACAAAATAATACGGCTCCAAATGATACTTCCATCTATTCTAATACAGATGTCTGGTTAGCAAACAAGGATAACAACAGTAAATTCAAAATTGGACCTACGAATTTTGGTGGTGGCATTTCATATGTAACAAGCTGGTCTTCAGATAGCCGGAAGATATCGTATATTTCCGGAAATGAGATATGGCTTGTTGATGTGGAAAGCAGATCAATTGCAAATGTTGAGACTGTCAACGGAGCCACAATATCTAAAAGTATCTGGATGCCCTCTGAAGGTAAATATGCTTATGGAATTAAATATCCCGATCATTTAATAGTTCGCACAGTTGATAGTTTTGGTGCAAAAAAAGATGTAATGAATCAGGTTGGACAAATTTCTATTGATGAGATGGAGCCCTTAAACGGTAAAATAGTAGTACTGATGTCTGGCTCACTGGGGTATCAATTATGGACATTGGATTTATCCGAAAGCAATAACAATAAAATTCTGGCTACTATAAGCGATAATAATTCTTATATTGATGGGCCCTATGTTTCGCCTGATAAGAAATTAGTTGCATATAATATCTCAAGTGACGAGGACAGCGTAGTTTCATTATATGTCGCAGATTCACAGGGAAATGTTACCAATTTAATGGTGAGGACGGCATCTAAGCCGAATTGGAATTATTTTGGTGACACAAAATGGTCATACGATAGTAGTAAAATTGCTATTCGTGAAGCGGAGCACGATGATAATACGTGGTATTATATTCAAAAATATACAGCTGTTGATGTTAATACAAAAAAAATAACTAGTGTATACATGGGTGCTGACTCGTGGCATGACAATCTGGACGGCTGGTTGTCAGACAACAAATCGGTATTATTTTATAGTTTTAAATATGAGAATGAGGTCCTTTTTGATACTGAAAGCGGTACAGTAACAACCTTCAGGCCAAATGACACGTACGTTGAAGTGAATAAAATATCTCCTTCTGGTAACAATGTACTGCTGGAAACTTTCCAGCCGAATTCTTTGAACTCCTTGATAACCACACAAAATCTAATTGCATATTTGAATATCACAAAAACAAAGACCGCTATCACACTCAAAGGTATAGCCCAAGATCTAAACTTCGAGGGATATAAACTTGAATACGCGGATTCAAAAAGCTCTGACACATGGGGACTTATCTCTCCCCCCTCTGATATGCCGGTGATGAACGACACATTTGCAACCTGGATCCCGCCCTATGATGGAACTTTCTTCCTCCGTCTTACCGTGTGGGACAAGGCCGGTAACACTGCTATTAGCAAGAAGAGGGTGGCGTGGGGTTCTCATCCACCGCTACTTACCAACATGTATAAATCCCTTGATCTCTTCTCTCCCAACGGTGATGGCATAAAGGACACCGTGGAACTCAATTACCGAGTACTTGCTCCAGCACACCTTGAATTCGGTGTCTACGACGAGGCGAATAATCTGGTTAGAACGTTTGTCAAGGAACATCCTGCTCAGGTCAGCGATTTTATATTATGGGACGGGCGTGATGAAAGTGGCAGGGTAGTACCGGACGGCAAGTATAAGTTCAAAATCTTCGATTATGAATTCAGTGTTGAGGTAGATAGCGTACTTCCAAATATAAATATAAATCTAAGTGCTATAACTTCTGCATATGACGCCAATACAAAGCAAAATTATTATCAGGCTCAGCTGACCGCTGCCGTTAGCGATACTCACATTAAGCAGTGGGCCATCCAAACAGGAGAAGGAGAAAACCCGCAGCAGTGGACAGATTATGTATCCGGCACGGACAATAAACCTAATTTCCAGAATAATTTTACGAATCAAGGCATTGCTTTCCTGAAAAATAAACGATTCCGAATTGTGGCGGAGGACTTTGCCGGGAATAAAAACATTGCGATTACCAATCTTGTCGAAAACTCAGTGGTATTCATGGGATATGTTGCTGGGGCAACAGGAGTTGTGTTTAATTCTGGCGGGATACCAAGCATTACGCTTGCTAAAGGATTGAGCTATGCATTAAGCGGTTTTGAAACGGCGCAAATGCCAACAAGAAAGATTGTGCTTCAATTATCGGATGGCACTGAATGGCGGGATTCTCTGGAACAGCTTGGTGGTGGGTATATAAACTTTTCCTGGCATCATCCGGATAACACGACAAAGGCCTATGCACTGCGCTTTAAGATAGTGACGGAATCCGGCATTGAATTTTTCTCTAGAGAAGTCAAAATCAACGAACAGTTCAAAGCAGATTACCTTTGTAGCGGCCTTTTTGGCTTTAACTATCTAGTGGAGAAGCTTCAAAAGCTCGAAGTTAAAGTCACCTCGCCTTGGGGGAAAACCGCTTCCATAACTTATGGAAATAATGCTCCGACCGGAACTTTTGGATTGACTACGCCTCAGGAAGTACAAATTCAGTCAAATTACACAGTTTCCATGAAGGGGATTGGTGTAAGTGGACTTTTGTATTCATTTGAAAATACGGTCTCGCAACCAAAAGAGTGCAAGACAATTGAAAATGGAGACTTGTCGATTGAGAATCCGTTAAACCCAATTAGGCTCCAAAACAACGGAAGCGGCGGCGGCAATGTTATCCCCTTTGACGTCATTTATCCTGATGACCAGGTCTGCGGCCAAAACTCGCACGAGATTCAACTCCCCACGAGCCGTTTGCCTGTTGTCGGGGCAAAACGGGTCTCCTACTTCGTGAAGGTAGGCGATAACCTTCAAATGATCGGTGATGTGGATATCGAATTTGAAGGTTATCGTAACATTGCGGTAGACACTTCGATACTCCCCGAGGGGAGTTATTCCCTTTCAGTGATTATAACCAACAAGGACAATAGCCAAACTCAGATGGATTTGGGCAAGATGGTAGTAGTAGACAGGGAAGCTCCCAAGGCACAACTTACCTTGCCTTCCTCACCGTGCCCCATCAGGTTTGCTACAACAAAGGGAAATCGGTTTGGTGTTGAAGTAAGTGGCAATGTCACTGATAACATCAAGGTGAGCCGATACGCCCTCTACTATGGAGTTGGTGATAATCCGACATCCTGGCTGCCCGCCATGTCTATGGATAACAGTGGTGTTGTCAAACCGATCGCTGGAGATGGGGCGATATCTGGACGTCTTGGTACTTGGGACATCACCGACATCTCTGGTACTCTGTTTACCCTCAAGCTTGAAGTGGTTGACGGTGCCGGAAACAAAGGATGTGCCACTGGAGTCGTCAGGGTTGATCGTGAAGTAAAGATCAACAACTTCAACCTATCCAGCACCTTGATTTCTCCAAATAACGACGGAAAGTTTGATACCGTAACCACCGGCTTCAGTGTTGATGAGCCGGTAACTGTTAATCTCTCCGCATTCAACTTGGTGAAGGATATCAATGGTGCGGAAATATTGGGCACCAGCCAGCTGAGTCGTATCCAGTCAAACCTGAAGATCAATGCAGGGATGGCAAACTTTAATTGGGACGGTAAAGGTGATGCAACTAGCGTGCTTGCCGATGGTCGCTACGGGGCAGGACTAACCGTTACCGATGTCTGCGGCAACACCGCGAGCCAGTGGAAGCCGATCGAAATCGACAACACTCAACCAACCGTTTCCATCGATTATCCTCGTCCCGCCGATACTCTATCAGCGGGGATTATAGTAGAGATAAAGGGTACTGTATCTGATCCGCATTTCAAATCATATATCCTAGAAGCTGGAGCAGGTGACAATCCCACAGCTTGGATAAGTCTGGCAACATCCGATAAGCCGACAACTAACAACATAATCACCGCCTGGAATACTTCCGGCCTGAAGGATCATTGGACTCTGCGTCTGAGCGCCGAAGACACGGTCGGCAACAAGAATGTTTTCACTTCAACTATTAACTTGGGAGTTCGTAAGGAACTCATCAAGAGTCTGGACGCCAATCCGAAGCTTTTCTCCCCCAATAGTGATCAGAAACTCGATTCTACCGTTATTTCCTATGAAGTGACCGATGCCTGCGATGTGAAAATCGATGTGCTTGACATCAATTCCTTGCCGATAACAACCTACACGACTGTTATAAATGCAGCGGGCAAAGGAAGTTTCATTTGGGATGGAAAGAACGGATCCGGTGCCGTTGTGTCAGACGGATCGTATCAAGTTAAGCTGACCGCACTCCTGACCTCCAACCCCTCAGTAACACAGACCGAGACTCTTACCTTAACCGTAGATACGACTCAACCATTGATTGACATCAAACAGCTTGTTGACAAAGCTAACCTAAATTTGAGTTCCTTCGGCATCACAGGTACCATTGCCGATCAGAATCTGAAAGACTACTCAATTTCAGTTGCAGGTTCAGGAGTTCTACGAGTCATAGATTCGGGCAACCAGGCCAGAAATGCCTATAGTTTTGGAACTGTCAGTGACCTTGCCGAAGGTGATTATACCCTGACCGCCAAGGCGACTGATCTGGGCGAAAATGGGGCTCAGATTGTAAGAACCTTCACTATCGACCGCACCCCGCCAAAAATCAGCCTCGACACGCCCAAAAATAATGAATATTACGGATCAGGTAAGAATGTAATTGACATTACCGGGCTCCTCGTCGAGAAAAATTTGGAACGGTACAGCTTGCGCTACGGGGTGGGAGACGCTCCGGTTGAGTGGAAAGAGGTTGTAGGTGGGAACACTGTGCCGACTGTTGCCAAACTTATCTCTTGGAAAGTGGGTAAGGATGATGGAATTGCCGACGGAGCCTATACCCTCTCGCTGTATGCCAAGGACAAGGCTGGACTTGAAGGCGAGGCAAAGGTAAAGATCGTTATCGACAACACCTCGCCGGAGGTAGCAATCTCAACGCCAAAGGACGGCGACTATGTGACAAAAGCTATCGACATCAAGGGGACAGCTTTCGATGTAAACCTTGACAAAGCACAACTTGAACTGTCGGAAGGAGACTGCTCCAGCGCATTCAAATGGACGCCGCTCAAGACTCTGAGCACTTCTTTACGTGAAAGCCTGCTGACGTCCTGGCAGACCCTTCCCGCTGACGGCTCCTATTGCCAGAGACTCTCAGCCACAGATAAGGTTGGGAACAAGACGGAAGTAAAGATCAATGTTAAGGTTGATACGCATCCACCCGCGACTCCGGTTTTGAGCGGCAAGATCGAGGCGAAGACCGGAGTGCGTCTGGACTGGCCACGAAACACCGAAACAGATATGGCTGGTTACAACGTCTATCGTGACGGACAAAAGCTGAATTCGTCGCTAATAACGGATATCTTCTTCATTGATGTTAACCTAAAGGAGGGGAACTACGCATATTCAGTCAAGGCGGTTGATCTGGCCGGAAACGAGAGCGGCGCGTCCAATGCCGTTACCCTGAGAGTGAACCTCACCGGTCCGACCGTACGTATCACCACGCCGGCAACCGGTGGTAAGGTGAACGACCTGGTCGATATCAAGGGGACGGCCTTCAGTAGCTATGACTTTAAAGAGTATCGTGTCTTTATCGGCCAAGGGTCAGCTCCGGTTACCTGGACGCTAATCAGAAAATCACCGCTTTCCACCTCTTCTGGAATGTTGGCACAGTGGGATACTTTCAGCCTGACGGAAGGGGTTTATTCCGTGAAGCTGGAAGCGGAGGATCTTTCTGGCAACGTCTCTGTACAGACGATTAGCGTCAACATCGACAATACACCTCCATTGGTACCGCAACTGCTGACGGCTGTTGCTAACGTTTCCGATGTGACCGTTACCTGGAAGGCTAATATTGAAACCGACTTAGCCGGCTATCTCGTCTACCGCAATGACCAGCTTGCCAGTAGTACCGGTCTGGTAGTCCGGAGTCTCAAGCCATTTACGCTAAGCGGCACGTCCTACATAGACAAAGCCCTTCCTGACGGGAAATATGTTTATACCCTGGCGGCCATTGACCAGGCCGGTAATGTCAGCGGACTTTCCAATCCGCTGTCGGTAGTCATCGACGTTCAGCCACCTCATGCAACCATTGTTGACCCGGTGACCGGGGCCAAGTTTGAAGGGAAGACTCTTGTACGAGCCGAATCGGTAGGCAACGATACGGCTTCGATTCAGTTCCGTTATAAGAAGCCGCTGGATTCCGTATGGAAGAACGTTGGGGGAGCGGTCACTTCCAGTCCTTATGCAACCACGTTGGATCCGAAAGCAATCGGTCTGACCTATGGCGATTTCCAACTCCAGGCACTTGCCACAGATCAGGGTGGCAAAACCGATCCATCTCCAACGGCTATCACGGTTACCTACACTGATCTGACCCCACCTGTGGTGCCAACGGGCCTGAAGACCGTAATCAATGGAGGGAACGTCTCCCTCTCCTGGGATGCCAACACGGAGCCAGACCTCGACGGGTACAACGTCTACCGGACAAGCGGCTCGTCACGCACGAAGCTAAATTCCGTTACGCTCAAGACAGCAGGTTATCAGGATACGAATCTTGCCGACGGTTTGTACGGGTACGATATTACCGCAGTAGATACCTTTGGTAATGAGAGCAAATCAACAAGTCCCGTGTCGATGAAGATCTACGCACCTATACTTACGCAGCCTCTTACGCCGATATTTACGACAACCGTCAAGGTCACAGGTAGCGGAGCTGTCCCAAATGTAATGGTTGAATTATTCACCACGGTCGGAACGGTTCAAACCTCTGCGGGCAGTGTATCTGCAGATCTCCAGGGGAATTTTGTTATTGAGGGCATCCCACTGTCGCTCGGCGAGAACAAGATAAGCGCGAGGACTCGTGATGCTTTCGGCAACATAAGTAAGATGTCGGCCGCTGTTTCGGTTATCTACAGAATTCCACCTTCTGCTCCACAGGGGCTTGTTGCCACTGCTACCGGCACATCCATCAATTTGAGTTGGCTCCAGACCACAGAGTCGAGTATTGCAGGGTATAACCTCTACAAAAAGGCAGCTGATGGGTGGCTTAGGCTCAATTCGGTATTGCTAATCACTCCACCATTCTCTGATCAGCCATTGAAAAACGGTATCTATGTTTACAGAATTACTGCAGTGGATACTGAAGGCATCGAAAGTGTTCCTTCTGCCGAAGCTACGGCGACTGTCTCAGTCCCAGTTCAGGCACTACCACCGCAGAATCTGAGGGTTGCTCCCGCCACGGAAGGAAAGACGCTTGATCTTGCGTGGGATCCATCTACCGGAACAGTGGCTGGTTATGTGGTTTACAGAAGCTTATCATCTGGCGGCCAATACCGCAAAATTACGCAAATTCCTTTACTGAGGCTCACATACCAAGATTTTGGGCTAATAAACGGGATCACGTATTATTACGTTGTCACGGCCCTTGATGCAGCAGGAAACGAAAGTCTTTATTCTAATGAAGTGTCCAGCATTCTTCTGGATTCGACTCCTCCTAGTCGGCCAGTTTTGTCATATCCTACCATCCCTGGTGTTACTAAGACTCTCTTTGCGGCTTCAATAGATGTTTCCGGCATGGCAGATCCGGGCAGCGGAATTGAACTAATACGTAATGGTGACTCAGCCGGAAGCACAACTTCGGCGATCGAAGACAAATCCAGTGTCATTGGTCTTCCTCAGGGTGCCACTTATCCGACAATATCGGCAGATAATGCCATAATAGCCTATTTTGCGGACTCGACACTCTGGTTGAAAGTACAGGCTTCGGGAGAAACTATTCGGATCGATACCCCAAATGGCAAAAGCGTCCCAGGTTCGTTTCCGGCTGCGATATCGCCTGATGGTAATAAGATAATATTTGAGTATTTTACCTCCACTGGTTGGCAGACAAGATTGGCATTGTTCGACCGGAGAGCTGGCGTCTCGGTGCCATTCACTGATGATCAAAATGTTACCGAGTCAAATGTTGCCTGGTCACATGACGGAAAGAATATAGCCTTTTTCTCTGATCGTGATGGCACTGGGGCAATCTGGATCAAAAACAATGAGACGGGAAGTTTAAGGAAGTTATTAGGCAGCGGAAGCAGCTCGTTTATGCCAATATTCTCTCCAGATGACAGTAAGTTACTATATTTCGAATACCCCTTGTTGTTTGTGAAGAATTTGGAGACAGGCGAATTACTCAAGACGATCGTAGATACCGATGGATATTTGGCAAGCTGGAGCCCAGACGGTAGTCGCATTGCATATATCAATTACTCAAAGGGAGTGGGCGAGTTAATGATATACAATCTTGATACCCAAGAAACCCGCCAGCTCACAGCATCTGGAACAAACAAATGGATGCCATCCTGGTCTCCGGATGGCAAGCAGATCGTTCTGGCTGAATATTGGTATGGCAAGCCTAATCCGCTCTGGATCGTCGATCTCAATGGCAACAGTCGGTTGCTAGAAACCTCCCCTTCCTACATATGGGCGGTTGAGTGGAAAAATTCAGGAGAACTTCTGTACTCAAACGATACAACCTTTTATTCGGTTATTCCGACAGGAACCTTCAAAGTAATTGGAGTTATGCTTAATCCGGGCGGCAACGCTTTAACCGCAATAGCAACAGACTCTAACGGAAATTCAAGTAAGCCGTCAGATCCAATACAGCTTGTCTTAGATACAAGCCTATTGCCGGACGTCTCAATCAGCGCTGACGACATCTACATATATCCGGAAGTGCTAAAACCGGGCGAAGATGTCGCTGTCAATGCAGTAGTTAGAAACAACAGCCAAGTTCAGGTCGATAATCTTGATGTAGCCTTTTACCTGTGGGATTCAGCAGGCAATCTCCAACTAATAAAGACTGAGACTCTGCCCTATCTGTCTGCTCAAGGGACAGCTGATGTTAATGCCACTTTCCCTGCTATGATGTCGGGTACTCAAACAGTGATTGTGATGGTTGATCCTCAAGATGCAGTCAAAGAGGCGAATGAATCGAACAATGTCGCGACAACAGAAGTCTATGCCACCGGCCGAGAGGAGATCTCGCTCTTAGCAACACTTGATGCAATACATTACGAGACGAAGCAGAATGTTACCGCGCTTGTATCGATTCGCAACAGCAGCATACCGACTGATGGAACCCTTTCCGTTAAGGTAGAAGATTCTGCCGGGAATATTGTTTCGACGCTGGACAATCGACCGCAGACTATTTCTTATGGCATCAGTGACAGCATATTTACTTGGAACACCGGTTCCACCTTTACCGGCTCTTACCAGCTCCATGCAGTATTTACAGGAGTAGACGGCTCTGTAGTGGAAAGCAAGGCTCCCTTTGACATTCTTCCCGAAATAAAGGTTGTTGCTGGGATTCTTACCGATAAGAACACCTACAGCCCACGCCAGGATGTGGGTATGACAGTGTCATTCAAAAACAGCGGCGCCAACTACATCATCCCCCAACTCAGGGCTCGGGTACGCATCCTTGACCCACTGAATAACGAGTTGTTCTCGGGCGAACAGACCGCTGTCAACCTGATGCCCAACTCGGTCGGGTCTTTGCCATTCACCTGGAATGTAGGATTATCGCCACAAGGAGCATATTCGGCAAAGGTCGATGTCTATGCTGGCGACAGGTTAGTGGCGAGCGGTAATGCCGGCTTCAATATTCAGGCGTCCGTTTCCATCGGGGGCTCCATCAAGGCAGTTCCTTCCGTAGCTTTTATCGGCGGAAGTATAACGGCAAACTTCATTCTGAATAACAATGGCAACTCCGATGCGAATGGTACTGCGGCCATATCCTTGATCGACCCGTATACTCTAGCAGTAGTGGCCTCCTCCGAGCAGTCCGCCACTATCTCAATGGGGGGCACCATCTCCGGGACAGCTAGTATCCCGACTACTGGATTATCGCTCCAGAACTATTTGATCACTCTCCGCTATATCTCACAGGAGGTCAGTAATTCAATCTCCTCGTCTTTTGTTCAGGTAAAAGATGGTTTGCCACCGGCAGTTACCATAGCCTCACCGCAGGTAGGGGTGACTTACACTACCGAAGTTGCTTTTTCTATCTTTGCTTCTGATGATACCTCGGGTGTCGGGAAAGTTGAATACAGCATCGACAATGGTGCTTGGAAAACACTACCGCTCGCCGACCCTTCAAAGGGAAGATACTCTGCATCTTGGACTCCGACTACGACCGATAATGGAAGTCATACTGTCTTCTTCAGGGGAACTGACCAGGCCGGGAACGCTTGTCAGCCCGTATCTGTTAGTTTTAGCGTTCAGAACGATTTCACCCCGCCGGTATTGAATGTCTCCGCTCTTGCGGACGGCAGTTTTACCAATAATCAGGTGCTGAATATTGCCGGTTCAGTTAGTGACGACACAGGCGTCAAGGAAGTAACCATCAATGGAACTATTATTACGATCAATGCAGACGGAAGTTTCAGTTACGCTCTGCAACTGGTTCCCGGCTCCAATGTTGTTGAGGTCAAAGCCAGCGATCTTGCCGGAAACAGCGTAACGAATGCCCGTACCATAAATCTGGATCAAAAGGCACCGCTCCTTATCATCCTGACGCCTGCCGATAACAGCAAAACCGGTACTTCGCCGATGGATGTCACTGGAACAGTGGATGAAAGTTCTACCGTGACCGTCAAAGTGGGAGGAATTGTACAAACAACGGCAATGAACGGGAACGGATTCGCTTCTTCAGTTACGCTTGTGCCCGGCATCAACACGATTGAGGTTACGGCTACTGATCTTGCGAATAATACCAGCAGTCAGAAACGTACCGTCATTTATGACGATCAGAAACCGGCACTCGCCATCAGCGAACCGGGGCAGGATATTCGCACCAACAAGGCGAATGTCACCGTTCGTGGCACCGTTTCGGATCCGTATACCGAGGTTAGTGTAACGGTTTCCGTGGATGATCAAACATTCACTCCGATTGTTATCAATGGCGGCTTCGAACAGGCGATCAGCCTTAGCGCAGAAAAGAGTTATGCCATAACGGTAACCGCTACCAATGAGGTTGGCCGCGCAACCAGTTCGCAAAGAAATGTTATCTACGACATCACCCCGCCGACTGTAAATATTGATCCGGTGGCTTCTCCAATGTCGCAGACGTCCCAGGCTATCAGCGGGGTCAGGGAGGAAGGGGCAACGATTGTCGTCTCTTGTGCAACGGCAACAGTTGCTGATATCGAATACCTGTCAGCGAACACCTGGCGTACAACATTGAGCGGTTTTACGGCAGCAGGCAATTCTGTTGTTGCCATTGCCAGCGATGCTGCGGGCAATGACAGCGCAGCTACGACAGCAATTATCTACGATATAACACCACCAACCGGCAGTGTTGTCATTAATGGTGGCGCAGGCATCACGGCCTCAAATCAGGTCATGCTATCCCTTGCGGCAAACGACGAAAGCGGTGTTTTCCGCATGCGCTTCAGCAACGATGGCAGTGTCTGGAGCGATCCGGAAACGTATGCCACAACTCGTGGCTGGTTCTTCACTACTGGCGATGGGCTCAAGCGGGTGTATGTTTCGTATCAGGATATGGCTGGTAACTGGTCGGTTGCTCCGATTGTTGCCGACATCGTGCTCGATACCATACCGCCCGTGTTTTCCGCTTCGCCGGGAGGCGGCATCTACAATGGCCCCCAGAGCGTAACGCTCTCCGCCAACGAATCAGCCGTCATCCACTACACGGTTGATGGTTCCTCGCCCAACATGACTTCGGCCATTTACCAGACGCCGATTCAGATAACATCCGATACTACGTTGCGTTTCATGGCCAGCGATAGCGTCGGTAATCTCAGCGACATAAAGACCGAGAGCTACACCATTGATACCTTGCCGCCGTCCCTCACCGTTTCCACCTTGGCCGACGGCAGTTACACCAACAACCAGATACTCAATATTGCCGGTATGGCAACGGATGCCTCGGGCATAGTCTCGCTTGCTCTCAATGGAGCAACTGTGCCGCAGCATCAGGATAGCAGCTTCAGCCAAGCGCTTGTGCTCCAGCCAGGAGCCAATACTGTTACTGTCGTTGCCACGGACTTGGTGGGCAACAGCAGCACGGATAGCCGTACTATCAATCTGGACATGACGGCTCCGCGGCTTACGGTTGACACTCCGGCTGATAACGCCAAGACCGCTACAGATGTCATGAATGTAACCGGGACAGTTGATGAAACTTCGACCGTCATGGTCAAGCTGGGAACTGCTGTTCAGCAGGCCTCCCTGAACGGCACCGGCTTCAGCGCCCCGGTCACCCTGATCCCCGGCATAAACACTGTTGATGTCACCGCAACCGACCTGGCCGGTAACACCAGTACCCAGAAGCGTACGGTAGTTTACGATGATCAGAAGCCGTCTCTTGCTGTTGTCGAACCGCCTCAGGATATTCGCACAAACCAGTCAGGACTTATCCTTAGGGGAACTGTCTCGGATCCCTATACTCTGGTTGGTGTAACCGTAACAATGGATGATCAGAGTTATACGCCACCGGTAACCGGCGGTGCTTTTGAGCAGCAACTCAGCTTTACGCAGGAAAAGAGCTACGCCATCGTGGTCACCGCAACCAACGAGGTAGGCAGCAGTGCCACAACCCAACGTAATGTAATCTATGATATTACGCCGCCAACCTTGGCGATCAATCCGGTGCAGAGCCCGACCACGGCAAATTCCGTATTAATTAGCGGAACTCGTGAAACCGATGTTGCGGTTACTGTTACCTGCCCCACGGCAACGGTTGGCACAATCGTCTACCCCACGGCATCTACGTGGCAGGTGCAACTGAGCGCCATGTCGCTTGGAGAACACGTCGTCACCGCCCAGGCAACTGATGCCGCCAGCAATGTCTCCACTGCTTCGGCTGGAATCATCGTTCAGCAGTCGGGGGCGGATATTATTTTAACTCCATCACCGGCAATCATCTGGCCATCCAACCACAAGATGGTACCGGTGACCATCAACGGCGTACTGAACGTGCCACTTTCAGATATCAAATCGCTTAAGATCAGCCTGTCCGATGAATACGGAGAGTATAACTTTACGAACCTAAAACTGGGGGGCACTTTGCTTCTGGAGGCTTGGCGAAACGGTAACGATCTGGACGGCAGGAAATACACATTCAGTGCCGTATTGACCCGAAAGAATGGCGCTAAATCCACGGCGACTGCGGTTGTTTTGGTTCCGCATGATATGTCGGGAAATGGGGAGTGCGATGAGGATGGTCATGGGGATGGTCATGAGGAGGATGACGATGATGGTTGTGATGATGAGAATCGTAAGTTCAATAAATAATTATGACGTTCCCTTTCAAGGGTTTTCCTTTGTTAGTAAGGCCTCAAAGATACAATAGATTTGCGCCTGATCCTACTTGGCAAATAATACACAAGCCGAAAGTTTGTAAAAGATGGCTCATAACATAAGAATAAGGAGGGCACGTTGAGGCTTCCAGATACCGCCGCGCAATTCACCGAGTCCATTCAGGCAAATAGTAAGTTGCTCATAGATCTCGGGTTCTGGGATATTCAGGAACCACGCCTAGGAGTCTGTCGGGCTTTTTAGCATCGTGCCCGGCATAATCGTTGTTTTAGTAACTGGGTATAACAGTCTGATATT
>MGZJ01000026.1 GCA_001802645.1 Geobacteraceae bacterium GWC2_53_11 | reverse complement strand
GCCGTATTCGTCGGTGCGGAAGTTGGTGAGCGGGGAAAGGAACTGGCGTGCCAGACTGGAGTGGCCGAACTGGATCTCAACTCCGTCAAAACCCCCTTCACGGACGTGAATGGCGCTCTTGGCAAAATAGCGGGCTACTTCCTCAATGTCCTCCGGCTCCATAGCCTTCGGTGTCTCCCGGAACAGGACATCCGGAATCGGCGATGGGGCCCAGACCGGCAGACGGGAGATGCTGCCGTCACCCTGCTGGCCGTTGTGATTCAGCTGGGCAAAGATCTTGGAGTCGTACTGGTGCACGTAGTCGGTGATCTTCTTGAAGCCGGGTATCACTTCAGCATGGTAGACGTCGATCAGCTTCTCGTAGGCCATGTCTGTCGGGTGGACCGTCAGTTCCTCGGTGATGATCAGGCCGGCTCCCCCCTTGGCCCGCTCACCCCAGTAGTACATCTGGCGTTCGCTGGGGAGATTGCCTACGGCCAGGTTGGTCAGATGCGGCTGGAAAGAGATGCGGTTTTTAACCTCGACCGTACCAATCTTGAGGGGTGAGAACAGATTCGGAAACATCATGGTGGTAGCTCCTGTATTTTATATCTTCCCCTCCCTTGACGGGAGGGGATCGAGGGGTGGGTGAAGCTGCCGAGTAAGTAGCGCGTTGCAACTTACCCCACCCCCTAACCCCCTCCCGCAAGGGAGGGGGGATTGTTATCTACGCGGCTTTTTGCAGCCGGTTGTCGGCAATGGACGTCACGCAGCGCTCAAGGCACTCGGGATCGCCGCCGTTGATATCGTTTTTTAGATGGTACGCCACGGCCGGACAGCCGCCATGACACTGGTCGAAACGGGTGCACTCCTCGCAAGAGTGGATACGCAGGTTCCGGAACGATTCATAAATCGTCGAACCATCCCAGATCTCCTGAAAACTGTTTTTGCGCAGATCACCGGCTTCGAAGTGGTTGCTCTGCAGAAAGGCACATGGATACATGTGGCCGGTAGGGCTGACGCAGCAGGTAAGCTTGGCAGCGCCGCACAGATTGAGCCCCAGGCCCTGGCGTTCCTGGCTGGTCAGCGAGAAGAAGCTGTCACCGGTACGCACGTCACCGCTTTTTGCCAGCCAGTCTGAAAAGGCAAGTAACTGCGTCGGGGTCGGCCGGAGCGATTCCCAGTTATCCGCGCCACGTCCCGAAGGGCGGAAACGGCTGACCCGCAGCGATACGCCAAGTGAGCGGGCCAGTTCGTGCATGGCCGGTATCTCGTCGGCATTCTGGGTGGTCAGCACCGTATTGATGCTGGTGGGGATTTTGGTAGCGGCGAGCAGTTTGACCGCCTTGATGGCGGCGTCGAAAACCCCGTTGCCGCGGACGGCATCACAGGTTTCCCGCCTGGCTCCGTCCAGGCTTACCTGGATAGCGACCAGCCGGTTGGATGCAAGCCGCTCGACAAGTTCGGGCGTGATCAGGGTGCCGTTGGTGGAGATGCAGGTCATGATGCCATGTTTGTGGCATGCTGCAAGAATGGTTTCAAAATCAGGGCGGATAAACGGTTCGCCACCGCCAAAGTTGACCTGAAAAACACCCGCAGTGTGAAGCTGCTCCACAAGATCAAGTGCTTCAGCGGTTGTGAGCTCGTTGCAGGCTTTTTCTCCGGAAGCGGAAAGACAGTGACTGCAGCGAAGGTTGCACGCAAGCGTAACTTCCCAGGTCAGATTTACCGGGGAACGCATCCCCATTTCGACGTATTTATTGCTCATGGAGAAATCCTTTTTCCAGGAGTTGTGTAACGAATTTTTGTAAGGCCTTCTTCTCGGAATCCGACGTTCCGGCGGGAAATTCATCCCTGCCACGTATGGTTCCATAATAGTCAGCCGGAAGAAGAGTGCCGGTGGCTGCGAAGAGCAGGCGCGGTCCCTTGCAATCATAAAACAAGAGACCGAACCCCTCTTGCCGCGCGCGACAGGACGGATGCAGCTTTATGCCTGCCGCAGCCATCTTAGTAGACCCCGCAGATGCCGTCGATGGCGAGTTCTTCAACCTGGATTTCCTCAAGAATACGGGGTTCCTCGGTGCCGCATGTTTCAACTGCCTGAACTTCTGTTTCCATGTTATTCTCCTTTCATTCTGTGCTGCACCGATTCAGGGTGCGCTGGGTATGCTTCCCTTATTGCAACCGCAGTGCCAACAAATATAACGTCGATATATAGTGCATTTTCAACGAGTTAATACGTGGTGTGGTTGTCTGCAACAGAATAGTGTGGGGAGAAATAGGACATATTCCAGATTGCCGATTCGTCAGTAACTTTGGCTCTGTGTGGTAAATTGCAACAGTGGGTAAAATATCTACAGTGTTTTAAACCTCTGTTCTGTAAGTGCGGCACAACATCCGGAAACAGGAACAGTGCCTGCATAGTATTCTTTTCTGAAAACGCTGATAAGTTGCACTGTTCTGGAATAATGCAGATCATTTGACGCAGGAGAGGCAAGCCCATAAGCTGTACGCCTTCTCTTTCCTGTCGTCCTGTTTCTGGTTCTGGTCGTCGTGGGGTATCTGGGGTTGGGTGTGGCTGGCGGGGTCAGGCAGGCGTTTATCATTCTGCTGTACGCTTTTCTGCTCGTCCTGCCGCCGCTGGTTTTTCTTTTTTTAGAGCCTTACGGAGTCAAAAACCTTACCACCCCTAACCCCTCCTAAAATAGGAGGGGGACTTTAAACTCCCCTCCTTGATAAGGAGGGGGTGGGGGTGGTCGTCTTTAAAGGTGAATAGATATGATCCACAATAAACCGCTTCTGACATCACGCCGAAAAGAATTGCGCAACAACTCCACCCCTGCTGAAAAAACGCTCTGGAGCATGTTACAGCATAGCAATCTTGGCGGTTACAAGTTTCGACGACAACATAGTGTCGGAGCATACATCCTTGATTTTTATTGCTCTTCAGAAAAACTGGCGATTGAACTGGATGGCGATTCACATTTTACTGATGAAGCGATTGAGTATGATCTGGAAAGAACTGCATTTCTAAACGCACTGAATATCAAGGTGCTTCGGTTTTTGAACACCGATGTTTACAGTAATCTGAATGCTGTCTGTGAACGAATATTGGCGGAGATTGAAAACCTTACCACCCCTAGCCCCTCCTAAAATAGGAGGGGAACTTAAAACCGAGCGGAACTTTAAAAGCCCCCTCCTTGATAAGGAGGGGGTTGGGGGTGGTTTGTTTACGTGCAAAAGGTATCGATAATCCTGCGGGCGATGCTTCTACGCGGCGGGAGTGCGGGGAGGGCAGAGATCGGGAACCAGCGGGCATCTTCAAGTTCGTGGTGGTCAACAACCAGGTCACCGCCGGCGTAGTCCGCGACAAAACCGGCCATCAGCTGGGAAGGAAACGGCCAACTCTGGCTGCCAACATAGGTGATGTTGGTTATGTCGATGCCTGTTTCCTCTTTGACCTCGCGTGCCGCACAATCCTCCAGAGACTCCCCCAAACCGAGGAAACCGGCAGCCAGGCTGTATCGGCCAGCCGGCCATGCCGCATTTCTGACCAGCAGAACCTCATTATCACGCCGGACCAACACTATGGCGCAGGGGGAAATCCGTGGGAACTGTTTGGTATTGCACTTGGTGCAGGTTCTGCCCCATTCGCGAGAGAACGGTCCGGTTTTACCGCCGCACAGGGAGCAGAAACGGCTCTGCTGCTCCCAATGGAGAATCTGCCGGGCAAGGCCTCCAATGCCGAGCGTGGCATCGTCTATCGTTTGTACCGCAGCATTGAGTGCTTCCGAGATGAACGGCGGCTGGATCATGCCGTTGCTTTTTATCGAAAATATGCGCAGGGGGAGGCCGTGCCACAAGCCGATAGTGAGCGGAGCTGCGGGTGCTGAAAACCAGTCGGGGAGTTCCCCGTAGGGGAGGGCCGGAGTTGTTTCTCCGGGCTGCAGAATCAGCGAGTTGTCCTGAATGATGACCCAGTAGCCGGGGTCAAGTCGGTTCGGAGTGTAATGCGGTTCTCCCGTCACGAACAGCTCCCGTATGAAAACGTTGTTGAACGGGATATTGATGAGGTCGGGGTAATTGGACATGGATCTGTTTCCCGTTGCCGATATCACACGGCACCAACGGTTTTTGCCAGCTTTTTACGTATGGCCTCGACGACAAGATAGGCATCGTTAATGGCGGTATAGATCAGGTTGGGGTGTTTTTCTTCCGCGATGGCTCCCTCGTTTATCTTCATGAACGAGGGAGAAATAGCACCTCCGATCACGTACACACCTTTGCGGGTCGATTCAAATTCAGCGGACAGCAGTACCAGCCGATCCCCGTCTTTGGCAACCTTGCAGACACCGGCGGTACAGGCGATCATCTGGATGCCGAGTTTATCGAAGATCGGCATCGGTCCTTGTGAGCCGATACAGGCAATGACGTTGGCCATGGGGAAACTCAGGGCGTGATAGAGGTCTATTCCGTCCGACTGCTTGAATTCGTTGATGCGGATCACCAGCCGGTCAACACCCTCATCATCAACTTCGCCGATACGTGGCATCGCTCCCGGCAGCAGCCTGATATTGCCGCCGAGCAGGATTTCTTCTCCCAGCCGCTGCGCTGTCTCCTTGTTGACGTCAAAAATCTCCGCCTTGTGTGCCCAGTAAACCGGGTGTGTGTCGTTGACCTCGCGTTTGGCCTTAAGGATATTGATGATGACATCTGCAGCAGTATTTCCTCCGCCGATTACCAGCGTCTTGATGCCGATATACTTGCCGGTATCATCAACATTTTTTGCCACCATCTTGGCGTTGCCGTAGACGGAAAGCTCGCGCGGGATGTTGCTGCCAAACGAGAGTACGACCTTTCTCCCCCTGAAATTCCCTTTTGACGTGCTGACGATGAGTCCGTCCCGCTCTTCCTTGATGTCCTCGAAGCTTACCTCGGTCTGGATATTCAGTTTTTCATGCTGGACAAAGTGCTGCACATACTGAAGATAGCTCTCTACGGTAACCGGCTTGTCGGGCGGGCTCAGTTCTTCAACCATAAACGGGTCGGGAGCATCCTTGGGTTTGGAAGCGTACACCAGCTTTCCCGAAGGGTAGGTGTTTGCAATCCCCTGGAATATCGCTTTGCCTGATTCCAGGACAAGGTAGGAAAGTCCGTTTTTGTGGCACAGGTATGCGGTGGCAAGTCCTGCCGGGCCTCCCCCGACAATTATGACGTCATGAAGGGTGTTTTGCATGGTAGTTCCTTTCAAGGTATGCCGCTGGTTGTTTCAACAAGTAGGGCAGGGTTCAGTGAAGCGGCATTACAGCTGTATCCCGGAAGCCCTGCTCCGGTCGTCCTTTTCCGGGCGAACCGGAAGCGTCACCGTGAATTGTGATCCCTCGCCAACGGTGCTTTTCACGCTTATTTCTCCGCCGTGGCGCTTGACGATATTGTATGAAAGCGCCAGTCCGAGGCCGATTCCCTTGCCGACTTCTTTGGTAGTGAAAAACGGATCCCAGATCCGGTCGATGACTTCATGGGCAATGCCGCATCCCGTATCGCTGACTTGAACAAAAATGGCCTGATCCTTGTCGGAGTATGACGTTGTTACTTCGACCTTTCCCCCATCCTTGATCGCATGGCAGGCGTTTATCACCAGATTCATGAAAACCTGGCGCAGACCTGACGGATCGCCGAGGATGGGGGGGATGGAATCGTTCAGCCTGGCAATGACGTCAATTTCTCCATAATTAGGCTGGTGTTTTAGGAGCTCGAGAATTTCCTCCAGAAGCCCGTTGAGGTTTACCGTAACGAGCAGGCCGTCGGATTTTCTGCCGAAGTTGAGCAGGCTCCCTATGATTCCCTTGCAGTGGTAAGCCTCTCGAACGATGACCTCAAGATATTTCGGGAAGTCATCAAGTCTGTTGTCCTTTGCCAGTGAGGGCTCGCCCCGGAAGCGGCGCAGGAGCGCCTCCGCATAGCCGGCCACCGAGGTGAGCGGATTGTTGATCTCATGGGCAATGCCGGTTGCCAGCACCCCGATGCTCGACATCTTTTCGGTCTGGATCAGCTGCATTTCGTGCAGCCGTTTCAGTGTCACATCCCGCAAAAAAACAAGCGCCCGGGTTTTCTCTCCCAATTCATCCTGTATCGGGTTTGCGGTAATGTCGATGTAGCGGGGGTTGCTCCCTTCCCGTACGAAGACCATCGATGTTTCCACCCGCTCACCATGCAGTGCCAGTTCAACAGGACAATTGTGCGGTGACAGGGCAACATCCGGATGGAACACATCGCGACACCCGCCGCCGGCAAGAATCTCTTCCGGAAAGAATTGCGGACAGATATGATTGAGATGCTGGATTGAGCCGTTGTGGTCAAAGACGATGACGCCGTCGTTGACTGAATCGAAGATCGCCTGCAGCTCATTCTTCTTGTTGCGCAGCTTGACTTCGTCCCGCTTGCGTTCGGTGATGTCCTGGGTCGTTCCGTACAGCCGCACGACCTGGTTGGCAAGGTTGACGGAAGGTTCCACGATCGTGTTGACCCACTTTACCGTGCCGTCCCGAAGCAGCAGACGGTGCTCGATCTCATAGTTGCTGCCCAGTTCTATGGCGCGCCGGAGATGATGCATGACGTTGTCAAGATCTTCCGGATGAATAAGGGAGGCAAACATTTCCTGTGTCGCCTCGGAGTTGTTCAGGCGCATGATGCGGAGCAGCTC
>MGZJ01000025.1:55649-55784 GCA_001802645.1 Geobacteraceae bacterium GWC2_53_11 | reverse complement strand
TTCCTGACATTTCCGGGTCTCGGGGTTGCCGTTCTGGCAGTTCTGGGGGGCGCAGGCTTTGTCCTTGGACTTGCGGTTACATTCCTGTTCGGCAGCGGCGGGCATGCTGGCGGATTCGGCGGGCCGTTCATCGGC
>MGZJ01000025.1:48335-55574 GCA_001802645.1 Geobacteraceae bacterium GWC2_53_11 | reverse complement strand
GGTGGTGCATCGGGGGATTGGTGATGAAAAGTAAAAATGCCAGTAATATTTTCAGCGCACCGGAAAAAGAGAAGATCAGCGCTCTGGTAAAAAAGGCTGAACTTGAAACATCCGGCGAGATTGCGGTCATGGTGGTTGATGCAAGCGACAGTTACCGGGAAGCCGAATTTTGGGGTGCCCTGCTGTTGTCGGCCTTCATCGCCCTTGTTGGCGCGGTTTCTCTGCATCAGATTACGATCTGGTCATATATTCCGGCTGTTATCCTGTTCTGGTATCCGGCTCTTCTATTCATGCGCCGCTTTCCACGGTTAAAACTGGCGCTGGCGGGAAAAAAACGGGTGGTGGAGGCGGTTCGGGAGCGGGCGATTCGCGCATTTTTCGAGAAAAAGCTCTACCGCACCAGGGAGGAGACCGGCGTTCTGATTTTTATCTCCACCCTGGAGCACAAGGTGTGGATTCTGGGAGACCGGGGGATTAATGAACGGATCGGCCCGCAGTTGTGGCAGACCCTTGCGGGGGAACTGGCCGGTAAGATCAGGGAGGATCATGCCTTTGAAGGAGTGTGCACCGTCATTGAAAAGCTGGGCGCGGCACTCGAAGAGCATTTCCCGAGAGCGGCCGATGATACGAACGAACTGCCTGACGAAGTGATGGTGTAAGGTCAATCATGATATGTCCATTCAGAGCTCATTACGGATAGTTGTCTCGATACTGCTCATCATGACGGCGAGCATCGCGTGCAGCAGCCAGCAGGCACGGCTGGCCGACATCACGCTCCCTCCCGGCTTCGCAATCTCAGTCTATGCCGCCAACGTGCCGGGCGCCCGCTCCATGACGCTCGGCGCAAACGGCACCCTGTTTGTCGGCAGCCGCAGTGAGGGTAAGGTTTATGCCGTTATCGACCGCACCGGCGATGGCACGGCTGACGAGGTTGTCACCATTGCCCGTGGGTTACGGTCGCCCAACGGCGTGGCCTTTCGCGATGGCGCCCTTTACGTTGCCGAAATCAATCGTGTGCTCCGTTTCGACGCTATCGAGACACGTCTCCGTAACCCGCCAGCAGCGGTGGTCGTCAACGCCTCCTTGCCGGACAAAAGCCACCATGGCTGGAAGTTCATCCGCTTCGGCCCGGACGGCAGGCTCTATGTGCCGGTGGGGGCTCCCTGCAACGTCTGCGATGAGAAAGATCCGCGCTTCGCCTCGATCATGCGCATGAACCCGGACGGCAGCAAGCTGGAGATTTTTGCCCGGGGCGTGCGTAACACGGTCGGCTTCGACTGGCATCCCCGCACCGGTGAACTCTGGTTCACCGACAACGGTCGTGACTGGCTGGGGGATAACCAGCCGCCGGATGAACTCAATCGTGCAACCAGGCCTGGACTGCACTTCGGTTTTCCCTACCTGCACGGACGGAACATACCCGATCCCGAATTCGGCAAAAACCGGCACAGGGATGAATTCGTCTTGCCGGAGATGGAGCTCGGAGCCCATGTGGCGTCACTTGGCATGAGATTCTACACCGGCGCCATGTTCCCTGACCGCTACCGCGATCAGATCTTCATTGCCGAGCATGGTTCCTGGAACCGCAGCGACCCCAGCGGTTACCGGATCATCCTGGTTCGTATCAGGGAAAACCGGGCCGTATCGTACGAGGTCTTTGCCCAGGGCTGGCTGGACAAGGGCACCGCCTGGGGACGGCCGGTCGATCTGCAGATCATGCCCGACGGCAGCCTGCTGGTGTCAGACGACAAGGCCGGCGCTCTCTATCGGATCAGCTACCGGCCATAACCGCCACAAGGTATTCCTCCTCCCTGTTGTCCTGAAAACGTTTCGTGACGAAAAAACGCCATTTTGATAAAATACACACATGGAAGCAACGAATTGAGGAGAGGAGACAGTCATGAAACACGTACTTGTAATGTTTGCACTTGTGGTGGCGTCCTTGTTGTCTTCGCCAAGCGCTTATTCCGCAGAGAAAGCAACAGGGTTGTCTGACGAATACGATCAATACAGGAATTTTGAATTAAACAGCCAGAAGGATCAATGCCTTATCGTGGCCAAGAACTGCAGTGGGGTAAGTGAAGATGTTTTAAAGAGGGTTGACCGGCTTAATAATGAGATTGGCAAAGGATCCTCCGTGTACACCCCTGAAGAACTGAAGATTCTTCAGGAACAGTTGAACTGGATCTACTACGAAAGTGGCGAGTTCCCGGCTGTCAGGATGTAATGGAGAGGTGAAATAAGCGGGTGCGTGTCATAACACGTGCGGGAGTGGTGTAAAAGGCGGCCTTCGGTCGCCTTTTATTGTTCTATTACGTGCAGATGAGTTGCTCTGTGCAGTGGAATTATGGCACTATGCGGCAGTTAACCGAACAGCAACCCAAGCCGTACCTAAAGAAAGAAAAACACTATGAAGCAAGCCACGAGACTCTTGATCCTATTTGTTACGTTCCTCCTTGGCACCGCCTGTACGGCCAAAAAAGAGAAGCCCAAAACAAAGCCTCCGGTGCCGGTCAAGGTGGCGCAGGTTGTTCAGAAAAACGTACCGGTTCAGGTTAAGGCTATCGGCAACATAGAAGCCTATACCAGTGTGGCCATCAAATCGCAGGTGAACGGCCAGATCGCCCGGCTCCACTTCACGGAAGGAAGCAACGTGGAGAAAGGTGCTTTGCTGGTCAGTATCGATCCGGAGCCGTTTCAGGCCACGGTAAGCCAGTATGAGGCCGCTCTGGCCAAGGATCAGGCCCAGGCGAAATACGCCCGGGAACAGGCGGAGCGCTATGCGGGACTCGTCAAGGAGGGGATCGTGACGCGGGACCAGTACGAGGCGCTCTACTCGAATGCCGAATCTTTGGCGGCCAGTGTCGTTGCCGACCGCGCTGCCATCAGGAACGCCAAAATCCAGCTCGGCTATTGTTCCATCCGCTCGCCGATTGCCGGCCGCACCGGCTCCGTTGCCCTGCAGCCTGGCAACCTGGTGAAGGCCAACGATCTGGCGATCGTCACGGTCAATCAACTGACGCCGATCTACGTGACCTTTTCGCTTCCCGAAAAACGGCTGGCCGAAATAAAGCGGGCCATGGCTGCCGGTCAGTTGAAGATCGAGGCTGTCATCCCCAATGAACCGGGCGCCACCGAATCCGGTACCATCAGTTTTCTGGATAATGCCGTGAATCCGGCCACCGGCACAATCAAGCTCAAGGGAACCTTTGCCAACAAAGCTCATAAACTCTGGCCGGGCCAGTTTACCGATGTGGTCATCACGCTCGCTTCACGGCAAAATGCCCTGGTTATCCCGACCCAGGCCATCCAGACCAGCCAGCAGGGGGAGTTTGTCTATGTGGTAAAGCAGGATAACAAGGTGGAGATGCGTCAGGTGACATCCGCAGCGGTGGCGGGTGAAGAGACGGTGATCGAGAAGGGGCTTGCTGCGGGTGAAACCGTGGTGATCGACGGGCAATTGCGTCTCACCCCCGGCGCGACTGTAGAGTCGAAGGAGAAGCAGCAGCCAGCCAGGGGGGCAGTGCAATGAATATAGCGGATATCTTCATCCGCCGACCGATCATGACCACCCTGATTATGATCGCCATCTTCATTTTCGGGGTGGTCTGCTATCGCCTGCTGCCGGTGAACGATCTTCCCAATGTGGATTTTCCGACCATACAGGTAAACGCCAACCTCCCCGGCGCTAACCCGGATACCATGGCGTCGGCGGTGGCGACCCCGCTGGAGAACCAGCTTTCTACCATTGCCGGGGTTGATTCCATGACTTCGACCAATGGCGTCGGTACCACGCGCATCACCCTCCAGTTCAACCTGGATCGCGATATCGATGCCGCTGCCCAGGATGTGCAGGCGGCCATTTCACTGGCGATCCGCTTTCTGCCGAAAAACATGCCGACGCCCCCCTCGTTCCGCAAGGTCAATCCGGCTGATCAACCGGTGCTCTATCTGGCGCTCAGCTCTCCATCCCAGCCGCTCTCAGCCGTTGACGAATATGCCCAGACCCTGATTGCCCGCCGCATTTCCACCATCAGCGGCGTGGCCCAGGTCAATGTGTTCGGTTCGCAGAAATATGCCGTGCGGGCCCAGCTTGATCCCAAGGCGCTGGCCTCCCGCCAGATCGGAATCGACGAGGTGGCGATCGCCATTGACGAGGCCAATGTCAACCTGCCGACCGGCACCCTGGACGGCACCAAACAGGCGTACACCATTGAGGCCAGCGGCCAGCTGTTCAAGGCGTCCGCCTATCGACAGCTGGTGGTGGCCTACCGGGACGGTTCGCCGGTCCGCCTGGAGGAGCTCGGTCGGGTAATCGACAGTGTCGAGAACACCAAAACGGCGGGGTGGTACAACGGCACGCGCGCTATCGTACTGGCTGTCTATCGTCAACCCGGAACCAACACCATCGAGGTCGTGGACAACGTAAAGAAGCTGCTCCCTGGCTTCCGGAGCCAGATGCCTGCATCGGTGGACCTGAGCGTGCTCTACGACCGCTCGACCCTCATCCGCGAATCGATGCATGACGTCAAGTTTACCCTGGTGCTGACCATCGGACTGGTCATCATGGTGATCTTCCTCTTCCTGCGTACGCTCTCTGCCACGATCATCCCATCGCTGGCGGTGCCGATGTCCATTGTCGGCACCTTCACGGTCATGCACCTGTTCGGCTTTTCCCTCAACAACATCTCCATGATGGCCCTGACTCTGGCGGTCGGCTTTGTCGTGGACGACGCCATCGTCATGCTGGAGAATATCGTCAGGCATATGGAAAAAGGTGAGAGTGCCATGGAAGCCGCGTTCAAAGGCTCAAGGGAGATCGGTTTTACGATCATATCCATGACGGTTTCGCTGGTGGCGGTCTTTATCCCGGTGCTGTTCATGGGGGGGATTCTGGGGCGGTTGTTGCATGAATTCGCCATCACCATCAGCGTGGCGATTCTCGTTTCCTGTTTCGTTTCTCTGACCCTCACTCCCATGCTCTGCAGCCGTTTTCTGAAACCGCCGGCGACGGCCCATCATGGCCGTTTGTTCATGGTCATGGAACGTTTTTTCGACGGTATGCTGCATCTGTACGAGCGCTCCTTGCAACAGGTGCTGCGCTACCGGCGCAGCACCATGGTTGTAACGCTGCTGGTGACGTTGTTGACGGTGTGGCTCTTTACCAAGGTGCCGATGGGTTTCCTGCCGACGGAAGATACCGGCCGCATCAATGCCGATACCGAGACCGCCCAGGGAACGTCGTTTGCCGAAATGAAACTGCATCAGGAAGCGGTGGCGGCCATTATTGCCAAGGATCCCAATATTGAGGGTTTCATGTCATCCATCGGGGGGGGCGGCGGCAATACCGGGCGCTTCTTCATGCGCCTGAAACCGCGCGACCAGCGGAAGCTGTCGGCGGACGAGGTCATTCAGGAGCTGCGTCCCAAGCTGGCCAAAGTTGCAGGCATTCGCGTCTTCCTGAAAAATGTCCCCTCAATCCAGATTGGCGGTACCAGCTCCAAAAGCCAATACCAGTTTACCCTGCAGGGTCAGGATACGGAGGAGCTGTACCGTTCGGCGGGCGATTTTGAGACCAAGCTGCGCGAGATCCCGGAACTTCAGGATGTGACCAGCGACCTGCAGATCAGCAATCCGCAGGTGCATGTGGAGATCAACCGGGACAAGGTGGCGGCGCTGGGGCTTACGGTGCTGCAGGTGGAGGACGCCCTTGCCTATGCCTATGGTTCGCGTCAGGTTTCCTCCATCTTTGCTCCGACCAACCAGTATCAGGTAGTCCTCGAACTCGATCCGCTCTACCAGGAGGATCCGGCGGCGCTGGGGATGCTCTACATACGCGCCAAAACTGGGCAGCTGATCCCGCTGGAAACCATCGCCACCATTACCAAATCCATCGGCCCGCTGGCGGTCAACCATCTGGGGCAGCTTCCGGCGGTTACCATCTCGTTCAACCTCCGCCCCGGCGTTGCCTTGGGTGATGCCATGAAGCTGGTGGACAAACTGGCAGATACGACGCTTCCGGCGACCGTCAGCACCAGTTTCCAGGGGACCGCCCAGGCGTTCAAAGCCTCGTTCAGCGGGTTATGGATGCTATTGACCATGGCGATTTTCGTCATCTACATCGTGCTCGGCGTACTCTATGAAAGCTACATCCACCCGATCACGATACTCTCGGGCCTCCCCGCTGCAGGGTTCGGGGCGCTGATCACCCTCATGATCTTCAAATGCGATCTGAACATCTACGGCTTCGTCGGCATAATCATGCTGATCGGCATCGTCAAGAAGAACGCCATCATGATGATCGACTTTGCTCTGGTAGCCGAGCGCGAAGGTGGTAAAAGCCCGATTGACGCCATCTACGAAGGGGCGATCATCCGTTTCAGGCCGATCATGATGACCACCATGGCGGCCCTGATGGGTACCCTGCCCATTGCCCTGGGGCTGGGTGCTGGTGGTGAATCGCGGCAGCCGCTGGGGCTTGCGGTGGTGGGTGGTTTGCTGACGTCGCAACTGTTGACCCTCTACATCACGCCGGTGGTTTACTATTATATGGATCGCCTGCTGCATAAGGTGAGGCGGCGGAGGGCGTGAAGGGTGAGGAGTTAGGAGTTAGGAGGGAAGGTTTTCTCATCTCTCAACTCTCATCGTTGTTGATTGAAGGTTTATAGTACTACAAAGGAGTCTTACATGAGTCAAACAGGAACGGAATATCGCCTTGACGGCATCTATCTGCAACGGCAGAGCGGATTTTATATGCAGCGGGTCAAGCTGGCAGCGGGAGTTATCTCTGCTGCGCAGGCCCGGGCTGTTGCCGGTATTGCCGAGTGCTTCGGCAGGGGGACGCTGCATCTGACTTCGCGCGGCAGTATTGAGATACATTGGCTTGCGGAAGAAGTTCTACAAGAGGTCAAGCGGCAACTGGCGCAGGTGGGGCTGACCTCTCGGGGAGCCTGCGGCGGTGCGGTGCGCGGTGTTACCTGCGGTAGCCAGAGTGCCCAGGGCTTTCCTGTGCTGGAGAGTGTTGCTGCGCGTCTTCATCGCCACTTTACCGCAAATCCCCGCTTTGAGCGGCTGCCGAAGAAATTCAAAATCGGCATTGAGGCTGAGGTCTCCGGCGGACGGCATTTGATTCAGGATGCCGGGCTGGTGTTGGCAAAGGTCGAGGAGGGGCGCGCCTGGTTTGATGTCTGGGTCGCCGGAGGATTGGGCCGCGAGCCGCGCCCCGGTTTTCTGCTGGCT
>MGZJ01000025.1:0-48298 GCA_001802645.1 Geobacteraceae bacterium GWC2_53_11 | reverse complement strand
GCGCCTCAAGTTTCTGGCACAGACGTTCGGTCAGGAGGAGCTCGCCCGGCTAATCAAGGCCGAGGCGGTTTTCAGCGAAGAAGTGCCGCCTGCCACCGGACTAGCGGAACATTTGATTCACGCTCCGGCAGGGCGCCAGCGTCTTGAAGTGCCGTTTTTTGCCGGCAACCTCACGTCTGATCAGCTGCGGAACCTTGCCGGGTTTGCCGATGCCTGTGCTGACGGCGTTCTGATGGTGACTGCCGATCAGGATATCGCATTTCTGCTGGCAGAGGGTCTGTCTGTTCCGGAGGCGGCAATCGTGTTACAGGAAGCAACCGGTTTTTCAGCCGCCGATGGTGCGGGCATCATACTGAGGGTCTGTCCCGGCACTCACGAATGCCGGATGGGGCTGGCGGCGACCCGCGACGTTGCCGCTGATATCCAGGCTGCTGTCGGGAATCGAACGAGCGGGCTTACCTGGGCCCTGTCCGGTTGCCCCAACTCCTGTACCCAGCCGCAACTGGCCGATGTCGGCATCGTCGCTGCGCGGCTCGTTTCTGCCGATGATGGCAGCAAAACGCCACGGTTCGACCTGTACCGGAGGGAAGGAGCCGGGCTGGGACAGAAAGTTGAAGAGTCATTGCCGCTTGGTGAGCTGCTGGAGAAGGTGCGCCGGATTACGTGAGGGGGTACGGGATTGCGGTGTTTGAGAATATAAAAAGCCGGCTGCGTCGTCAAAAGCAGCCGGCTCTTTTTATCTGGATGGTTACCTGCGCTAGGCAGATGTTTTCAGGAGGGTGCGCTCATGATAGCGCTGTGCATCCTCCACATCCCGCAGTACCCCCCGCACGTCGGCAGGTCCGCCGCTCTGTTCAAAACGGCCGGTCAACACGGTTTCCGGGGTGAGTACGCCGGTGGAATACAGCTTCCAGATTTCCCTGCCGTAGTCGGTAGCAAGAAGCTCGGGTGCAAAACGTCCAAAGTAGGCGGTCATGTTCGCAACATCCCGCATGAGTATACTGGCGGCGTTGTTGTTTCCCGCAGCATCGATAGCCTGGGGCAGGTCGATGATCACCAGCCCGTTGCGGCCGATCAGGACGTTGTATTCGGACAGGTCACCATGAACGAGTCCGCCGCAGAGCATAAGGACGATCTGCCTGATCATGAAGCTGTGGTATTCGCGGGCCTGATCCGCGGTGAGCCTGACATCGTTGAGCCGTGGCGCGCTTTTGCCCTGTTCGTCAACAACCAGCTCCATCAGCAGCACGCCTTCGATATAGTTGAATATCTGCGGGACGCGTACTCCCGCGGCGGCAAGGCGCTGTAGTGCGTCAACTTCGGCATTCTGCCAGGCATCTTCCTGCTCTTTGCGCCCAAACTTCGTATGCTTCCCCATGGCGCGTGCCTGGCGACTGTTCTTGGTCCTGCGCCCTTCCTGGTAGCGGGTCTGCTTGCTGAAACTCCTGTTGTCAACGTCCTTGTAGACCTTGGCACAGCGGAGTTCTCCCATGGAGCGAACCACATACACCTCAGCTTCCTTGCCACTCATGAGTTGGGTAACGACCTCATCGACAAGTCCGTTATGGACAAGTACATCAAATTTTTCCGGCATTTTCATATTCGAGCTGTTCCTGTTCCTGATGTTTCAGACATGTCCCTGTCTTCGCGGCTTGCGGGTAGTTCGCTCATCGAAGTTGTTCATTCTGTTTCCGAAGGGATAAGGCGAAGCGGAGTTCGGATCAAGGGATATGTGAGGAGCTTGTATTTAATGCAGCTGACTATACTCCAAGCCGTGCCTGAATGATAGAGCATTTCCTGGCTGCTGTGATGCACCTGCTTCTCCGGCAGTCCTACTCCCAGAAAATTCCCGTCGGATCCGAATCTACTTCGCGCACGAGCTTTTCAAGAGTATCCCTGTTTCTTCCCGTGGGATACGGTTGTCGCCGGTTTTTCCGGTCATACCAGTACAATGTCCAGTTGCCCGAGTCGGAGCTGTACTCGAACTGGGCTATTTTTATTTCATTCCAGACAGAGGGGTCTATGAAGAGAGGGCGTGATTCCGTCAGGACTACCCTGTTTCCCTTGGTCTCCAGTTTCAGTGTTACCTGGTCCGGCACCGTCCTTTGTTGGCACAGATGTCCCAGGAGCGTGTCAACCTTCTGCTGTTCAGTTTCCGGCAACGCCATTTCGGTATACTTCCTTTTATCCAATAAATACGGTTTGCCTGGCTCTTGCCGGGAGCGATTCTATATCAATTTTCCTCACTATTGAAGTGAAACCAAAAGCTCGGCACCCTTTTTGACCCTCCACCTCTTTACTGTTTTCCAAAATCGGATAAAATACAGTGCAGATAAACAACAGGAGATAATTATGGACCAATTTGTCTGGAAACCCGGCTTTGCTCTTGGAATTACCGAAATCGACCTCCAGCATCAGACGCTGCTCAAATATCTGAACGAATGCATACGCTATGCATCCGGTCACGATGCCATTGTTGATACCCACGGCATTATTAATGACCTGAAGTCATATGCGAGGCTGCATTTTACCGCCGAGGAGGCACTGCTGAGAAAAGTCGGGTATCCCGGTTCCGAGGAGCATCAGCAACGGCACCGCCTTTTCGAAGAGCAGGTGGCGCAGATGGAACAGGCGGTAAGCAACGGAGAAAAACATGCTGTTACCTCTCTGGTCTCGTTTCTCAGGGATTGGTATATGCAGCATGTTCTGGTGGAGGACAAGAGATACGCGGAGTATATGCAGGCCAAGGGGTATGATAAGAACATATCCATCTGGTAGCTGGCCTGAATCACAAGGAACGGATGCAGAATCAGCCTTTGTAAGTGGTCAGGGTTAGTTATATACTTGTCGTATGGATGTTTCCTGCGACAGCGATGCATCCTCGCAAACCGCTATGAAACGGGAGGAGCGTATGAAAGCTATAACGATGCTGCTTGCTGCAATAGTTCTTTTTTCAAGTACGAACGTATGCGCCGATGGACCGTCGATGAATATGGCGACCGTCACGAATGTGCGTGAAGTATTCAGAATCATTACCATCCGCGAGCCGACGACTTCCAGGGAGGAAATCTGTGAGGAGAGCAGCGGAATCGGTGGCGCAATTCTGGGAGGTGTTGCGGGGGGATTGATTGGGAACCAGTTTGGCAGAGGTTCGGGCAATGCGGCTATGACGGCTCTTGGGGCGGTAGCTGGCGCTGCAACAGGCCAGAGCATGGCACGAGGCACAAAATGTTACCCGAGAGACCGGGTGAGTTACATCGAACGTGAACAGGAAGTGATTGACGGGTATATTGTCACCGTTGAAAGCGGTGAGGAGTTTCGTACCAAAACCCGCTACCATGTGGGCGACCGGGTACGGATCCGTTCTACCATCGAATAGCGCCTCCGTCAGTTGTCCGGGATCTTGCGGGCAAACCAGAAGGGGCCGGACGCTTTTCGTCAAGCATCCTGGCCCCTTCTTTGATATACATGACGGAGTGTTACGCTGCCTCTACCACGCCCACGTTGGCTTCATCGTCCGCTTCCATAATCCCGAACTCCATGAGCAGCTCTTCCAGCTCTTCCATCTCCAGCGGTGTCGGAATCACCAGCATTTTGTTGTCGTTGATCTTCTGTGCCAGGGTCAGATATTCCTGAGCCTGGGGATGTTCCGGAGAATATTCAATAACCGTCATTCTGCGCAATTCGGCGCGTTGTACCTGATTGTCGCGGGGGACAAAGTGAATCATCTGGGTGCCGAGCTTGGCTGCCAGCGCCGAGACCAGCTCGAATTCCTTGTCGGTCTTTCTGGCGTTACAGATCAGCCCTGCCAGGCGCACCTTTCCCGATGACGCATACTTGAGGATTCCCTTGGAAATATTGTTGGCGGCATACATGGCCATCATTTCTCCCGAGGTAACGATATAAATCTCTTCCGCCTTGCCTTCACGAATCGGCATGGCGAACCCGCCGCAGACGACATCACCGAGGACATCGTAAAAAACAAAATCCAGGTCAGGCGTGTAGGCGCCGTTTTCCTCAAGGAAGTTGATGGCGGTGATGACACCCCGGCCGGCGCAGCCGACACCCGGCTCAGGTCCGCCCGACTCTACGCACTTGATACCGCCGTAACCGATTTTCATGACATCATTCAACTCCAGGTCTTCAACAGTACCCAGTTCGCGGACCAGATCCATAACCGTATTCTGGGCTTTGGCATGCAAAATTAAACGGGTCGAGTCCGCTTTGGGGTCGCAGCCGACGATCATGATCTTTTTACCGAGCGAAGCCAATCCCGCCACCGTATTCTGGGTTGTGGTTGACTTGCCGATGCCGCCTTTTCCGTAAATCGCAATCTGTCTCATAGGTAATCTCCTTCGCCCCGTTGTGGTGGGCGCCAGCATGTATCGGGGTAGCAGATTGAGGCGCCACGTGACGATAAAACAGACCGCCATGATCCCCCGCCTTTTGAGCCGTATGCTCCATTCTTGTCTTTTTCAGCCACAAAAGTTGGTGCAAAACAAACGCCCCGCATCTCGTGGCTGAGAGCGGGGCGTGGGTGCCTGGTTGACAGAGTTTGATGGTTTTCAGGATGACAGGTCTTCCTGTCGTCGTGTGCTGGAATTACACTATTCATGCCAACCGTCGATGGTATTCGCCAAGCCGCTCTCCCGGCTGTCTCGGGAAGATATCGCCGGTGCCTTGATCCATGTATTACGGGCATATCTGATCATGTTCTATACAGAGAGTGACTGGTTATCATGCAGTGGATTCCTGGCGGAATAACCGCCGTACCGCATATGAATTGTAGTAATACCTATCTATTAACCGGATAAGAGAGTACAGTTAACTAACCGACCTATCAGCAAAAAATCAATTTTGTTCTGCTTCTGTTGCCGGTCATCTCCCTCCACTTCTGCAGTCTGTTTTTGGGAAATTCCTTCCCAGTCGTCGTAATGCTGTTCAGTGCGGATGCATTCGAGCAGCAGCGCTGTCTACCTGTCTGACAAGGAGAATACATGATTATCAAACGAGGTACTGTCGTGAGCCATTCCGGAGCAATCGAATGGGGTGTCGGAAAAGTTGTGGAGGTGTCACCTCTCAAAGCAACTATCCAGTTCAGTGATGGCGTCATCAGGAAGATCGCTTCTTCACACTATACGATTCTCCAGCCGGGGGACCCTGATTCATTTGTGCCGATTCCTGCTAGCATCGCCGGCGTAAAAGTTCGTGCAACCCCGAAACGCCAGAAGAAAGAGAAGCCTGTCGTTGTTTCTGAAACAGCGTAACAGGGGAATGTCCTAGAAATTTGCACCTTCTTGGATTATATTGCCGCTCTGCATATCACTGTGGCAATCAGGTGTTGCAACCTGAACAGGAAGAGCTCATGAGCGGGATACTTGTTACCGGCGCTGCCGGATTTATTGGTTTTCATCTTGTCCGGCGGCTGCTGCTGGACGGGCATACGGTCACCGGGTTTGACAACCTGAATGACTATTATGACGTTGCGCTGAAAGGTGACCGCCTCGTCCTCATTGACGATATGGCCGGGTTTACCTTTGTTCGGGGGGCGCTGGAGGACCGGTCCGTTGTTGAACGGCTGTTTCAGGACGGCCAGTTCGATTACGTTATCAACCTCGCTGCCCAGGCGGGGGTCCGCTATTCGCTTCAGAACCCCTACTCCTACATAGACAGCAATATCTCCGGTTTTCTAAATGTTCTGGAGGGATGCCGCCAGACGAATGTCAGGCATCTGGTGTATGCGTCATCAAGTTCCGTGTATGGCGCCAATGTCACGGTGCCGTTTTCGGAGCATCATCCGGTTGATCACCCGGTATCTCTCTACGCGGCGACCAAACGCTCAAATGAGCTGATGGCCCATACCTACGCTCACCTGTTCAATATTCCCGTCACCGGTCTGAGATTTTTCACGGTCTACGGTCCGTGGGGGCGTCCCGACATGGCCTATTTTTCGTTTACCAAGGCAATTCTGGAGGGGCGTACCATAGATGTATTCAATCATGGCCGGATGCAGCGCGACTTCACCTATATCGATGACATTATCGAAGGTATCGTCCGGGTAATCGACCACGTTCCGGTGCCGGACCCCTCCTGGAATGCGGAACTTCCTGATGTGGCAACAAGTTCCGCGCCTTACCGGGTGTTTAATATCGGCAATCACCAACCGGTCGAACTTGGCCGCTTCATTGAGGTGCTGGAAGAGTGTCTTGGCAAGAAAGCTGAAAAGAGATTCCTGCCGATGCAGCCGGGCGAAGTGCTCGTGACTTGTGCGGATGTCACGGATTTGAACGATGCCGTTGGTTTCAGGCCGGATACGGGTATTGAAGCGGGTCTTTCCCGGTTCGTGTCCTGGTACCGGGAATACTACGGAATAGTATGAGACGGATGGTGAAGTGTAGCCGGTTACAAATCGATTATACCGCAAATAAGGTATGCAATGTTGCGGATGAGGTGCTTGCAGAAGGGTGTGTCGCGATAGCCTGCTTCGAATAAATTAGTAATTTCATCATGTTGCGTGATTTAATGTGTTTGGCACATCATCTGCAATGAATAAATCAAACATATCCTTTGGAGGTAGTACAAATGAAAAAAGTTCTGTCCACAATCGTAGCCGCCCTCGTAGCTGTTTCTTTCTCCGCTGTAGTTTTCGCTGCTGATGCTGCTAAGCCTGCTGCTGCTCCTGCAGAAGCTGCTGCTCCTGCTGCAGAGAAAAAAGAAGCAAAGCCTGCTAAAAAAGCTAAAAAAGCAAAGAAAGCTAAAAAAGCTGAAGTGAAAAAAGAAGAAGCTGCTCCTGCTGCTCCTGCTGCAAAGTAATTCGCTTTTCGCGAACACTGAAAAAAGCCGCATCGAAAGATGCGGCTTTTTTTGTGTGCGCAGCGGTAGTATAGTACCTGTCTCCGTTCACATCGGTAAAATTCACTGTAAAGAGGTCTCGAAAAATTATGGCTGATCAGATTGTTCGGGCATTGTGTCTGTCCGGTGGCATCCGGGTACTTGCATGCAATGCCAGCGGGCTTGCACGTGAAATATGCGCACTTCAGCAAACATCAGCAACGGCAAGCATTGCACTGTCCCGCGGATTGTCAGGTGGCGCTTTGATGGGTGCTCTTCTGAAAGGTGACCAGAGAATAGCGCTCAAATTTGAAGGAAACGGCCCTCTTCGCAAACTGATCATCGAAGCTGACAGTGACGGTGCGGTCCGCGGTTGTGTTGCAAATCCGACTGCCGATCTTGAACCGGTCCAGGGAAAATGGAATGTGGCGGGATTGATCGGCAAAGCCGGCTTTCTGACGGTGTCCAAGGACCTTGGTTCAGGCGGACGGCCATATCAGGGCGTTGTTCAGCTGGTCAGCAGCGAGATCGGCGAGGATCTGGCCTATTACCTGACCGATTCTGAGCAGACGCCGTCTGCGGTCGGACTGGGAGCAACCCTTGCCGAGGACGGCCGGATTGCCATCTGCGGCGGCTTTCTGGTCCAGACGTTGCCAAAGGCGGACGAAGCTGAACTTGAAAAGATTACGGCGCGAATTGCCGCCCTGCCTGCCTTGTCCGGACTGCTCGCAGATGGTGGCCCGGAAGCGCTCATCCGGGAACTTTTCGGCGACATTCCCTATACGATCCTTGAATCCCATGACATCTTCTTCCGTTGCGGCTGCGGTCAGGAAAAGGTCGAGCGGGCTCTTTTGACGCTGGGAAGCGATGAATTGCGTGACATGAAGGAAAAAGAGGGCGGTGCTGATGTGACCTGCGAATTCTGTCGTACGGCATATCACCTGAACTCGGCCGAGCTGGACAATCTGATCACACTGGCCTCAGAACCGTCCGGACAGTAGGGTGCCGACTGTATTACTGACCATATCCTACGATGGTACGAATTACTCCGGTTGGCAGGTGCAGCCAAATGGGCTTGCTATTCAGCAGGTTGTGGAGGATGCGCTTGAGCAGTTGCTGAAGGAGCGCGTGCAAGTGCGCTCTTCCGGACGAACTGATGCCGGTGTGCATGCTCTTGCCATGGCAGCGTCGTTTACGACGAGCAGAAACCTTCCCATGAAAGCCTTTGTCGAGGGTGCCAACCGCTTTCTCCCCGCTGATATTGCCGTTCAGTCTGCCCGCATTGTTCCTGATGGTTTCAAGCCGATCACCATGGCGTATGCCAAGCGGTATCGTTACACCATTCTCAATTCATCTGTCAGGTCGCCGCTTGACCGGTTGTCCAGCTGGCAGGTTCGGGAGCCCCTCAATATTGCCGTGATGGAAGATGCCGCCCGCCTTTTTATCGGCACCCACGATTTTGCCGCATTCCGCGCCTCAAATTGTGTTGCCAAAACAACGGTCAGGCGGATTGATGACGTGCAGATCACGACTCACGGCAATCGCATCACCATTGACGTTACCGGTGGCGGTTTCCTGAAAAATATGGTGCGCGTCATGGTCGGTACACTCGTAGATGTCGGCAAGGGACGCTTTTCGCCAACACACATTGAGCGGCTGTTGCAGGAGGGGGATCGGAAAGAGGCGGGCAGTACGGCTCCGGCATGCGGGTTGTGCCTGATGTACGTGATATATCCGGATAAATTTACTTCTCTGCCAGAAGGCGCTTGATCGCCGCTTCCAGCGAGCGGGCTGAATCAGTTGTGAAGCCTCGATACACTTCAACAACCCTCCCTTTTTTGTCGATCAGAAACATGATCGGGACCGATCTGATGCCGAAATCGCCCGTCGTGGCATCTCCCGCCAAAGCCAGCGGGTAATTGACGCGGAACTCGTCAATGAAAGTCTTGACCACCCGCTCACCATCTTCATCAACACTCAGGCCGAGTACCTGAAGACCCTGTTTGCCATACTTGCGATTCATTTCAACGAGATGCGGTATGGACCGGCGGCACGGCTGGCACCAGGTGGCAAAAAAATCCAGAATCAATACATGACCGTGATAGTTCTCCTGGGTAATAGTCTGGCCTGAAGTGGAAATAACCTTGAAGTTCGGGGCAGGTTGCCCCAGTCGGGGAGATGCCGCATCAGCCTGACCGGGTGTAGCCAGGAATGATGCGGCAATGGTGACAAGCAGAATTCTGATAAGACGTTTTGTGAAGCTCATTGCCCTAGCCCGGATAAAAGGATACGTACATTGACGAAGCTATTTCTGCCGGAAAATGCAGAAATAACATCTAACGTATTAAAGTGCTTTGGCAATCAGAGCGTCAAGCTGGGATTTTGGAACAGCGCCGACAACCTGATCCAGCACCGCGCCGTTTTTGAACAGAATGATGGTCGGAATACCCCTTACGCCGTATTTACCCGGAGTTGCCTGGTTTTCATCGACGTTCACCTTGCCGACTTTAACCTTTCCGGCATATTCTTCGGCAATGGTATCAACAAGCGGTGCAATCGCCTTACAGGGAGCACACCACGTAGCCCAGAAATCAACGAGTACGGGGATTTCGGACTGCAACACTTCACGGTCAAAATTTGCATCGGTAAATGCAAGAACATTTTCACTGGCCATCTTATAAATCTCCTTTATGCACTTGGTAATGTTCTTTGGATGATATACCAGGCGGTGAAAAAATCAAGCGCAAACTCTGTCGATGCATATCATTGAAATGGAGGCGGGACGAGAGTATGATGGCGCCTCAGGAGAAGCGGCGGATGTCCACACTGGCTCTGAACATACGGATGAATGGCAGGCGGGCGGTGGTTATCGGTGGCGGCACTGTTGCTCTGCGCAAGATCCGGACCCTTTTGGCAGCCGACGCATGCGTCAGCGTTGTAGCTACGAAGATCCGGGCTGAAATTACTTCGTTGCATGATGCAGGGCTCATATCCGTAAGAGTCGGTACGTACAATCCGGCCGATCTTGACGATGCGTTTCTCGTGATTACGGCAACCGATAATACCGAAGTAAACAGTCTGGTCTGTGCTGAGGCTTCCCGGAGGGGCATTCTGGTCGCCGTCACCGGCAACCCCGAATCTGGTGACTGCGCCTTTCCTGCAACACTGCATCGGGGCGATCTTGAAATAGCGGTTTCAACTGGCGGGCGTTGTCCTTCGTTTGCCGCTGATGTCCGGGACCGCATTGCCGAATGTATCGGCAATGAATATGGAGCTATCCTTGAACAGCTTGCCATGGAACGAGAAAAGCTGTTGACGAACGGGAGTCCAAGCACTTACAATACGCAGGTTTTACGCTCGCTTGCCCAGCATTTGCTCGACGAGTCTACTGAAAGCAAGGGACTAGTGCCATGACACATATGTTTTTCTTTCTGACCGTGGCTTTATATGGCTGTGCAGTCGCTGCATATCTTGCCTGCCTGATACGCACGTCTCCTCTGTTTACCCTCTGGTCCGGCCGCCTTCTGGCTGCCGGTTTTACCGCACATCTTCTCTCCACTATTCATCTCGCCAGCAAGGTGAAGTATTTGCCACTTACCAACATGCAGGAGTCGCTGTCTTTTTTCAGTCTCGCCATCGTCGGCGGCTTCATTTTCTTTGAACGCAAATACAAAGTTACCTCACTCGGATCTTTCATTGCTCCGGTTGCACTTATGATGTTGATTGCATCCAGTTCACTGCACCCCGAGGTGCGACAGCTTCATCCCGTTTTACAGAGCAACTGGTTCTGGTTCCACGCATTACTTGCGTTTGCCAGTTATGCCTGCTTCACCATTGCTGCCGGGGTGGCCGTTATGTACCTTACTCAGCGTTATTTCCTCAAGACCAAGCATTTCGGTGCGCTCTTTCAGAAACTCCCGTCGCTTGAGACAATGGATGATATCAGCTATCGCTGTCTTACCGTCGGTTTTCCGCTGTTGACTGTCGCAATCATATCGGGCTCCATCTGGTCCGAACAGGCTACCGGAAGCTACTGGATATGGGACAACAAGCAGACCTGGTCTCTGATCATCTGGTTTATCTACGCCGCGCTCCTGCATGGCCGGCTCACCATCGGCTGGCGCGGAAAGCGTGCTGCCATTCTTTCGATTGTCGGCTTCATCATTGTACTATTTACGTTTTTGAGTATGAAGCACAGTATTACCTGGTAGCCCTGCTGCCAGAATTTCATTACGTAGTCCTGGACTGTTCTCAATCATGAATATCATCGTTGTCGGCCTCTCTCACAAAACTGCTACAGTTGAGATACGTGAAAAGGTGGCTTTTTCCCCTAATCAGATCGAAAAGCCGCTCGCTGAATTAATCAGGCTGGAGGGCATTATTGAAGGGGTGATCGTCTCTACCTGCAACCGGGTCGAGATTTATGCCACCACCCGTGATATTGCCGGCGGCATCGCCCGCATCAAGCGGTTTATGGCCGAATATCATCACCTGGCTTTTGAAGCGATTGAGCCGCATCTGTACAGCTATCATGCCGAAGCTGCCATCCGCCACGTATTCCGGGTAGCTTCCAGCCTTGACTCCATGGTTGTGGGTGAACCGCAGATTCTCGGGCAGATCAAGACATCCTACGGCTATGCCGCCGAATTCAAATCTTCAGGAATTATCCTCAACCGCTTTCTTCACAAGGCTTTTTCGGTAGCCAAACGGGTCCGGACCGAAACTAAAATAGCATCGTCCGCCGTTTCCGTGGCTTTTGCCGCCGTAGAGCTGGCTAAAAAAATACTGGGAGATCTGTCCGACAAGACCGTCATGCTGATCGGTGCCGGTGAAATGTGCGAACTGGCCGCCAAACACTTCCTCAACAGCGGCGCCAAAGGGGTGATGGTAACCAACCGCACTTTCGAGCGGGCGGAACGTCTTGCCGAGGAATTTGGCGGAGAGGCCGTCCCCTTCGAGTCGCTTTTTGAACACCTGCACCGGGCCGATATTGTCCTGTCATCGACCGGAGCTCCGCACTGCATCATCGGTCCGAAGGATGCCGTGGAAGTGATCAAACGGCGCCGATTCAAACCGATCTTTTTCATTGATATCGCGGTGCCGCGCGACATCGACCCCAAGGTTGATGACGTTGAAAATGCCTATCTGTTCACTGTTGATCATCTCCAGGAGATCGTCCAGGCAAATCTGGCCCAGCGCAGCCTGGAGGCGGAAAAAGCCGAAGAGATCATCGATCAGGAGATTGGCCAGTTTCACAAATGGCTTTCCACCCTGGAAGTGACCCCCACCATCGTTGCCCTGCGCAACCGCTTTGATGAGATTCGCCGTGCTGAACTTGACAAGACCCTTGCGGGGTGGAAGGATCTGCCTCCCGATGCCGCAAAACGTCTGGAATCGCTGACAGTTGCCATAATGAACAAGCTCCTTCACGCTCCAACTTCCGTTCTTAAACAGTCCGGTCAGGGGGGACGGGTTGATCTGTACGTCGATGCCCTGCGTCAGCTCTTTGAGCTGGAAGCGCTGCAGCGGGATGATGAAGAGCTGGAGCTTGAAGAATAGTGCGATTGCCGCCGCTGGTTGCCGGTACCCTGGTCAAACGCTATAAGCGCTTTCTGGCGGATGTGCTGCTTGAAGACGGTAGTGAAGTCACGGTCCACTGCCCGAATTCCGGCAGCATGAAAGGGTGTGCTGTCCCCGGCAGCCGGGTATTCCTGTCCCGCAGTCCCAACCTGAAGCGGAAGTATCCCCTTGGTTGGGAACTGGTCGAGGCGGACGGCTTCTGGGCAGGTATCAACACCGGGTTGCCCAACCATCTGACCCGCGAGGCAATTGAGAACGGTACGGTAACGGAGTTGCAGGGATATGCGGCGATCCGTCCCGAAGTGCCCTATGGAGAACACAGTCGCATCGATCTGCTGCTGGAAGGTTCGGCCGGGCGCTGCTTTGTTGAGGTTAAAAACGTTACGCTGGTCGAAAATGGGCGGGCACTATTCCCGGATGCCGTTACCACCCGCGGTCAGAAGCACCTGAATGAGTTGATGCGCGTGGTGCGTGAAGGTGATCGCGGCGTGATCTTTTTTACCGTCCAGCGTGGCGATGGTGCCTCGGTCTCACCGGCCGATCTGATTGATCCTGAATACGGGCGGCTCCTGCGACTGGCTGTTGATAACGGCGTGGAGGCACTGGCTTACCGGGCAGTGGTGACTCCGGAAGAAATAAGACTGACGGAACGACTACCGGTTACACTTTAGTATCAAATACATCACTACATGGAGAAATTATGGCCCCCAAAACATTACGTATCGGAACCCGTGCCAGCCAACTGGCTCTCTGGCAGGCCAACTGGGTCAAGTCGGAACTTGAGAAGCGTTATCCGGGTATGGAAGTTACGCTGACCAAGATCAAGACCATTGGCGACAAGATCCTGGATGTTCCCCTGGCACAGGTTGGCGGCAAGGGACTGTTCGTCAAGGAGATCGAAGAGGCCATGCTGCGCGGCGAAATCGACATTGCCGTTCACAGTATGAAAGACGTGCCGACCGAGTTTCCCGAAGGTCTGGGGCTGCACTGCATCACCGAGCGCGAAGATCCGCGCGACGTCGTGATCTCCCGCAACGTAAAGTTTGCCGACCTGCCCCAGGGGGCCCGTATCGGTACCAGCGCTCTGCGCCGCCAGGCACAGCTGCTGAAAGTGCGTCCGGATCTGGAGATGTGCATCATTCGCGGCAACGTTGAGACCCGTATCCGTAAGTTGAACGATGACAACCTTGATGCGGTTATCCTTGCTGCAGCCGGCTTGAAGCGTCTTGGTTTTACCGAGCAGGTGGCTGAATATCTGGACACCGACCTGTCCATTCCGGCAATCGGCCAGGGTGCCCTGGGAATCGAATGCCGTCTGGCTGATCCGGTCATTACCGAAACCATCGCATTTTTCAATCATGCCGACACCAGTTATGCGGTCCGTGCGGAGCGTGCTCTGCTCAAGCGCTGTGAGGGTGGTTGCCAGGTGCCGATCGCGGCGCACGGAACCGTCAGCAACGGCCAGTTGCGTCTGACCGGTTTCATTGCTGCCGTTGACGGCCAGCGTTCTGTTCGCGGCGATATCAGCGGTCCGGTTGCCGAGTGTGAACAGCTCGGTATCCGACTCGCCGATCAATTGCTGGCTGACGGCGGCAAGGCCATTCTGGAAGAAGTCTATCAGAGATCGATCGGTGAATAGTGGCATCGTTTATCTTGTGGGCGCCGGTCCCGGCGACCCGTCCCTGATAACGCTGCGCGGGGTGGAATGTCTGCAAAAAGCCGAGGTGGTGGTCTATGACTACCTGGCAAACGAGCAGCTGCTCTGCCATGCCCCTGAAAGTGCCGAGCGGATTTATGCCGGCAAAATCGGTGGACGCCATAATCAGGGCCAGGACGAGATAAATAGTCTGCTGGTTGACAAGGCTGGTGCGGGAAAGGTCGTCGTACGCCTGAAGGGGGGCGACCCGTTTGTGTTTGGCCGGGGGGGGGAAGAGTGCGAAGCGCTGCGTGATGCCGGTATCTCCTTCGAAGTCGTGCCCGGTGTTACCGCTGCTGTCGGGGCATCCGCCTACTCCGGAATCCCGCTGACCCATCGCGATGTAACAGCCTCGGTTGCTTTTGTCACCGGTCAGGAAGGCAAGGATAAACAGGAATCCAACATCGATTGGGACCGTCTCTCGCTGGGAGGCGGTACCGTCGTGTTTTATATGGGCATAACGACCCTCCGCCGCAATATGCAGCGCATGATTGAGCACGGCAGATCCCCTGATACGCCGGTAGCTTTGGTGCGATGGGCCACGACACCGTGCCAGCAGGTGCTGGTCGGTACTCTGGCCACTATTGCCGACCGTGCGGATGAATGTTGCTTCAAGCCACCTGCAATTACCATTGTCGGTGAAGTGGTGGCTCTGCGCGAGAAACTGAAATGGTTTGACAAGCGTACGCTGTGCGGGAAGAAGATTATCGTTACCCGTTCAGCCGAGCAAGCCGGTGAATTTTCCGCCAAGCTTGCCGCACGCGGCGCAACAGTGCTGGAATGTCCAACCATACGCCTCGTGGAGCCGGAAAGCTGGCAGCTGCTTGACCTGGCTATCCGCGAACTGCCCAGTTATGACTGGGTAGTGCTGACATCTGCCAATGCCGTACGCTTCTTTTTTCAGCGGCTGGATTCAGTGGGGATGGATGCCAGGGCTTTGGGAAATTGCAGGATTTGTGTAGTCGGTCCAAAGACCGCTGACGAAATCCGTATGTTCGGTATTAAGCCGGATTTGGTGCCAGGCGACTATAAAGCTGAAGGTGTGGTCGATGAATTTGCCCGTTTGGATATGCAGGGGAGCCGGGTGTTATTTCCACGCGCCGACAAGGCTCGCGATGTTATTCCCCGTGAACTGAAGAAAATGGGTGCACATGTGGACAGCCCGGTTGCGTATCGCAACATCTTTCCTGACCGGCTTCCTCCCGAGACGCTCTTTGCCCTGGAAAAACGTTCGGTGGACTGCATCACCTTTACCTCGTCGTCAACAGTGCAAAACCTGGCGGCCATGATGGGAGAAGAGCTGATGCTGGATATGCTGAAAGGTGTGGTGGTGGCGTCGATCGGCCCGATCACTTCAAAGAGTTGCCGGGATCTGGGACTGAAAGTGGATATCGAACCGGAATCATCCACCCTTGACTCTCTGGCTGAGGCAGTGGAAGCACACTTCGCGTAGATTCTCATATTCAGGCTAAAAACAAAAAAGGCCCCGCAGATGCGGAGCCTTTTTCAGTTTGAGCAGACGTAAACGGGTTATACTAGTTCGAGAGCGCTGAAGAAATACGGAATTTCAAATGCAGCGGTTTCAGGCGCGTCGGAACCATGTGAGGAGTTTTCCTCGATGTTGACCGCGAAATCCTTGCGGATGGTTCCCGGCTCGGCATTGGCTGGGTTGGTTGCGCCCATCAGGGTGCGCCAGTCAGCGATGGCGTTTTCTTTTTCAAGACAAAGCACGATCACCGGGCTGCGTGACATGAAAGCACACAGGTCGTTGAAGAAAGGACGTGCACTATGCACATAGTAAAAACCTTCAGCTTGTTTTTTTGTCAGCTGAATTTTTTTCATACCAACGATGTTGAAGCCTTTTTCTTCGATTCGTGCCAGGATTTGTCCAGCCAGCTTGCGCTCAACTGCATCCGGCTTGATGATTGCGAACGTACGTTCCATGATGATTCCTCCGATTGATGTCTGAAAATGTGAACACTCCTGATATCACCAAACATGTCTATTTGTCAAGAATTTAGGGGTTTTTTGCACTGTTTTGTTTTTTTGTGCTTGCAATATGAAAAAGGAGATGGTATGAAATCAGTTCACTCGCCCGGGTGGTGGAATTGGTAGACACGCAAGATTCAGGTTCTTGTGCTCGCAAGGGTGTGCTAGTTCGAGTCTAGTCCCGGGCACCAAAAAATCAAGGGTTTCCAGCAACTGCCGGGAACCCTTTTTTTTGTTTCCAGCCATAATCAGCTCTTTGAATTTATAGCCACTTTTCGTATGCAAAGTGGCTATTGTTTTGAGCGTAGAACAAAAAAGGATTCACCATGGCACTAAAGAAATCCGAACTCTATTCGTCCGTCTGGCGAAGCTGCAATGAACTGCGCGGCGGAATGGATGCCTCGCACTATAGTAGATGCTGGGGTATGATATGAGTATCAATAATCGGTTCTTCCTTGGCCGTCCAGGTGTCTGCCTGATCCTGGCGATGCTGGCATTCATCTATGCTGATACCAAGAGGGCGGCTGCATTTGCTGCAGAACAACCTGTTAGCATGGAACTCACCGGACTTCCTGCAACATCCAACACCTCTATTCCCTTGTCGGGCAGTAAAACCAACAAGCCGCCCAGCTTGCTACCGGCAGGGCTACAGGTGGATGAAACCATCCTATCCGGTGACGACAGAACCACTGGCAATAATGCTCCGGAAGCCACGCGACCGGACCTCGCTTTAGTCGACAAGAGCTACCTGGTACCGGCGCTAGAAATATCGGGGTTTCTGACGGCTTTGAACCTGTTTGACCGGCAACGCTATACTAGTCCTGACGAGTATGGAAACAAGGTATACGATACGTCTTTGGCCACAACATGGTCGAATCTACGGAGGCAGGACTGGAAATACGATTCAGACCCCTTCAACACCAACCAGTTCGGGCATCCCTATCAAGGTGCCATGATGTACGGTTTTGCCCGGTCGTCCGGTCTCAACTTCTGGGAGTCGCTCATATACAGCAATTTGGGGAGTTTTGCCTGGGAAATGGCCGGCGAGAATCAGGCTCCTGCAATTAACGACCAGATTACCACCGGCAATGCCGGTAGCCTCCTGGGTGAGGCCCTGTTCCGCATGTCCAATCTGGTGCTGGGGGGCAGCAGTAACCCCGGTTTCCTGCGTGAAACTGGAGCAATGCTGATTTCTCCAACCTCGGAAGTCAACCGGCTGGCCTTTGATAAACGCTTTGGCACAAGCCTGCCTGCTGTCCACCCGGCAACTTTCTGGCGCCTCACCTTGGGTGCAAGCCTGAATACCCATGCGAATGACATTCTCTCCACCGGTCCCACGAATCTCAGGAACAACACCGCCATGGATTTCTACATGTCCTACGGCCTGCCGGGCAAACAGGGGTATTCCTATGTTCGCCCTCTGGACTATTTCGATTTCCAGATTTCGACTCTTGCCGACAGCAATAATCCCGTGGAAAACGTCATGCTGCGCGGCATGCTGCTCGGCAGGAAATATGAGGCAGGGCAGAATTTTCGCGGCATCTGGGGTTTGTACGGGAGCTACGACTATATTTCTCCCTATCTCTTTCGGGTATCATCGACGGCGGCTTCACTTGGAACTACCGGCCAGTACTGGGTCGCTCCAGGTATTGCCCTACAGGGTTCTCTTCTTGGGGGGATTGGTTTCGGTGCGGCCGGAACGCAGATCGTCACAAATGACGCTTGGAAGGCAGGTATAACAAGAGACTATCACTATGGCATCACACCGCAGGGTCTGGTGTCTGCCGCGCTTCATTGCGGAGACAGGACACTCTTTGATGTTACCAGTCGCGGCTACTATGTCAGCGGCCATGGAGCTGACGATATTTCGGGTTCGGAAACCATTGTCCGCACCAACGCGGGGATCACCTTCCGTGTCTGGGGAAGGCATGCGCTTGGCGCCCAGTTTACGGAATCGTGGCGAATTGCAAAACATAACAACATCCCAACCAGGAGCCAGTCGGAAGGTACCATCACACTGGTGTACACCTATCTCGGGAATGCCCGGCTTGGCGCAGTAGAGTGGCGTGACAACCCCCGTTGAGCGGTATTCAAACTTCGGAAAAATCAGCGGTCTATAAGTATCGGATCCAACTCGGGCGACCTGACCGCTTCCTCATCATTTATGATTGAAGCTCTGGAAGCTATGGTGAAGTAGTCGTCAAATCGCGATAGCTTGCTCATTTTTTCCATGGTTGCGCTATTTGTAGCTGATGCTACTGTCGCTGCTCTCATACCTATTGTGGCTTTGTAATTTTCAAGTTCACTCCCCACCACAACAGTCCCGTTATATGTCCCCAATCCCCTGATGTTCGATGTCGTATCACCCACAAAATTTAGAAATGGCTGATTACCCGCCAAAGCAACGGAAACGCAGGGTTGAGCCGTGGTTGTGGTGAGATCAAGCGGGCTCGAGTTGTTCATGGTTCCGGTAATGGTGTTACCGGTTATGGTGAGCAGTGAAGCGGCCGGGTTAGCCAATGTCACCTGGTTTGGTGCCGTTGCTGTCACCGTGTCGGTGCTGATGCCTGAAACCGTCATGTTGGATCCGGCCAGGAGGATGGTTGGCCCGGTGGTGTTAAGGGCGACCGAGAGATTGTTCACGTCGGTGATTCGTGTCGCTGCCCCTGCGACTGTTACAACTCCGGTGAAGTCGTTGGCGTTGGTCAGGGTTATTGGTTGACCCGATGCGGTGATGGTGGCCGTTCCGGTAACGGTGAGGGGGGCGGAGCTGGTGACTTCGCCGCTGTTTGTTATAGCCAGGTTGCCGCCTGACTGGGTGAGCCCGGTTATGGTCAGTGGTGCGGCGTTATTGGTCAGGGTGATGTCGCCACTGTCGCTGTTGACGGCATTGATGTTGGCGATGGTGTTATTCCCGTTTCCGTCAAGTGCCTGACCGCTGCTTGACCGGGTGGTCAGGAGCGCGGCGGTTGTCAGGTAACCGTTGCTTCCCTCGGTGATGGAACGACCGGCGGTGAGGGTAATCGGGCCACTGCTGCTGATGGCGTTGTTTATACGGATATAGTTGTCGGCGGTGAGTACGACCGGTCCGCCTCCGGTGGTGAGGATAGCGCCGTTGTTTGTGATAGAGCCGTTGGTGGTAATGGTGACTCCAGTGGTATCCACTACCCCATTCAGGGTTGTGGAGCCGCTTCCGGCTGCCTGAGTCAGGCTGGCGGCGGCAATAGTGGCGATAGCTACGTTTTCGGCGCTTGTTATTGTGAACCCGTTCAGGCGGGTTACGGCTCCGACAGCGCCGCTCAAGGAGATGTCACCCGTGCCGGCCGACAGCGTGAGAGCTTGGGAACCGTCCAGAGCGCCGGTAAAGGCGATTACACCGGAACCGCTGCTCAGGGTGGTGTCGGCGCCAAGTACGACATCGTTGCTGAACACCTGACCGGCAGCGCCGCTTGTCGTAATAGAGCCGCCATTGATGGAGGTTGTGCCTCCGGCGTTTATGGTGAGGCTGTTCAGGGGAGATGCGCCAACGAGGCCGCCGAAGGTTGTCGCCCCGTAAGTGCCGATGGTCAGGTCACGGGGTGTGGCGTCACTGTCGAGCGTTCCGGCAAAGGTGATAGCGCCGGAGCCGGTGGAAGTCAGCGCTGTTGCGTCGGCAAGCGTTACCGCGCCGGTATAGATCTGATCGCCGCCGGTCTGGATATTCCCTTGCAGGGTGGTGGAAGAGCCGGTATCAATGATCGATCCGGAGAGAGACCCGCCTGCACCGATGTATGAATTTGTTCCCGAGCCGGTGATGTTTTCAAACGATGTCCAGCTTACACTCCCGTTGCTTCCCGCGTCACTGCCGGTCAACGTGAATGACTGGCTGATTCCGGTAACGGTATCGGAGGTATGGGAACTGCCGGTTACCATCGAGATACCGCTCCAGGTACCGCCAATGCCTGTGGATGTTTGTGCCGTCAGATCAAGCATTACGGGTCCCGCAATCCCGGCTGAATAATCCAGCGTGCCGTTCACTGCGGTAATGTTGCCGGTGATGCTGCCGTTTGCACCGAACCGGAAGATGCCCGCATCAAAATCAGTCAGGTTTCCTATCCCGGTAAATCCGTCCGGCAACAGTGTTGCTACGTTACCGCTGTTCGTGCCGCTCAGGGTGTGTGTCTGTCCACCGCCTGTTGTGATTGCGCCGGTGCCCGCGTCGACAATTTTCTCGAACGATGACCAGGAGACCGCGCCGCTGTTACCGGCAGAGGCATCGGTCAGATTGTATGTTGCCCCGGTTGAGGCAATGGTATCGGAAGCGGAGCTGCCGATCAACGCGGTGATGCCGTTCCAGACGCCTTCGATGCCGGAGCCCTTCTGTGTCAGTAGATTGATCGTTACTGCCTCGCTGCGGGCCGAATAGTCAAGGGTGCCGTCTACAGCGGTAATGTTGCCGGTTATGGACCCGCCCGGAGCAAATCCAAAGTTGCCCGCCCCGGTATCATACAGATTTTCAAACGATGTCCAGGAGACGTCTCCACTGTTACCGGTGTTGGCAGCAGTAAGATGGTACGTTGCTCCGGACGAGGTAAGGGTGTCTGATGCCGCACTGCCGGTAATCGCTGAGATGCCGCTCCAGGTGCCGCCGATGCCGGTGGCTGTTTGTGCCGCCAGATCGACAGAGACAGGCCCTGCTATCTCAGAATAGTCCAGCTTGCCGTCCTGTGCGGAAATGTTGCCGGAAATGCTCCCGTTTGCACCAAAATTGAATGAACCTGCGCCCGAATCGGCCAGGCTCCCGATCCCGGAGAAGCCTCCCGGCAGCAGTGCCGCTACGGTGCCGCTATTGCCGCCGGTCAGCTCATACGCCTGTCCCCCGGTTGTCATTACGGTGCCGAGGCCGGTGTCGGCAATTCTTTCAAATGATGTCCAGGAAACACCATCACTGTTTCCTGCGTCGGCAGCGGTCAGATGGTATGTTGCATCGATCCCGCCCATCGTGTCAGGGGCGGAACTGCCGGCTATGGTGGTGATTCCGTCCCAGATGCCGCCGATGCCGGTGCCGGTCTTTGCCGTCAGGTTCACCGCCACCGGTCCGGTAATCCCCGCCGAATAGTCCAGCGTGCCGTTCAGAGCGGAAATGTTGCCGGTAACGCTGCCGTTTGATTCAAACCTGAAGATGCCTGCACCGGAATCCTGCAGGTTCTCAAACGATGTCCAGGAGACACCATCGCTGTTGCCGGTGTTGGCTGACGTAAGGTTATATGTTGCATTGGTCCCGCTCATCGTGCCCGACGCCGGGCTGCCGATAATGGTTGTGATACCGCTCCAGTTCATGCCGATGCCGGTGCCGGTTTTCGCCGTCAGATCGACTGCCACCGGTCCCGCAATCCCTGCCGAATAGTCCAGTGTACCGTTTACTGCGGAAATGTTGCCGCTCACACCGCCATTTGCCCCGAACCTGAAACTGGCCGCGCCGGTGTCGGTCAGATTGCCGATGCCGGTAAAACCATCGGGAAGAAGTGCCATGACGAATCCTGCATTTGAACCGGTCAGGGTATATCTTTGGCTGCCGGTTGTTGATAGCGTACCGTTACCGGTATCGGTGATTTTCTCAATCCATGTCCAGAAGACACTGCCGCTGTTACCCGCATTAACACCGGTCAGGCTGTAGGTCGTGTTTGCGCCGATAACGGTATCAATGTTGTTTGGATTTCCGGCCACATTGGTGATGCCTTTCCAGGTGCCGCCAATGCCGGTCGTGCCGCTACCACTAAGGTTTAGCGTGATGCTCGTTCCGTAACTTCCGTAGTCGAGTGTGCCGCTCGTACCGCCATCGATATTTCCAGAGACACTGCCGCCAGTCCCCATATTGAAGCTGCCGGTAGTGCCGGTGTCGGTCAGATTTTCGATTGACGACCACGTCACCGTGTCGTTGCTCCCCATATTTGCTATCGAGTTATCCAGCGTGTAAATCTGGTTGAAACCGGTAACCGTGTCGTTTGAATTTGCGCTGCCGATCACTGTAGTAATGCCGTCCCAAGTGCCACCTATGCCGGTAGTTGTACCTGCGCTGCCGGCTAGATTCACCTTGATTGCCGAAGTGTGACCGGTATAGTCCAACGTGCCGCTGTTTGCGGAAATATTTCCGGTGACACTGCCCGCTTTTCCGAACTTAAAAACGCCTGCTCCGGTGTCGGTCAGGCTCTCGATTGAGATCCAGGTAACGGGGCCGTTGCTCCCCGTGTTTGCAGTGCTGTCATCCAAGGTATACGTTTGATTGGAACCGGTTAGTGTATCCACACCGGAACTTCCGACCAAAAGGGAGATGCCGGAAAAAGAGGTGGTTCCGTTCAGCGTTCCGGCAGAGGGGCTGGTTATCAGCCAGTCATTGGTTCCGTTAGTGGCTGCCAGAGTATCCGTGCCGCCACCACCGGTAATTGAACCATTAAATGTTGATATTCCCGAGCCCACTGTGAACTCATCAATCCCTGAACCGCCGACCAACGCTTCAATCCCGGTGGCGGTCATCCCGTTGAGCGTCGCTGCGTTGACACCTGTGATACTCCAGGCATTGACGCCGTCGGTCGCTGCCACCGTATCGACACCGCCGCCGCCGGCAATTGATCCGCTGAATGTCAGGACGCCCGCACCTAAGGTAAAAATGTCCGAGCCGGTACCACCGGTCAAATTTGCGATTCCTGAAAAGTTAGTCGTAGCGTTCACTGTACCGGCATTTGCACCGGTTATTTGCCATGAGTTGAGGCCATTGGTAGTTACTAACGAATTGACACCGCTGCCACCGGCAATTGAGCCGGAAAATAATGACACCCCTGACCCCAATGTGAAGGTATCGGCGCCCGAACCACCCGCCAAAATATCTATCCCCGTTGCTTTCATGCCGTCAAGCGTTACTGCATTGGCGCCCGTGATGCTCCAGGAATTGGCCGCATTTTGTCCGGTCAAAGTGTCTGTGCCGGCGCCCCCCTTCACGTTGGTTATGGTCGAGAACGTGGTCGTTGTGTTCAGTATACCGGCGTTAAGTCCGGTGCTCTTCCAGCCATTGGTTCCGTCCGTTACTGCAAGTGTATCGGAGCCGCCACCGCCTGCTATCGAACCGTTGAAGCTGGTTACGTTTGCGCCCAGCGTGAAGGTGTCAGCCCCCGAACCGCCAGCCAGATTGGAAATCCCGGAAAAAACCGTGGTGCTGTTCATCGCTCCGCTGTTTGCAGCAGATAATTGCCAGGTATTAACTCCGTTGGTTGCGGCAAGTGAATTAGCGCCACTGCCACCGGAAATCGAACCGTTAAAGGTAGATACTCCGGAGCCGAGGGAAAAGGTGTCCGAAGCCGAGCCGCCAACAAGTGATTCTATGCCGGTTGCGTTCATGCCGTTGAGGGTCACGGTGTTGGGTGCCGTGATGTTCCAGGTATTGGCCGCATTTTGTCCTGTCAGTGTATCGCTGCCGCTGCCGCCGGTGATGCTCACCGTATGTGTCTTGATAACGGCTCCGCTGGAGAAAGCCATTGTTCCGCCGGTACCGGCCTGCCCGATGTTCAGGTTCAGAGCGCCCAATGAACCGGCATCGTTAAATGTGCCGCCCAGCGTAATGTTTTTGGCGGAGTCCAGTGTCAGTGTCTTGCTGTTGGTATCGATAACCACGTCGGTATTGGAGGTAATGCTTTCTGTTGATGTGGTGACGGTGACGTTTGCCGTGCCGAGCTGGCTGTTGATCGTACTGTCGGAAAGAAACGAGCCGCTTCCGGAACTACTGGTATCTGCAAAAGGGCCTGCGCCGGTGACGGTGATGTTGGTATCGATGGAACCATGGACGATGGTGATCTCATCCGGGTCAAGCAGCAGCATCCCGGTTGTTCCCCGTGATGCCTCAAGGTTGGCGAGTCCCGCATAGGTGAGGGAATGCTTGCCCGATATCTCGACAAAACCGCCATCTCCCCCCCGCACCCCGCCTTTTGCGGAGATGGTGCCGAAATAGCGGGTGGCGTCGTCCGACCATACCGCCACCGAACCGCCATTGCCGCTGCCAAGCGCATCGGCTTTTACGACGGCATCCTTTTCGACGTAGGTCATGGCGGCGTTTTTCTCCGGTCCTGCCCCGTGGAAATTGCCGCCGATCAAAGCCGTTCCGCCTCCGGCGTCACCTGATACATCCACCAGGGAACCGGCGAAAAGCCCCACCTTGCTGCCGAGTATGGTTACGGAACCGCCGGTTTCGCCGGTGTTTTTCCCCGAGGCATCCACTGTCCCACTGTTTGCCGTAATCCCGTGGTCGCCGCCGTCAAGAATGATGATGCCGTCTTTTTCGATAATGGAGTGTGCTTCAATGAGCCCTACGTTATTTACGACATTTCTGAGCGCGTCGCCGGCAACCCTGGCGGTCAGCACGACCTGCCCGCCGTCGGCGGTGATCTTTCCGTTGTTGGTGATGCCCCGCGCTTCCGCGGCCACGTCGCCGCTTACCGCCACGTTGATGAGGCTGCCGTTGTCGATACTGAATGTGATCACGTCGCCCGAAGCGAGATGAACCTTTCCTTTGTTCGCAATAATCGAACCGGAATTTATCACCGAGGGTGCCGAGAGCAGCACGTATCCGCCGTCGGCAGTCTGGATGGCGCCATCATTGACGATTGACGCCCGGGAGCCCGGCGTGTTTGTGAAGGCATATTTGCCTGACATGAAGCTGTCATTAGAGATGTTCATGGTTGATGCGAGGAAGCCGCCGGTCTGAACAGTTGCACCGGAGCCGACCAGCAGGCCGTTGGGATTGATCACCCATACCTGGCCGTTTCCCGAAAGACGACCAAAGATGCTTGTGGGATCTACTCCGGTAACCCGGTTCAAGACAATCGAATTGCTGCTCGGCTGAACATAGGTAACCGATTCAGCGGCGCCGATACTATACCCCTGCCAATTTATAATGGCGTTGCCGGAGGACTGGACAATATTCAGGCTGGTGCTGCTTGGTTGTGAAATGGTTGCCGATCCGGCGACGACGGTGCCGCTCTGCGGCAAGGCATGAGAAGAGGTAACGGTCAGAACGGCTAACAGAAACAGCGTGCCTGCTGCCGAACCGGCATGAATTGTTTTTGAAGCCGTGCGATGTTGTTTCATGAGTTCCCCCTGAATCTCAAGCAGGTGCGGGCAGATGCGTCAGAAAGAAACCGCCGACTGGACATAAACCCTGCTGTCACTCAAGCTGAAGCTGTTATAGGAGTCCTGTGCGCCGGGAATTGCCCAATCCAGTTTGAAGGTGAACATGCTGCCGCCATACAACCGTATCCCTGCCCCGATGCTTGACAGAAAGGTCGATGTAAACTCCGAGGGTTGGTGATTTGTGTTGATTGCTCCGCCGCAGTCGGTGAAGAGGGCCAATTTAATTGTGTCGCCGGTCTTCTGATTGAATATCATCGTTTCCGGAAACAGCGGTGATGATACGAGTTCAAGCGACAGTACGTATCCGCTATCGCCGCTCTTCATGGATGCTCCGAATCCCCGCACCGACCCCATGCCGCCGAGCTGCAACCGCTCTGCCGAAAACAGGCGGTCCGGTGAATACTGGAAGGCTCCCCGGGCAACCAGAAGGTTGTATCCCGGTAGTTTTTGTATTCTCGTGGCATCCAGATTGAGTTTGTCGAAGGAGTCGTCAGCGCCGGCATAGCTGGGGCCGGGATTAGTTCCACTTGTGGTGCCGCCAAGAAAACCGCCAAGGCCTCTCGCATAGCTGAAATTGACGAAATTTCTACCCTTGAATGTATCAAGTGATTCGTACGATATTCCCGTCGTGATCTTGCGTATTTCGTCCTTGTCCTGGATGTTTTTCAGCAACTCGTCAGAGAGCGAAATGTATTCGCCCCCCACTCTGACAACCAGGGATTTGTCGAATTTCTTCAGAACGGGGTGGGTTGCATACATGCCGGCAACGGTTGCGCTGCCTTTCAGTTCCAAGAGAGCGAGCGAGTCGAGCCCCTCAGCGGAATAGACGGTGTTGGAATAGTAGGCGCCCACTTGCGTTCCCAAGCCCCCCACCGGCACGCTGTATTCTGCCCGGCCATAGGCAAGCCTGCTCAGACTCAGGTCGTCAATTCCGATAATGCCGTTCAATCGGACCAGATCGCCACTGGTGATAGTGTTGCCAATATTCAGCTGAGCAGAGAGGCGATTTTTGCTGGTTGCCTTTTCGCCGAAGTTGTCATAGGCAACAGAGCCGAACAGGGGGTACTTGCCATCGGAGGCGGTTGCATGGATATCTGTCGTGCCCGGTTCATTTCCCGCTATTAGTGTTGTTTTTACCGACAGGAAGGGATAGTCGTTCAGGAGCAGCAACTCTTTTTCCAGCGTCTCTACCTTCAACGATGGGTCGCTTCTGACCGTTTCGAGATATCTTTTAATGAACGCGCTGCGGTAACGGGTGTTGCCGGATACGGAAATGGTTCCTACCTTGCCTTCAATTACCTTGATCAGGACGGTTCCAAAAGCGTTTACCGTCTGGTACCCTTGAGCGCTTTTTGTCAGTACCGCGCCGTCAAATATGCTTTGTGACGGCACATAGGCATTGACGATAATAAAGCCCTTCCTGCGGTATTGTGCCGTAATCATGTACGCGACGCTTTTTATTTCGTCGAGCGTCAGTTCCTTGCCATCGCCCAGGTCAATACCTGACAGGAGCTCTTTCTCGCTGATCAGGGTATTTCCTTCCAGGCGGAATTTCCGGACAAAAATCTTTCTGCCGGACGGCTGTTTCGGCGTGGCCGGTTCCGGGGTTTCATTTTCGATTACCGCTGGCAGCTTTTCGACCGGATCATGGCTCTTACCGGTTTTTTCCATTTGCTGAAGAATTTCACCGGCCCCTTCTGCTGCAAAGGACGTGCTGTACGAGCATGACAGTGCGAGCAGTGATAGAGCCACAGTACCCGCAATAAGCTGTGGCCGCATGCAGGTTATCCATAAAAGACGCGTCATGTGGTGTCCTGAATTCATTGCCACGTTAGTACAAATGCCCGCAGCTTTCCGCCATTCTCGTCGCGATAAAAAACCACCTTGATACCGTCCGCTATCCGGCCTCGCTGAATCTCATACCCGTCTTTTTTCTCTGAAGTTTCGACGCTGATGACCGGTTTTTGGGTTACCTGACGCAGCACGCCTTTCATAAACGATTCCGGAACTCCATTACCGCCCCGGTCAATCACCTGAATGGCTTTGATAGCCTGGGCCTCGCGCAGCACCTTGAATTCGGTAACCTGTCCCTTGTATCGTTCCCAGCCCGGATTGGCGGCGCTGAACGGCTTGTCCATGCCATAACGGGGAATAAAATCCGGCAGGGTTGTCGGCCGCGCTCCGGAAGATGCTGCAGGAACCGGAGTCTTTGCCCCGCGGCTCTCGGCGATGGCGCTCAGTACGGCTTTGTCACTCATGCGGTCCTGTTCCTGAGGGGCGGCAGGAGGTGCGGCGGCTGCGACAGCCGGTGTTTTTGCAGGAGTTGCTGCCGGTAGAGCCGGAGCAGGTGCAGCCGGTTTCGCAACGTCTGTTGGTGCCGTTTTGGCGGTGGCCGAATCCGGCTTTGCAGAAGGGCTTCGCTGCTGCATATAGGTAATGACAACGACTGCGATAATAACCGGTGCCAGCCAGAGCAAAAATGTGCCCCTTTTTGAACGGGCCGGTTTTGTTTCCACGGTGTCAATATCTTCTGCATCCCAATCGTGGGACAGTGCGGGGGTTGCCTGATCAAGGGTTTCAGGTTCGGGTGTGCTGCTGACCGCGCTGTCAAAAGAACTGTTGAATTCGGAATAGACCTTTAAGCGTTGCCGTGGAGCATAGGTGATGCCTTGTTCTTCCAGTGATGGTTCGGCTGTCGCCGGAGCGGCAACGTGGAGTTGCAGCTCAGAGCCGGTCGATGGTGGTGCAGCAACCTCCGGAGCCGGAGGAGTGTCGAGAAGTCCTGTATGCTCTGCATTGCTGACTGGTTGAGAAGGGCTTTCTATTGAGGCAGCCGGTTCCGGCGGGACGGAATCCTCGATCTTCTTTGGCTTGCTCAGCAAAGCCCCGAGCAGCTGCTGCAGTTCCGACAGCAGCTTGCTGTCTTCTGCCGAAGTGTCGAGCCACCCCTGGTACTGTTTCAGAACCGCGTCAGTTGTCTGTGCAGGAGATGCCAGCAGTACGAAACGTGACCGTTTACGTCCCAGTTGTTTTTTCAGGTGCATAAGGAGAATATCGGCTGAAAGGCCTGACAGGTGAGTCTGGACAAAGACGACATCCGGCTTCTCGATGGCGATCTCCTCGCCTCCTTTTTCCAGGTTGTTAACAACCCGGAGCCGGATGTTTTTGTCATCGGTAAGCCTGCCGAAAATTTTTCGCAGCCGCGCAACGTCAGTAATTAATAGCAGATTGCTCACAGGAGACCCCTTCACGTGCCTTACTAAAAGTGGCGCCATTGTACGGGATAAATGAATGTTATTCAACACGTATGATGTTGTAACGGTGGCAGATCGGGATACCTGGAGACTGGTTCCGGATTACGGCAAACTATAGGAAAAACAGGCCGGTTAGCTATGCTTTTAGTTTGACAAAAGCGTACCGCAAAAATTATTATAGGAAGATTGTTATTCTGATATGAAACTTTGGAGGAATTATGAGTGCAACGTATAAAATAGCGGTTCTTGCTGGCGATGGTATCGGCCCTGAAGTAATGGCCGAAGCCCTTAATGTTCTTGATGCCGTTGAGAAGAAATATGACGTGACCTTTACCCGCACCCCTGCCAACGTCGGGGGAGCAGGTATCGATAACGAAGGGAAAGCTCTGCCGCAGAGCACGATTGATATCTGCAAGGCTTCCGACGCAATTCTGTTCGGTTCGGTTGGCGGCCCGAAATGGGAAACGCTTCCCCCTGATGAACAGCCGGAACGCGGGGCCCTGCTGCCGCTTCGCAAAATCTTCGGCCTGTATGCCAACCTGCGTCCCGCCATTATTTTCCCTTCGTTGACCGGTGCATCATCGCTCAAGGAAGAGGTCATCGGCGGCGGTTTCAATATTCTTGTTATCCGCGAGCTGACCGGCGGCATCTACTTCTCCCAGCCGAAAGGGATCGAAGGGGTCGGGCGCGAGCGGGTTGGCGTTGACACCATGCGTTACAGCGTCCCCGAGATTGAGCGCATTACCCATGTTGCTTTTCAGGCTGCCCAAAAACGGGGCAAGAAGGTCTGTTCCATAGACAAGGCCAACGTACTGTCATCGTCGGTACTGTGGCGCGAGATTGTTATCGGCATTGCCAAGGAGTACCCGGACGTTGAACTGTCCCATATGTATGTCGATAATGCCGCCATGCAGCTGGTCAAGTGGCCGAAACAGTTTGATGTCATTCTGTGCGAAAACATGTTCGGCGATATCCTCTCCGACGAAGCCGCCATGCTGACCGGTTCGCTGGGCATGCTCCCTTCCGCCTCGCTGGCAGAGGGCACCTTCGGCATGTATGAACCATCAGGCGGCTCTGCACCGGATATTGCCGGCCAGGGGATTGCCAATCCGATCGCCCAGATTCTTTCAGCTGCGATGATGCTCAAATTTTCCTTCGGCATGCTGGACGCCGCCGATGCTCTTGACAATGCGGTTGCCAAGGTACTGGATCAGGGATATCGCACCGCTGACATTTATCAGAAAATCGCCGGCGAAAAACTGGTTAACACAAAAGAAATGGGCGCAGCAATAATAGCGAATCTGTAGGATTCGCTTTCAAATTTACCATCGAGAAAAGGAACAGTACTATGAAAGTCGGAATCGTCGGATGGCGCGGTATGGTTGGTTCGGTTCTTATGCAGCGGATGCAGGAAGAGAACGATTTTGCTCTGGGCTTTGATCCGGTCTTTTTTACAACATCTCAGGCAGGTCAACCGGCTCCCCTGAACGCGGGCACTCTTAAGGATGCCTCGGATATTGCTGAACTTAAGAAGCTTGATGTAATAATCACCTGTCAGGGGGGCGATTATACCAAGTCGGTTCACCCGGAACTGCGCAAACAGGGGTGGAACGGCTACTGGATTGATGCTGCCAGCACCCTGCGCATGGAAGACAATGCCGTTATTATCCTCGACCCGGTTAACCGTGGTGTGATCGATGCCGCGCTGGCCAAGGGGCAGAAGGACTTCATCGGCGGTAACTGTACCGTCAGTCTGATGTTGATGGCGCTCGGCGGTCTGTTCCGTGCCGGAGTGGTTGAATGGATCAGCTCCATGACTTACCAGGCGGCAAGCGGTGCCGGAGCTCCCAATATGCGTGAATTGCTGTCGCAGATGGGCGTTCTGAACGGGGTTGTTGCTGAAGAGTTGAAAAATCCGGGGTCGGCTATTCTGGAAATCGACAAGAAGGTTACCGCTGCTCTGCGGGACGGCTCCCTGCCGACCAAAGAGTTCGGTTTCCCGCTGGCCGGAAGCGTGCTTCCGTGGATCGACCGTGAAGTTGAGGATGGCCAGAGCCGTGAAGAGCTGAAAGGATTTCTGGAGACCAACAAGATTCTCGGCACCACTTCGCCGATCCCGGTTGACGGCATCTGTGTGCGTGTCGGCGCCATGCGTTGCCACAGCCAGGCTTTGACGATCAAGTTGAACAAGGATCTGCCGATTGCCGAAATCGAAGAGCTGATCAAAAATGATAATCAGTGGGTCAAGTTGATCCCCAACACCAAGGCCGATTCCTTGGAAGGCCTCACTCCGGCAGCGGTTTCAGGAACCCTGACGGTTCCAATCGGCCGCGTCCGCAAGATGAAGATGGGTCCAGAGTACGTGTCCGCCTTTACCTGCGGCGATCAGCTTTTGTGGGGAGCGGCGGAACCGCTTCGCCGGATGCTGCGCATTTTGCTGGAGAAATAGCCGTCAGGCTTTGAAATCTGTTGGTATGGAGTTAGCGCCCCGTTTGGGGCGCTTTCTGTTTGAGGAACCTTATGAAAAGATCACACGCCAAACCTGAACTTCTTGCCCCAGCCGGTTCTCTGGAATCGTTCTTTGCTGCCATGGAAAAGGGGGCCGATGCCGTGTATGCAGGCCTTCAGGATTTTTCGGCTCGCGCCCGCGCCAAAAACTTCTCGCTGGCCCAGATGGAGCGGATGCTGGCCTACGCCCATGGGCAGAACCGGAAGATTTACATCACGCTCAACACCCTGGTGAAGGAGAAAGAACTGCCCCAGTTGGTGGATACCCTGACTGCCCTGGCGGGGATGCGGGTCGATGGCGTTATTTTACAGGATCTGGCAGTGGCCCGGCTCATTCGTAATCACTTTCCCTCCATTCCCCTGCATGCTTCAACCCAGATGACGATTCACAATACGCCCGGTGTAAAAATGCTCCAGGAGCTGGGTTTCCAGCGGGCTGTGCTGGCTCGCGAACTGGCGGTTGACGAAATAGCCGTTATTGCTGCTGCCACACCGGTTGAGATTGAATGTTTTGTCCATGGCGCACTCTGCTTTTCCATCTCCGGACAATGTTTTTTCTCGTCCCTGCTGGGTGGACACAGCGGCAATCGCGGCCGGTGCGCCCAGCCCTGCCGCCGTTTGTACAATCATCGCGGCAAGGAGGGCCACTACTTCTCCACCAGCGATCTGTCAGCAATTGATCTTATTCCGGATCTTGTCAAAGCCGGAGTTTCGTCGCTTAAGATCGAGGGGCGGATGAAGTCTGCCGAATACGTCGCTTCCGTGGTTGAAGCCTACCGCACCGTGCTCGATGCTCCGGAAAAATCGCATAAGGAGGCGCTGGCCACTGCCAAGGGGATCCTGAAATATTCATTCGGCCGTACGCCGACCAAGGGTTTCCTGGCTTCCCAGCAACCGGATGACATTGCCAATCCCTGGCAGAAAGGGGGCACCGGGCGCTTTATCGGCCAGATCAAGAGCATCAAAGGGAAGAACCTCATATTTGAAACCAGAGACGCGCTCTACGTCGGCGACCGCCTGCGAGCCCAACCCAAGAGTGATATGGCCGGTCAAGCCTGGACTCTGCGCGAAATGACCCTTAACCGGAAAAAAACCATGGAAGCCCCGGCGGGAAGCCTGGTTGAGGTCGAAACACCATTCAGTTTCTCGGTTGGTGACTCGATCTACAAAGTATCATCCCGGGAGGCATTTACGCTGAGTGACAACGCCGCCCAGCGCAGGCTCGAAGGGGCACAGGGGGACAAACTCCCCTGTAAGCTGGTTGTGTCACTGAAAGATGAACAGCTTAATATCTCTGCTTCGGTAGCGGGATTTCATCATGAGTTCAGTTTCCCGCTCGGGCCGCTTGAACCGGCCCGCAGCGCTGATATGCAGGCGGTTCTGTCCGGTCAATTCTCGAAATGCGGCGATACACAATTCAGGCTCGAATCGCTGGAGGCTCCCGATTTTCCTGCCGTGCTGATTCCGATGTCCCTGTTCAAAGATTTGCGCCGTCGTTTTTACCAACAGTTACAGGAGGCTTCCACGGCTCAGTTTCGTGAACAGATTGCATCTGCCCGCAGGGATGCCTTGAAGGAGCTGGAAAGTGTGCAGACCGCCAAGCGGCGTCCCGCTTCCCGTGAAGTGCTGACCGTTGTCATGGCAGAACCGAAAGAGTGGCGTTTTCCCCTCCAAAACGGTGCCGATGCCACGCTGGTGCCGCTGTCAAAGGCGGCGATACACCAGATTGCCACGACAATTCCGCGTATGCGCGGTTCGGAAGAGAATATTATCTGGCAACTCCCGTTCATGCTCTTTGATCGTGACATCCCGCTGTATCAAGATACCTTGCGCACCCTGCATCGAGCCGGTTTCCGGCGCTTTGAAGCGGCCAATCTCTCTCATTTCGAAATGTTCCGTGGTCTTACAGATCTGCAGATTTCAACCTGGCACCGTTGTTTTTCGCTCAATAGTCAGGCGCTGGCCACCTGGCGTGAACTTGGCGCCAGAGCGGCAACCCTCTATCTGGAGGACGACCGCGCCAATCTTGGCGGATTGCTTTCGGCGGGAGTTGACATTGAACAGCGGGTGCTGGCCTATTCGCCACTACCGGTGATGACCACCAAGATTCGGCTCAAAGAGGTGCATTCAAACACACCGCTTCGTTCCGACCGGGGCGAAACGTATCGCGTTACTACTCAGGATGGCCTTCAGACGATCAGTTCAGCGCAACAGTTTTCGCTGACGGCGCGGCATGGTGAATTGTTGCAACAGGGGTGCAGCTCGTTTGTGATCGATTTGAGTGAAGAACCGCGCGAGAGATGGGGTGACATCATCGCCGCTTTCAAATCGGGCCGGGAACTTTCCGGTACGACCGAATTCAATTATGCTGCGGAGTTGGTGTAAATGAAAATATACGCGCTGATTCTTCTTCAGGTCCTGGTTCTGGTAAGCCCGGTTTATGCCGGAAGAACCATTGAAGGGATGGTGAAGGCGGTTTACGATGGTGATACACTGCTCTTGACCACTCGCGAAGAAAGCCGGCTCAAAGTGAGGCTGTACGGCATCGATGCTCCGGAAGCCAGGAAGCCTGACAAGCCGGGACAGCCGTACGGGGATGTATCAAAACGCACGCTGATGTACAAGGTCATGGGACGCCGCGTTACCGCAGAGATCATGGATATTGACCAGTACAAGCGTGCGGTGGCGGTTATCCGTTATCAAGGCAAGGATATCAATCGCGAAATGGTTGCTGAGGGGATGGCGTGGGCGTATCGCCAGTATTTGCAAGGAGCATACGAGTCGGATTATATCAGCAGTGAAGCTCAGGCACGTTCACGGCGGGCAGGACTTTGGAGAGAATCAAATCCGCAGCCTCCCTGGGATTTCAGAAACGGACACAAGGGGAAGGGTAAACATTCAAGGCATTGGTGAGCAGGGTTGTGGGATTAACGCCGGTATTTTCTGGTCATGTCAAGGATGTGTTTGACGCGGGAAACGACACGCAGTGGCTGAACCGGTTTGGGGATAAAATCACTGAAGCCGAACTCCAGCGCTTTCTGCTCATCCTCGGTTGACGCTTTGGAGGTCAACATGATCACGGGGATTTCGGAGGTCATCGGATTGGCTTTGATGGCGCGCAACAAGCCGTAGCCATCCATACGCGGCATCACGGAATCAGTAATAATAAGCTTCGGGCGTTCCGATACGGCAATTTTCAATGCTTCCAGGCCATCGGAGGCCATCAGCACTTTATATCCTTCTTTCACAAGCGCAATTTGAATAAGCGTTGCGATCGGGGCTGAGTCCTCTACCACTAAGATGGCGTCACCGCTATCCGAACTGCTCTTGAGATAATGCACTGCAATGGCATCCAGGATTTCTTTACGGGAAGCAAGTACGGGAACGACCTGAAGTCCGGTAATGCGGCTCAGCATCTCCATCGTTTCAAGATCGAAAGGGTCTGTAATTGCCACCGCCAGCATGGCGTCTTTTTGGCGAAGCGGGAAAACCAGCTTCTTCATGACGAAGTCGGACGGTAACAGGTCAAGCAATTCCTGAGGGTAGGCGTGCCCTACAAAGTTTTTGATCGTCTTGAAATTAAATTGCTTTGACAGTGCATCAACCAGCTCTTCCTCTGTGATAACCCCCATCTCTTCAAGTACGACACCCAGACGTTTTTTCTCGGATTTTTGCCGTTCGAGCGCCCTCTCAAGCGTTTTATTGCTGATAATTTCAGCCTCGACCAGTATATCTCCCAAATGCTTCATACAACTCCATCCCCGCTTCAGCTCAATAAATCCGATATTATTTGTAGCACACAACTATAGCACAATTATATCATATTAAAGTGACTATCGCCATTACCGAGGATTGAATTGTTATTTCGGGGCAAGATAGCCGATGCGAATACCGCCCCAATGTCTGTTGTTGATGATCAGCGGCTTTGACATGTCATTCAGAATCTCGCCGGTGTCCCGCCGATAGGTCTGCAGCAGGTATCCCTCTGTATTGCGGGCGCAGCGTATGCCGGTTCTGTCATCAAATTTACGTTTGGTTCTGTTGTTGTTCTTGTCGATTTCCGGATCGCCGGTCAACGGCTTGGTATAGCGCAGATTATGGCATGGGACATAGCCGTTGTTGTCAACGCAGATGGCATAAAGCACTTTGTTGTCCCGGCTGACAATTGCTTCCTGAAAGGGTGAAATAACCTTGTCAAAGAAGGCATCAAAGCGGGTGGTATATTTTTGCGGCGTGGTATTTGGAATCGGCACATAATTCCGGTCGAAAAGGTTTTCAAGCGTGAGAGTCCGGTCCGCAAGCGCCTTGTCGATTGCTTCAAGTACCTGGATATTCATCATTCGAAGGTACTCTTTTACCGTGTCGTGATAATTGCCGACCGAAAATTTACCTACGGATCCGTAGATCTGCTCGACAACATCGGCAAACGTGACAAAGGCATCGCTGGTGCGCTGCATCATCGTATATGTTTCTCCCGCACTGTGAGAAACAAGGCGAATCATTTCGGAAATATGATTGGTCGTTGCATTCTGCTCTTCAGCCGCAGTGGCAATCTGTACGATCATTGATCGTGACTCATTTGCATGGTTTTTGATGTTTTCCAGGCTGTTGCGCGCCTCTTCAGCTTTGATGAGGCCTGTCTGGACGAGAGCGCTTTCGGTGCCGATCATGTCGGCAGCACTGCGGCTGGTCTTCTGGATGCTTGCGACAACTTTTTTGATTTCACGAGTTGATGCGGTGGTTTTTTCCGCCAGGCCTTTAACCTCGCTGGCGACAACCGCAAAGCCCTTGCCGGCCTCTCCTGCGCGTGCGGCTTCAATTGAGGCATTAAGTGCCAAAAGGTTGGTCTGGTCTGCAATATCCTCAATAAGAACAACCATCTCACCGATATGCGCAGAGGAAGCCTCCAACTCACGAATGATTACCAACGTATCATTGACGCTCATGCTGATCTTCTGCATGCAACTCCAGGTTTCTTCGACAACGGCCATTCCGCTGCTGGCGGCACTGTCAACTTCGCTGGACAGGACTGCGGCGCGATGGGTGTTTTCGGTTACTTCGTTAATGGTCTGTGCCATTTCCTCAGCAGATGCGGCAACGGTAAAAGACTGATCTTTCTGATCCTGAGTCATCTTCAGTGTCCGCTCGGTGCCTGCAGCCAACTCGCAGACGCTTGTCCCAATAAGGCAGGTCTGCACATATAGTTCGGAAAAAGTACTCCGGATTTTCTCGGTCAGATTATTGAATTCTTCACCCAGTCTGCCTATTTCACAGGTGGTGCGAACATGGAGCACTTTGGTCAAATCGCCTTCGCTGCCGGCCAGATCCCCCAATTGTTTATAGAGTTCCGCGATTTGCTGAACCACGGTACGATTGAAAAAGATGTACAACGTAGCAAGCATGGCAAAAAAGAAGAAGACCCCCACTGCTGACATAACCAGTGTCAGACGCAACGCAGCAGCAAAACCGTCTTCAAGCGACGTTGTAATAATAATGCCGCCCCGAAACTTATCCTCCGCTTTATGACAGCCCCGGCAGCGTTCTTCATTTGCCAAAGGAACCGCCAGGTCGAGAAAACGCTTTCCTTCCTTACTTGCGGACAATTCTTTGGGTGTTCCGGAAGCGATGGCGGCGCGCATCTCTTCATTGACGGTTCCGCTGCCCCATTCCTTGCCTTCGGCATTAAACAGCCTGATTCCGGCAATGCCGCCCTTGGCCTTGATTTCGGAAACGAAATTGCCGAAATCCTTCATATCTCCCTTGGTCATCTGAGTAAGAATGTCGTGGGTGACGGTGGATGCCAGTTGGCGAGCATTTTTGCGCTGAAGATCTATGGTAGCGGTGTATTCGAGGTAGATTGAGAGGATTCCAAGACCGGCAAAGCCCACGAAGAGTGTGGCGGCAATTATAAGGATAATTTTGCGGGTCAGGCTTGATCTGATCATGATACCTACCTTTAATATCTGTATATTTTTTCGTACGGTGGATTCTACACTATGATGGTGTATTGTCAAACTGATTGTTGGCTAATAAAACTGTGTTACTAACTAACTGACTGCTATGTTTGAGGTTTTTTTCTAATTAAAACCGTTGCTCTTTAGATGACTTACATAAATATGGTGCATTTCTTTCAATAGGGCCCGAATGATTGTAATTATACAGTTGACAGCAAAAAATAACGCGGTATAGAGTTGTAACCACCTAAATTTTAGCCGGAACTTCGTACCGTAACAGCAATGAAAAAGGAGGAACCAGTATGAAAAGACAATGTGTGGGACTCTTGACTGGTATTATAGCAGCAGCATTCCTTTCCGCGTGCGGTGGCGGAGGAGGTGGTGGTGGTGGAACACCAGCACCGGCACCATCGGCAAAGAAATCGTCGACGGTCAGCGGTACCGTTGCGCTGGTGTCGCTTAGCAGCCTGGTCGCAAAACGGACCCAGAAGGTTTCCGTGCGTAAGGCAGCCGGGCAGGATGCTGCACAGGTATCCATTCGTTCGTATGACAAGAACAATGTGTCGCTTGGTGTCTACAACCTTACGACAGGGACGACTGGCAGCTTTGCCCAGGATATTGCGTTGAGCGATACCGGCGGATATGTGGTTATCACTGCGACAAAACCGGGGTATGCCGATTTCAGCAAGCGCATCGATTATGACAAACCTTCTGCCCTCAATTTGCGGGCAGAGCTTGCCCAGGCTGCGACCGGTGCCGGTACACCTGATGCTGCAAATGCAAACCTTATTGAAATTGGCGTTGTCAGAAATACAGTAACCGGGAGCAAATCAGTTTACAGCGGTTCAGCACTTAAGGCCGCTCGTAAATCCATAACAACTGGAGCAAATGAGATTGTTGAGCTTGATATGAAGATTGATACCACTGCGCTGCCTGCAGGAACCAATAAGGTTATCGGACAGTTTCAGACGTTCAACTCTACCGATCCCACCCAGGCGCAGTACTTCCCCGGCGCCTATCGCGGGAAAGAAACTGCGACCAGCGCCCCCGGGCAGCTCGTTTCGATGGCTTTTGATTACATTGACCTGACCACCAATCAGGGGAAGAATGTTTTTAAAGAAATCAAGAAACTTGCAAAGGCCGGCAAAACACGCAAGGCTGCGAGCATCGTTAACAAGGTCACCCGTTGGGTTCCGGAATCGAGCTGTGAAAATCTCTTCCTTCAGGATGGAGACACGACTACACCGGGACAGTGGGATGTCCCTATCTGGTCGGTTGATCCCTATGCCGGAGACGGTACCTGGCTGAAAATCGGTGACGGGGTCGTTTCTACATCGAACGGCACCAGCTATACACCGGTTGCCATTAGCAGCTCCTTCACAAAGGACCAGGCAAAAGCTGCCTGCAAAGCCGGTAACTACTACGTTGACATAACCGTCACGAATCCGGCGTATCTCGAAAAATGGTGGAACCTTGACCACATTATCCTGAGCTCGGCAGAACCAAAAGAGGTTTGCATCACCGGTACCATCAAGGATAACGGCAACATTCCGCTTACGGATCTGTGGCTCTATATGTACGATGAAGATTACGATTACGCGACCGACGGTACTGCCACCCTGCGTACCAGCGAAGATGGCGCCCAGACATTTGATTACGGTTACGGCGTAACGGATGCGACCGGCAAGTTCACTCTCAAGGCCGCTTTATTTAATAATGCCGACACAGATCGTTCGGCGACCATAAGCTACTACGATCCGATATCTTATGACTACAAAGAGCAGACGGTAACGCTTGGTCTGTTTGATTCAGTGAAGAATACATGCCCAGCTACCACAACAATTAGCGTTACACGGCCTGCTGTCTGTACTGTCAGTGGAACCTTGAGCGGAGCCTCTTCAACCGGTGAGCTGGTCACCTTCTATAACGGCGGAAGCGATTATTATTATAACTACACCTATGCAGACACCGGTGGTAATTTTGCCGCCGAGGTTCCCTGTGGCAGAGAGCTTGAAGTGTATTTGGGCTACGATTGGACAAGTTCGGCAATTTTCAATGTCAACGGCGTTACTACAGATCATCCTGACTTTGAGGCCAGCGACAACGGTGCTGTAGCCGGATCTAAAGTAACGTTGAAGTCGATTACCAAGGCAAATACTCCGCCGGAAGCATGGGGGTGGCTGGATTCGTACTATGTGACAACAACAACGCCGACCGTATTGGCATCAGTGTACGCGTATGATTACGAGGCAAATTATCCGCTTAGCTACACAATCAGTTATACCAATGCTACAGGTAAGCCGGTGGAATTAAAATCCGGAACGATTACCAAGGCAGATGCTGAAAGTGGGAACACCATAGACATTCCGTTGACGATACCTGCTTCGGCTGGCAGTTATAGCCTGAATATCGTTGCAACGGACAGTACCGGCAAAACATCAGCTGAATCACCTCTTGGATCGGTGCTGGTTTACGACGGAAGCTCCAATGGCGGATTTGCCCCGTCGGTCTGGTTGTATGCCGATCAATATGTAATCAATACCTCTCAATTAGGCACCACCCCTGCTTTCTCGTTACCGCTCTACGCATATGCTTCCGATCTGGACGGAGCTTCCACCCTGAGTTATAGCTGGAATGTTAAGTACAATGGCGTAACTATTCCGAACGCCGTCGGTACATCTGGAACAATCCTGACGTTTAACCCGGCTGTGGATGTGTACAATTGGAGCAGTGACGCTTATGCAACTGCAACGTTCACGCCTCCGGCGACCGTCAATTCTAAAACTGTCGGAGATGGCGGGGTCTTTACCATTGAGGTTACCGTAAGCGATAATTCGACGACTCCAAACACGGCGACCTATTTCATTGACCTGAGAGTAGGAACCGTAGTCACATATCCCGGTACGATAACGATACAGAAACCGGCGCTTTTCAAAAAACGCTAGGTTCAGCACGGTCTAGGATGCTGCTAGACTGATCATCCCGGACATCCAGAAATCAGCGGCGCTCCACGGGGGCGCCGCCAATGAAAAGGAGGAACCATTCATGAGACGAACAATATATTTTACAGGTCTCTGCCTCGTGCTGACCATGGGACTATACGGCTGCGGAAGTTCGACAACAGCAGATTCGGAGCAAGCTTCCGCTCAGGCAAAAAGCGCCAAAGCATCTTTCAGTGTTACGATCCCCCAGAAAGCTACAAAAAGCCTTATTCCAAGTGCAACCAGCTACGTATATGTGAGTTGGATTGGGTTTGATGTGACAACAGGTTCGTATGCGCCGGGTGAACTGTACCTCTATCCGGATGCATCAGGAAGAGCAACGGGAAGCGCGGACCTAATACCAGGAACTTATGCTTTTACAGCACAATGTTTCGATAGCAACAATTCATTGTTGTCAACAGCTGAAAGTCTTGCCAACGTATCAAGCGGAACAAATAACATCTTAATTTCATTTATCAGCGGCAGGTGGACATTTGCCAGTCCTATCACCCTGTCCCAAGGTGAGAAATTCAATTCTTTCGATGTTGCTCCTTCAGTAGGCAGTTACACTGGCGACTATCCAGCCACGTGGAACATCATTGACTCCAGTGGCGCTGCTTTGGCCCTGCCGGGAACTATGTCGTTCATGTCCATCAGTGGCGATTTAAGTGCACTGGCTGCATCGATGGGCTTTCCTTCCCTTACTGCCGGTAGTCAGTTTGATCTGATCGGTGTAGAATATAATATTACTCAGGGTACGAGTAACGGCGTATTTAATCAGGGTGACCGTGTAATCATGGCAACCTCCATGGGACCGGGTGACGGCACTGGCTCTTCATCACCCGACATTTCCTCCTACTTCAACACTAAACTTACCAGCGGGACGGCACTTTCCGGTACTTTGCTTGAATTTACGTATGGAACGTTTACTTCCACGCCGGTTGCCACACCAACCGGCATGTGCGCCATGCAGCAGCCATTTAAGAAGGCCAGCTTCAGGAGTGCTGCGCTGCAGGCTGCAATTGGCTCACGGGCTGTCAAATCGGCTGGAACATCCATCGGATCGGTTACTCTTACGTATAAATCCTGCGACTATGCGCCGGTTGGAGGAGAAACGTTTACTGACACCAATGGCAACGGATATTATGATTCTGCAGAATTTCTTGATGTAAACGGCAACGGTGTGTATGACGCAGGGATTGATTTTCCATATACTGATTATAATGGAAATGGTATTTACGACCCAGGCGAGCCATTTGTCGATGCGAACTTGAACGGTTACTATGACTATGGTACTTCAGCCTTTACCGAGGTAAGTGTTACAGAGACAGTCAGCAATTTGATTGTGTATCCGTTTACTGCCACCGGAACGGAGTTGAAAACTGCGGTAAAAAGATAGTGTTTAGTGATTCATCTGTGCGGGTGGAGAACTCCTCCACCCGCTTTTTTATGTAAAGGTGCCTCTTTACCATGTTTTCCAAGTACACCTTATCACGGCTTGTTACATCCATTCTTGCAGCGGTTCTATCGGTGTCCCTCGTTTCATGCGGTTCAAGTGGAGATGCTGGCCTTCCCGCCCATCGTCCCGGCGAACTGATTGTCAAGTTCCGCTCACCGAAAAGCTCCGGTAAAATCGTAGCGGGACTCAAAGCTCGCACATTGCCGCACTCTCTCCCCTATGGTCTCCAAAAAATCGTTCTTCCTGCCGGAAAGTCAGTGAGCGAGGCCCTGTCGGAATTAAACAGTAATCCAGATGTGCTGTATGCCGAACCAAACTATATTGCTCGTAAGTCACAAATCCCCGATGATACCCGGTTCAGTGAACAGTGGGGGTTGACAGCCATCAGTGCGCCGCAGGCATGGGATATTGCAACCGGCAGTTCCTCGGTTATTGTAGCAACACTTGATACCGGCATTGACTACCGACATCCGGATCTGGTTGACAATCTCTGGATCAATTCTGCCGAAATTGCAAACAACGGTATTGACGAGGACGGCAACGGCATAGTTGATGATGTGAATGGGGTTGTGATTAAAGAAGGCATCGTTGGCGGCAATCCGATGGATGATGACACCGCGGACACACACGGGACACACGTTGCGGGAATTATCGGCGCGGCTGGAAATAACGCCGTCGGGGTGAGTGGTGTCAATTGGCACGTGAAGCTGATGGCAGTCAAATTTTTACACGGTCCGCTCGGCGAAGGCGATCTTGCCGATGCCGTGACCGGTATGGCCTATGCCGTTAGTCATGGGGCAAAGGTGATCAATTGCAGCTTTGAAGTGGCCGGAAGCAGTAAAGCGCTTGCCGAAGCTATTGACGAGGCCGATAAACAGGGGGTGCTGGTTGTTTCGGCAGCGGGAAATTCCGGAAACAACATTGACCACAGTATTGTGGTTCCGGCTTCCATTCGCTCTGCTAACAATATCGCAGTGGCTGCAACTACCCAGAATGACGCATTGCCTTCCTGGTCCAATTACGGACAGCGCTCTGTTGATCTGGCTGCTCCGGGAGGAATGAATACGGGTGATCCGAGCGGAATCTTGAGTACGGTGACGCTGTTCGACAAAAACACCAAGCAGTTTCTCCGCTATCGGACGACGGCAGGAACATCAATGGCGGCTCCTTTTGTCAGCGGAGTTGCTGCCCTGGTCTGGGGGGCATTTCCGGACTTGACTCACCGTCAGGTGCGCGCCCGGATTATGAACGGCGTTGACAAATTATCCGGACTGACAACATCGACAATAACGGGTGGACGGTTGAACGCTCTGGGTGCACTAACCGCGACTGATCTGCCCGCCATATTTTCCGTCACCCCTGTGGCACCGGTTCGTGGTGAAATTATAACCATACGCGGCGTTAATTTCGGAAGTTCAAGCGGTAACCTTATGCATGGTGGCTTTGCTCTGCCGGTCACCTCCTGGAGCGATACGGAAATCACATCTGTTATCCCGGCGACAGCGGTCGGGGGAACAGTGCTTGTGAACGGGCAGGGGAGCGGCTTTCCGCTTGATGTTGCTATCAAGCCTGTCTCAGTTGCTCTGAGTGCAAGCCTTTCCGATGGGGCGCCTCCTCTCGTAATTGATTTCAATGCAGTTGCCAGTTCGCCTGATTCAGAGATTGTGCGCGTGGAGTGGGATTTCGGTGACGGAGCTTTTGAGGAATTTGCCGGTGCGCCGTTAACCTACACTGCAAACAGATCATTCAACGATCCTGGTTCATTCACCGTAAGGGTCATGGCCACTGACCAGATCGGTCGTAGTGCTGTAGCTACGACAGTAGTAACTGTTGTAGCCGATGCAAGTAAATCTTCGGGCTCAGACAGCAGATGCTTCGTCGCAACGGCTGCTTATGGGAGTCCGTTGCATCCCCGTGTTGCGGCGCTCAGAAATTTCCGCGACCGCTATTTGCTCACGAATATGCCGGGGAGATTGTTCGTGGCAGCTTATTACAGCGCAAGCCCTCCCCTGGCACGCTTTATTGCGCGCCATGAAACTGTCCGATCGCTGTCACGAATGGCATTGCAGCCGCTGGTCTGGATGGCCGAACGGCTTGCCTGAAGGTAAAAGCTGAAACAACAAAAGGCCCGGAGAAAATCTCCGGGCCTTTTGTCTCTACGTTATTGCTCGTGCGGTATTAGTTAGGGTATACCGAAACCTTTTTACGGTCCTTGCCGAGACGCTCAAATGCTACCACGCCTTCGATCAGGGCAAAAAGGGTGTAATCCTTGCCACAGCCGACGTTGTTGCCGGGGTGGATCTGTGTGCCGCGTTGACGATAAATGATGTTGCCGGCCTTGACGGTTTCGCCGCCGAACTTCTTGCAGCCGAGACGCTGTCCGCTTGAATCACGACCGTTTCTTGAACTACCACCAGCTTTCTTATGTGCCATTTCCGTATCTCCTGGGAAAAATATTTATGCGGTTGCGTTATGCCGTAATCTTTTCAATCTTGAGGACGGTCAGGTGCTGACGATGACCGCGCAACTTGCGAGAATCCTTGCGGCGCTTTGATTTGAATACGAGGACTTTTTTGCCTTTGCCCTGTACTGCGATCTTGGCCGTTACGGAAGCCCCTGCAACGAGTGGCGCGCCAACAACAGTCTTTTCTCCGCCAACCATAAGGATTTCAGCGAACTCTATGCTGTCACCGATTTCGCCGTCAAGTTTTTCAACCTTGAGAAATTCGCCTTCGGTAACCTTGTACTGCTTTCCACCTGTCTTGATAACTGCGTACATATGCCATCTCCATCCGCTTCTAATTTTTAAAGAGTTATGGAATATAGTTATATGGGCATGGCATGTCAAGCAGAAAATAACATCTATAGGAGAAAGAGCCTTTCGCCCACACAAATCCGCGCTGTTTTGCCATATGTTATTGTTCGGGCAATTCCCCAAAAAGCTCGTCAAAAATGGCTTGCACAGTTGTAATCTTGTTAGCTTTCCAGGCATTGGTCCCGCAGAAGACAAGACCGGTCTCGACGTCGCCGCGCTGGGCACGATCAAGTGCTGTTACGATGCAGAACCGTTCTCCGGACTCTTTGTAGGAGCACTTTTTCAGACAACCCATCCGGCAGGGAGTATGGTGGTCAAGGTCGTACTGCCGGATGTTTTCTTTGTTGGAGAGAATAGCTCTTCCCGGCAGTCCTGCCGGGCTCATAATCAACCCGATATCTTCCTCGGTGCAGTCAAGATAGCGTTGCTTGAATTCGTCACTGGCATCACATTCCTCAGTGCATACAAAGCGACTTGCCATTTGGACGCCGTCAGCTCCTTCCGCAAGAGCATGCTCCAAATCTGCTCTGTCCCAGACCCCACCGGCTGCAATAACCGGTACGGCGACACCATATTCGTCGAGAAAGTATGCTTTGACCTCACGGACCGTTGCATATTGATCATACTTGCCGGTCCCGATATTTTCCATTTTTTCACCAAGATGGCCGCCAGCGGTATCGGGGTCTTCTACCACTACAGCGTCCGGCAGTCGGTGATATGTTTTCTGCCATTTTCGTGCAATAAGCTGGGCAGCCCGAAGCGAGGAAACAATTGGTACCAGGGCGACATCGGGGTGGTCTACGGTAAGTTCAGGAAGTCCCATTGGCAGTCCTGCGCCACATACGATTACCTTGGCGCCTCCTTCTATAGCAGCCTTGACGAGCGGCTCAAAATCGGAGAGAGCAACCATAACATTAACACCGATAACTCCGTCAGGTGCTATTTCATATGCCTTGCGCAACTCGGCTTTAAAAGCTTCCGCCTCAGCCTGGAAAAAATTCTTGCCATCATAGAGGCCACTATTGAGGGCGATACCGGCAGCGGCTACCAAGCCGACCCCACCGTTTTTCGCGATATGACCTGCAAGCCGACCGGCTGATATCCTCACACCCATACCACCCTGGATGAGCGGGTAGCGAACAGTATGCTTCCCAATTATTAATGGCTGTGTCATAGTTCCCCCTGGAATGAATTTCGACATTGCTATAATAGCAAGCCATAGTGACAGCATATGTAATAGTTTTGTAAAATGACCGTTGTGCCCGGAGTGGTCGAAACCGATTTTTTTCTGGACTTATTGACCTATTCTCACTAAAATCTAACAGTTTATTTGAAATTGGGAGTTAATCATGGACCAGGAAAAACTTGATTATTTCAAAAATATACTCAACGAGGAAATGAAGGCGTTACTGGGTGAGGCGGGCAAGACCGTAACCGAGATGACTTCTGACGCTTCAAATTTTCCCGACCCCACTGACAGGGCAACGCAGGAATCAGATCGTAACTTCGAATTACGTATCCGGGATCGTGAGCGGAAGTTGATCAATAAGATCAAAGATGCTCTCGATCGCATTGAGTCAAATGAGTTTGGCATTTGTGATGACTGCGGGGAAGAGATCGGTGAGGCGCGTCTTAAAGCGAGGCCGGTAACCACTCAGTGTATAGACTGCAAAATGGCTGCTGAAGAAAAGGAACGTCGGGCGTAACGTACCACTACTCAATAAGTAATGGCGAACAGGTCAGGCATGCAAATCCATGATTCTTTACAACATCCTGAAACCGATAACCGTCTGTCAGAGCTGACGCTTCTCTACCAGTTCAGTAATACATTACTTTCTACTATCCGTCTTAACAAGTTGACGCACCTCATTCTTACCGCACTTACCACTCCTTCATCCAACCTGTTCGAGCGTGCCATTCTTTTTCTGCGCAATGAAAAATCCAATGTGCTTCAAGGCATGCTGGGTGTGTCCCGGCATTTATCCGATGGACTGCAGATTGTCGGTGGCCCCGACGCTCTTGGCAGTCGTTGGGACATCAGCGATGATATAATTTCGCGGCAACGCTCCGACGAATTCTGTATGCAAGTCCGCCTGACCCGCATTGATATCGATACCGCCTGCCCGCTTATACACCAGGTTGTTTTTGACCGCACTCTCTGTCACTCCGACGACACACTCTGTCAGGAATGTCCGACCTGCCTCTTTGTCAGACAGTTATGCGGCGGAGCTTTTGCTGCAGTGCCTCTGGTGGCTCGCGAGACGACTATCGGAATGATTGTGGTGGATAACCCGGATTCTGCGCGGGAAATATCAACGGCAAATGTGAATTTTCTGCAACTTTTTGCCAATCAGGCCGGCATGGCAATAGAGAACTCCATGTTGTATAACCGCATCGAAGATGCCCACCTGAACCTGCGGGATGCTCGTGAACGCCTTCTGCATGGCGAACGTCTGGCTGCTATTGGCGAAATGGCGGCAAATCTGGCTCACGAGCTAAAAAACCCTCTCATCACCATAGGGGGATTTGCCGGGCGTTTGCTGAAAACTTTGCCGGCAAAGACACGTGAGCACCAGTATGCCGACACCATCGTAACTGAAGTCAGCAGGCTGGAGAAAATGCTCGCAGAAATTCTGGCGTTTTCCCGCAAACCGACAATCTGCTTCAGCCGCTGTGATCTTGAGGAAATTGTGCGTGAGTGCCTTGCCAGCTGTGCAACCACGTTTGAAGATCATAACATCAAGGTATCGTTCTCGTGCGATTCATTACCATGGGTCGTTTCGGGAGATTCTCACCAGCTGAAACAGGTGTTTCTCAACCTTATATTGAACTCCTGCGATGCCATGCCGGAAGGTGGCGATCTGATTTTGAACCTGGCGAAGGTTTCTCCGAAAAGCAGGTCTGTATGCGCGACTGTTGAGGATACCGGCGGAGGCATTCCTAAAGAGATGCTTCCGCAGATATTTAACCCGTTTTTTACGACCAAACATCACGGAACCGGTCTTGGGCTCGCAATAGCAAATCGTATTGTCCTCAATCACTTTGGTACCATAGAAGTTAAAAACACAAAACAGGGCGCAGCCTTCAGAATTGTTTTGCCGCTCACAGAATACAACGAGACTTGATAAGACGTGTGCGCTAACGAAATCCATGCATTGCACTCGGTACGGAATACAGTGTTGATCATTCATGTTATTCATTTGGGGCTGTAGCTCAGTTGGGAGAGCGACGCGTTCGCAACGCGTAGGTCGTCGGTTCGATCCCGATCAGCTCCACCATAATCAAAGGCAACTATCTGTAATTACAGAGGTTGCCTTTTTGTTTTCGCCTGACTGGTACACAGCTGGTACACAGACGCCTCTGCGCGCTCTGGGTACCGGCAACCAGGAGGGCGATCATGCCAAGAAAAGCGTCATGTCAACAAAAGTGCCTCACGTTGCGCGGGGAAATCTATTACGGTAGGGTGAGGGTGCCTGACGATCTGGTGACACTGGTCGGCCGGCGGGAGCTCAAGCAATCCCTGGGTACTCGTCAGCTGCCAGAAGCCAGACGCAGGCTGCGCCAGTGGCTGGCCACGGTGCAACACCATTTTGTGGAGGCCCGCATGGCAACACTCACCCGGCAGTTGGTAACCAAGTATGCCTACAGTAACCTCGGTCACCGCCTTGATCAACAAGAACTGCGGCGCATCACCCAAGGACCGGTTAGCCGCGACGTCACTGACGCATTGATTACAATGCACCAGTGTTATCAAGCCATGAACACATACTCGCTGATCAATAACCATATGTACGACGGCGCCTACCAGGCTGAGGATCTTCTTTTGGAAAAGGGCCATCAGGTTGAGGAAATTGACTCGGAGGGGGTCGAGTTTCAGGCAGCTTGTCGTGAGGTAATAAAGGCAAACAAGGTGTATCATTCAGTCGAGGCTGAGCGGCTGAGCGGCAACTACAATAACGACTATGATCGAATTCTAGAGTGCGTATTCCGGTGAAAGCGTCCAGTCAAACTGACGTGATGGCGTCCACCGTTCCGCTGTGAATCCGTCCAGCGTTCCGTTGATTTCGGCCAGTGA
>MGZJ01000024.1:13558-44952 GCA_001802645.1 Geobacteraceae bacterium GWC2_53_11 | reverse complement strand
GAAGGGCGGGGAAATTTCCCCGCCCTTCGTTTTTCTACCGTATGTCAGATGTATTACTTCTTCGCTTCATCCTTCTTGGCGACAGCCATGGCGTCGTTCAGAATCTTGACGCCTGCTTTTGAAGCGGCGATGGAGCCGGTCAGGCTTTCACGGGCCAGACCTGGGTTGTGGAAGCCGTCGGAGTTTTCTGCGGTCCAGTATTCCCACAGGACGTGTGCTTCTTCATGCTTCTCACGGGCCTGCTTGAGCACGTCTTCAACCACACCCATGCGCTGGGCAGCGGCATAGGAGTCGATCAGCTGACCAAGCCAGTACTCGGCCTTGCGCATCTTGCCCTTGGTGTAGTTGATGACGGAATCCATCTCGTACTGTTTCTTCTCCACCGTGCTGTCCGGGTGGCAGCCGAGGCAGGCGGCCTTGATGTTCTGCTTGGGCTTGATCACGCCGTGGGCCGAGAACATCTTGCCGTCTTTGCCCTTCACCTTCGGCATGTGGCACTGGTGACACTGTACTCCGGCCTTGTCGTGGACGCTGCCGGCATAGGTTTCTGCTTCCGGGTGCTGGAACTTGATCAGACGGGCGCCGGTGACGGCATGCTTGAAATCGAAGAAGTCCAGATCCTTGTAATGTTTCAGCAACTGCAGGGCATTCTTGAGCGGGAAGTGGTTGGTGCGCTGGTCATTGTAGCCGACCTTGCCGCCGTCACTCCACTGGTTGCCGGCGCCGCAGTTGTATTCAACGTGGCACTGGGCGCACATCATGCGGGAGTCGGTCTTTTTCATTACGCCGATCTTGCGGAAGCCGTCACGGAAGGAGACGACTTTCAGGTCGGTTGTGCCGCCCTTGGAGAAAATGTTGTTTTTTGTATCCTTCTCTATTGCCTGGATCAGGCCGTCACGCACCACGCGTGGCTGGGCGCCGTGGGGATCGTGGCAGTGGATGCAGCCGACCGCATTATTGGTGTCCTTGGCGACGTCAACAATGTTGGAGGTGCGGTCCCACTTGGCCTTGGGATCCTTGTCACCCATGAATTTCCACTTGAGGATGTGGTCCGAAGTCTTGCACTGGATGCAGGTCGGGTTGCCGGCCATGGCGGTTTCTTTCAGCTTGTAATCCTTCCCCTTGTCTTCCAGCACATCCCAGGTCTTGCCGACCTTGTCAACGCCTTTCCAGCCGTCTTTGAACTGGAATCGGCCACCCTGGAAACGATCCACGGCGAACTGGTCGATAACCATGAAGGCATGACCGCGCGGCTCGTTGTGTTCAAAGGTAAAGCCGTAGGGTGCCAGCAGTTTGTCCTGCATCGGGGAACGGCCGGTCGGGGTGCCCTTTTCCTTGCGTGCTCCGCCGTCATAATTCACTTTGTAGAAACTCTCAAACTGACTCTTGTGGCATTTGCCGCACAGGGCCTGATCGATGACCGTTACCGGCTTGTTCTTTTCCGGGTCGCTCATGTGGGCGTCCAGCTTGTCGTGACAGACCGTACAGGCCAACTTGGCATGCTTGGAGCCTTCCTTGAGCGCCTTGACCTCGTCGTGACACTCGTAACATTTCGCGCGGCCATCGTTGGCCAGTTTGGTGGCCGGCTTGTTGACAGCGGTGGTCAGGGCCGGAAGGGACAGCAGCAGACCTGCCGTACCGACGACTGCGGCCGCAAGGGCCAGGTTCTTCTTCAGCATGGTGATTCTCCTTTCTGGGGTGGTTGTTCTGCGTAAGCGGCAGAGGGTGTATGTATAGTGCGAGCCTGCATCCTGATTGCTTTGGGTGTTACCGGGCAGACATATTCACAGCTGCCGCATCCGGTGCACCGCTCTTCGTTGATTCTGATTCCTGTGCCTGGGATGAGCATGATCGCGCCCGGTTCGCAGCGGTCAACACAGGAGAAGCAGCCGCAGTTCTTTGCCAGACAGTGCCGGTTGTCGGCTCTGGCTACGGTGTTTTCGTCGCACACCGGTGCGCCGGCCTGTTCATCGTCATCCGGCTGGCAAACGAGCGGCTGCTGTGCTTCCGCTGCAACTCCGCCGGCTTTCAGCAGGGCTTCCCCGAGGGAGAAAAGGCCCTGTTTGAAGAAATCCTTGCGGGATAGTGTCACTTCTTCTTCCCTTTGGGTGCTTTTTTCGCTTTCTTTATCTCGCCCTGCACATGGCACGAGGTGCAGTTAAGCCGTTCGGGGTGGCTGGTTGGAGGTGCGTTCTTCACCCCCTCACGGTGACAGCTGTTACAGGCCTCGCCATCCTGATCCTGCTTGACTGCGTGCGGAATTTGCGGGGGATTGCCCTGCGACTTCATGGCGTCGGCGGCCAGATCCGGCTCCTGCCCGGGTTGTTCATCGGCAAAGGCGGTGGTCATGAATGCCAGGGAGAGTGCGACCGTCAGCAGCAGCATGGAGCGAACAATTCGTTTCATATAAGCCTCCTCGTCTTTGGATACATACGCAGCACTATATTATTTGTAGAACAGGTCTATCTTCAGCGCCTTTGAGGGGCAGCCGTCAATGCACGCCAAACAGCGGGTGCAGTCTCCGGCCGTTACCTGACGCTCGCCCCGCTCCAGCGGAGACGTCAGCACTTCCTCAACTGGACAGATACTCAGGCAGTTTCCGCACCCCGTGCAGCGATCCGTAACAAAACCGATACGTACCGGGCTGAACCGCCCGAGCAGGCTGTAGAATCCGCCCAGCGGGCAGAGTGAACGGCACCACACGCGGCGAGCCACGGTTGTTTCCACCAGCAGGATCGCAACGAGCAGCAGCAGCGGCATGAGCGCCGTAAAGGCAATGGCCCGGCTGATAATGCCGATGGGGGAGAATACTTCAAAAAGCGGGATACCGGTGGCGGCCACAACCAGCAGCACCAGCCCCAGACTCCAGCGGCTGGCCGTCAGCGGCAGGGTCGCTTCGCCGCTTCCCAACCGGCTGCGCAGCTTTTCGCCCAGTTCGGTCATCAGGCCGACGGGGCAGATCCAGCCGCAGAACGTGCGCCCGCCCAAGGCAAAATACACAGCTGTTACCAGGAGTGCCGAACCGAGGAAGGACGCGACAAAAACCCTGCCGCCGATCAGCGCCTGAATAAATGCCAGCGGGTCAGCCAGGGGAAGTCCGAACAGATTGCCCGCAGCCAGGGTTCCGTGGAAAAAGGTCATGCCAAAGAGCGGTGACGCGATCAGCGCCAGTACTGACAGTTGTAAAATATGTCGTGGGAGCCACCACCCTCTAAAATTCATAACTATCCTTCTGCATCTCAACCGTTTTCTGGACAACGATGACCGGTTTCGGCAGCACGCAGGACTTTTCGCAGATGCCGCAGCCGACGCATTTTTCCTTGTGCACCACCGGCTCCATGATGGTGTGTTCGCCGGTGCGGGTGTTATGGCGCGGCTCGATGGTGATCGCCTTGTCGATCAGCGGGCATTGGCGGTAGCAGACTTCGCAGCGAAGCCCGCGGATTGACAGACAGGATTCGCGGTCGATGATCACCGCCGTTCCCATCCGGACTTTTTCAATATCCTGCAGTTTGCTGTCCAGTGCGCCGGAGGGGCAGACTTTGGCGCAGGGGAGGTCGGAACAGAGGTAGCAGGGCATGTCGCGCGGGACGATCACCGGGGTGCCGATGCCGGTTCCTGTTTCGCCTCCGGCCATCTTGATGGATTGGTAGGGACATGCCTGGGCGCATTTGCCGCATCTGACGCAGGCGGCCAGAAACCGCTTCTCGGCGATGGCTCCCGGCGGCCGCAGCGTAAAGCCGTGCGCATCGGCAGGGCGCAGATAAACCGTGGCAACGGCGCTTCCGGCCAGCAGCAGGGCCAGCGGGGTGACGGCGCTCCCTTTCAGGAACGTGCGCCGGGTTATGCAGGTATGTGATGGTACTGGTTCCATGAAGCCTCTTTGTAAGTGTTCGCCACGGAGCCACCGGTGGCACGTTCCATAACGGGGGGGCTGTGGGAAGCCCAGGCGGATTCATGCCGCCGGGCCTCATGCTCCCGGTAACTCCGTGGTGAAGTGGTGCCTACGCCTTTTTCACCTTTACGGCGCATTTTTTGAAATCCGGTTCCTTGGAGAGCGGATCGAAGGCGTCGATACACAAATCATTGATCAGTTTTGTTTCGTCAAAGAAGGTGGCAAAAACGCTCCCCTTTTCCGGGGTGCTGCGGCCGCCCACCTCGGCAGGCAGCACGATGGTGCCGCGGCGCGATGAAATCTTCACCATGTCGCGGTTCTTGATGCCCAGGCGTTTGGCGTCTTCCGGGTGCATTTCGATGGTGGCGCCCGGAACGGCGCGGCGCAGCTCGGGAACACGGCCGGTCATGGTGCCGGTGTGCCAGTGCTCCAGCAAACGACCGGTGCTGAGCCAGAACGGAAAGTCCTTGTCAGGTGACTCTGCCGGCGGCTCGTAGGGGCGGAACCAGACGTTGGCCTTGTTGCCGGGGGCCTTGTAGAACTTGATCCCTTCGCCTTTTTTCACGTTCGCGTCATCGGCTTCGGTGTAGCGCCAGCGGGTTTCCTTGCCGTCCGGCTTGACCGGCCAGCGCATGCCGCGCACCTTGGCGTACGCCTCGTAGGGGGCGAGATCCTTGCCGACGCCGATGGTGAATTTGCGGTACTCCTCCCACATCTCCTTGTAAAAGCCTTTTTCGCTGTAGGGAAAGAGGTGTCCCACGCCCATCCGCTTGGCAAACTCGATCATCTGCCAGGTGTCCGGTTTGGCCTGGCCGGGGGGCTCGATCATCTTGAACCACTGTTGGGTCCTTCGCTCGGTATTGCCGTATACCCCTTCCTTCTCGACCCAGCTGGCGGAAGGGAGAATCACGTCGGCCACCTCGGTGCTCTTGGTCGGATAGATGTCGGACACCACGATGAAGGCCTTGCGTGCTTCGGCGGCCTTGCGGAGCCGGCTCAGGTTCGGCAGGGACTGGAACGGGTTGGTACACTGGATCCAGATGCATTTGAGTTCGTTCCGGTCGATGGCCCGGAACATCTCCATGGTGTGCAGCCCCACTTTGGCGGGGAGCTTGGCGGGATCCACGCCCCAGATGCCTGCGGTTTTCTTGCGGTGCGCCTCGTTCATGACCACCATGTCGGCGGGGAGACGGTGGGCAAAGGTGCCGACTTCGCGGGCGGTGCCGCAGGCGGACGGTTGTCCGGTCAGGGAGAGCGGATTCTCGCCCGGCTTGCAGATCTTGCCGGTCAGCAGGTGCAGGTTGTAGATCAGGTTGTTGACCCAGACGCCGCGGGAATGCTGATTGACCCCCATGGTCCAGAGCGAGTTGACCTTGCGTGATTTGTCGCCGTACACCCTGGCCAGTTCCTCGATCTTTTTGGCCGGAATCCCGGACAGCTTTTCGCCCCACTGGGGAGTGAACTGCTTCATCATCTCCTTGTATTCGTCAAAGGTCAGGTTTTTCACGTCTGCCGGCGTTTCGTTGAACGCCTCCTTGTCCTTCAGGCCATAGGGGGCGTTCTCCTTGCCCCGTTTGAAGCTGACGTGCTGCTTGATGAATGCCTCGTCGTACAGCTTGTCGCGCAGGATGACGTGGATGATGGCGTTGATCGCCGCCAGGTCGCCATGGGGGCGCATGGCGATATATTCGTCCGCCATCTTGGTAGTGCGGGTCCTGCGGGTGGCGATGTCGATCAGCTTGACCTTGGGATGCTTCAATTTGTTGTCGATCAGGCGGGAAAAGAGCACCGGATGTGCTTCGGCCATGTTGGCGCCCCACAGGATGTAGGTATCGCCCAGGTCGAGGTCGTCGTAGCACCCCATCGGTTCATCGGAGCCGAACGTGTTCATAAAGGCGACAACGGCCGACGCCATGCAAAGCCGGGCGTTCGGCTCCAGGTTGTTGGTGCCGAGTCCCGCCCGCATCAGTTTGGAGGCGGTATACCCTTCGTGAATGGTCCACTGGCCGGAGCCGTACATGGCCACCGAATCGGGGCCGTGGGCTGCGATGGCTGCCTTGTATTTTGATGCGATCAGATCAAGCGCCTCGTCCCAGGTAGCCTCAACCATCTTGTTTCCCTTGCGGATCAGCGGCGTGGTCAAGCGACCCTTGCCGTAGAGCGCCTTGGAGAGGAAATACCCCTTGATGCAGTTGAGCCCCTTGTTGACCGGTCCAGCCGGATCGCCCTTGGTGGCGACTATTTTGCCGTCCTTGACCCCCACCAGAACACAACAGCCGACGCCACAGTAGCGGCAGGGGGCCTTGCCCCATTTGATACCGGCCTCAGCTGCCTCGGCTTCCTTCGGGCGCACAACCGGAACCCCTACTGCCGCAAATGCCGCTGCAGCCGCACTGGCCTTGATAAAATCACGTCTGGTTAATTCCATCGCATCCTCCTTGCCAATAGTGTCGTAACAACAAAAGGAGCAGCCTACGGCCGCTCCGCTTCCAAATCCTCAAAATTATGATAGGCCATCTGAACCGAAATAACGTCTTCGATATCCTGGAGTTCGGTTACCAGAGCAACCTCACCATCAACCGTTTCAGCTTCGAGCACGGCCACTATCCGGCCATCCGGCAGTACGCCGTGAACCTCTACTCCGTCTACTGTCGCTACTCGCAGCGCAATATCATCAACATGTTCCGCTACACATGTCAGTACAACTCCGGAAACAGGCATGGACTCTCCTCTGCTGCTAAGATACCTGCTTAAAAACTTACCAGTCATTTCCCGATGCACAAGTGATGAGCTCAAATAATGTGCTGTGACGGAAAGCTGATGCATATTTATTGAGCAAGTGCTGTGCCATATGTGTGAAAAGAGTGTAGTCTGCTGTAATTACGAGATGTTTTTGCGAAAGGGGGTAAGGCGGGGGTGCGGTGTGTGTAACCTTTTGGTAACGAAACGGGAGTGACGTTACATTTTGTCCACCTGTTTCATCTTTTGCCAGAGGGTTTTGCGCGAGATGTTCAATAGCTTGGCCGCTTCAGCCTTGCGGCCATTGGTTCGGACGAGGGCATCAAGGATTGCCTGCTGCTCAAAGTTTTCCCGTGCGTGGAACAGATCGCGTTTTTCACCGCCGGGAGCTGTTTGGAGGGGCTGGACAGGGTGATCGCCGTTACTGTTGGCGGCGACAAAATCGGCGGGCAGATCCTGGGGGGCAATGTCCGTACCCGAGCTGAGGGCAACAGCGCGTTCAATGGCGTTTTCCAGTTCCCGCACATTTCCCGGATAGTCGTGGGAAAGCAGCAGTGCGCGAGCGCCCGCACTGATCCCCGTTATCTGTTTTTTCATACATTGTGCAAACTTGCCGATGAAAAATTCGGCCAGGGGGATTACATCCTCACACCGCTCACGGAGCGGCGGTGTCTGGATCGTGATGACATTCAGGCGATAGAATAGATCTTCACGAAAGCGCCCCTGGGCCACCAGCGTTTTTAAATCCTGATTTGTGGCGGCAATAATCCTGACGTCCACATGGATCTGTTTTTCACTCCCCAGTCGCACGACAACCTTGTCCTGAAGCACCCGCAACAGCTTGGCCTGGGCATTGGCCGGCAGGTCTCCAATCTCATCCAGAAAGATGGTGCTGCCGTCGGCCTGCTCGAATTTGCCGCGGTGGCTGGTTACGGCCCCGGTAAAGGCGCCGCGGCCGTAACCGAATAATTCTGACTCAACCATATTCTCCGGCAGGGCCGCGCAGTTGACCGTAATCATCTGCTTCATGCAGCGTTTGCTGCTTTTGTGGATTGCCGCGGCGACCAGTTCCTTGCCGGTGCCGCTCTCGCCGGTGATTAAAATAGTGGAGTTGAGCGGTGCAGCTATATTTATGGTCTGAAAGACCTTCAACATTACGGGACTGGCGCCCACGAAACCATCGAAGAGCGCGCCAAGGTTCATGTTTTCACGTAGGGTCTGGTTTTCCTCCTTGAGACGCTGCTGTTCGGTGACGTCCCGGCTTACCAGGAGTGTGCCCAGATAGGGGCCGTCCGGCTTGCGTACCGGGTAATAGCTGTTCTCGAAGTACTTGCCCTTGACCTCGATGACCCTGCGCGACTGGCCTATCGAGCCGTCTTTCAAGCCGTCGAGCAGCTTGCTGATCCGCTCCGCCGAAGCGGGGGAATGGATGGATAATATGCTCCGGCCGATGAAATTTGCCGCCGAAATGCCGCGTATTTTTTCTGCGGTATGATTGATAATGGTCAGGATGCCATCGGCATCGGCAAAGATGATTCCTTCGCCCAGACTTTCCAGAATTGCCTGGTACGTTGTAGGTATGTCGATGCGTGCGTTCACCTAGCCTCCGGTACTCGAAAAAAAACGTTGCGAAAAGGTAACATACTGTTCATGCCTCTGCACGAAAAAAGAGCCCATGTGCGGCAGGGATGCTGCGGATAATTTTTTGCAACCGGCAGAGAACCGGTGTTTGTGGGAAACGTCGCACTATTGTTGTTGACGTTTTGTCCGAAGCTGGTAAATTAAGACTCAAAAAGTCTTGTTTGTCAAGGGGAGGGTTTTGCTATGTCACTGGAAGGGAAAAAAGCGCCTGATTTTTTGTTGGAGGGGAGCGACGGCAGGCAGCACACTTTGAAACAGTACGCCGGAAAGACTGTGGTGGTCTATTTTTATCCGAAGGACAATACACCGGGCTGTACCAAGGAAGCGTGCGGTTTTCGTGATAATTACCAGGAACTTATGGATGGCGGAGTTGTTGTTCTGGGTGTCAGCAAGGACAGTGTTGCCTCGCATGGAAAGTTTATAAGCAATCATGATCTGCCGTTTGTGCTGCTGAGCGACCCGGACTGTGCCATGATGCGGGCGTATGAAGCCTTTGGCGAAAAGGTTATGTGCGGCAAGGTATCAACCGGAACGATCCGATCAACCGTGATCGTCGGGCCGGACGGTGTGGTGCAAAAGCAGTGGGCGAAAGTAGCCAAGGCTGAACAGCACCCGGATCAGGTGCTGGCGTACCTGCGGGGATAACTCCGCTGCCGGAAACATGATTTCAAACTGAACGCCTTACAACCTGTTGTGAGGCGTTCAGTGTATGTACCCTCCATTGAATCCCCGTCGGGAGATCTGCCAGTAAAATCCCCTGTTTTTTGATATCGGTCAAGCTGATGCAGGATGTCTTCGTGTAGCGTTAATGAAAAGGTTCCTTATTTACATTACATGCCTCTGGCATGTATTCGGAGAAATTTCATGCGCTCTGTTTTCAGTCCCGGCATTGTCATCTGTCTGTGCGTCCTTTTCGTCCTCCCCCTGCCGGCAGCGGCGACGCCAGCCATAACCTGCCACTGCTTCACCGACCGTTCCTTCGATCCCGGCAGTCCGGCCAAGGCGGATCCGTATTTTCTTGCCACCACACAAAACTCATTCTTTGCCCTTCTGTTTACTGCCGACAAAAAGGATATCGTGATGAAAAAGCAGCAGGGGATTTCCTCAGATGACCTCTGGATAGCGTACGCGGTTGCCTCGGAATCATGTTCATCACCGGAACTGTTGCTCAAGGTGAAAAAGAACAGTGCAACATGGACGGATGTGCTTACTCCATCGGATGCATTGGGCGTCCGGTTTTCAGCCGCCCTGAAGGCACGGTCATCATCCGCGCAGCTGGCCGCAGCGGTGGTTGACGAACTGTTCAGGCGCCATAAGGTGCTGGCTGGTCCGGAACTGACCGCGCTGCGGCAGGCGGGGGCTACCAGCCAGGAGCTGGTTCTTGCCGCCGTGCTTTCGGCCAGGACACGGCAGCCCGCCCGCCAGATTTTCCAGAAGGTGAAAAAAGGTTCTGCAACATGGGGAGCGCTGCTGCAGACGGCAAAGATTGACACCAGAAATATGCAGCAGGAGATTTCCGGTATCTTGCAACTGAATCCGAAGTCGGTTGCGCGACGTGCCTGTGGTGAGGGGTGAGGAGTGAGGAGTGAGGAGTGAGGAGTGAGGAGTGAGGCCGCCGATACTCTGTTAATGAAAAAGACGGGTGTTTTGATTTTAGTCAATTTATTTGCCGTTACGATGAATCATTGTGCGCAACGATGCATGAGAAGGAAATTACATCATATACCAGGGAGTATTATGTTCAAAAACATGAGTATCCGCATCAAGCTGCTGCTGATGGTACTGGCTCCTATTGCCGGTCTGCTGGTGTTTTCAGGGCGCGAGGTCGTTGACAAATACAAACTTCTTGACGGTCTTAACGAAACAAGGACCCTTACCGGGCTTGCCGTTCGCGTCGGGGCGCTCTCCCATGAGCTTCAGAAAGAGCGCGGGCTCTCTTCCGGTTTTATCAACGCCAAGGGCGAAAAATTTCGCGATGAGCTGACAAAACAGCGTGAACAGGTCAATAGCGAGCTGACGAAAATCAAGCAGTATGTGAGCTCCAACGCTGCGGAGCTGGATCATGTCAAAAAGTCGCTTGATGCCGCAGGTAACGGTATGGAAAAACTGCCGGAAGTCCGGGGCGCGGTTGATGCCCTCAAGCTGGACGGAAAGGAGTCCTTTGCGTTCTACTCCCGGCAGATACTCTCGTACCTGGATGTTGTCGCAGCGGTCTCCATCAGCAGCGACAGCCCTGCGATCATGCGGGAGGCCACTGCGTACTACGCCTTTGTAAAGGCCAAGGAGGAAACCGGTAAGGAACGGGCCACCCTGAACGCCGTTCTCGCTGCTGATGCATTCAACGACGAGACGTATCAAAGGATCTTTGCGATTTTGTCAGCCCAGAACAGTTATCTTGATCTGTTCAGGCAGTATGCTTCTCCGGCGGAGCTGGCTGCTTTTGACAACGCGTCCAGGACGCCGGCATTCCGGAAAGTTGGAGAACTGCGGAGCGCAATCCTGGCAAAAGGCATGGCCGGCGGCTTCGGAATGGCTCCGGAAGACTGGTTTTCGACCATAACGGCACAGATCAACGCCATGAAGGAGGTGGAGGATACCCTTGCCGGTGAGATCGTGAAGATGGCTGACGCTCTTGCCTCCGCTGCCAAAAAAACGCTTGTTTTCAGTATGGCGCTCTCGACATTGTTGGGCGGCATCGCTCTTCTGGTCGGCTTCCTGGTTATGAAAAGTGTTACGGTGCCGCTCTCCCGCATGCTGCATATGCTCAAGGATATCGCCGAGGGCGAGGGTGATTTGACCAGACGCCTTGATACCGACCGCAGGGACGAGTTCGGGGAGCTCTCCCGCTGGTTCAACCGGTTTGTCGATAACATCCACAGCATCATTTCCCAGGTTGCCGGCACTACCGGGCAGGTGTCGGCCGCTGCAAGCCAGCTGCAGTCTACTGCCGAGCAGATTGCCACCGCCGCCGAGGAGGTTGCGTGCCAGTCGGTTACGGTGGCCACGGCCGGTGAAGAGATGTCCGCAACGTCGAATGATATTTCCCACAACTGCTCGCTTGCCTCCGACATATCCAATCGGGCCAACCTGACCGCTTCCGGCGGAGCCGCCGTGGTGCAGGAAACGCTGGTCGGCATGGAAAATATTGCCAAGCGCGTTCAGGAGTCAGCCCGTACCGTGGAGAGCCTGGGGGCACGTTCCGACCAGATCGGCGCCATTGTCGGCACCATTGAGGATATTGCCGACCAGACCAACCTGCTGGCCTTGAATGCCGCGATTGAAGCAGCACGGGCAGGAGAGCAGGGGAGGGGCTTCGCCGTCGTGGCTGATGAAGTGCGGGCGCTTGCGGAACGCACCACCCGCGCGACCAAGGAGATCGGCACCATGATCAAGGGCATCCAGGCCGAGACTGCCGGAGCCGTGGGGAGCATGGAACATGGTGTCAGGGAAGTGGAAAAGGGGATGGAGAGCTCGCGCAAATCAGGTGACGCGCTTCAGCAGATCGTTAATGCTATCGATGAAGTAAGCATGCAGGTGCATCAGATTGCTACCGCCGCCGAGGAACAAACCGCAGTGACCGGGGAGATTTCCAGCAACATCCACCAGATAACGGATGTTGTCTCCGAAACCGCGCGCGGCGCCCATGAAACAGCTGCCGCGGCATCGCAACTCTCATCGCTGGCAATGGATCTGCAGCGGATGGTTGGGCGTTTCAGGCTTGCCTAGATGTTCCGCTTCCGTTCCATAATCACCCAGCATTTTCTCAACAGCCTGTTGATGCTGGCCTTCGTTCTTACCTATGTCTATTTTGGGATCACGTTCACCAAAGAGATGGAGAATGATGGCGAAATGATCAATCTGGCCGGAAGCCTCCGCTATCGTTCCTATAAACTGCTGGCCATTACCCAGCAGTCTTATGACCCCGCCTTTCATCGGGAGTCGGCCCTTCTTCCGGCCCGGGAAGAGATCGACCGGATCCGCTCCGCGTTTGCCTATATCGAGAATGGTCTGCTTCGGGACGCCGGTGAACGCTCGGAGCAGATCCGGCAGCTCCAGTCGCTTGCGGTCAGGTGGGAATCGCAGGTTATTCCGCTGGCGAATCAACTGGTGGCGAGGCGTGACGTCAGTTCTCCCGTCCTGGTCCGTTTCAAGGATGTCACGGATGTTTTTGTCCGTGATGTCGATGTCTTTGTCACAAAACTCAGCAGCCACAACCGCGCGGATGTTATCGGTTTCAATAACCGCAACATCGTCCTCGTGCTGGTGTTCCTTCCCATGTTTGTCCAGATCGCCTATTTCAGCAAAAAACACCTGATCAGGCCGATCATTGCCCTGCAGAACGCCTCGGAACTTCTTATGGAGGGCAATTTCAGCGTCCGTCTTCCCATCGTCTTCCGCAACGAAGTAGGCCTGCTGACGGATCGCTTCAACAAGACCGCGGCCGCACTGGAAGAACTGTTTATCACCAACACGAACTACTCACAGACTCTGGGAAGCCTCAACAGCGCCTCAAGCCGGATGATCTCCATGGGGAGCCGGGGGGAAATCTACCAGTTTGCCTGCAATACGGCGCATCAGCTGTTAAGTCCTGACATGGTCTGGCTCGGTTTGGTGGAGCCTGCTTCATCTCGGCTGAAAATAGTTTCCTGCGTGGGGGATGAATATAACTACACGGATGAACTTGCGATCACGTGCGATGACGCGCCGACCGGAAACGGGCCGGTGGGGATGGCTATCAAGAACCGTGAGCCTCGGCTGGTAAGTATTCACGATGATGTTTCCGGCGTCTGGATTGAAAGGATTCAGCGCCATGGCTACGGCAGCTTTCTGGTCATTCCGCTTCTGACCAGCCACGGCTGTCTTGGCGCCATCACCCTCTACAGCAAACAGCCTGACTTCTTTGCCCAGGGCAGGGTTGAACTGTGCCAGATCTTTGCCAACCACACCTCGGCAGCCATTGAGGCGATGAACCTGCTGCATTACGTGGTATTTGCCCTGGCACGTGCTGCAGAAGTAAATGATGAGGATACGGGCAACCATATCCTGCGGGTGGGCGATTACAGTGCTCTGCTGGCGGAAGAGATGGGGCTTGACAGTACCTTTGTCGAACAGATTCGTTTCCAGGCTACGCTGCATGACGTGGGGAAGCTGTACCTGAATTCATCCATTCTGAAGAAGCATGGCCCTCTGACCCCCGAAGAATGGGAACTCATGCAGCGGCATACTACCAACGGCGCCAGGATAATCGGCGAACATCCGATGCTGGTCATGGCGCGCGATATCGCGCTTAATCACCATGAACGCTGGAATGGCAGCGGCTATCCTGCCGGTTTGCAGGGAGAACAGATCCCCCTCAGTGCCCGCATCATGTGTATTGCCGATCAATACGATGCCCTGCGAAACTCCCGCGTCTACAAGCCCGCCATCGATCATGCCACCTCCTGCGCCATCATTACCGAGGGAGATGGCCGAACGCTCCCCGGTCACTTTGATCCGGAGGTTCTGGCGGCATTTACGCGGGTTGCGCATCGTTTCGATGAGATCTACGAACGACTGGCTTAGAAGGATGGCTCCGGCTGCAATTTAGACTTCAATCCGGAACTCAACCCCGTCGTCGGTGTTGCGGGCGGTCAAACTACCTTCCATATTTTGCTCTATGATCATTTTTGACATGTAGAGGCCGATGCCGGTGCCCCTGTCGGGCGAGCGTGTAGTGAAGTAGGGGTCGAAAATCTTCGGCATGATATCGTCCGCTATTCCTCCGCAGTTGTCACGGATATAGACCACCGAACGCTCATGTTCACTGGTAATGCGGATATGGATGCGCGGCTCCCTGGTACATCGTTCAATGCATGCTTCACGGGCATTGGAGAGTATGTTGAGCAGAACCTGGGCGTATTCATTCTGGTAACCGGTGGCTGTTACGCCCTTATCCTCTTCAAGCTCAATCTGAATTTCATGGCTGGTCAGCGCGGCGGACATGAAATCCAGGGAGTGTCTGACAGCTGTTCCGATCATGAACCCGCATTTCTGCTTGTCCTCCCGGAAAAAGTTCCGGAAATCGTCGATAGTCCGGGACATGTGCATGATAATATCCATCGCCTTACCGACTTCACTCTTCAATTCCTCCTGTGAGATGCTGCCGTCTTCGTATGAAAGCTGCAGGTTCTGGATAATCAGACCGACGTTGTTGAGCGGTTGCCGCCACTGATGCGCAATGTTGTTGATCATCTCTCCCATTGACGCCAGCCGGCTCTGCTGGATTAGCGTTTGGTCCTTGTGCCGCAGATCGGCGACCGCTCCGTCTATGCGCTCTTCCAGTGTGTGATTCAGCTCTTCCAGATTGTTCTGGGCCGTTTCCCGCTCGGCAATTTCTTCTTCAAGCTCTTTCGCCTGCTCAAAAAGTTCGTACTCCATCATCTTTCGATCGGTAATGTCCTGATTGCTGGCTCGCCATCCCCAGGGAAGACCCTCCGGGGTGAAAACCTGCTGGCAGACGTGGCTGATCCAGCGGACATCGCTGTTTTTGTGGAGAATGCGCAATTCGATCGGCAAGATCTGGCCGTGGGAATCATGGGCATGCGTATGATTGTTGAATCGCTCCCGGTCTTCGGGATGAATGAGTGCTGCCATAAGGTTTGGATCGGCTTCAAATTCCTGAACGCTGTATCCGGTTATCTTCAGTGCGGACGGCGACAGGTAGAGAAAACTGTTGTCGGGCAGGCGCCAGTATTCCCAGTTGGTGGAGTAGTCGGCGACAATCCTCAGGTGTGATTCACTTTCCTGCAACGATTCCTGGGCCATCTGGCGTTCGGCAATTTCTTCTTCAAGCAGGATAGCCTGATGGTGAAGTTCGTCTTCAATCCGCATTTGAGCCCGGGCAGTTCGGGACAGTTTGCGAGCTCCCAGTCCGGTTACCCCAAGACCCAGCCACCAGATCATGCCGTGAAAGGCCAGCGAACCGGCGAGCTGGCCACGGCTGGCATCCATGAGGGGCTGCAGCGGGATTGAGACGCTGAGGCCGCCGCGTACGGAGCCGGCCGTATAGCCTTGGGCTGCATGGCACTTAAGGCACGGTTGTTCCGTCATAAACGGCGTCATCAGGCGCATAAACGGTTTGCCGTCCATCGTGGTCATGGCGCTGACTTCCTTTGCACCGTTCTCAAAGGAGCGGAGTGCGGCAGCTTCCCATGCGTCGGGGAGGTTTTCCGAACGGAGCGGTTTCAGGCTGGTGATATGGGCACGACCAAGGTAAATGCTCCCTTCCTGGGACATCTCGTTGACCTGTCGGGTCATGTAAGCCGGATTGATGAGGGTCAGCAGCCTTCCCGAGGGGGTAAGGATGTCGCGTTCGGGGATGTGGGAGAGATGCTGATTGGGGGGGGATTTCGCTGTTGCCGGCACATATACGCCGCCATGAGATGAACCCCAGCGGCGGTACAGCGCATCACGCTCGATGACGGCCCGAGCTTCGGCCAGGGCAACCGTGCGGAATACCTTCTGTTCGGCCTGGTAATTCCAGAGCCACGAGCCGCACACCAGAAGTGTCCATCCTGCTGCCAGGCCCCAGGCATACTGCCTGATTCTCAGGGTGAGATGGTTCTCTTCTTCCGTGGGGCTGATTTCCTTCTGGACATCGGGCATGGTGACCTCTTGAAAGAATTCTCACGTGAGATGAGTCTACCACGCCCCGCCGGCTATGCAACTGTTGAGCGGGATTTCGGGCGTGCGAAGATTAAAAGCGATATTCGGCGGTCAGGCCGAATCCCTGCTGACTGACCGTCGGCAGGATCTTCAGGGCTGTGCTGCTCTGGGTCGAATGGTATCTGACAACGGCTTTTCCGACAAAGTAGCCGATGGCTCCGCCGAAAAAGGTGTCGGAAGCCCAGTGCTTGTTGTCGTAGATGCGCGCCATTCCGGTGAGCGTTGCCAGGCCGTAGGCGATGGGGGGGACACAGGGATTGGCGCCGTACTCTTCGGCAATGACCGAGGCGATTGAAAAAGCAGCGGTGGTGTGGCCGGACGGGAAGGATGTGTTACCCGTTTTGAGGCTGGGGCCATTCCAGGTGGAGGACGATTCGCCGGTGTAGGGGCGGGGGCGTCCCGCAGCCACCTTGATTCCCCAGGTAAAGGCGCCGCTGAGGGCAAGGCTTTCCACGGCGAGCAGGGAGGTGTGGCGTGCTTTCTGGTCGTTGGCATAATGGCCATACAGGTAGAACAGGCCAAGCGGGGGAAGGGTGTAGAGCGGATTACCCAGAGCATTTCCCACTGAAGCGGCTTTGTCGCCTGCTGAACTCTGGTTCCGCTGGGCAAAATCCTTGATGCCGGTGTCGGCAAACAGAAGTCCTGATGTTGCTCCAACGACCAGCCCGGCCTTCAGCCAGTCACTTCCGTCCCATCGTGCGGGTGACGACAACATTTTGCCGGTGTCGGTAACATAGCCTTTGAGATATTCTCCGGAGATGCTGTCCGGCTGCAGCGCCGGTTTGGGGGTTTCCTGCTGGACTGCGGCAGCTCCAGGTGTTTCTGCGGCGGGGTCGGGCTGGTTTTCCGCCCGGACGGGAGACGCTGACAGAAGCTGTATGACCAATAGCATTATAATGCCGGTGCGTAGTGTTGATGGAGTAATTCTGGGATTGAACATGTGAAATCCTTGAGAGTTGTTTTATAAGCAGTTGATCGCGCAAATGCGCACCAGAAGTAGGCGCTTTTAAGTGAAGTTAGCCAGGAAAAACATATGGTTAGATCCCAGGCTTTGTTGGCTGTAAGCCTTTGACTTTCTTTGCGTCTTTGCGCCTTTGCGCGAGAAGATATTTCAGGTTTAAAATTTACCGAGAACCACGAGCGCTGCGCCGTTATTTGTTGGTACGGGCAGCATCGTTATATCCGAAATAAGCGGTCGCTTTGTGGCTTTTTCAGGAACATCGCCGGTCGCAACAACTTTCCGGCCATGGGATGAAGCAACTTTGCCCAATCCGTAGCCGATTGCTATGGCAAGCGGATAATCGCTTGCCCAGTGGACGCCGTTGTTCATCATCTGAAAACTGAGCAACCCCATCAGGGTGTAGCCGACCGGCCTGATCAGGGTGTATTCGGGGTAGTTGTCGGCCAGCACGGTAATGGTCATCATGCTGGTTGCCAGATGACCCGAGGGGAAGGCATCGTACTTCGGCGTACTGCTGCCATATTTTGAAAAACTGGGGAAAGGGCGCCATGTGCCGCCGGATTGCGTTGCCTCCCCCGGAGTTTCCCGTCCGGTGGTGCGCTTGATGGTCTGGACCACGACAGCAACCGATAGAAGTCCTTCCGCAAGCTGGCTGGAGGTCTGTAGACTGCGTACGTCAGAGGTGAACATGCCGTAGCTGAACATGCCCAGGGTGATCGTAATCGGGATCATACCGTCGCCAAGATAATAGAGTGCGGTGCCCACATCTTTTGGATACTGGATCGGTGAACCGGGGGAAACCCTGCCCATGGCGCTGTCTCCCGAGATGTGCAGCGTATGACCGATGTCCCGCGCACCGTTGTACAGATCCTGGTCAACCGCAATCAGTCCTGCTGTGGCAACCGCAATTCCGGCAATCGTCAGGGCGTTTTTCTGCTGGAAGCTATCTTTCAGCCAGTCAACGATATTCAGGGGGGTGTTTACCAGGAAGCTGTACGCCTTGGGTTTCTCGTAATAGGCATAGCTGTTTGCATCAATCCGGTAGTACATGCCGGAAGGAGAGGGCGCGGCGGTTTCAGAAACCACGGGAGGTGCTTGGGGTTGTTTTGATGGCGCCTCGTTGACGGGCGTTCCGGTCTGCGCCTGGCTGGTTTCATCAGCTTCTGCAATTCCTGCCAAAACAAGTATCGTTGCTGCCGTATAAATACTAACGCTCAAGCAGCGCCGGAACAGAGTAGAAAAGAGCACCAAACCCCCAATAAAATGATGATTACAGCGATTTGTCGATTCGTTTCAGCAGAAGAGAATTCAGTACGACCGATACGGAAGAAAAGGCCATTGCCAGTCCGGCAAACTCCGGTTTGAGATAGATGCCGTAGCCGGAGAGCAGGCCGGCGGCGACCGGAATGCCGAGAATGTTGTAAAAGAGTGCCCAGAACAGGTTCTGCTTGATTTTAGTCAGGGTGGCCCGGCCGATTTTTATGGCCCGCACGGCGTCCATCAAGTCACTGCGCATCAGGACGATATCACCGGTTTCCTTGGCAACATCCGTTCCCCCACCGATAGCAATGCCTACCTGGGACTGGGCAAGTGCTGGCGCGTCATTGATGCCGTCACCGACCATGCCGACGATCATCCCGCGACTTTGATACTCTTTCACCACATCCCGTTTGCGATCCGGCATGACTTCGGCCTCAAACGAATCGACACCGGTCTGTTTGGCGATAATGGCGGCAACGTCGGCGTGATCTCCGGTAATCATGCAGGTGGATATGCCCATCCGGCGCAGTTCCGCGACGGCCCGTGCCGATTCCGGCTTGAGCGTGTCTGCAAATGCGGCAACGCCGACCAGGGCATTGCCGGCGGCAACGTACACGAGCGACTTGCCTGCTGCGGTCAGTTCGGAAACTTTTTTTGCCAGCGGAGCCAAGGCAATGCCGAGTTCTTTCATCAGCCGTTCGTTTCCGACCGCCAGCTGAAACCCTTCAAAACGGCAGGTTACGCCGAAGCCGCCCCGTTCTTCAAAGTCATCGGCCTGACCCGGTTCAATTCCCGCTTCCCGTGCGGCTGCGAGCGCAGCCTGGGCCAGCGGGTGGGTCGAGTACGCCTCGGCGGTTGCCAGGCATTCGAGTAGTTTGGTTGGATCAATGCTGCGAGCGACCGGCACCAGGTCGGTCATTTCCGGCTCCCCCCTGGTCAGGGTGCCGGTCTTGTCGAGCAGGACAATGTTCAGGCGGGAGATCGCTTCAAGGGCGGAGCCCCTTTTAACCAGTATGCCACGTCCGAGCGCGATGCCGCTGCCGACCATGATGGCGGTTGGCGTGGCCAGTCCCATGGCGCAGGGACAGGCTATCACCAATACGGCGATGGCATAGCGGAAGGCGGTCAGAAAATCGCTGGAAAGCGTGGAATACCAGACGATGAAGGTGACTGCCGACAGGAGTATGACGATCGGAACGAACCATGCCGATACGGTATCGGCAAATTTCTGAATCGGCGCCTTGTCCCCCTGTGCTTCGCGCACCATTTTGATGATCTGCGCCAGCAGGGTTGCTTCACCGATTCTGGTTGCCCGGATACGCATGACGCCATTGGTGCTGACCGTGGCTCCGGAAACCTGGTCGCCCGGATTTTTCAGCACCGGCAGGGATTCACCGGTGACCATGCTTTCGTTAACGGACCCGCTCCCGTCAAGCACTTCGCCATCGACCGGAATGACATCTCCGGCACGAACGAGAACAACATCGCCGACCCGGATTACGGAGGCGGGAACCTCTTTTTCGCCGCTTTCAGTCACCAGAAGCGCTTTGTCTGCCTGGAGGTGGAGCAGCTTCTTGAGTGCTTCACTTGCTTTGCCCCGGGCTCTGGCTTCAAGGTATTTGCCGAGCCGGATAAAGGCGATCAGCATGGCCGAGGTTTCAAAGAATACTTCGCGATGCGGTCCGAGCAGTCCAACGTAAGCTGCCAGTGAATAAAAATATGCAGCTGAAGTGCCTAAAGCTACCAGTACATCCATGTTGGTGCTGCGGTTTTTGAGGGCGCTCCAGGCTCCGCGATAGAAGGTCAGGCCGGCGGAAAACTGTACCGCCGTAGCCAGCAGCAGGCTGATCTGCATTGCCGCCCGGTTGGTGTGCAGTCCCATGGTAAGCATGATCGGGAGGGACGCGCAGAGAGAGAAGATAAACCAGTTGCGCTGGGACCGCAGATCATCGTCCTGAGCCGTCTCAGCACCGTGCAGTCCTACCGGAGTGTAGCCGGCGGCATGGACAATGCTGAAGATGTCAGCGGCGCCGAGCTGCTGGGGATCAAACCTGACAAAACCTGTTTCGGCGGCAAGATTGACAATGGCGGTGGTAATGCCGGGATGTTCATGCAGCTTGCTTTCAAGCGTGTTGACACAGGAGGCGCAGTGCAGTCCGCGTACCCCGAACGTCAGCTCGCCATCCGGTTCGGACCGGACAACGCCGTAACCGAGCGCTTCGACAGTCGCGACGATCTGCTCTTCGGAGATGGTTTTCGGGTCAAAGCTGACGGTCAGTTCCATGAGGGCAAAATTTACTACCGCGCTCTGTATGCCGTCACGCGGGGTTAGATTCTTTTCAATGCGGGCAGCGCAATTGGCGCATGACATACCGGTTATGGGGGCTGTGAAAGTCTTATTATTCACGATGTGCTACCTCTGTCTGAAATCGCCGTGCACGAAATGTCCCCAGGTGATCTTGATGGCAGATGCAATGGGGAGGGCCAGCAAAATGCCCCAGAAACCGAGAATCTCTCCGAGTGCCATTACCATGATGATGGTAACCAACGGATTAAGGTTCATCGATTCCTTGAATACCAGGGGTTTGATGACATACCCCTCGACAAAGTAGATAAAGCCGAAGGCCAGGGTTGTCTGCCAGAGCATGGACACGGTCTGAAATTTGAACCAGGCGAAGAAGAGGGCGGGGATCGTCGCAATGATAACACCGATGAACGGCAGAATCGAGGCGGCTCCGGCGAATGCCCCGCAGAATATCGGGTGCGGGATGCCCAGGGCGAACAGGGCAACCGTTGCCAGCAGGGCGACTATGATGGATACTCCGACCTGTCCGCGCAGGTACCCGCCTATACTGCCGTTGACTTCATGGGCGATGTCGATCATCTGGGTGCGACGGCCTTCCGGAAGCCAGGAAGAGACTGTGTCGATAACGGTTTGCTTATAGTAGAGCATGAAGAAAACCAGAATCGGTGAGAGTACGATGTTAAAAAGATTGAAAAAAATACGAGTGCCGAAGCTGTATGCCCAGAATCCGGTCTTTTCCGCCGCCGTATCAAGATTGGCAGAGGCTTTATCAATCAGCCACTGTATTTCGTCTGACCCATAGCGATCAGGCATGCGGCTTTTCCACTCCAGGGCAGCCTGTTTCAGTTTCTGGATATAGGCGGGAAGATCCAGGATAAAGGCGTTCCAGCTGATGGTGATGGCCGGGACGATAAAGGTCAGGAAAAAAACGGTCAGAATGCCCAGGATGACATAGAGCAGTCCCAGCGCGTAGAGCCGTTTCATGCCCCGTTGTTCGACGCGGACGAGCAGTGGATCGAGAAGGTAGGCAATGACCCAGGAAAGCAGAAAACAGGAGATCGTATGCTGCAGAGCGTAGCCTGCAGCTGCCAGCAGGCAGAAAATCAGGATGGTGGCGATAAACCGTCCGTAATCATTGCGCGGGGCGTGGGCGTGATGAGTGTGCTCCATGATCTCTCCTAGGCGTGCTTTGCACCCTGCAGGACCGTGTTGGCGGTGAACAGGTTGTTCTCTTCAAGCCAGGTTTTAAGGCGGTTGGATAGGTACTGATCTTTCAATATGGTGTACCGGTCTTCCTCATCCGGGTAAAACGAGAGTATGTCCTCGATCTTTCCGAACGGTTTTCGACCGGCCAGGGAGGTTTGCAGCAGCTTTTTTAAATCATGGTCGGATATCTGCGCAACGAACTCGGCCACGATTTGCCGCTCACTGCGATAGTCGAACGGTGGGATCTCCAGGAAACGCTCGCCATTATCTTTAAGCTGCTGGCGGACTTCATTGCTGTCGGGTGTTGATGGAACTGAAAATATCTCTCCGGTCAGCCGGTCGAGATAATTGGCTTTGTCAAGCTGTCCGCTGGTAAAGGCCCCCAGCAGGTCCTCCCACGATATTTCCACACTGTGAATCGTTGCCATCTAATGTTTCTCCTTTATTTCTGTTGCAACGCCAAGGCGCTTTCTTCTTGTTGACATTTCAGTGCTGATCGAAGCACAATCCGCGCCATGCGAGCCATTTTTCTAGCCGATGCCCATCTTGTATCACCGGACGATACCAACTACCGTCTGTTGCTCCGTTTTTTGCGTGAGCAGGAAGGGCATCTTGATGTTCTCTACCTTATGGGCGATCTGTTCGATTTCTGGGTGGGGTTCCCGTCACACCCATTCAAACAGTACGACTCCGTCCTTGATGCCTTGGACCGGTTGGTCGCGAGCGGTTGCAGGCTGGTCTATTATGAAGGGAATCACGACTTCCATCTGGGCGTGATCTTTTCACAGCGCCTGAAAGCCGAGATTCATACCGGACCAGCCATTGAAACGGTGCAAGGTAAGCGGCTGTACATCTGTCATGGCGATCAAATCAACAGGGAGGATCGTAGCTACCGTCTGCTTCGCTTCCTGTTGCGCAGCCGTCTGGTTGCTGCCAGCGTCAGCAGGTTTCCTCCGGCGTGGGCATCTGCCATCAGGAATTGCCTGCAGAAACGAAGCCGGGCCGGATATACCGTTAAAACAGCCCGCTGGGATTACCGCCGGATCATCCTGGATTTTGCCGAATCAATCCGGCAACAGGGGTGTGACGGACTGATTACCGGCCACTTTCACCTTGCCCTGCATGAGTGTCTACCCGCAACCGGCTTCACGGTCCTGTCTCTTGGTGACTGGATGGAGCAGTTCACCTATGGTGAAATACTGGATGGTGAGTTACGGCTACTCAGCTATTCTTCCGCCGAGCCTATTTCCTGAAAAACTCCTCAAGAGCCTGTTCTCCAACCTGAGAAGCCTTTATTTTCCATTTGTCCGGATTTATAACCAGTGCGACCAGCGCAATTTTCGGGTTCTGTATCGGCGCAAAAGCGGCAAACCACGAATAATGCCCTTTGGGATCTGTGCCGTTGATTGATCCTGTCTTGGCGGCGATCGGGATATTCAGTAACGGCCGGCCACGACGGTCGTGAAAAGCCTTTCGGGATGTTCCGGTCAGGACGGTGCTGGAAAGCATTTTTGTCAACGATGCCGAGGTCTCGGGAGAGACCAGTTGGCGCAGTTCACGAGGGGAGAAAAGCTCTTTTTCGACTCCGTGTTCGTCGATGATGCTGCTGGTAAGACCAGGAGCCATCATTTTCCCCCCGTTTGCAATAGCCGACATGATCACTGCGGCATGCAGCGGCGAAATTTTAACGTCGTGGTCCAGGCCCGCGCCCATCAGCCTCAGATCATGGGTGCTGGCTGGTTCTCCGGCCTGACTTGGCTTGGCCGGGGTACCCGGCAGCAGTTCCTGATTGAAGCCGAAGCGGTACACTGATTCCATCACGGAGGTTTTTCCCGCCACATCACTTGCCACGCGGCCATAGACCGGGTTGATGGATTTACCCATGGCGTATGAAACATCCATGCTGTTATTTTTGCCGCGCGGGCTGATGTCCCAGTAGCGCGGATTCTCAGAGTAGTTGTTGCCGCGGAATTCAATGACGGTTTCCGGTGTTATTTTATGGCTTTCAAGAGCTGCAGAGGCGGTAATGATCTTGAACAGCGAGGCCATGGGATACAGTTCGTAGGCAGAACGCCTGGGCCAGTCAGAATCAATCGCCGAATAGGATGTCATGCCGAGTATGCGTCCGGTAGCCGGTTCTATGGCGACAAAAACGCCGTACGGTACCTGGTTTTTGACCAGATAGTCATGGACCCGTTGCTGCAGATCTCCCTGAATAGTGTAGATGTGCTGCATTCCTTCAGGAGTACGAGCCGAAATGCGGGAGCCGTTGACTTCCGCTGTTGCAAGCAGGTCGCTGGCCGCTTTGAAACGGCTGGAGGCGGAAGGGGACTTGGCGGCTTCAGCAGGTTTTGCGGGAGAGGTCAAAGAGGTGACCCAGGTGCGCACGGCTGAACCGACGGGCTTCGACTTGCGCAGAGCAAGGACGGAAAGCGGCGCCAGAGCCAGGATAATCGCAATAAAAAGGAGCGTCAGTTTTAACCGGCGGAACCGCTTGCCCGATGGGAGAGGCAAGTTGGGCCGGGATGCATCTCCGGGTTGTTTGCGCCGCCTGTTGTGTGAGCTGCCGCCGAAAAGTCCTGACCCTGGAAAAGATTTTTTTTGTGAAAGATGCTTTAAATCCTGCATGGTATCCTGAATTTGAGAGTGATTATTGAACTATATCGTCAAGCAGTTGACCTTGTCAACGTGCCACATGCCATGCATTGCGCATGGCGACTGCAAACAGCTAAAACGTATTCATGCGGTTGATAAACGCTATCAACAGTCCATAGTGATGATGGTCGAATAGCATGGATATGCGCGGCAGAGTGGCGAGGTCCGGCTCATCGATCTCTTCCGGGAACGCTTCACAACAGTTAATCTGATCGCCGTTTTTGATCAGTTCGGGAAATTCGCTGGTCAGGGTTGCAATCTGTTCATCCGAAAGTTTTTTCTGCAGGCGTATTACCAGACGGTTTTCAATGAAGCGCATAGAGTGGTAGGTGTTATAGAACGTGTCTATTACCTGCATCGCTTCTTGCTCGCTTCTTGTTACCGTGAAGAGGGAAAAATCTTCGCCCGAGATGAACCCTTTTACCAGGAGGCTCTCCTTGACGAAATTGAAAAACTGTTCCCAGTAGCCGTCCTTGTCATCCATCAGAATCAACGGTTTGGGTGATGTCTTGCCGGTCTGGATGAGCGTAAACACCTCCATCGCCTCATCCAGAGTGCCGAATCCTCCCGGAAAAACGACAATGGCGTCAGCCTCTTTGACGAAGGCAACTTTACGGTTGAAAAAGTATTTGTAGGTCACCAGTCGCGGATTGCGATACATGACCGGGTTCGGCTTCTGTTCGAATGGCAATCGTATGTTTACCGCAAACGAGTTCTCGCTTCCGGCGCCCTCATTGCCGGCCTGCATGATGCCGGGGCCGCCTCCGGTGATGACCATGTAGTTGTTTTCTGCAAGCATGCGGCTGAACCGGACGCATTTTAGATACATCTCATCAGTTTCTTCCGTGCGCGCCGAGCCGAATATGGTAACCTTCTTACGGTGACGATAGGGGCCGAAAACCTTTGCCGTATAACGCATCTCGCGCAAGGTGCGGTTTATCAGTTTCAGATCAGCCAGATAATCCACGTCCTGGCCGATTTTAAGTGTGGCAAGAATCATTTCCTTGATGACGGCGGGGTGGTGGATCCCTCCTGAATCTTCAATGAGTCGATTGATAGTCTGGTCTACAGGCTCATTGTTTTTGGAAAAGCTTAATTCCATATATGTTGTATGCCTTTCTTCAGGTGGATATCAAAATCAGGATAAAGAGCGGTGCAAGGTACCACAGCATCCATCGTAAAGCAAATAGGGGATTGCTCTCAAACACGACAATGACATCGAATAAGCTTGAAAGCATGCAGGAGGTTTGCTATAAGGCAAGATATTCTTTTTTAAATTGATGTAGGGATGAAACTATTGCCGCCGTGCAAGGAGATAAGGCATGTCCAATTCACAGATGGTCATGTACGACGAAGAATTTCAGGAAATCAACGAGGTTATTGGCCGCTTGCTTAAGGAAGCCAATGCCAAAGTGATTTTCCTGGTGGATAAAAATGGTCAGTTGATCTCAGGCGTCGGAGAAACCGAGCGTTTTGATACCACTTCACTCGCATCTTTGACAGCCGGAAACATTGCTGCTACAGGCGGACTTGCCAAGCTTATCGGTGAAAAAGAATTCTCAATTCTCTTTCACGAGGGGGAAAAGGACAATCTCCATATTTCCATCGTTGGTGGCCGAGTTATTCTGGTAGTCCTGTTTGATAACCGCTCTTCTCTCGGACTTGTCCGTCTTCGGGTGAAAAAATCATCAGAGGAGCTTTCGGGTATTTTCGAACAACTGATGAAAAAGTCGGAAGAACGTGAAAAACGGGGAGCATCCAATTTCCCCTTCGCTGAAATTACCGATGACGATATTGACAATCTTTTTAGCTGAGTCTTTCTGAGAGCTTTTTACTGCTGCCTCGGGCAGTATCCTGCACCGCAACTGCCGAAATATATCTAACTTACTAATTAATAACAGGGAAAGCCAAAGATGTCCTTCATCAACTATGCTTCTCGTGAGATAAATTGTAAAATAGTCTATTATGGCCCGGGTTTGTGCGGAAAAACGACAAATCTTCAGTTCGTTTATCAGAAAACCGCTCCGGATGCCAAAGGGAAGATGATTAGCCTCGCCACGGAGACGGAGCGGACGTTGTTTTTTGACTTTCTACCTCTTTCCTTGGGTGAAATCCGGGGGTTTAAGACCCGGTTCCATCTTTATACCGTTCCGGGACAGGTCTTTTATGATGCGTCCAGAAAACTTATACTGAAGGGGGTTGATGGGGTCGTTTTTGTTGCTGACTCCCAGGAAGAGCGGATTGATGCGAATATTGAGTCCCTTGAGAACCTGAGAATAAATCTCAAGGAACAGGGCTATGATCTTGACAAGCTGCCGTACATTATTCAGTACAACAAGCGTGATTTACCGGGGGCAATGTCGGTTGAGGAGTTACGGCGAGAGCTGAACACTACGAATGTTCCCGAATTTGAGGCGTGTGCTACCACCGGCGAAGGCGTTTTTGAAACACTTAAAGCGGTTGCAAAGCTGATCTTGGTTGATTTGAAAAAAGGAAAGTAGGGCTTGATTTTTTGAGCGAGGCATGGTAGGTATCACATCCCGCCGTAACTGAAGAACGCTACATCATACGGAGAGATGGCCGAGTAGGTCGAAGGCGCTCGCCTGCTAAGCGAGTATACTGGGAAACCGGTATCGAGGGTTCGAATCCCTCTCTCTCCGCCACACTTTCATCGGATACCGCATTGACTCTTGCTCGAATAGTACATCAGGTTATATCAGTATCGTTTTTGGCAAGTGTCCTCAGCGCTTGTCAGGAGCGCACCGAAAAACCTCACGATAAACTTCAGCCTTCCACTTCCCACCGTACAACCAAAGAAAAAACAGTCATTGTCCCACCTGATGTCATACGCCGCTGGAAGGCGGTCCGGATTGCAGTAATTGATAAAACCAGGGGAACGGAAAACATTTATGTTGTCCCCATTGGTGCAACATTTCCGGTCCCTTCTTCAGCACTTTCAATTACCGTAGAAGCTTTTCTTCCTGCCTTTACCATGGAAGGGGCAACTATTACGACCTCCTCAAATGAACTGGTAAACCCTGGTGCAAAAGTCCGGATCAGTGAACATGGTTCAACGGTTTTCCAAGGGTGGTTGTTTTCTAAATTCCCGAATACCCATGCCGTAACAAACCCCAAATATGGTTTCAGTCTGATCGGAGTGGTTCCTGCCTCAAGGTAGGCTCCTCTCACACAGGTATCGCTTCCCGCGCCAGTTGATCACAACGCTCATTTTCCGCATGTCCCGCGTGTCCCTTAACCCACTTCCATTGCACTGAATGCGAGCTGGTCAGAACAAGCAGCTGTTCCCACAGATCCTTATTGAGAACGGGCTCTTTTTTGCTGTTGCGCCACCCTTTACGCTGCCACCCTGCAATCCATTCGGTCATTCCTTTTACCAGATATTGCGAATCAGTCGTGATTATGACCTGGCAGGGGCGGGTCAACTGGCGGAGTGCTTCAATAGCCGCACTCATCTCCATCCGGTTGTTCGTGGTCTCTTTTGCTCCTCCGCTCAGTTCTTTGGTGTGACCTCCGCAGCGAAGAATTGCTCCGTATCCGCCAGGTCCCGGATTGCCACTGCATGCGCCATCACAAAAAACTTCTACGATTTGACTGTTATTTTCGGCCACAATCAATCCCCTCCGTGGTTAAGAGAGCTGCAATTGCCTGCATGACCCGGTCAACAATCTGCAGGTGAGTCTCTTTGCAGTCTTCCAGTGCAAACAGGTCACTAAAATCCAGTGCCGCACCGAACACAACTGCAGCCTCCTGTCCAAAGCCGGGGAACTTCCAGCTGTTCAGTCCGGCCAAGGCCGTTGGAATGACCGCCGGTCTGGTGTCGTAGATGATTTTCCCTACTCCCCGGTTACCGGGCCCCAGTTGTCCGTCCTTATGGCGGGTACCCTCGGGGAAGAGCATGACTTTCTGGCCCTGCAGCAGGTCATTCAATACCCGGCCTGCCCGTACATCCCGCTTCCGCTTGACCGGGAAAGCTCCCCACGATGTATAGATCAGCCGCAGAGCTGTTTTTTCAAATAATTCCTCTTTGGCTGGTGCCCAGAGCATCTGGAGTGGATTGTACCTGATGACTGCCCAAGGAAGAAATATGGTGTCGTAGGCTGAAATGTGGTTGGAGGCTATCAGGACGGGACCGTCATGCGGGATGTTCTCACTTCCCTTGATAACAAACCTGTTCAGGAGTGAGGCATAGATACCGACAACATATACTGAAAAGGTAACCCAACAGCGTTGTAAAAAATGTGCCTTCACGATACTCCTTTGAAGTTGTTCAGTGTATAGGTCGAGTGCGTTTATACCATATTGGAGCTTGTCAGGCAACATTCGCCGGATGATAGCTTACGATCTGAAAATGGAATATACTGTCGTTACGTAAGAATTTGCCATAATACCAACATGCTGATTAAAACGGGAATTGTCTGATTATGCCTGAGTTTGCCGTGAGTGAAGAAAAAAATCGTTGGCTGCGGGAAAAGATGACCCTGCTGGGGGTGCGTGAAGAAGACTTTGAGGAAAGCTTCGTTCGCTCATCCGGGAATGGCGGCCAGCACGTCAACAAGACGTCCAGTTGCGTCCAGTTGAAACATAAGGCAACCGGTATTCAGGTTACCTGCATGCGGGAAAGGAGCCAGTCAGTGAATCGATTTATCGCTCGCCGTGAGCTGCTGGAGCGAATTGAAGCCGCTTCAGGTGTCATAACCCCTGAGATGAAACGAATAGAAAAACTGCGCAAGCAGAAAGACCGGCGCAGGAGGCGCAGTGCCAATTCCTGAAGGAACGTCGGCTTGTGGCATAACTTCTTCGTTAGTGCGCTTCGCTCCAGTTGGCCCCATAACTGATGTCAACCCTGAGCGGAACCTTCGTTTCTACAGCCCGTCCCATCTCTTCCTCTACAAGCTGCTCCATGGTCACTATTTCAGCTTCAGGTACTTCTAAAACCAGTTCGTCGTGTACCTGCATGATCAGCCGGCTCTGCAGCCGTTCCTGGCGAATACGGGCATCAACCCGGATCATGGCGCATTTGATAATGTCAGCGGCTGAGCCCTGTATCGGATAGTTGATGGCATTCCGGCGGGCAAAGGCCAGCACGTTGCCGTTGCTGCTATGAATGTCGGGAATCGGCAGGCGCCTGCCGAGTATTGTCCGCACACAGCCGTGTTCTTCCGCCTCCTTGATACATGAGTCGAGATATGCAATAGCGCCGTTGTGGCGCTCCTTATAGGTATTGATGAATTCTTCGGCGGTTTTGCGTGCAATACCCAGCTGCTTCGCAAGTGAAAAGGCTCCCTGGCCATAGATGATGCCGAAATTGATGGTTTTTGCCTGGCGCCGCATCTCCGGTGTGACCATTTCCGGGAAAAGACCGAAAACTTCGGCGGCGGTGCGGGTATGGATGTCTTCATCATTGGCAAATGCATGGCAGAACACGGCATCATTCGAGAGGTGCGCCAGCACGCGCAACTCGATCTGGGAGTAGTCGGCCGACATGATGACATGACCCGGCGGGGCGATAAATGCGTGCCGGATACGGCGCCCCTCCTCTGTCCTGATCGGAATGTTTTGCAGGTTCGGATCAGATGAGGAGAGGCGTCCTGTATTGGTGACCGTCTGGTTGTACGAGGTGTGGACCCGCCCGGTGCGTGAATTGACGAGGCGCGGGAGAGAGTCAGTGTACGTGGTTTTAAGCTTGGCAATGCTCCGGTAATCAAGTATCAGCCGGGCAATTTCGTGTTCTTCAGCCAGCGCGGTAAGGACTTCATTGTCAGTAGACCAGCCGCTTTTCCCTTTGGTCTTCTTGCCTGTTTTCAAGCCCATGCGATCAAAGATGATTTCTCCAAGCTGTTTTGGAGAGTTGAGATTAAACGGTTCACCTGCCAGGGCAAAAATCCGTTCTTCAACATGTTTCATCCTCCCGGCAAAATCGGCGGACAGTGAGTTCAGAAGAGCCGTGTCCAGAAGGACACCATGGTTCTCCATACCTGCCAGAATCGTCACCAGCGGCATTTCGACCGAATGCAGCAGGGCGTCATCACCCCCCTTTACCAGCAGCGGCTCAAGTTTCCGGCGCAACAGCCAGGTAACATCGGCATCTTCCGCCGCATATCGGGAAGCCGTTTCAATATCCACCTGGGCAAAGTTCTTTTGCTCCTTGCCGCTGCCGGTGACGTCACCGTAGCTGATCATACGATGATTCAGGTGCTCCTGTGACAGGGAGTCCAGTCCGTGCCCCTGCCGGGAAGGATTGAGCAGGTAGGAGGCCAGCATGGTGTCAAGCCATACTCCGGCAAGACTAATGCCGTTATTGGCCAGCACCTGCAAGTCGAACTTGATATTCTGCCCGACCTTGCGCAGTGCCGGATTTTCCAGGAGCGGACGCAGGCTGGCCAGCACCTGATCGGCGGGTAGTTGTCCTGCAACAAGCCTCACTTCATGGCTGGATATTCCACTCCCGGATGCGAAAAGCGGACCTGAATCCGTTGCGTGAGCGGAACGGGTTGCGGCCGTGACATGGCCAACAGGAATGTAGCAGGCGTCATGGTCACGGTATGAAAACGAAAGTCCCACGATTTTCGCTTCCCGCGGGTCAAGGCTGGTGGTCTCCAGATCAAGGGCAAACTCCCCGGACCGTTCCAGTTCCGTGATGAGTTCCTGGAGCTCTGACATCGTTGTTACGGTATGGTAATCTTCGACGGAAAGTGTTGCCTTGGCGGTTAACTCCTTGATAAGTGAGGTGAAGTTGAATTTTTTAAAAAAAGAGTTCAGTGTCTCCTGATCCGGTTCCCGAGCACTCAGTTCCTCCAGGTTAAACTCCAGCGGTACGTTGCGCTCTATTGTTGCCAAACGGCGTGAGAGGAGAGCCTGCTCACGGTATTCTCGAAGTTTTTCTCCATTTTTTCCTTTTACTTCTTCGGCACGCTCCAGCAGCGTATCAAGGTTGCCGAATTCAAGAATCAGTTTTGTGGCAGTCTTTTCTCCGATGCCCGGGACGCCGGGAATGTTGTCGGAAGAGT
>MGZJ01000024.1:0-13532 GCA_001802645.1 Geobacteraceae bacterium GWC2_53_11 | reverse complement strand
GGGAATGCCCGACTCCGTTCCTTTCATGGTATCCAGCAGCGTGACCTTTTCAGTAACGATCTGCATCAGATCCTTGTCACCGGTGACGACCACCACGTTCCCTCCCTGATCGGCAAAACGATCCGCAAGTGTTCCGATGATATCGTCAGCCTCATACCCCTGCAGTTCCAGTGTGGCAATGTTGAACGCCCGTACTACTTCGCGGATCGGCTCCATCTGCATGCGCAGATCATCCGGCATTGCGGCGCGGTTGGCCTTGTACTCCGGGTACATCTCGGTACGGAATGTGGTTCGCCCGGCATCAAAAACTACCGCCAGATGTTGGGGATTGTAATCCTTCAGTAACTTGAGCAGCATCTGGATGAAACCGTAGATTGCATTCGTCGGATGGCCACTGGGGGAGGAGAGGTGACGGATGGCATAATAGGCCCGGTAGATATACGAAGAACCGTCCACCAAGTAAAGAGTCTCTTTAGTTTTCATGAATTCCTTCTTCGCACACGGATTGTTGCGTGAACAGGGCAAAGGCCATGGCAGGGCGTTTGCTTGACTCGCGCATGGCGAACTGCAAGCCGTCAAAATGCCACCCCTTGGCGCTCCATGTGTTCAGGACCTCTTCGATAGCTTCTTCCGTGACGGTCCCGATTTCAACAACCTTGTAGATCAGCATGTTCTATCCTTGTACGTTGTCATCCTACTGTTTTTTAACATATGATGTGATTTTTTACGCAGCAGTAACAAAAAAAAGGCGGCTCGAAGGCCGCCCGTAAAGTTTTGGAAGGTAATGTGTTACTTTTGAAAACCGAGTTTGGCGGAAATCTCATCGCCCGCTTTCATAACAAGCGGAATAAGTTCATTTTTAATGCGTTCATCGGAAAAGCGCATTGAAGGCCCGGAAATACTGACAGCACCGATAATGCGGCGGGTATAATCCCTGATTGGAGCGCTGACGCATTTGACACCGGTGTCCAGTTCCTCATTGTCATAGGCATACCCCTGCTCGGCGATTACTTTCAACTGCTTTTTCAGCGAGTCGCGATCGGTAATAGTGTTGGGGGTATAACTTTTAAGTTCTTTTGTGGGAATATATGTTTCAAGTTCTTCGTCGCTCATATAGGCTATCTGAACCTTTCCTGCCGCGGTACAGTAGGCCGGCAGGCGGGAGCCGACGCGTGGAACGACGCGGACCGTCATGGCTGTTTCAACAACATCAAGATATACTATGTTGAAATCCTTCAGGATCGAAACATAGGTTGTTTCGTTGCACTGGGCAACCAGTGCCTCAAGGACCGGTTTTGACTGCCTGAGTAGTCCCATCTGTTTGATGAAGGTCTGCCCGAGTTCAAGGGTCTTGAGTCCGAGACGATAGTTTTCCGTTACCTTGTTCTGTTCAATGTAGCTGCGTGACTCAAGTGTTGCAAGCAGTCTGAACACGTTGTTTTTGTGAAGCTTCAATCTTTTGCTTAGTTCTGTTACGCCAAGTTCATCCACTTCACCATGAAACTGTTCAAGCAGATCGAGTGCGTGAGATACTGCCTGTATGAGGTATTCTGATTTCTCTTTTTTTGCCATGGGTGAGTCCTTTTCATATATGGGATTGATTGAAAGTGGAGTGCAACATATCAAAATATAATGGTTAATTAAAATTGTGGTCAAAAAGGACGTTTTGTAACTAATTTTCGGAAATGTTAGAATATTGTTTTACAATTGTCAAGTCTGAAAAATTGCTTTATATATTGCACTGCTTATGTAGTTGTCTGGGCAGTTCGATTGTATGTTTATAAAACACGTGCGAGGACGCTATGCTGAATCTGCGTAAAAAAATTCTTGTGGCAATTGATGGATCTCCCCAGTCAGACAAGGCAGCAGAGGAGGCGGTCCGGTTGGCGGTAGGAAATCAGACTCAGCTTAAAAGCAGAATATTTGCGCTGCTTGTATTGCCGAATTCGCCGACTTCGACCTACACGGACTTTGTGCCGGCGGCACCCATGACCGAGACAAAAAAATGGAATGAGCTTCGTGAACGAATATTTTATGTTGTCGAAAAGTATGCTACCGAGCATGATATACCACTTGAGATGATCGTCGAATACGGTGACCCTGCTGACAGAATCATTGCCCTTGCGAAGCGGGAAGAGATAGATGTGATTGTTATCGGCAGTTCCGGAAAAGGATTTATTCAGCGCAAAATAAAGGGAAGTGTTTCCCATAAAGTCGCCTCAAATGCAGCCTGTTCGGTATTCATTGTGAGGGGGTAACAAAAGAAAGGGATTATTTTTTTATGTACCGCTTTATTGTTCAATTTGTTCTGGTCATGTTTGCCGTGCTATCGCCGCTCGCTGTTTTAGCTGCAGATTCGTTCCGGGTTCCCATATTGCTGTATCACCGTTTTGGCGCAACAGTGGCGGACGGCATGACGATTACGACTCCGGTGTTTGCTGCCCAAATGAAGTATCTTCACGACAATGGCTATAAAGTGATCCCGCTCCGCCAGCTTGTTGACTATTATAAGGGAAAGGCTCCGGCACCAGGGCCAAAGTCGGTCGTTATTGTAGAGGACGATGCTCACAAGTCCGTATATAGTGATATGCTGCCGATCATAAAAAAGTACCGCTATCCGGTCACCGTTTTTACCTATCCGTCAGCAATTTCAAACGCAAAGTATGCCATGACCTGGGATCAAATGAGGGAACTGGCAAAAACGGGTCTTTTTGAAGTCCAGTCGCATACCTACTGGCATCCGAACTTTAAGAAAGAACGTAAGAAGCTGAGCCCGACAGCTTTGGACTCCCTTGTTATGACGCAGTTGAAAAAATCCAAGGCGCGCTTGGAAACGGAGCTGGGAACGAAGGTTGATATGTTGGCCTGGCCTTTTGGCATCTACGATGATTATTTGCTCCGCAAGGCGTCTGAAGCTGGCTACGGAGCGACGTTTACTATCGAACGGCGTCACGCAACGCCGGCCGATTCGGTGATGAAACTTCCCCGCTACCTGCTGGTTAATGCAGATAGCGGTAAGGCATTTGTTCAACTGCTTGAAGGAAACGCCGTCAAACGAAATGTTGTTTATTGATGGCTGATGAAACTCACCAAAAGCACCCCTGTCCTGATTGTACCTGCTGCCAGTGGTGTTCTGATGACCGGTGCAGGCTTTGCAGGAGCCCGTCTCGCTGCTGCCGGAAAAAACGATCAATTGCTGAGCAGATAGAGTTGTATGACTCACTGAATCCTGCAAAACCTGATACCTTAAAGCAGTAAATATAATGGGTTAAACTGCGGGTAACACGTACAAAAACGCATAGCTATTCGGAAATAGTGTTATATTATCTGACGTTATAAAAAATATCTTGGATGTAGCGAATGTAGTATGGTAGAAAAGTAAAGTTATCAAAATTTCAGGAGGTCGCAGGTGAAAAAAACAGCATTAGTAGTTCTTAGTATTGCCGCTCTCGCCCTTGCCGGTTGTTCAGACAAGCCAAAAACTGAAGCTCCAGCAGCTCCGCAGCAGGGCCAGATGCCGGGCGCTCAGCAGGGTGCAGCAGCTCCCGCAGCTCCAGGCGCAGCAGCTCAGGGTGGAGATCCACACGCCGGTATGAAGGCACAGGAAATCCCCGCAGGCGCTGGCAAGAAAGCAACCGTTACTCAGACCATGAACTCAGGCGGCTACACCTATGTTGAAGCAGCTGACGAAAAAGGTGCAAAAGTATGGTTGGCACTGCCCGAAATCAAGGTTGCCAAAGGCGATAAAATTGAGTACCCGGAAACTCCGCCACTTTCCAACTTCCAGAGCAAGACTCTGAACAAGACTTTTGAGAAGATCTCCTTCATCCCTGGCATCAGGATCGTGAAGTAATTTTCAAAGTTGGTTCAGCGTAGCAAGGTAATCAGCGGGGTCATGAAAATGACCCCGCTTTTTTATTCTGATGAGAGTGCTGCCATGGAAGCACCATGGCGGGGAACGATATCTAATACTTTTCTATACAACTCTTTTCCCCTCTTGACTCTGCCCAGTTCGAAACAAAGATCACCGAGAAGAAGCCAGCCCCATGGATTGTTCGGTTCTTTTATGATGATCTCACGCAATTCGGCTTCAGCCTTATCATACTCCCCGCCTTGCCGGTACCACTCTGCGGCTATTACATTTGTGGTGGAACAGTAGCCAAGAAGGTTCTTCTGGGACGTGAAACGATGAGAGCTGCCCCGTTTTTTCTTCGTCAACACCTTCAGAAGCCGGGTTGCTGACGGAGCTGAAGCAGAAGAGACGTACAGTGCTGTCTGTTTTGACTCGGTAAAAAGGCTGTTAGTTGCTGCGCCTGATGCAACTGCGTCCTTATACAGCCGGGTGCCTGGATAATAGGCAAGAGGTGATACGTAGCCGTCATCCGGTTGAATGAGCCGGACAAGATCAATGCTTTGCCGGATATCTTTAGCAGATTCCCCCGGAATGTCACTGATCAGATAGACTGATAGGTTGATGCCGATGTTCCTGATTACGGCACAGGCCTGTTCGATCTGGTCTGGTGCTATTCTTTTGCCCAGCAGCTGAAGCATGTGCGGTGAACCTGATTCAACTCCGAGTTGAATGCATTCACATCCAGCCCGTTTCATGGCAATGACCAGTTCTTCGTCTATCGCGGTGACTCGTGACTGGCAGTTCCAAAGTATATGGGCCTTCTGCTGCTGAAGCAGCGCGCAAAATTCCAGCACTCTCTTGCGGTCAGCCGTAAAGGTGTCGTCGCGGATTGAAAAATAGATCAGACCATATTTCTGACGAATAAACAGAATTTCCTCGACGATAGCTTCCGGAGATCTGAAACGCACCTTCTTCCCCCAAAAATCCGGTGAACTACAGAAGTAACAGGTAGATGGGCATCCTCGGGTGGTGACGATAAACTCGGGTTGGAATTCAAGGTCAAGGCCGATTGAGCTGTCAAGATAACGCGCAGGAAGAGGCAGGCGATCCAGGCTGTCAATGTTAGCCCTTGCCGGGGTTGTCACGATGGAGCCGTTGCTGCGAAATGCGAGTCCGTCTATGTTGAGCCATGATGTCTTCGAAGCTATGGCTGAAACCAGTTCAAGCAGAGTAGCTTCGGCTTCGCCGCGGACGACCGCGTTCACAGGTGAGTACTCACTCAAAGCATCTTCGTAGCAGAAGGTGGCATGCCCCCCTCCCATTACAATGATACAATCAGGAAGAGTAGCCCGGCACATTTTGGCAAGTTCAAGTGAAATGTGTCTGTTGTGGGTCCACTGCGAAATGCCGACGATATCAGGTTTGAAAGAGAGTAACTCCTTTTCAACTCGTGCGGTCGGCCACGCCGAAAAGTTTGCCAGCAATGACTCATGACCAGCTTCAAGCAGGCAGGCATGCAGGTAGCATAAGCCGGTTGGTACGAGGCTGATATAGGGGTCGTTACGATTCGGAAGGCCGGATTGATACGCGAGAAGAATTTTCATGGCGAAAAAAAATCCGGGTCAAACGACCCGGATATGGTAGGGGTATACATGTAGCAGGTGTCAGTTTGCAAGATTGAGTGATACGCCAAGCGTATCATTTACCATGGTGTCGCTTTCGTTGTCTTCCTCTACGCCAAGCAGCAGCTCATTGAAATCGATGTTGTCGGAAGCTGTTGTGGTCATGCGCCGTGCGCCGAGATAGCGCGACAGGTAGTAGGGGGTGTCCATTGACGAGATAACAACACGATGCTCTCGTGACGATGCGTGGATCATTTTGCGATTGCCAAGATAGATACCGACATGGGAAGGAAACCGGGCATAGGTTTGAAAGAAGACAAGATCGCCTTTTTTCAGATCGCCGCGCATGACCTCATTGCCAACATAAAACTGCTCGCGGGCTGTGCGGGGAAGTTTTACACTCTGCTCACGAAAGACCTGTTGCGTGAAGCTTGAACAATCAAGAGCGCCACGGCTGCTGCCGCCAAAGCGGTAACGGGCGCCCAGAAAACTGTAGGCGCTTTTTTTGAGCTTGCTGATAGCCTGGTTGGCTTCAAGCGATTTGGCCAGGTCAACCGGTCGGTCCGACTCGAGATCGGTTAATTCGGCCAGAGTGTCGGTCAATTCCTGTTCATTCAGAAGGTCTTTGTTGATAAGTTGTAGTCTGTTTGTAGCAATCCGAGGTGCAGGGTCGGAAGCGACGAGAACAAGAACCTGACCCGGCTTGACCTTGTTTCTTTTTAATCCATTCAGGCTTCTGATTTCTGCCATTTTGACGCCGGTTTTTTTGGCGATTTTTGGCAGTGTATCCCCTTTTACCACCTTATAGGTGTCTTGGCGCGATGCGGCCGCAGATTTCTTTTGGAGGGAATCAGCATGTGACGGGATTATGAGCCGTGTCCCCTTTGATACATGCGAAACAGTCAGGCTGTTGACGGATTTCAGCTCGTCCACGGAAACATGATATTTGCGGGCAATTGACTGTAGAGATTCGCTTTTGCGTACAACATGTGATTTTGAAGCCAGAACCAACTGAGGAAGTGTCAGGAGTATAAGGCAGATCGTAACAACAATACGAAAATGGGCCATGTTCCCTCCGTGCTGTTTTAGATTTTTTAAAAACTTGAGACTTTATATAACAAGATCCATGAAAAGTCAATCTTTGATGCAAATTTTATGTTCATCTTTAAAGCAAAAGACGTGCCAATGTGCTACCGGAGCCGCTTGTCTCGCACAGAAAGTTTGATGGTGACCGGTGTGTCCCGAAGTATGGAAACCTGTTTTTCCGGTATGCGCAGATTCTTTAAATAATCCTTTCCTTTCCTTAACTGGCTTGCGTCGATCTCTTCCGTTGCAACAGAAGTTATCCGGGAAACCTGGCTGTAGGGCCCTTCGATTTCGACTGATTCAGGTTCGCATCGCACGTACAGTGATGATTTGGCTGGTTGCAGTTTGCCAACCAGCGTTGCCTTGACCGGCACGCTTTTGCGCAGCTTTCTTTCGGCAGAGACCCGGACGCTGGAGGGGGAGATGGAAGTGATGATCATTCCCGGGGGGGCGGTGACGTTGGAATGATTCACCCGTATTGCGGTGGTCCCCTCGGATATTCCGGATGCGTCAAGTTCCGCGGTCAAGTCGAGTTTTGAAGGCGCGGGGGCAAGGCTTGACATGGATTTCAGCTGGACGGTAACATCCTCGGGCTGAGTTCGAAGGAGCACTATTTCATTCGGAACCCCGTGTAGCCGAATCGGGGCGGTAACGGTTGTGATCTGCCCCTGCCGTGTTGTTATCAAGACCCAGAATACGCAGACGCCAAGCAGGAGGGATGCTTTTGGAAGCAGGTTGGAAAAAAGCCGCTGCGCCAGTGTGATCCGGGGAGCCTCGACCTCGCTTCTCAGAAGTTCATCCAGTGCCATGATCAGTTCGGTCGGGTTGCTTATGAGCCGAATGGTTCCGGCGGTTACCAGTGAAACCTCGCCACGTTCTTCCGATATGGCAACAATGACTGCATCACTCCGCTCCGAAAGTCCGAGAGCTGCCCTGTGGCGGGTTCCCAGGTGTTGCGGCACGTCAGGGCTGACCGAAAGCGGCAGGTGGCAGGCGGCTTTTTCAATGCGTCCGTTATTGATGAGCGCGGCTCCGTCATGAAACGGTGCGCCGTTGTAGAAGATCGACTCCAACATTTGCGGGGAGATTTCACTGTCTATGGCGACGCCGTTCGTCATCAGGTCCTGCAGGGAGTCATTGCCCTGAAAAACAATCAGTGCTCCAGTTCTGCGGGAGGCCATCCGGAACAGGGTTTCGGCGATATCCTGGAATTGGCTGTGTTGCGTTTCCCGGCGGCTGTCCAGTATGTGGCGCAAGTGGCTGAACCGGTATAATGCCTGGCGGATCTCGGTTTGAAATACGACGATAATAAGTACTATCAGTACGGTGCCAAGTTCCTGAAGTACCCAGCTGGTCATGTACAGGTCCAGAAAGCGGGTCGTGAAATAAATGAACGTAACCACTCCGAGGCCCAGAAGGACCTGCATTGCCCGCGTCCCGCGGAACCAGGAATAGAGCTGGTAGAGCAGGAATGTCATGATAAGTATGTCGGCAATGTCCTGAATGCGGATCGTTGGCATCACGTGGAGAAGTCTCCTGAAGACGGTGAAAATTTCGTTTTTTCTGGTGAATTGCGGACTAAATGTGCTACAAAAGCGCCTCTGTTTATACCATCTAAATACGTTAAAAGGTAGTGGAAACGAATGTTCAGGCTTTCAGATAAAGGTGAAAAAATTCAACAAATGTTTGGCGCCATCGCTCCGCGCTACGATTTTCTTAACCGGCTGTTAAGTTTTGGTATTGACCGGCGTTGGCGTACCAAGGCGGTCAGTCTGCTTAAATATCAGGAAGGGTCCCGCATTCTGGACGTGGCGACCGGTACCGGAGATGTTGCGCTGGAAATAGCCCTCAGGACGCCGTCGTCCGTCAAGATTACCGGGGCGGATTTCTGTAAGGAAATGGTTGATCTGGGAGCGGTAAAGGTTGCGGCATCACCGTATGCCGACAGAATCGATCTCAAGGTTGCTCCCTGTGAAGATCTGCCGTTTGCCAATGATACCTTTGATTCGATTACCATCGCTTTCGGGATACGAAATGTCGTTGACCGGAAGCTGGGGTTGGCTGAAATGTGGCGGGTGCTGCGGCCTAGCGGCAGGATGATCATTCTTGAATTTTCGACTCCGCGTTCGCAGTTGTTCCGGCAGTTGTACTATTTTTACTTCCGTCGCCTGCTTCCGGTCGTCGGCGGGCTGTTCTCACGGTATAATGCCTATAAGTATCTTCCCGACTCTGTCCTTGAATTCCCCTCACAGGAGGAATTCTCCCGCATGATTGCCGAGACGGGGTTCCGTAATATAACTCTTCACGAGCTGACATTGGGGATCGCCACGATCTACGTCGGAGAAAAAGAATAAGCGTATTGGCACTAAACGGGTCAGATACAGGAAAGGCGGCTGTTAAGCCGCCTTTCCTGTATCTGGTGTGCTTACTTGCCGCAGCACTTTTTATATTTGACGCCGCTTCCGCAGCTGCACGGGTCGTTGCGGCCGATCTTGGTCACAATCAGCGGTTTCGCGCGGACCATGGAACCTTCGGTAAAGTACCAGTTGCCGCTTTTCTTCTTGAACTGTCCCGCTTCGTGATGTTCCCGGTCGTTCCCTTTCTCGGTGAAGCGGGCGATGAATTCAACTTCGCCGATAGAGTCGTCAGCCCCGCCCTTGCTTGTGCCGATGATTTCCAGCCCCTTCCATTCGGCGTTCTCTGCCCACTCTTTTGTTCCGGCATGATCATACCCCTGGCGGTGGTCAGGGTGGGTACTCTCAAAGATAAAATCCATTTGGGCAAGCACATAGGCTGAGTAGCGGGCGCGCATAAGCTGTTCGGCGGTTGCCGCCGTCCGGGCGCCAGTTATGATCTGCTCGCAGCATTCGGAATAAGTATTGCCGCTTCCGCATGGGCATTGGGTCATGGGTGATTCTCCTTCGGTCGAATAGTCTTTATCGTAGCTCTGGTGACATATTTATGACTCTCTTGTCAAATACTATCTGCAAAATAGAGCTTGTCCGGATCCATTTTTCCCTGTATTTATAGGGATTGCAAAAAACGCCTTATAAACCCCATGGATATGAAGGAGTGCCACCGTTTGAACTGTCACCGTATCACGATTATTGTTGTATTGCTTGCTTTCGTTACACTTCCGCTTTCAGCCTGTTCGGACGGTAAAAGTGCCGATCTGGAGGCAAAAAACCGTAAAGAAGCAGAACAGAAGGCTGCCGCAGCTTTTGCAGCCACCACCACCGCCACCAGAAAGGCTGCAGCCTTTGCGGCACAGACCAGTGCCGCGCGGAAAGCCGCTCCCAAAATCAAATATAATGCCGGTGAAAGCCCCGAGTATGCCCAGAAATGCGGCTGGCCGGTCAACTGCCCGCCGCCTCTTGCCGGTTCGATCCTGCCGTCAAAGCGCATTGTTGCCTACTACGGCAATCCATTGTCCAAGAGGATGGGAGCGCTGGGTGAATTTCCCAAGGACGAGATGCTGAAACGTCTGAAGGGCGAGGTGGCCAAGTGGCAGGCGGCTGATCCGGCCACTCCGGTACAGCCGGCACTGCATCTGATCGCCGTTGTTGCGCAGGGAGCGCCCGGCAAGGATGGCAAATACCGCATGGTCATGCCGGACAAAATCATCAACCAGGTGTACGGCTGGGCAAAAGAAGCCGGTGCGATCATGTTCATCGACATCCAGACCGGGCATGACGATATCCGTGCCGTCCTGCCCCGTTTCGAATGGATCCTGAAAAATCCTGACGTGCATCTGGGCATCGATCCGGAATTCAACCTGATCAAAAGCGGCAAAAAACCGGGCACAAAGATCGGCACCTACGATGCCGCCGACATCAACTACGCCTCAGGTTACCTGAAAGACCTGGTCAAGAAATACAACCTTCCCCCCAAGGTGTTCACGGTGCATCGCTTTACCCGCAACGGCGTCACGAATTCCAAGGGTATCGTGCTGCGTCCCGAGGTGCAGATCGTCATGCATATGGATGGCTGGGGCGCCCCGTGGTTGAAGCGCGATTCGTACAAGGATTATGTTGTTGCCGAGCCGGTGCAGTACACCGGGTTCAAGCTCTTCTATCATAACGACACCAAGAAGGGTGATCCGCTGCTGACTCCGCAGGAAGTGCTCAAGCTGAATCCGAAGCCGCTGTATATCCAGTACCAATAACCGCAATGCTGCTGATCTTCCCACCGCTTGCCAAAGCGTGCGAACCGCCGGCCGGTATCGCACGCCTGGCAGCGGCGCTGAAGTCGCACGGTCTCCCGTGCCGCCTGCTTGATGCCAACCTGGAAGGGCAGCTCTGGCTGCTGGAACAGCCTCCGGCTGCCAACGACACCTGGAGTCGCCGGGCGTACAAGGGGCGTGCCCGTAATCTGGCCGCTCTGCGCGATAGTGCCACCTACGCGGCACCCGACCGCTATGGCCGGGCCGTCAGCGACCTCAATCGCCTCCTCGCCATCTCTGCCGTTGAACAGGACGTGGTGATCGGGCTGGCCGATTACCAACACGACACCCTCTCGCCCTTGCGCAGTGACGACCTGCGTTTCGCCGCGCAGCAGCCGGAACAGAATCCGTTTTTCCCCTATTTCAGCCGCCGCCTGCCCGCTCTTCTGGCCGAGGCCGGCACGGCCGGCTTCTCGCTCAACTACCTCAGCCAGGCGCTCTGCACGTTTGCCATGATCGGCTACCTCAGAAGAGAGTTCCCAGCGCTGAAAATTGTCCTCGGCGGCGGTCTGGTTACCTCTTGGATGCAGCGTCCCGGCTGGCGCAACCCCTTCGGTGACCTGGTGGACAGCATGATTTCCGGGCCGGGAGAAGCGCAGCTGCTGGAGCTGCTGGGTGTCGGCTCGACCGCTTCACGGCACGTTCTTCCCGATTACACAGGATTGCCGGTGGGAGAGTACCTGTCGCCCGGCCTGATCCTCCCCTACAGCGCCGCCAGCGGCTGCTACTGGAACGGCTGCTCTTTCTGCCCGGAACGGGCTGAAGGGAATGCCTATCATCCCGTTCCGGTGTCCCGGGTGCTGTCTGATCTGAAGCTGCTGACGGAGCAGATGACGCCCCGCCTGATCCATCTGCTGGATAACGCCATCAGCCCGGCTCTGTTGCACGCCCTTGCGGAACATCCTCCCGGCGTCCCTTGGTACGGTTTTGCCCGGATCGACGAACAGCTGGCCGACCTTGATTTCTGCCGGGCTCTGAAGCGTTCGGGGTGTGTCATGCTCAAACTGGGGCTTGAATCGGGTGACCAGAATGTGCTGGACCGGATGAATAAGGGGATTGAGCTCAATGTCGCTTCCCGGGTGCTGCAGAACCTTCAGGAAGCCGGAATTGCGGTGTACTGCTACCTGCTGTTCGGCACGCCGGGGGAAACTGAAGTGGCGGCGCGCCGGACCCTTGAGTTCGTTGCCCGGCACCATCAGGCGATTACCTTTCTCAATCTGGCCGTCTTCAATATGCCGCTCCATGGGGAAGAGGCGGAACAATACGGACAGCAGCCGTTCTATGAGGGGGATCTGTCTCTCTACACGGCGTTCCGTCATCCCGGTGACTGGGGTCGCAAGCAGGTGCGCCGCTTCCTGGAGAGTGAATTCAAGCGCCATCCGGCTGTCGCGGCAATTGTCAGGAATGACCCGCCGCAGTTCAGCTCGAATCACGCGCCGCTTCTTTGCGGGTATACGGTAAACTAGTAAATATCCCCTTAACTATTGTGCGGATTTTGTGGTATAAGACGATCTTATTTTTGCGGGAGATGATATGGAAATTGTTGGCGGTTTCATGGTGATGATGAGCATCATCGGCCTTTTTCTGGCAGTGATCTGGCTGATCATGCCGTTTGTTGTCTTTGCGATCAAAGGGAAACAGGACCGGACGCTGGAGGTCCTTGAGTCGATAGAAAAGCGGTTGGCGGTTCTTGAGGGAAGGCTGGGTGCACATATCCCGGCACAGGCGTCTCAAGAACAGCCTGCGGAACAGAGTACGGCTTCTTCTGAACCTGAAAACGGGGCGGCAGATCCGTCAGCAGCACAGAGTACCGGAGGGATGCAATAATGTTGTTACGTGGAAAAAAAGTGGTTGTTTTTGGTATTGCCAACGATAAAAGCATTGCCTGGGCCATTGCCCGGCTTTTTCATGAGCAGGGAGCGGAGCTTGCAGTCACCTATGCCGGGGAGGCCCTTGAAAAACGGGTGCGCCCGCTGGCCGAGTCGGTTAACGCCGCTGCCATACTTCCCTGCAATGTTACCAGCGACGAAGAAATCGCAGCGGTCTTCAGCGAGCTGGGCAAAGTGTGGGACGGCGTTGATATCGTCATTCACGCGGTCGCCTTTGCCAACAAGGACGAACTGAAAGGGACGATTCTCAACACCACCCGCGAAGGTTTTGCCATGGCTATGGACATCAGCGTCTACTCCTTCCTGGCCGTCATGAAAGCTGCGCATCCGATGATGCAGGGGAGGAACGGTTCCGCCCTGACGCTTAGTTACTACGGCGCCATGAAAGTGTTCCCGAGCTACAACGTCATGGGGGTTGCCAAGGCGGCGCTTGAGGCGTCCGTGCGCTACCTGTCCGAAGCGGTCGGCCCCGAAGGCATCCGGGTCAACGCCGTTTCCGCCGGTCCGATCCGCACCCTGGCTGCGGCCGGTGTCAACGGTTTCCACTCCATCCTCAACCACGTCGAATCGAAAGCCCCGCTCCGCCGGACCATCACCCAGGAGGACGTGGCCAACGCGGCGCTCTACCTCTCCAGCGATATGGCCAGCGGCGTCAGCGGCGAGATTCATTACGTTGACGGCGGCTACAACATCATCGGCCTGTAGGTCACATAAAAACAGCAGGCGCGGAACGGCCCTGAATACATCCGGTATTCAGGGCCGTTCTCGTGTGCGGAGCGTGGTGTACGCCCGTCATGGGCGTGAACTTATGGGGTGCAAGTCCCCTGTACGAGAATCCAGTCACTGTCGCGAAGACAGGG
>MGZJ01000023.1 GCA_001802645.1 Geobacteraceae bacterium GWC2_53_11 | reverse complement strand
AAATCAACGGAACGCTGGACGGATTCACAGCGGAACGGTGGACGCCATCACGTCAGTTTGACTGGACGCTTTCACCGGAATACGCAACCCGCCACCCTTTCGGGCTTTCAAGCTGGAGACATAATATGGTAATTACTGAGAATACCCCTGCTCTGCAGCGGTCAATAGGGTAAATAGCCCGATATAAAATTCAATCAAGCTTGACCGACGCTCTGCTGAAACAGAGACTCTGTAGGTGAGCTTTGTCGTGCAAAAATAGTTCGTATGAGAGGCTTGCAGACTTTCGGCAATTATGGTCAGAAATCAGAGAATGAACCATGCTTGAGCCGTTCCGAAAATTGTGCACCTAAAGCCATGACATTCTGATGAAGATGGCCAGTGGACCGCAAATCATTTGACCACACGGATAAAACGTTGATGAAGAACAGTAGAGACCAACTCATTGAGTTAATCGCTTCAGAGGAAGCTCGGCTTACCCGACTCGATGCTGAACGGCAGACGCTCAATAATCAACTTTATGATCTACGTGGACAGCTGTCAGCCATTGATGCAGCCACATCACGGGGCAAAGAACATTCCGCATTATCCCCAGCAGCAAAGATTGCCCTATTTCGCTCCCTATTCAGAGGACGGGAAGATGTCTGTCCAAAACTCTGGATCAGTAAAAATGGTGACCGCAAAGGATACATGCCATCCTGCTCCAACGACGGCAACTACTCTCTTTGTGGAAAGCGTAAATTCCCTCGCGTTAAATGTAGCGATTGTAACCACCAAGCCTATATTCCTGTCAGTGATGAAGTGTTGCGCGACCATCTCCAAGGCAAACAGACCATTGGAGTTTATCCGCTACTGCCTGACGATACCTGCCGATTCCTGGCCGTAGACTTTGACAAGACAACCTGGCAGGAGGATACCGCAGCCTTCCGTGAAACCTGTTCATCTCTTGACCTACCCGTGGCAGTGGAACGCTCGCGTTCCGGTAACGGTGCTCACGCCTGGTTTTTCTTCAACGAACCGGTCACGGCGACGATCGCTCGGGTCATGGGCTGTTTCCTGATAACTGAGACCATGTCTCGGCGTCATCAGCTCAGCATGGAATCATATGATCGGCTCTTTCCAAGTCAGGACACCATGCCCCGCGGCGGCTTCGGCAACCTGATCGCACTCCCGTTGCAACTGGAACCCCGTAAACAGGAAAATTCGGTCTTTGTAGACGAGTCCTTCGTTCCCTATGCCGATCAGTGGGACTATCTGGCATCACTCAAGCGCCTCTCCCCACAAGAAGTGCAGACAATTGCAGATCGGGCCATGCGCAAGGGGCAGGTCATCGGCCTGAAACTACCAACAGATACTGACGAAGAGCAAACCCCATGGGAACGCCCGCCTTCAGGCCGTTCATCGGAGCAACGACTGAAAGGAAAGTTGCCAAAAAAGATTAAGGCAGTCCTCGCTCAACAGATCTTCGTCGAGACGAAAGGAATTCCCTCAGAACTGTTGAACAGGATCAAACGCCTTGCCGCCTTTCAAAATCCGGAATTCTTTAAAAAACAGAAGATGCGCCTTTCCACTCACAACACCCCACGGGTGATTGCTTGCTTTGAGGAGTTACCAGAACATGTGGCCCTGCCAAGGGGATGCCGTGATGCCCTTCAGTCCCTTCTGAACGAGTATAGTATCGCGTTGCACCTCGACGACAAACGTTACGTCGGTACTCTGAGCGCCTTCAGCTTTCACGGTACACTTTCCGACATCCAGCAACAGACTGTTGATGAACTTATGCAGCATGACATCGGCATCTTCGTTGCTCCACCCGGCTCCGGTAAGACCGTGGTCGGTGCATGGCTGGCCGCAACCCGAAACTGCTCGACCCTTGTCCTGGTTCACCGCAAACCGCTCCTTGACCAGTGGGTAGCACAACTATCTCGTTTTCTTGATCTGCCGCCAAAAGAGATCGGCACCATCGGCGCCGGCAAGAACAAGGCTAACGGAATCCTTGACGTAGCAATGATGCAGAGCCTTATCAGGAAAGATGAGGTTGCTGACCTTGTTGCCAACTACGGTCAGATTATTGTTGATGAGTGTCATCACCTGCCGGCATTTTCTTTCGAGCGTGTACTGGGCGAGGTTAAGGCAAAATATGTGGTAGGACTCACCGCCACCCCTTACCGTCGGGACGGTCACCAACCGATCATCCACCTGCAGTGCGGTCCGACCAGATTTTCACTGAACCGCAAACAGCAGGCGATAGACGAAGATTTCACCCGTCGCTTGATTCTGCGGGAGACCGGCTTCAGCCTGTCGGATACGGACAGTTCAATAACAATCCAGGAGATCTATGCCAGGTTAACATCTGATCGACAACGGAATCATCTTATTCTTAGTGACATCAGACAGGCTCTTGCCGAAAAGAGATCACCGATTCTTCTTACTGAGAGGAAGGATCATCTGGAATACCTTGCTGGAGAACTACATGACGCTGTGAAGCACCTGGTAGTTCTCCACGGGGGGATGGGAGTGAAGCAACGACGCAAGGCAATGGAACATCTTGCTTCCATCCCTGGGGACGAAGAGCGACTGATCCTTGCTACCGGCCGCTATATTGGCGAAGGTTTCGACGATGCGCGGCTGGACACCCTTTTTCTTGCCCTGCCGTTTTCATGGAAAGGAATGTTGGTACAATACGCTGGTCGCCTGCATCGCCTACACCCCGACAAAGTAGAGGTACAGGTATACGACTATGTGGACAGTTCGGTGCCGATGCTGGCGAAGATGCATGATAAACGGATGAAAGGGTTCAAGGCTATGGAGTATGAGCAGGCAACGTAGAGGATGTTATTTTGTGGTTTGTAGTAGTCGCTCAATATATTTTTGCAAACAGGTTTTGCAATCTTTATGATATAAGGTATTTATAGCTTTAATATTCACTAAATCACGTAAGAGAAGTTAATGCCATCACGCACAGCCAAAAACATATCTCCTGAAGCGCTGAAGCAGTTCCATCCTTTCATTATGAATCTAGGGGGGGGGGAAGTCTCTTCCGTTCGTCGGCAATCAGCAAGAGATACTGCCGGCACTTTGGCCAACGTTCTGAAAGAGCGTTTCCATGCTACAAAGGTCGTGCTTTTTGGATCTGTGACACGTACTGATTTCAGTCAGTGGTCGGATATTGACCTTGCCGTATGGGGTATTTCTATCTCTGACTATTATCGGGCAGTAGCCTATGCAAGTGGCTACAGCAGCGTCTTCAAAGTTGATCTTGTAGATGCAGAAGACTGTTCACGGTCGCTACTTCTTCATATTACCCAACATGGGATTGAATTATGAACCCACAAGCAGCGATCCTATCGGCCAGAATAGATACTGAGCTGTCTGAGCTCAAACTTGTCGTTGAGCGAACTTTGCAAGCTTGGGACAAGGCAGTAAAGCAAGATGACGATTTCTACCTGGATAGCGTAGCGCTGAATCTCCATGCATTCTATTCCGGCTTAGAGCGAATATTTGAAAAGCTGGCATCATCTATTGATGGAGCAGTTCCCACCGCAGCAAACTGGCATCAGGAACTGCTGACTCAGATGCAGACAGAAATACCATCTCTCCGCCCAGCTATCATTTCATACGACCTTAAAGAAGCGTTGGAAGAGTACAGGGGCTTTCGACACGTGGTACGCAATGTTTATACCTATCACCTGAAACCGGAAAAGTTGAAATTGCTGGTGAATAACCTTGAATACACCTTTAAATTGGCTTCTGAAGAATTGACTGGTTTTGGAAACTTCTTGAAAAAATCGAGCAAATAGAAAGTACTCCAGTTGAGAGTGTTCATCTCAAAAGCTTTCACCAAACTTTCACCAAACTAACAACTTTCACCGTATTTTGCTGGACTTTAATGGACTTTGCTCAGCGGAGCAGGTGCTTGAATTTGTTAGATATTAAGGGTTTGCGGCCAATGAATGGGGACCACCAAGCAGCATTCGAATCCCTACCTCTCCGCCACAAAAACAATAGGTTACAGCTATTATGCTGTAGCCTTTTTGTTTATCTATTGTTAATGTATCCTCTGACGTATCCTTCAACTCAAGGCGCTTGAGTACGATTCTTTCAAGGAGCTGGAAATCAGCAATTATTCTTAAACGAGGAACACTATGAAAACCGCCTTACTCATCATCGACATCCAGAACGATTACTTCCCCGGCGGTAAGATGGAACTGGTCGGCAGTATTGAGGCTGCGACAGCGGCGGCTCGGCTGCTGGGTGCTTTTAGAAAACAGGCCTGGTCAATCTTCCATGTTCAGCATATCGCTGTCCAGCCAAACCCTACCTTTTTTCTGCCGGGGACACCGGGGGCTGATATCCATACCTGCGTTGCCCCATTGCCGGGTGAACCGGTCATCACCAAACACTACCCCAGCAGTTTCCGCAACACCGATCTGCTGGAACAGCTAAAGACTGCCGGAATCGACACCCTTTTGATCTGCGGCATGATGAGTCATATGTGCGTCGATACGACCGTCCGTGCTGCTTTTGACCTCGGCTTTTCCTGCATCGTTACCCATGACGCTTGCGCAACCAGAGAGTTGTCGTTCAAAGATGTCACCGTACCGGCAGAGCAAGTACACGCCTCATACATGGCAGCCCTCGGTGCTGTATTTGCTCAGGTGATGGGAGTTGATGAAATTATTAAAAACATGCAGGCAGCTGCATAGCCAGAGGGAGTAAGCTTGTCATTGAAGCAAGACAAGCTGATAGGATTCCATTATGAACACAGAACCTTCGTCACGGGATAAAGCATTGGCAAAAGTCTGCGAACTCTGCCCGGTTTGCCTCCATGCCCGGCACCATCAGAAAGGGGTGGTTTTCGATTTTGTAAAGAACATCGAGCAAGACATCTGCCCTTTCTGTAAAGCGTATGAGAGAGTTCACGGCCGGAAAGCCCACGAGAAAAGAGGATAACAATGTCAACCGTAACTGTTGTGGCAAAAGTAACTGCAAATAGCGGTGTTATTGAAACGGTAAAAGCGGAACTCATCAAAATGCTGGCACCGACTCGTCAGGAAGAAGGGTGCATAGAATACCGGCTCCATCAGGACAATGAAAATCCTGCTGTCTTTGTTTTCTATGAGAACTGGCAGAACCTGGCCTGCCTGGAACAGCACATGAACGCCCCACACTTCAAGGCATACGTTGCAGCAGTTAGCGATTTGATTGCCGACAAGCTCGTCTATAAAATGACTGAAATCGTTTAAGTGACGCGCAAGGAGCAGGAAATGAGACTAATCAGACTGTTCACCGCTATACTCTTACTGCTGCTCACAGGAGTGACTACTGCCATGGCAACCGAAGAAGCACCCTACACGGTTATTAGAACTGACGATATTTTCGAACTTCGCGAGTACGCGCCTCAGGTACTCGCCGAAATCATTGTTGACGGAGACCTGGAAGGCGCCGGCAACAAGGCCTTCAGACCGCTTTTCCGCTACATTTCAGGCGACAACAAATCTCGCGGCAAGATTGCTATGACGGCTCCTGTTTCGCAGGAACAGCAGGGGGAGAAAATAGCCATGACCGCTCCGGTCAGTCAGCAGAGTGCACAGGGAAAGTGGGCTGTAAGCTTTATGATGCCGGCTTCATATACTATGGAAAACCTGCCGGCTCCCGATGATCCAAACATTACGCTGCGGCAGGTTCCTGCCCGCCGGGTGGCTGCCGTTCGATATTCAGGAGTCTGGAGTGAAGGGAACTATCTGCGATACAAGCAGGAACTGGAAAACTGGATAACAGCCAACCGCCTGAAAGTAATCGGCGATCCGGTCTGGGCGCGCTACAACCCTCCGTTCACACTCTGGTTCTTGCGTCGAAACGAGATACTGATTCCGATAGATTCGGAATGACAGGAGATTGCTTTCAAGGAGATCATACGGAGCGGAGGGTGGAGAAGGTTTTTAGGTAGCGGGTGAGTTCCATTTTGTGTGAGATGTCTCGTGTCAGGGGTTGTCCCTGCCTCCTGCTACCACCGCAATCCTTAAAAGCCACGTTTTACAGGCAAAAAACGTAGCTCTAAGGACATAAACGAGGTCACAACAGGCCAGTTAATTGTGTGTTTTTATATGGTTAGCTTGGTCCGACCCCATGAAATTTCATGCTTGGTCCGACCCCATGAAATTTCACCAGGAGCGGTTTGTGCGGGGCGCGGAATTGGGTTGCGACCGTCCAGCGGGAGCGACTGGTGTCGGAGCGGAGGTTGGAGAAGGATTTTAGGTAGTGAGGGAGCATTGTTTGGGTTCCAAGTTATTCTGCTTTTTGTACGCCTATGCAGCGCTTCCAAATGTCAGAAGCCTAACCTGACTCCGATACTCTTTTCAGCCGGACTAATTAAAAATAACAGAAGCGTGTTTTTCAATCACATACCGAAAGGTCTCTGCGCTATATTTGGAACATTTCTCCTGAACATCATCTACCTTATGTTCATCTCCAAAGTCAGAAACCGCCTTTATACAAATGAACTCGGGCTGAGGTGCTGAAGATCTATAGGCGGCGCTATACATTCCGTAGCATTCCATATCTATAGCAATTGTTGACCTCTTTTGTTTAAGTATCTTATCAATTATAGTTGTATCAGAAATAACTGCACTTCCGGTTGCCATCGGGCCAGACCAAATTCCAGGCATATTTACAGCACCAGTTGAATGCCCATCAGGAAAAAAGATTTTGACCTTATCTGAAAGATCTAAAAGGTCAATTTTTGCCCGCAATGATTCACTACACTTGATAAAATCTGGCTCAATTTGGAAAGAATTCCCAGCATCTGAAACGACGTATTTTCCACTTTGCCAATCCCAAGTTTCGGTAGAAACGATAACATCGCATAGTTGTACCTTTTCTTTTCTTCCAGCACAAATTCCCACCATTCCAATAACCTTGGGCCTAAATTTCCTGATCAATTCAGAGGATAATAATGCTGAAGCAACCATACCCATTCGGTTTGCGTGAGCCGCAACAACTGAGTAATTACTTCCCTGAATGCTAATTACTCCGCGCCTAATAAAATTTTGGCTATCAAGAGGCTCCGGCGGTTGCCAATTCCAAGGTAGTCTCATTACGGCTGTGTACTCAGGATCCTTGAGTGCCGTCACTATACATAAATCTGTTTGCTCCCCTGCTTCTATTGAATCTTTCGCTGATTTCAAAATATGAAGGACAATATTTTCTAGCGTTTTACGCCATTGATTGTTTTCGGTCTCATAATGTACCAATGTCCACATGAGATCTTCAAATAGCTGCTTGGTCTCGGTTGCAACTTCCAAAAAGCCCGTTAATCCCACGATGTAATTTGGGGTCTTTATATAATCTGCTTCATGAATTTCTCTCAGCAAATCTAATCCATGTTGGACTTTTGGTGCCTCATTATCAAAGTTCGGCAACACTACGTCAAGTAAGACAAGATTATACTGGTTTCTTGTTAATAAGTTTCTGGCAGACGTAACTGACTTCGCAATATCAAGAACAATGTCATTGTGTTTAATCAGTTCTGACATAATTTGTGAAAGCTTGGCTTCGTTATCCTCAACTATTAAAAAACGCATACGCTCCCCTTCTAAATCAAATCAATGACTTTGCTCAACTCGTTTTGCCACGTTTTAACAGTTGAGTCAAAATACACGACAGCCTTCAAAATCTGAGGAAATTCATCAAGCAATTGACTACGCAATAGTGTCAAATCCTTTTCCTCAACACCATCTCCGAACTTTTCAAACTGAGTAACAACAATTACAGCCCCTAAATAATCGAGCGAATCAAGATATCGGAGAATATCGACTCCGCCAAATCCTTGAGGTTTTCCTCCCGATTCTGTTGAGCTAACATCAAAAGTTGGTAAAGACATATCAAGAATAATATAATCGAATAGTTCGTCATTTATCGCTTTGATCGAACTAGAAACAGACTTAGCTGAAATAATTGTTGAATTATTAAGTTTTTTCTGCAAAAAATTAAGCAGGATATCGTGTTTGTACTGGTCGTCCTCAACAACTAATATTCGCATTTGCTGTTCCTTCCCCTGTTTGAATAATTCTAAAAGGCATCGCCACTGAAACCACAAAATTATTTTCGTCATCAAACCCGAAAGAAAGATATTTATCAATAGGCCCGTGATCACTGGGAATAAGGCGACTTAGTTTTATAAGACCTGAACCACCCTCTGTAGGAAGTATATTTATATGGTCCCCCTTTTCGATGATTTTCTTGATATCTTCAATTTTTTGTATGTTGGCCCCATACACAATATTAGAGGAAACTTTATTTTTGACAGTCACACGAAGTAATCGCTCTTTCTCGTCATTTTGAATGAGGATATAGACCTTAGAATTACTTTCCACGTTTGCATGCTTGTGGACATTTCCAAGAACAATAACCAATACATCATTGATAATGTTGAGTGTCAGTGAATGTAACAACGGGAAATCACCTTCTATTTGTAAATCGATATCAGGTTCAAAGCCCGGGCAAACATTTTTTGTCATCTGAATGGCTATTTTCATTACTTCATCAATAGAAAACACTCTTGAGTAGTCTTCCATAGGCTGAAATTGAAACCAATCGGCTGCTTTTTCAAGAGCTTTTTGAAAGGCCAAGTAGCCTCTGTTGATTCTGTCTCGGATAAAATGCAACTGTTCCTTATCAGACAGCCCACCAAAATCATTTCTAAGATTTTCTATCGCAGTTTCTATTGTGCTTCCAATCTGAAGTGCTATGTCGTCCCTTACCGCTTTAAGAGAGTAATCTGTCCAAATAACAAATTGAGAAAAGATCGTTTCTAGAAATTTTTCGAACGATACGTTTGAAAGAGTATCTAGCTTTATTATGTTAAACATTGCACTGGAAACATGTACTTCAATCAATCCGTCTGGATAAGCTTCTGATTTAATCCTAAGCTTCTTTTTGACAAATGCTTCCAAAGATTCATTCAGTGTGCTGGTAAATCTGCCTAAAATCGACTCTAAGTCCGAAATAGTTGAAGTGCAATGATAGGGCAACGACTTCACCATTTGTTCCGTGAGGACATGTTTGGACTTTTCCTGATCAAATTCTGTTAGTAGCCCCTCCTCAGCAAAAGGACTTCTAAGGAATCCTTCCAAGCTTCCATGGCGAACTCTCAAACTAAGATAGCTGTTCAATCCGTCTTTAGGATCATTTAAAAATTTGTTCAGCGTACTTCTTAAAATTTCCAAAAACAGTTGATCCGCTTGAGTTGCTGGTTTTACAAGAAGTTCCTCCGGTATTACATCAGCATTCTCGTACATTTTATTGAAAATCATCCTGCTACTTGGAACAGGAGCTGTATCTATTTCTGATAGTTCAACCCACCTATTAAATGATTCGCGGTGTTCCTTTTCAGCCCATCTCTTAATGCCATGAAAATCAACATAAACCCTATTCTGATCAACTTTCTGCATCCCTATGTTCATGGCAATTTGCAAGGAAATCTCTTTAATTTCTTCTAAATACAATTCTGAGTTCGCGGGGTCGATCTTAAGTAAGGTCTGACAGATATTCAAACGTTCATTTATTAAATCGTCTGAGCAACTAAACCTTCCTACAAGAGATAAATTATCCTCAATCAGAATGTCTTTTAAGATACTAATTTCTACCAGACTTAACTCTTGTCCCTGAGAAGCTTTTTCAAGCATTTCATCTTTTATTCCATGTTTATAAAGCTGTGCGATGCATTGTCGCAGATTAAACTGACCATTATCATCGTGATAATGGTCACAGTAAATATTCAAACAAATTGCAAGGCATCTTAAATCAAAGTTCCGTAAATCTCTCCATTTCTTCCCATGTAACATTTCTTCAAATGGCAACTCGGATGAAAACAGATTATTTTCTGCACAAAGTTTTCCAGCAAATTCAATTGCTTCTTTAGTGTTATCATTGAATACATATGCATCAATCAATAGTCGTCTTGCTTCCCACAGGAACTCCACATCATCAATATTTTTAATTAACTTAAGTATTTCAATAGCGTCTTCATATTTTTGTTCTCTGAATTTACAAAAAGCAGTTTCCAACGATCGTTCTGTAGTTGTAACCTCTCGGTTAGGGTCGTTAAAGACTGAAAATAGGGAAGGATAAAGCTTGTCTGAATCATATCTTGCCACCTTTCGCATTAGTAGAGCAGACAATGGTGTAATTAATGCGAGTGACTTATAATTTATTAGTTTTTTTAGTAGTAAATTCGCATTTGTACTACGTTCTTTTTCCCTAAAAACTACTGGCCTTAACTCACTTATCACTGATCTTAAAAATGGTTCTATCCTTTGTTGTAATACTGACTGATCGTTTTTAACTATTTTCAATATTTTGTTAATAATTGTCCTATTTGGTAAATATATATCCCTATTGTGCCTGTCATTTAGATTATGCACTTCTCTCAGAAAATGAAGTCTTTCATCGTTTATTCCCTCTAAAACGCTAACAATATTTTTTAAATCTTTACTGCACTCTTTGAATTGATCACTGCTACTGCCTACTAGCAGCAGCAATTCAACTGAAGTTTCGTAATAGTCCAAAATAGATGAATATTTATCAATTGCCAGAATTGATGATATTCCTTCAGCTGTATTTGGCATTTCTCCAAGCAACCTAAACCTCAAATAAGTTGCTAAAAATTCGGGAATGTTTTGGCGTTCTATATAATCAAGAACACCGCTAACAATCCTACCAACAGTCGCTTTTTCTTCATTTCTTACGCTTATGTAAAAAACTAGTACAGAAAGGAGGGGTGACTTTAATGCAAGGGAAACCTTATTTGATAGCTCCTTATTTCCTTTCAACCCCTCTAGTTCTTGAATTAGTGCAAATTTTAATTCTAGCCCCCAGAGTGTCTTCCCGAATTTATTCTCCATCTCATCCAGTGAAACCAATGCCTCAATATTTTTACCGTCTAACACCTCTTTTTCAATTACTTGCCTACTCTCAATAAATGAATTAATGAGATCAATGTTTTGTGAAATAATGGCTGCACACCATCTAAATTCGGCAATTGCTGGTGCCAACTTTCCCGATAGCACAGGGAAAAAATCATTATAATTTTGTCGTGTACGCGGAATAATTTTTCGCATTGCTAATGGAGCAATAGACTTAACTGACTGGAATAAATCATGAATGTACTGTGGTGGGAGTATTTGCATAAATCGACATATTTCCTGCCGAACAGCATTGTCCCCCTTACCAACTACACCTCGCAGCCTAGCTTTAACCGCCCCATCAATCTTTTTAAGTTTCATGTATTTTAGTAACCTCTCATCAATTCTTAGTACTTTTACAAGATGCTAAATTTACTCTGCCTCGGGGAGGTATTCGGTTTCCGAATTATCCGCTGCATTGTTCTTCTCCATATTAATTCCTACGCAACACTCAAAACGCCCCTGCACTGCGGATACTGCGAGCAGCCTAGAAACTTGCTGCCTTTGTTCGCGCCTTTGCTTGTTTCACGCATAACCATCGCGCTGCCACACTTAGGGCAAGCAGTCGCGTTCTGCTTTTCGCTTATAATGCTTTTCACATGTGCTACATGCTCTCTACTGGTTTTGAATGAAGGCGTCAACCTGCCAGCGGTAATCTTGCGGACAATATCCGTTACCTCATCAGCAGACAGAACCGGCGTGGTCTTCGATTTTATAAACCTGATATAACCGATTCCATGGGTAACATTTGGAAGCATTTCCGTCTTGAACGTACTCTCACCGACAAACACAATCAGTGAATGAATCTGCTGATCACTTAAACCGAGCAGTGCTTCCAGGGTCTTCACATGCTTGTAATTCTGATGTAGCGGATTTTGAAACTTGCTCTTATGTTTGAAAATCTGTTGCGTCCATTGACTCTGTTTGGGGTCGCCGAAAATCCACCCCTTCATGTTTTTGGTTTCAACCACGAAAAGGCCGTATTTTGAGACGATGACATGGTCGATCAGGGTCGTGCCATCCTCCGTCGGCAAGGTGACGTTCTTGATCAGGTGGTACTCGTTTTTATCAAGCATCAGCTTCGCTGCGACATTGACGATAAACTCACCCATCACCCCTTTGAACCAGGATGATTTGAATAAGGCGGCCAGAATCAGAATTGGCAGCAGATACCAGAGTGTTCCTATAAGCTGTTTTATTAGTGGAGCAAGAATCATTCTGTGGCCTCTCTTGTAAAATTATATTCATTGTCCCCGGCACTACACTCCCACTCACCCCACCCCACCCCCGCTGACCCAATTGCACATCAGCGCCGCAAAGGCAGAGCAGCAGACCAAGCCTGGCATTACCGGGGAAAATGCGGGACACTTCCCGTATTTTCCATTGACTACACGTCAAACAATCAATTTCCACTCACCCCAACCCCAGCAACAACAATTGGCATCTCAAACATAAACCCCAAAAACGGCAACTCCCGCGCCGCCTTCTCATAACTCATCATCCCGGAATACACCGGTGCCCGCTCCCGCACCGAATTTTCTCGCGCCCGCTGCTGACCCAGCTCACACAACAGCGCCGCAAACGACGTCGTCGGACAAAGCAGCAGACCAAGCCTGGCATCGCGGTACTTCCGTGCCAGCATGAACTTCACGTAGTCCTGATAATAGGAACGGGCATTGCCGAACTCGACCTCGACCCAGATACCGTTCTTCTCGAAATCACACTTGAGGCCAAGCTCACTGACAACCCGTTGCTCACGGTTCCACCCCTGACCCACCAATCCCTCATTTATCCGTCCATTGTAGTCAGATTGATTAAAACCAGCGTCATACTTCACAGCGGCAAGCGTTTCTTCGATCTGCTCTATTTCCGCAAACTGCTTTGCGTCATTCTTGTCCAACCTGTGCAGCAGCATGTCGCTGATCCGGAGGCAGGGCGAAGCGTCTTTCAGAATCGGCTTGAAGACAAAAGTGAACGGCGCGACCTCTTCCACCTCAAGCAGACTACCGCCGGACTGACTGCCGAAAATAGCCAGCAGATACTGCCGCAAACGCTCCTGCGCCTTGTTCTCATACCTGAACTGAAGATGTCCCGGCTTATTGTTCAAGCGGCGTATCTCGGCAACTACCGGCTGTTCCGTACCAAAGAGAATGGTGGCCGGCACCTTGCCACCCTTTTCTATGCCGCGCATCCGTTCCGTCTGTGCCTCAACAGGTATGCTCACACCATACTTGAAGGTGGATACTCCGACCGGATGTAGAAACTTTATGTTGTCGAGGCTCGAAACCATATACTTAAAACTCCGAAACCGATATTCACGCAACGGCGCAACAAAAACTTGAAAAAAAATCCGAGAAAAGCGGGACACTTTCCAATTTATTCAAAATGTCGCCACTCATAACTCACCTTCAACGACTTGTTCAAAACAGAATCCCACCGTAACAAATTTTCCTTCTGCAACCGCCCGACAATGATCCCCGGCGCGATCTCCAGCTTGTCGGCCAAGTCCCTGATGGCCGCTTCCGTTTTCGGCATGCCGGCCAGCACCTTGGCGGCCTGCGGCGGAATCAGCCAATCCTTGGCATATTCATTGGCCTCGTTCTCGTGATCGTTACCGAGCGCCCCCTCCATTTCGATGAAACGCAAACGCTTGCCGTGGCGAAGCAAATGCCCGGCCTCGTGAAAGAACGAAAACCAGAAATGATCGTTGGTTTTGTGCCGGAGACTCAGCATCAGCAAGGCCTTGTCCTGCCCGATCCAGAGCGTGGCCCCGCTGACAGGACACCCTTTTGGCGCCGGTTCTATGACCACGGCAACGCCGCACTTTGCACACGCTTCAACCAACTGCGGAATAAATATATCCGGATCGGCTTCCCTGGTGAGCGTGCGCAACTTCACCAGTGCATCCTTGAATGCCGACTTGTCGTAAGCCTCTGTTTTTATCGTTGCCGCGGTGCGCTCGCCTTGACGCAACCAGGCCGCAACCGCCCCGGTATGCTTCTGATACTTTTCGGAAGCGCGGAACGCCGCCAACGGTTCGGAGTACTCCCGCTTCCAGACATCGACCGTTGCCACACCGAAAAAGCGCAGACATTCGGCTACCTGCTCACCCTTATCCGCAAACGCCCGTATCCAGCCGAAGGAAAGCATATCTTTCAGCGGAATCTCCTTGAGCCAGTCCGCTTCAACTTTCAGATCCGCTCTCTCGGCGATGCGCATCAAACCTTCGCGATACTGGGCCTCACGGGTAAGCCAGAATTGCGCGCTGCTTCCGAGTACCCGCTCCAGCTTGATGGCCGTATCCTCCGTGATCGGCGCCTTGCCGTTTATCAGCAGGCTGATATGTTTGGTCGTATAGCCGGTGCGCTTGGCCAGTTCGGTCTGCTTCCAGCCGCACTCCTCAAGAAGATCGAGGATGGTATCCCCCGGCAGCGAAACCCAGTCGGGCGAAAATGTCGAAATGTTATTAGCCATGATAATCACCTATGAAAATGATGCGAACCTTTGTGACAAGAATCCAGGCGATGGAGCCATCTTCAAGAACCGGGACCGGAATGTTTGCCGGTTCAAAAACCAGCCGCTTGCCTCCGTGAAGATCGAGGGCAAACTGACCGGTGCGATCGCCTTTCAGGGGATGAGGTCGTCCGGCATTCAACTCTGCCACGTTGACGACAGCCCGCAGGTCGGACAACCTGGTTCTCAATTTGCGGCTACAGATGTCGCCCAGCTGTTTGGTCATGATCCGCTGTTGTTCGCACAGCACCTGAAGATCTGGAGAGGAGAATTCAATATCCATTCGGACGACCTTTTATAAACTAGTTTACCAAAATGGTAAACACTTTTAAACGGATTTATTTACCATGCGCATTACACTGACGGTTTGTTATGCCTATCTCATTTACATACCGTTATCAAGCGTATTTTCAGGCAGTTAAAGAACGATGCACGTTAATATTTTCGTAACTTACCAGTATTTAATAGTATTATTCAGTTACGTAAATTTACGAACAAATCATATGTCGGTAGTAATCGACAAAAAAAAATAGCCACGCAAACGGCGCGGCTATTTCCAAAAATTTATTTCACTGCAGCGGAGCGCAGAGGAAAACCAAAAACAGAGGTTTAAAGATTCTGAATCAGACCTACCATTCACAACTCACCTTCAACGACTTATTCAACATCGCCCCCCACTGCAGCAACCGTATCTCCACCAGACTCCGGATCCCGCTCTTTTTCGCATATCGGGCAGACGTAAAAAGACCGGCTAAGTTTCATGCCACAACAGCTCCATTCTGTAGAACTGGCGGGCTTCTCTGAGTCATCCCACGGATAAGGGTCTCGGCTATAATTGTGTCCGATTTTTTTTGGCATTTATTACTCCTTGGTCGTCAGCAAATTTACGTTTCCGTTCATTTTCCGTGAACACTTCTTTTTTGTGAACAAAAATCAAGGCGCTTACTATTTCGAATTTCGTATAGCCCCATAAACAGAAAAAGTCGTTCAACCGGCATTTTTACCGGTTAACACAAATAAGTGCTTCACATTACCCCGGCAACATCCTAAAGTCGCCGGAATATACATGCTGCAAGCAAACCCACTATACCTATTCGGATCCAGGAGAACATAATGGCAAAAGTAACTGAAAAATCGCTGAAAGCTCGTTGCACTGAATTAAACATGGGACCGCTGAGGAACACTACCTTCGGGATCCGCGCCAACCGACTGGGTGCCGGTTACACGGTGGAACTCATCTACCGCGACAATACTCCACCGCAAATTCTTGTTGAAGGAGTGGCCGCAGCCGAGGCTGCAGCTGCCGTTGAAGGTGCCGCTGCAGGTGCCGCTGCCGTTCAGGTGGCCGGTCTCGACAAACCTGAATTTGTAACAAGAGATACGTTCGTCAGACAGGCTGCAGAACGGTGCCCTAAATGCGCAACCAAGGACATCTTCCCCGCGCACCTGTCCGTCGAGAAGGGAATAATTACACAAAAGTGTTCCTGCCAACGTTGCGGGTTGAACTGGAACAGCATTTACCGGCTTGATGACTATGAAATTGCAGTGACTGCTGGTGAGGTTTAGAGTCGATCCAGACTACTGTTCTGAATGCTTTTTCCAGTAGCCCTTGCCATAGCTGCAGAAAATTTCTGAACCGACCAGTATGTTTCTGCGGGCGACAATACACACATTCCCATCTTCGTCCAACGTGATTACTGAATTGTTTTTATAGCCGGTTTTCACTAATCCGGAAGCGTCATTAGCGTATTTGGCAAAGCAGGCTACTTTCATGGCATCCAGAATGGTGCCGTCCGGCAGGTTCATGAAGTACGCATCTTCACCTTGTGAAACTCTGCGCCGAGCTTCAGTATCCGATAAGATCTTACCTTTGAATAGCGAGATAATTTCGTCTTTATAGATCGATATGGCGGTAAACAATCCCTTACCGGAACCGGGGATCTGAGATTCCATGATATAGAGATAGTCTTTCTCTTTTGAATCAATTTTATAGGAAACTGAATTGGCATAATCTTTAAGGCGGGAAGCGCTGTACGCTGACGTGATTTTCATTTTTCAGGCTCTCTCATGAGCTTTGCTACGCTGAAGAATATGGTTCCCAGCATCAGATCAGAGACCGCACTTACGACTACTCCGACGATTATCAAAATTACAGAAGCTATGCAGACGCCCGTTACCATGTTTGAGTAACAAAACGGCTTAAGCATTCCTCCCAGGTCATTCGGTAACTTTAAAAGCCGATACCCGAACTGAATCTGAACGATGCCCAGCATGACCATGATTACCATCGCGGCGATACTTAACGTTTCTTTCAGAGGGGCAAAGAACAGCCCAACCAGCACAAGAATCCCCGCTCCGATATTAGCCATTATCATCAGGTTTATCTGCCGGTCGGTGTCGTGAAACGAATACTGTTCGTTCAGAAGTTTCTTCATGAATCCGGTTAGGACAATAAATAATACCGTTCCTAACAGTTGCATGGAGGCTTGCAGCGCCACCGTGGTAACGTCGGTATTTCCTTCAAGTTTGAAGGCGAGGTAAGAAAAGGGTATGGCGATGAACGCACTGAACATTGCGACCCACCCTGCGGTGACAACTGATTTGTATGTCAAAGGCGCTCCTGCTGAATTATTCTTATACTATGACTGCCTAGAAGCAATGATCCGGCAGAGGAATATCAGTGGTTTACAAACCATACTGCGTAGTCATGAACCAGTTCATGATTTGAGGAAGTGGTGCCCGTTACCTTCAGATCAGCCAGAGGCAGCACAAACTCTTTGCTATCAGACAACCGCTTCACTTTCACCATCAACCCATTCTTGTCATCAATCTGATTATCGAAGGACATGAACGTATAGATGTCGGTATATGAAGGTTGACTCTTTTTCAGTTCTGCATACTCATTCTTGTCGCCGGAACCATAGATATAGATCTCTTCCCATGGAAAATCCTCTCTGCCTGTCACGTCACAGGGGAATTCAATACTGTTCTGGATGTGGGTACGGTACGCCGTCAGTGACTGGTAAGAAACCTTGAGGTTGTCTTCTCCCAGTATATGTTCAATCCTGATTTCCTGCGCTGCATCTTCATTCACATTATTCCCCTTGCGTACCAGTGATGGGTCTAAAAAACTTTCTGCTCCATTATAAACATTTCTTTGTATTTGTTGTATTAATTCTATTGCTGATTACTACTGATCTCCCGCTATTCCCTTCTCCCTGAGGACCCTCTGGGGCCTAAAGGAGAAGGTGGCCGAAGCCGGATGATGGGGCAGCAGTGCCATACAAACCAACGTTTCCGCGGGAAAATTTATAGCTGGCTCGGATGCTTGACATTGAAAGTAATCTTGATACCGTTAAATAATACCCGGAACGATTCCGGGCAAAAAACGATAAGGAGTGTGAACGCAAATGGCAAAAGGAAAAGTTAAGTGGTTCAACGACGCAAAGGGGTTTGGTTTTCTTGAACAAGAGAGCGGAGAAGATGTTTTCTGCCACTTTTCCGCTATCACTGGTGATGGTTTCAAATCATTGCAAGAAGGTGATAGTGTTGAATTTGAAGTAGTCAAAGGTCCAAAAGGCCTACAGGCTGAAAACGTAAGAAAGATATAATACAACATCAAATAAGCCTCTAAAAAATAGAGGCTTATTTGATGTATAACCTGTTTTTGTACTATTAAATTTCGCGCAAAAGATAGAAAAGCCCACCGAAATATATAGGTGGGCTTTTTATATCTGGTATGCTTTAGATTCGGTGTAACATATAGCATCTCATTGAGTTAATCGCTTGCTGGCAAATCCAACAGGGTGCCTTTCTTGAGGAATCGTTTGAAATAAGTTCTGAGTTCGTTTATAAATGGCACTGTACAAAAACAGGTTAGCCGAATATTCGGCTGGCCTTTTTTATAGACTTAAAGAGTGAGGTTGCGTATGAATTGCACCATTGAACAATTTGAAGATGTCGTCGCCAAGTTCAAGTATTTCGCCGAGTCGGTGAATATCGAGCTTTCATCGGAAGCAGAGGGTCTTCGCCAGGAACTGGTCGTCATTTGCGCCGAACTGCTGATGACGGTCAGGGAAGAAATTCAGGCGAGCAATGACTCTGTTGTGTAAAAATGATCGTATGATCACAAAACCTGACGAAAAGGAGCATAACCAATGAAAAAAATGATCGGAAGCTTTGTTCTTGTTCTTGCCGCAGCAAGTTTTTCTGCGGCGGCCGTGAATGTTGACGTCAACACCCCCAACGCCAGCGTCCATGTCGGCTCCGGCCGCCCTGCACCGGCTCCGCAGGTGACTGTTGTCGAGCGGGAACGGGTTATTGTTGAAAGAGATCACCACCACGAGGGCAAGAAGGACAATGGAAAGCACAAAGGACATTACAAGAATAAAAAACATAAAAAAGATCGCCATAACGATCATGATGAGCATCACCGGTAGGCTGTGCCGTTCAACCGTTTCTACATTCAAGGGCATGCAATCCTGCGTGCCCTTGAATGTTTCGGAGTGTTATTTTGCATCAAGCTTTAAACAGGCGGAAAATATTTTATTGTCTGGTACACTTTTCAGGTGAAATAACAGAATAAGGGAGGATCTATGAACGCTACGATCGTACACAAAGCACATGTTAAGAGCAGCGTGCTGGATAATCTGGCGATGGCATTGCCGGGCATCATTGCAGACGCACTGGAATTGCCGGGTGGAAAACTGGCAATAGTCAAACCGGAACAGGTGTCGTTGGAGTTTTCCCAGGCTAGCACCCGTGATGTTGGTTCGGACATAAAAATAATGGTATTTGCCAAAAACCTCGCACCACGTTCAACACAGGAAAAAGATCTGGCCAGGGAAATACTTGAGAAGGTTGTTTTATTGACCACAAAGCCCGGCGATGAATACTCCATAGACACCCGCCTCTATCTGATGGTAGTTGGCGTAGCAGAGCATGTGCCAAGCGCCTAGACAACAAATGCTGAGACATGGCTGCAAAAAAATATTTCGGTTAACAACAAGCAAGGGAAATAAATGAGGATTCTGGTTGTTGATGACGATTATTTGGGGCGCGAAATCCTCCTTTCATTTCTGGAGGAATATGGCGTCTGTGAAAGCGCCTGTGACGGCGGCGAAGCACTTGACAAATTTCATGCTGCCCATGAAGCCGGAATGCCCTATGACCTTATCTGCCTTGACGTGCATATGCCGGTCCTGGATGGCAATCAAGTACTGGCCGAGATTCGCAAGACCGAGGAGACAACCAGCCATAAGAGCTGTGTCTTTATTATCACCGCATACGAGTCTCCCCAGTTGATTGATGACATCAGCGGAGCGGATGACTTTATCTCGAAGCCATGCTCGGCTAATCTTATCAAACGTCTTTTTGAGCGGCATCACCTGCTGAGCGGCATCGTTTCGGTAAGACACCATGTGCTGGTGGTTTCAGGAGATCCAAAAACGCGGGACAGGATCATGAAGGCCTTGAGCAGTGAGGCTATTTCGCTGACGGAGTGCACAACGTTCAGGGAAGCAGAACAAGTGGCCGTAACCGGGCCCTTCAGCGCCGTTATCGCAGATGTTCCTACCATCGTTAAAGCCAAGGATGATGAGCGGATGGCCGTATTTTCCCTGCAAAACATCTACCCGCTCGTCCGCGTGAAGACAAGCGGGGATCTCATCGTACCGATCATTATGAAACAGAAGGATCGTGGTCAGAGCTTAACAGTCCACCTGGAAAAAATCTGTTCGACGTTTCTGCCCAGGCAACTGCGCGCATACAAACGCCATAACAGCTTCATACCGGTTCAGATCAGGAAAAGCGATGGGCTGGAGTACCAAACCTTTACCATGAACATATCCTGGGGAGGCGCCTTTATCGTGATGAACAGTACGTGGGGGATGGCTACGGGTAATATTCTGACAGTATGTATGCCAACCCTTGGCATAACCATTGTTACCGATATCGTGCGGATTCAGCCATGGGGAGAGCAAGGGGTTGCGCCGGGGATTGGGGTGAAGTGGGAGGCACAGCATAACCTGCCGATTCTGGAAGGGTTGCGCAAAGTTTTCAAAACAGACATCAATGAGGACCGTGACCGATTACTGGGGTAATGCATCTCCGGACGAGAACCGTACAACAAATTCAACACGTTGAAACAGGCATGACGACAGCTTGGCTGACAACAACTAACATGAGCAAATAGCCACATCACCTATCCTCCATCGCCACACCACCGAGCATACATGCGGTCCGCAACAATTGCGTAATCCCCCTTCCCTGCTATACTTTTTCAAAATCTCACTGTTGGAGCGTACACCATGAACATTCATGAGTATCAGGCCAAGGAGATCCTCAGCAGCTATGGCATTCCGATCCCGCGCGGACGGGTGGCGCTTACCTCCGACCAGGTGGAACGGGCCGCCAAAATGATGGGTGGGCGCTGCGTCGTCAAGGCCCAGATTTATGCCGGCGGGCGCGGCAAGGCCGGCGGGGTCAAACTGATCCACCACCCGGAGGAAGCGCAGGAGTATGGCAAGGAGCTGTTCGGCCGGTCGCTGGTGACCAAGCAAACCGGGCCGCAAGGGCTCAAGGTGCGTCGCATCCTGGTGGAGGAGGCGGTTGAAATCGCCCGCGAATTCTACCTTTCCATCACCCTTGACCGGGAAAGTTCCCGTTATATCCTGATCGCCTCCGCCGAGGGGGGGATGGACATTGAAGAGGTGGCCACCAAAAGCCCCGAGAAGATCCTGACACTCACCATCAACCCCTTCACCGGCCTGCGCCCCTACCAGGCCCGAAAAATCGCCCTGGCACTGGGACTGACCGGCACCATCTGCGAGGATTGCGTCGAACTGATCCTGAACCTGTACTGTGCCTGCCAGGAGAAGGATTGCGCCCTGATCGAAATCAATCCGTTGGTCGTTACCAAGGCGGGGTGGCTGATGGCCATGGATGCCAAGATCACCTTTGACGACAACGCCGTGTATCGTCACCGGGAATATCCGGATATGGTGGATTATTCGCAGCTCGACCCCCTGGAGATCACTGCCAGTAAATACGACCTGGCCTATATCAAACTGTCCGGCACCATCGGCTGCCTGGTCAACGGCGCCGGACTGGCCATGGCAACGCTGGACGTACTGAAGGAATTCGGCGGCGAACCGGCCAACTTCCTGGATGTGGGAGGCGGGGCAACGCGGGAGAAAGTAGCCGAGGCGTTCCGGATCATCCTGCAGGACTGCGATGTAAAAGGGATTTTCGTCAATATCTTCGGCGGCATCATGCGTTGCGACGTCATTGCCCAGGGGATCATCGAGGCAGCCGGCGCGGTCGGCTGCACTCTGCCGATTGTGGTGCGCATGGACGGCAGCCATGTGGAGGAGGGGAAGAAACTGCTCCAGGAATCCGGCCTGAACGTACAGATCGGCAAGAATCTGGGTGACGGCGCCGCCAGAATCGTGCAGATGCTGGGAGGGAAATAGCTCATGTCAATACTGGTCGATAAAAAATCGAGGATCGTCGTGCAGGGCATTACGGGCCGGAGCGGACTGTTCCATACCAAGCAGTGCCGGGAGTACGGCACCAGCATCGTAGCGGGGGTCACCCCCGGCAAGGGGGGCATCCATATCGAGGGAATTCCGGTATTCAACACCGTTGCCGAAGCGGTCAAATACACCGAGGCCAACGTGTCCATGATCTTTGTCCCGCCCCCCGGTGCAGCCGATGCCATCATGGAAGCTATTGACGCCAACCTGGCGCTGGCAGTCTGCATCACCGAGGGAATCCCGATTCGCGACATGGTGCCGGTCAAGGCAGTACTTCAAGGAAGCAAAACCCGTCTGATCGGTCCCAACTGCCCCGGCATCATTACTCCGGGAGAGTGCAAAATCGGCATTATGCCGGGGCACATCCACACCAAGGGCAAGATCGGCGTGGTCTCGCGCAGCGGAACCCTGACCTATGAAGCGGTCAAACAGCTGACTGATCTCGGGCTCGGCCAGTCCACCGGCGTCGGCATCGGCGGCGATCCCATCATCGGCATGAATTTCATCGACGTGCTGACGCTGTTCAACCAGGACCCGGACACCGAAGGGGTGTTCATGATCGGCGAGATCGGCGGCGGCGCCGAGGAAGCTGCGGCCGAATGGATCAAGAAGAACATGACCAAACCGGTAGCCGCCTTCATCGCCGGCGTCACCGCGCCTCCCGGTAAACGGATGGGACATGCGGGGGCGATCATCACCGGCGGCAAGGGAAGAGCCGCGGACAAGATCCGCACCCTGCAGGAGTGCGGAGTGGTTGTCGCCACCAGCCCGACCCGGATGGGCGAAGCCATGCTGGAGGCGCTGAAGAAAGCGGGGCGTCCGATCCCCAAAATCACCGCCAAACCTGCCGCAAAGAAGGTCAAGAAATAGCGTCCCATCGATATGCAAACCGGCCCCGTTTTCCTTATGGAAGGCGGGGCCGAATCGTTATGACCATTGCCAGTTCCCGGCGACTGAGGTAGAGTGGCACCGAAATTTCCCGCCTGGAAAGGGGCATCCGTTGCGAGCCATCACACCATGTATTACCGGACTGTTCTTTCTACTTCTGTCCACGCTCTGCTCTCCGCACCCAGCCTGTGCCACCGAGGAATACGCCCGGCAGACCGGCCAGGCCTGTTCGGCCTGTCACCTTGATCCGGCCGGAGGCGGCGAACTGACCGCACGCGGCACGGCATTTTCCGCCACGCTGCACAGCACGGCGACCGCCCCTTCCTCACCCGGCATGTTCGCCAAAATCGTCCGCCTAGTGGTCGGCTATATCCATTTCTTCACCGCGATTTTCTGGTTCGGCACCATCCTCTATGTCCATCTGGTCCTCAAACCCTCCTATGCGGCCAGCGGCCTGCCGCGCGGCGAAGTGCGGGTCGGCATTATCTCGATGGCCGTCATGGGCATAACCGGGGTAATCCTCACGCACTACCGGGTTTCCTCGCTCGACACGCTCATCCACACCCGCTTCGGCATCCTCTTGATCATAAAGGTCTCCCTCTATCTGATCATGGTCTCTTCCGCTGCTTTCGTCGTCACCGTCATAGGTCCGAAACTCAGAGCCAAAATGAACAAACCGGCACTCCCACCCGCATCAGGCGACCTGACGCCGGAACAGCTGGCTGCATGCGACGGCAAGGAAGGGCGCCCCGCCTATTTTGCCTTTGAAGGAAAGATCTACGATGCAACGTTGAGCAAATTTTGGAAACAGGGCGTTCATATGGGGCGACACAATGCCGGAACCAACCTGACCGAAGCAATGACGCAGGCACCCCACGGCGCGGACAAAATTGCACTCATGAAGGAGATCGGCGTGCTCATCACGGAAGGCCCCCGGAAAAAGGAGCTGCACGAAAGAGTATTCTACTTCATGGCCTACATGAACCTGATTATTGTTTTCTGCATCGTGCTGATTCTTTCCCTCTGGCGGTGGGGGTAACAAAAGATGTCATGAATAGTGCACCGGCTCCTTCTACGCCCACACATACCAGTTCTCCGCTGAACCGATCTACCCCCCCACCGGTGAAATATATGCCATTGGTGATATAATTATTCCATAGCACCCCAACGCGGAAAATTTCCCGATGTTCTGCACCGCGTAACCGCTCTAAAGCACGTAAGGGACACTCGTCCATGAATGAATTGGAAGAAAAATACGCTGAATATTTTACCATCGGGCTGAAAATAACGGCCTGCATTCCACTGGACAATAACGAGCTGTTCCGGGACTGGGCCATTGTTGAGGAACTTGAGGGGGACATACTTACCCTCCAGCTGTCACGTGATGAACTGCCTGCCAAGATCAACCTGGTTGCCGGACTCGTGCTCGATCTGCGCCTTGGCAAAGACGGGGCGGGATTTCGCAGCAACGGTATATTTGTGGCGATTGTCGGCCTAAGCAAAATCAAAATCCGCCTGACCGGTGATGTTGGCACCAGTGAACTGCGGGATTTTTTCAGGATTGACGCGTTTCTTCCGTTCACCTACCAGCATTCGGCTGAACAGAATCTGGATGTTCTGATTGAGAGCCGGCGCAAGAGGATCAGGGCAAGGATGGCAGAAGAGGCGGAGCGGCGGGAAGCGTTTGAGGCAAAGGTACGCGATCATCTCTTCAGAACCGCCGAGGGTGAATTTGATGACGAAAAACGTGAGCAGGCTGCACACCATACGCCGCCTGAAGTTGAAGAGTTCAACCCCGTCAACGAGTCCTGGGATTATGTTAACGCAACGGCGATGAACCTTAGTGCCGGAGGTTTCAAGATTGTCACTACGGATAATTTCAAATTGGACGAGCTTGTTATTGTAGAGGTGTATTTACCTACCACCCCGCCGCGTATCATGGACTGCATCGCGCGCGTTGTGTTCAAAAACAACAATTACAGCATCAAGGAGAACCGCGACTACTTTAACGTGGCCTTTAACTTCGTGATTATCGACGAACAGGATCGGGATGCAATCGCTAGCCACATCTCTCACCTGGAGTTGTTGCGGATCCGTAATATGCATCAAATGCCGATACCTGTTTCGCACGAGGGAATCGAACAGCACATGTCCCCGTTCAAGATAGCTGTCCTGGCGGCATTCCTGCTGATTTTTGCCTTTGGCATGTATGCAGTTTTAACCAAATACCTGCATCTTCAGATTTATAATACCGAGATTCAAGATCAGTTCGGCAATGCCGTCAAAAAGTATCGGCAAGAGACCGGCACGGAAAAGTTCTGGAAGTTCTGAACGGGACAGCTCTTGATACCTCTTCACTGAACTCACCGTATTACCCGACTCCAAAGCATACCCCTCCCCCACAAAATATGGTCTCGCCACCCTTCCCTTGACACCATATCTTGGCATGAGGCATAATCAGCCCTCATTGATTCGCCCGGAGGCAGCAGCGCATGGAAACACCCGACAGCACCCAAATCATCACGTCCGCACCCTTTGTTCATCTTCATTTACATACCCAATATTCCCTGCTGGACGGCGCCATCCGCTTCGACGACCTGATCGACAAGGCCAAGGAACACAACGCCCCGGCCATCGCCATTACCGACCACGGCAACATGTTCGGAGCGGCGGAATTTTATCTTAAATGCAAGAAGGCCGGAGTCAAGCCGATCATCGGCTGCGAACTGTATCTGGCGCCCGAATCACGTTTTTCCAAGGACGCCCGGGGGATCTCCGACGCGGCGTACCACCTGATCCTGCTCTGTCAGGACATGGTGGGATACAAGAACCTTTCCTATCTGACTTCCGCCGGCTACAAGGAGGGCTTTTACTACCGCCCCCGCATCGACCGCGAACTGCTTTCCGGTCGCTCCGAAGGACTGATCGCCATGTCCGCCTGCCTCAAGGGGGAAGTGGCCATGCAGTGCGGCCGCGGCAGGATGGAAGACGCGATAGCCACGGCCAAATGGTACAGCGAGCTGTTCCCCGATCGCTACTACATCGAACTGCAGGAAAACACCATCCCGGAGCAGGACATCGTCAACAAGCGGTTGATGGAGGTGGCGTCCGAACTGAAACTGCCGCTGGTAGCGACCAACGACTGCCACTACCTGAACCGCGAGGATGCCCGGGCCCACGAGGTGCTGCTCTGCATCCAGACCGGCAAGACCATGGAAGACCCGACCCACATGCGTTTCTCGGTCGAAGAATTCTACGTCAAGTCACCGGAGGAGATGGCCAAGGCGTTTTCCTACGCACCGGAAGCTATCAGCAACACCGTGGCGATTGCCGAACGCTGCAACCTGAACCTGCCGGTGGACGGCAAGACCTATTATTTCCCGCATTTCGACCCGCCCGCAGGGCAGAACCACGACGACATGCTGCGCGACCTGGCCACCGAAGGGCTGAAAGAGCGGATGGTCACCATCCTGGCCAAGTATCCCGATATGACGCTGGAGCGGCAGCAGGAGTACTTCGATCGCCTTGAGATCGAGCTGGACTGTATCCGCGACATGAAGTTTCCGGCCTACTTCCTGATCGTGTCCGACTTTATCCGCTGGGCCAAGGATCAGGGAATTCCGGTCGGCCCGGGCAGGGGTTCGGCTGCCGGTTCGCTGGTTGCATATTCCATCAAGATCACCGATCTCGACCCGCTCCCCTATAACCTGCTGTTCGAACGTTTCCTCAACCCGGAACGTATCTCCATGCCTGATATCGACGTTGACTTCTGTCAGGATCGCCGTGGCGAGGTGATCCAGTATATGATCGAGAAGTACGGCCGCGACCGGGTCTGCCAGATCATTACCTTTGGGACCATGGGGGCCAAGGCGGTTGTACGGGACGTGGGGCGGGCGCTGAACCTGACCTACGGTGATGTTGACCAGATCGCCAAGCTGATTCCCGACGACCTG
>MGZJ01000022.1:23432-50830 GCA_001802645.1 Geobacteraceae bacterium GWC2_53_11 | reverse complement strand
CCGGCCAGGCTTTCTTCCACCGGCAGGAACTTAGTTTCCAGCGCCTTCAGTTCATTCAGCATGGTGACGGCGCCGGCCAGTTTCGGCTCTCCAGCCTGCAGGGCAGCGAGCAACTTGTCTGCCTCAACGGTTACCGCACCAATCTTCTTCAGGCCGTCTTCCGGTTTAGATACCTTCTTGACGATCATATTGTCCAGTCCAGCAACCGTAATGACAACTTTGCTCTTGTCCAATTGTGCCTTGATGGATGGGATGCCCCAGAGGAGAACCATCACGGTCAGAGCCAGGTAGGGAGACCAGGCGCGGAACACTTCTGCTACGCTGTAGTGGTGCTGCTCCTTTGAGCCTGAATGATCTTCATGGTCAAACACATAGGTTTCTTTGGGCTGCCAGACCTGCAGCAGGGTTACCAGCGCCAGCATTGCTGCCAGCGAGGAAATGATGTCTGGCAGGTACGGGCCCAGGTAGCTGGCGGTTGCCCACTGGCCGACCGCGAAGGTTACGCCACAGACGATGATGGCAGGGAGTACTTCGATAGTCTTTTTCCAGCCGACCATGATCATGATGACATAAAAAGGTATGAATACGGAGATGAAGGGAAGCTGGCGGCCGACCATGGTGGAAAGTTTCATCATGCCGTCGTCGCCGTACCCCATGACGCCGGCAAGGGCCACAACCGGAATGCCGATGGCGCCGAAGGCAACCGGAGCGGTGTTGGCGATCAGGCAGACACCGGCGGCATAGAGCGGGCGAAAGCCGAGTCCGACCAGCGTTGCTCCGGCAATGGCTACCGGTGTGCCGAAACCGGCGGCCCCCTCGATGAACGCGCCGAAGCAGAAGGCGATGAGAAGCGCCTGGATGCGGCGGTCACCGGTTACGCCTGCCAGGGATGCCCGGATGATCTCAAACTGACCGCCCTTCACGGTGATGTTGTAGAGGAAGAGCGTGGTTATGACGATGTAGAAGACCGGGAAGAGACCGAAAGCCGCGCCCTGCATGAACGCCAGTCCGGCCAGTTTGGCCGGCATGCCCCATACGGCGATGGCAATGCCGAGTGCCGATGCGACAGCAAGAGGTCCCGCCTTGTGGGCTTTCATCTTTAAGACGGCAAGGCAGACAAAGATGACGACGAGTGGAATGGCGGCGATCAGTGCCGACAAACCGAGACTGCCTCCTGCAGGGGTATACGTTTGAATCCAGGGCATGGTGTTACTCCTTCCTTTCTGGGTATGTACAGCGACGACGGTTGATGTGTGACTGTCTGTATTGGAAATAGAAACAAGTTTTGGTAACTTGTAATACCAATTACTTGTTTTGAAAAAATGTGTCAAGATATATTTTATGGCCCTTGTTATGTGCACTATATAAGGCTTTACGTAGTGAGTTGTGGAATATGTAATGTGGTTATACAAATTTATTTTGCGGTTTTTTCAGAATGGATATATAGTGGAAACCATCGAATTGATCATCGTGGAAGTAGAACCATTTTTCAGTTGTTCATGGCTGCAACCAGGTGAGTGTAAACAGGGGAGGTCAAACTATGTTGTACGAACAATTCAAGGTACGGGCGGAGGCAGTCAGCGCTGAAGTGCATCGCTTTGCAACAGGAGACATGGCTCTTGAATACCTGACCGGATTTCTGCGCAACGAGGGCGTGTCGGATGCTCCGCACTGTTCGGCGGTGTGGGCTGACGGCTCGTTTCCCGCTGGCACCGAGCGCGAACTGTTGGGCGCCGTTCCTGGTGTCACCTTCGACGTGACCCGCGAGCGCGCCGCCCAGGCACGTTTCGGCATCAGCCGGATGGAATGGGCGCTGGCGGACACCGGTTCACTGGCCCAGAATTCCACTGCTATCGATCAGAGGCTGGTGTCGTCACTCCCCACTATCCATATCGCCCTGGTGCCGACATCCGGGGTTCTACCTGACATGCCGGCGCTGCTTTCCCGTGTTAACCCGAAAGAATATGCCTACCTGGCCATGATCACCGGGCCGAGTCGGACAGCCGACATCGAGCGGGTGCTGACCATCGGGGTGCACGGACCAAAGCGGCTGGTTATTATTTTTGTCGATGAGTTGGGAGGTGAAAACTGATGGCAACCGAATTCAAGGAATCTATCAACCGGGCGGTCAATAACCCCAACTTGACCGGGGCGCTCGGCAAATTTTCCGAGGCATACAAGGTCAACCGAGCCAAGGCGTATGAAGGAATCGACTTCGAGGAGCTGCGCGGCAGAATTGCCGACCTGAAATCCGATGCGGCGTCCCGCCTCGATGAGCTGTCGGAACAGTTTGCCCGCAATGCGGAAGCCGCCGGCGCCACAGTGTTCAGGACGAATGACCCTGCCAAGGTCAGGGAATACATCCTGAAGGTTGCGCAGGACAACAACGTCAAAACAATCGTTAAATCGAAGTCCATGGCAACGGAAGAGATCCACCTCAACCCGTACCTGGAAAAAGCCGGTATTCAGGTCGGCGAGACAGATCTGGGGGAATGGATCATTCAGCTGGCCGGTCAGACCCCGTCGCACATGGTCATGCCTGCCATTCACATGACCAAGGAGGAGGTGTCCGACCTGTTCAGCAAGGAAATAAATGAACGGCTGACGTCCGACATTCCGCGCCTCGTCAAGGTGGCCCGCGAAAAGCTCCGTCCTACGTTTCTTGCTGCCGATATGGGTATTTCCGGCGGCAACATCGCCGTTGCCGAAACCGGCAGCATCGTGCTGATGACCAACGAGGGGAATGCCCGTCTGGTGACCTCGCTTCCTAAAATACATATTGCCCTGGTCGGCATCGAAAAACTGATCGAGAAGTTTGCCGACGTGGCCACTATCCTGAAAGCGCTCCCCCGCAGCGCCACGGCCCAGTTGTTGACCAGTTACGTCTCGATTATCACCGGGCCGACGCCGAATCCTGACGGCAGTATGAAAGATATGCATATCATCCTCATGGACAACCGTCGCTCGGAGATGGCGGCTGATCCCAAGTTCAAGCAGGCGCTCCAGTGCATCCGCTGCGCCTCCTGCCTCAACGTCTGCCCGGTTTACCGGCTGGTCGGCGGGCATGTGTTCGGCAAGGTCTATACCGGCGGCATCGGTACGATCCTGACCGCCTGGTTCGACGAACTGAAGAAGTCGGAAGATATCCAGGGGCTCTGTATTCAGTGCGGCGCCTGCAAGGATGCCTGTCCCGGCAAAATTGACATTCCCGACCTGATCATGGAACTCCGCCGCAGGCTGGTAAAAGAGCAGGGGGTTCCGCTGCTGCAGAAGACGATCTATTCCGTGGTGAACAACCGCACCCTGTTCCACGGCATGCTGCGGGCCGCATCTCTCGCAGGAAAGCCGTTCACCTCCGGCAAATTCATCCGCCACCTGCCGCTCTTTCTGGCCGACCTGACCGACGGCCGCAGTCTGCCTGCCATTGCCGAGGTGCCGTTCCGGGATCGCTTCAAGAAGATTGTTCAGCCGAAGTCGAAGGAGAGGGCGGTCTTCTATGCCGGCTGCCTGATCGACTTTGCCTATCCGGAGATGGGGGAGGCGCTGATCAAAATCATGAACAAGGCCGGCATTGAAGTGATCTTCCCGGAAGATCAGACCTGCTGCGGCGCCCCGGCCCGCTACAACGGCGCGTACGAGGTGGCGGAAAAGAACGCCATCGACAACATCAAGGCGCTGCTTGGCGTGGAAGCGACCTACGTGATTTCAGCCTGCCCGACCTGCACCGTGGCGCTGGCCCATGAATTTATCAGCACTTTCGAGAGTGTCGGCCAGACCGAATGGATGCCGAGAGCGAAGGAACTGGCCGCAAAGACGGTAGATTTCTCCACGCTGGTCACAAAGCTGGTGGATGAGGGGCGGCTGTCACTGAAGGAAGGGCAGAAGCTCGGCGCGATCACCTACCATGATTCCTGCCACCTGAAGCGGACGCTGAAGGTATCGGAGCAGCCTCGGGAGTTGTTGAGCAAGGCAGGGTATGAAGTGACCGAGATGTTCGAATGCGACACCTGCTGCGGCATGGGCGGATCCTACTCGCTCAAGCTGCCGGAAATCTCCGGGCCGATTCTGCAGCGCAAGCTGAAGAATATCAAGGAGACCGGCGCGCCGGTCGTTGCCATGGACTGTCCCGGCTGCGTCATGCAGATCAGGGGAGGGATGGATCAGGACGGCGCTAAGGTGGAGGTGCGGCATACGGTGGAATTGCTGGCGGAACAGGTGAGATGATATGAAGCGTGAAAATACAAATTGATACAGCATGATTAAATATGAAGCACAAAAAAGGCGACCCGAAAGGCCGCCTTTTTTGTGCTTAAATAATCCGGTTCAGATTACGGTTTATACACCTTCATCAGCGCCTGAGCCATTTCGGCCGGGCTGTCCGCTACGCTGATGCCGCATTCCCTGAGGATCGCCACTTTTTCCGTTGCCGTGCCCTTGCCGCCGGAGATGATGGCGCCGGCATGGCCCATGCGCTTGCCCGGAGGTGCCGTGACGCCGGCGATGTAGGCTGCCACCGGCTTGGTCATGTAATCCTTGACGAAGCGGGCCGCTTCTTCTTCCGAAGTGCCGCCGATCTCGCCGATCATGATGACCGCCTCGGTGTCCGGATCGGCCTGGAACAGGCGCAGGACGTCAAGGTGGTTGGTGCCGTTGACCGGGTCGCCGCCGATGCCGACACAGGTGGACTGGCCGAGGCCGAGGCTGGTGAGCTGCCAGACCGCTTCGTAGGTGAGCGTGCCGGAGCGGGACACTACGCCGATCTTGCCCGGTTTGTGGATATAGCCCGGCATGATGCCTATCTTGCATTCGCCGGGGGTGATGACGCCGGGACAGTTCGGGCCGACCAGGCGGGTTTTCTTCCCCTTCATGAAGTGCTTGACCTTGACCATGTCCAGTACCGGAATTCCTTCGGTGATGCAGCAGACCAGTTCAATGCCCGCATCGACCGCTTCCATAATGGAGTCGGCGGCAAAGGGGGGCGGTACGTAGATAACCGAAGCGGTGGCGCCGGTTTTCTCGATTGCTTCCTTGACGGTATCAAAAACCGGGAAGCCGTCGATGGAGGTGCCTCCCTTGCCGGGAGTAACCCCGCCGACCATCTGGGTGCCGTATTCGCGGGCTCCCTGGGCGTGGAACAGGCCGGTAGCGCCGGTGATGCCCTGGGTAATAACCTTGGTGTTTTTATCGATCAAGATACTCATTATTTGGCTCCTTTTGGGCCTGTCGTGGAATAGGTGTCACAATCAGGCGCTCAGATTTAGGTTGAATTTGGATGAACTGATTAAGCAAAACCGCAGGCGTAGCAGGGCTACGGTGAGGATTTTGCGATTGAAGTTCAGCCAAAGGCAGCCTGAAGATGGGATGCATGATGTGACTTTATTTCGCGTCAGACCCAACGGCAGCGACAATTTTCTGTGCGGCGTCGGCCATGCCGTCGGCGGCTACGATATCAAGGCCGCTTTCGGCCAGGATCTGCTTGCCCTGCTCGACATTGGTGCCTTCCAGGCGGACAACCAGCGGTACACTGAGCGATACCTGGCGGGCGGCGGCGACAACGCCGGTGGCGATGATGTCGCATTTCATGATGCCGCCGAAGATGTTGACCAGGATCCCTTTGACGTTCTTGTCCGAGAGAATGATCTTGAACGCCTCGGTGACACGCTCAATAGTTGCTCCGCCCCCAACGTCCAGGAAGTTGGCCGGATCGCCGCCGTAATGCTTGATGATGTCCATGGTGGCCATGGCGAGTCCGGCGCCGTTGACCAGGCAGCCGATGTTGCCGGATAGCGAGATGTAGGAAAGGTCAAACTGGGATGCTTCGATTTCCTTGGGGTCTTCCTCGTCGTAGTCGCGCATGTCGGCGATCTTGGGATGCCGGAAGATGGCGTTGTCGTCGAAGCCGAACTTGGCATCCAGCGCCAGCAGGTTGTCCTCGGCGGTGACCACCAGCGGATTGATCTCCAGCAGCGAGCAGTCGCAGGCAACAAAAGTAGTATAAAGACCCTGCAGCAGCGAGGATGCCTTGCTGACCAGCTTACCGGTCAGGCCGAGGCTGGAGGCGATGTTGCGGCACTGGAAGGCGGTGAGTCCGACCAGCGGATCGACGGTTTCGATGAAGATCTTTTCCGGTGTCTTGGCGGCAACTTCTTCGATGTCCATGCCCCCTTCGGTGGAGGCCATGACCGTGACCTTGGAGGTGGCACGGTCAACGAGGAGAGATACGTACAGCTCGTTGGCGATGTTGCACCCTTTTTCCACGAGCACGCGGGTGACCAGTTTGCCTTCTGCGCCGGTCTGGTGGGTACGGAGGATCATGCCGAGCATCTCGCGGGAGATGTTGCGGACTTCATCCGGTGTGCGGGCCAGTTTGACGCCGCCCCCCTTGCCGCGGCCGCCGGCGTGGATCTGGGCCTTGACGACCCAGGGCCCGTCGCCCAGGCGCTTGGCCCACTCGCGGGCTCCGGCGCTGTTGTAGGCAACATGCCCGTCCGGAACCGGTACGCCGAACTTTCGTAATATTGCTTTTGCCTGGTACTCGTGAATATTCATGAATGGCTCCTGTTCTGATCATCTGTATACGGCAGTCATTGCTGTAGTGCGGGTGATCGCTGATGATGCTTGATTGGGGCTTTATCTGGAATAAAAACAGGTTATAAAACGTGGTAATACCAATTAGTACTTTGAATAGATGATGTCAATAGGTTTTTTAGTTACCTGAAAAAATATCCGGCACATTGAACGCCGGATTTAGTGGTGAACCGTTGGATTTACTTCGCTGAAAATGTATACAATTTGCGCTACAGTAGTTCAGGTGGTACTGTTATTTGCGTGACCGGTCACCTTGTCCATGTTTTTACTTTTAATAAAACTTGTGCTTGTTTTATCCGTGTAACGAAAAATTTCATGAATCCGTTTTAGGTTGAAATACTTTTTAAGTCAGGTATGCTTTGCACATGATAACTACAACTACACTCGACAATGGCGTACGCATCGTCACCCAGAACATCGCCTACATGCACACCGTGACCACCGGCATCTGGGTAGCCAACGGTACCCGTCACGAATCTCCGGAACATAACGGTGTTGCCCATTTCATTGAACACATGCTGTTCAAGGGAACCCATCGGCGCAACATCCACCAGATCACCCGCGAAATCGACTCCATGGGCGGCATTCTCAACGCGTTCACCGGGCATGAATATGTCTGCTACTACGCAAAAGTCCTGGCAAAATTCATGCCCCGGGCTGCCGACTTGCTGGCTGATATTTTCCTCAATTCAACCTTTCCCGCTGATGAGATCGAGCGGGAGCGCAAGGTCATCCTGCAGGAAATCAAGATGCGGGATGACTCGCCTGACGAGTTCATTCATGACCGCTTCCACCAGAACTTCTGGAGCGGCCAGCTGCTTGGCATGCCGGTGCTGGGAAACGAGGAAACAATTACCAACCTGTCGCGTCCGGCGATCCTGTCCCACAAGGAAAGCCGCTATCGTCCCCAGGACATCATCATTGCCGCCGCCGGAAACGTGCAGCACAACGAGCTGGTCGCCATCATGGCTCCGCTGTTTTCCGGCCTGTCGTCCGCGTGGCAGCCGGTCTCGACGGATCAGTTTTCCGCGCCCGTCAAAAAGGTCAACTGCATCGAGCGGGAGATGGAGCAGGCGCTGGTCTGTCTCGGCACCCGTTCGCTCAGGTATGACCATGAAGACCGTTATGCCCTGTTCCTGTTGACGACCATTCTGGGGGGCGGCATGAGTTCGCGCCTGTTCCAGGAAATCCGCGAGAAGAAGGGTCTGGCGTATTCGGTTTATTCCTACATCATCTCTCATGCGGATTCCGGGGCGATGGTCGTGTACGCCGGCACCGAAAAGGATCATTGCTGTGAAGTAATCGATATAGCCCAGCGCGAGATGACGCGAATAGCGACAGAAGAAGTTCCGCAGGATGAGCTTGACGCCGCGCGTGAGCAGTTGAAGGGTAAAACACTCATGTCGCTGGAAAGCAGCGATAGTTTGATGACCCGTTTGGCCAAGAACGAGATTTATCTGCACAAACAGCAGGCTATTGAAGATGTTATCGCCAACTACGATGCGGTTACCAGTGACGACATCCTGCGTGTTGCGCGGGGGATGATGCAGAGCGAGTATCTGCATCTTGAGGTCATGGGGCCGGTGTGTAATCTGGGGCTGTCGGCGGAGATGCTGAAGGTGTAGTTTACGTTATTACAACTTGTTGATTGGAATGAAACAGCCGCCGGGTGATTAGCCTGGCGGCTGTTTTGTTTTTAGATTGATCCCCTCTCCCTGAGGGAGAGGGTTAGGGTGAGGGGGAACTGACGTAAAATAACTATGAAAAAATAATTAGATTGTGTTATGTAGCCTCATGCTCAGTTTATGTTAACCCGCGTGGATGCTGGTTTTGTTGATTATAGGCGACAATGTCGAAAATCTGGTCTCACGCGGAGGCGCGGAGTTCGCGGAGAAAACCTTGAAAGAACCTGACGACGTAACCGGTGTGATTGTCGAAACGGCGGCGATGTTTCATCGGCAGTTAGGGCCTGGGCTTCCAGAGTCAGTCACTATTCTGCTGGCTATAAGACACAACCGTTAAAAATGGAAGACGAACTATATACAAAATAATCTCGGCGCTTGAAAGGAGCAGTACATGAAAAAACGTCTTACCTACCTTGTTCAGTCACTGTTATTCTTACTGATACTGAGCTTCTCTTCCACCGCATGGGCGGGAAATTCCCGTTACCGGCACGAAATACCAGAGGACTCCGTCAATCGCACCGAAGAAAACGCCCAGTTCGCCAATCTTTTCTTCCAGTTGATGACACGTTCGGGAACCACCGACAGCGCCGGAAGTCGGGCGCTCCGTTTAGCTGCCAACGAAGCCGCTCAGTCATTTACTCAATCCCTGCTTCATGAGGTAAACAACAAGGGGAAGTTATCACGTTTCAGAAAGGATGTGCGGGTACTCGTAAACGCTTATCTGAACGAGTACGACCTCGCACCTGAAGGCCTTTCCGGCGCCACGGCAAAGGCGGCAGCTCTTGATCGTCTTATCGATGGCCTTCTTCAAGCTTCGGGTCAGGCCGGAGTGTCCCGCGACGAGTTTGTCATGGCTTTCCTTAAGGGGGCAGCTTCGATTGAAAATTCGACCGCAGAGCACCGTTTGTCTAAGAAGCTTTCCGTTACAGAAAAGGAGCTGGCCTTCTTTCTTCTGCACAACATTCTTGGTCAAGTCAGTCGACGTGCATATTTTGACGCAACCAGGAATGCCTTGCAGGACGTGCATGCAGGCCAGGAACTGATAGCCGAGTTTGAAAGAGTTTACGCCATATTGAGGCCTGTTCTTACAATAGAGCTGGTCAGGCTGGAGACAATCCTTGCCGATCCACAGTTTTTCAACAATCTTCAGTTTATCGTTGCCGCCGAATTCAACAATGAAGCCTTTAACGATCTATTCACCATGAAATACTCATTGGAGATTTATCTTTTATCATATAATCTGCGTAACCAATTGAGTTCCTCGCTTTCGGCACAACTGCCCGGAATATCTCCCGAACTCATTAATGAACAACTGGGCCAGATACCCGTTACATCCCTTTCCGTCTTACTTGCCGTGACTCCACAAACTCATATTGCCTACACACCCGTCAGCGGGCTTACTGATCAGCTTGCCACACTTGGAGAAACTCCACCAACCGCTCTAAACTTTTCCATCTTTCCCGGCCAATATCAGGAGCTGATCCAGATGCAATACGATATGCAGCTTTGTGATGTGATTACGGGCAAAGAGTTGAATGCTGCTATTGACACCGCCCTGAATCATGGTCGCCTTATAACCTTTGGTGAGTTGTTAGTGGTAAAGGAGGCTGCTCTAAAGAGGCATATGCAGGTGCGTGCTCATGTTGAAGGGGTACCGGCCGGAACTGTCAATTTGTTGATGATCCTTATGGGATCGGGTCTTAACATGAGGATTTAAGGAGAACGTCTATAGGGGAAAGTGCCCAGCTTGCAAGTTTCAAAGAAAACAAATTTGAATGATGGAGGTCTGAATCCCCTGATTTTCCTTAGACAGTCAAAGACGTTCTCACGCGGAGGCACGGGGGGCGCGGAGAAAATCTTTAAAGAATTTGAAAATACAACTCTGAGGTCATCGGCTACTCAGCTTTGACTCGACATTTGATTAATGATTTGTTTCCCTCCGCGATCTCCGCGTCTCCGCGTGAACCGGTTGTATGAACTTAACAAGAGAAAACCATGAGAGAACTGGATGACATAACCGGTGTGATTATTGATACCGCCATGAGGATTCATCGGGATCTTGGGCCGGGGCTTCTTGAGTCGGTTTATGAGGCTGTGCTGGCCAAGAGTCTGCAAAAAATGGGTTTGCAGGTAGAGCGCCAGAAGTCCATCCGGTTTGAGTATGACGGTATTCTGTTTGAGGAAGGTTTTCGCGTGGATCTTCTGGTAGAAAACCAGGTTGTGGTGGAGCTTAAATCCGTGGAGAAGCTGGCTCCGGTGCATAGTAAGCAGTTGTTGACGTATCTCAGGCTGACGGAGTCACCGGTTGGCCTGTTGATCAACTTTGGCGCCGCCACCCTCAAGGAAGGGCTTCATCGCGTAGTTAACGGTTTGCCTTCCTCCGTGTCTCCGCGCCTCCGCGTGAACCAGGTGTAAGAGGGATGCGAAGCGGGTTGGTTGGTGTGATAAGGAAAAGAAATGACTGGAGCTGAGTATACTGTCCCCGGAATTTTCAAATCAGGAAGTTAGACCTTGCTTGTAAAACCACTGTTAACTCCCAACCTGTTGAACATAAACAAGCACACAGAATAATCTAACCCGTTCTTAGGAATAAACTATGACAAAAAGAATCAGCCGACCAGATAGCATTCGAAAACTAAAGGAAAAGTGGTCAAAATATTACTCCAAAGAGTGCTACCTTAAATCAATTTCAATCACTGGTGACGCGCATCTCAGGGGTATTAAAAACAGTAAGCTTAGCTTGGAGTTTCCTGTGTCGGTGTTGTGTGGCCCAAATGGAGCTGGCAAAACAACATTCATGGCACTTTCTACCCTGGGATTTCATGCCGAGAAACCACCATTAGTACCTTTAAAGAACATTCAGTATTTCGACTTTAATTACTTCTTTAGACCAACAGCTAAAGACAAGCATATGATTAACATTACAGTTGGCTGGGAGTACACAAATGGCAATATTGACAACATTGTCAAGGGTGAGCAAAGGTGGTTGCGTTACATTAGAAACAATGGAGACCCACGACGTCCAATACGAGGGACCGAATTTATAGGGATATCAAGAATAATCCCCGCATTTGAGAAAAAAAACTATCATAGCTATTTTTCAAAGAAAAAATATTATAAGGAGAATTCGCATGATAAGGAATTATCGAAAATATTAAGTTGGATAATGTCAAAATCTTATAGCAGCGTTTCTGAGCTTAATTACACCAATAGTGCGGGATCACACTCAGTCAATACATACAATGACACACACACCAGTTTCAATGCAGGTGCCGGTGAAGAGTGTCTAACACAAATAATTAGTACGCTATTGCGTTGTCCAGAAGGTTCATTTATTGCCGTTGAGGAAATTGAGATTGGACTCCATCCATCAACACTTTCAAAGTTAATAGATGTGATTCTTTATTTAGCAATGCAACGCAAACTTCAGATCATTATAACATCACACTCAACTGAGTTTTTAAGAGCATTTCCGACTGAAGGCTTAATTTTGGTCGAAAGGGTTGGAGATAAAATTGAGTTTACGAACAGCCCAAATGCTGAATATGCGATTAAACGAATAGGCGGAGAACACAAGCCCGCAGCATGTATAGTTTGCGAGGATAGGGTGGCAGGAAAGATTATATCAATGTCTCTTCCAGCAAAAATCAGAACAATATGCCCAGTTGTTGGCTTTGGTGGAAAAGACCAATTAATTGACAAAGCATTAACTATTAAAGAAATATCAAATAACACGTCCGTAGTCATTATATGGGATGGAGAAGTAAACGATACTTATATAAAAAAAGCTGAAGAAAATGGTTTTTTCGCATGCACACTCCCAGGAAAACTGGAACCGGAAAATTATTTAATTTCAAAGTTGTTGACGACTGAAGGAGCGAGCTTTCTAACTCACAATTACAACCTGTCTTTAGCAGAAGTAACCACCATCTTTGATGACCTTAAATCCATTACAGATCCTCATGATTTGTTTTATATCTTATCTAAGGGAGTTGGATTAGACGGTAACGAAGAATCAATTTTAGACGCTGTTGTTACCTTTGTTTGCTTGTCAAATCAAAAAGAATTAGAAAGTTTAGTATACTGCATTTCAAAAGCTATTACTGATTAGCTACCTGAACTGGAATGTAAGTGTTGATAAGTTGTGTGAGAAAAATTATATCTTAATCAAGCGCAACAGTAGTGAACCTGCTGTGCTTTCAGCGATTACCATCGTAAAAGGAGGAATAATGCATACACGCATAATTTCAGCTGAAGAAGCACTTGATCTCTCATCTCGGGAGGAGTCACATTTTTTCGATCGTAAAGCGACGGCAGTGTCGGGGAAAAAAATTCAGAAAATTGGAGTTGCATTCGCAAACGCTGATGGAGGCGAATTTGTTATCGGTATTGCAGATGACGATGATGAACCAAATCCTGAACTGCGCTGGCAAGGAACAGATAAAATTGAAGATTTAAATAGCCAGCTCCAAGCCCTATTTGAAATCAAACCAAGTCTTGATCTTAGATATGAAATTCTGAAATGTGATGAAAAACCAGGACTTGTTCTTAGAATTCAGATAGAGAAAAGTTCTGAGGTTCATCAAACGGCTGATAATACTGTCTACCAGCGATATGGTGCACAGTCACTTCCAATTAAAGACCCTCAGAAAATTACAGAGCTTACATTTGCAAAAGGGGCGTCAACCTTTGAAGACCAACTTCTAAAAGAAATTCCAACTGAACAGATAACAGATTCACCCGAATTAGCAGCATTTTTAAAAGATTATTCCCCTAAAACAGATACGTTGGAGTTCTGCATAAACCAAAATCTTTTGGATTATCGTACTTGGGAACCAAGGGTCGCAAGTGCGCTTCTGTTTCATCAATACCCAAGTGCGGTCATCCCCAGAAAATGTGCTTTAAAAATATCAAGATACGAAACCAAGGAAGATGACCCAGAAAGAGAGCATCTTGCTGAGCAGGTCACTATTGAAGGCCCTCTTTACAAAGTTATTCATGATGCTATTGATGCAGTAAGGAAAATTATGGGGGCTGTTTCAATATGGACCTCTGGAGGATTGAAAAATGTAGAGTATCCGCCAGAAGCAGTCTGGGAAGTGCTTGTTAATGCAGTTATTCACCGTGATTATTCAATATCAGATGACACACAGGTGTTGATTTTTGATAACCGGATTGAAGTATTAAGCCCAGGTCGTCTTCCTGGATACGTAACTGTAGACAATATTCTTGATGCTCGTTTTTCGAGAAATCCAAAAATAGTGCGAACTTTAAATCGTTACAAAGATGCACCAAATAAAGATTTAGGTGAAGGACTAAATACTGCTTTTCAAAAAATGAAAGAATGGGGATTGAAGAATCCAGATATTTCTGAGGAAAGAGGATATGTCAAGGTTGTGCTCCCTCACACGCCATTAGCAAAACCTACAGAGTTAATTCTTAACTTCCTTACAAATCACGAATCAATAACTAATCGACAAGCTCGTGATATTACAGGTATTAAATCAGAGAATTTAGTAAAAGTTGAATTTTATAAGCTGAAAGAAGAGGGGTTTTTGGAGCGAATTCCCGGTTTGGAAGGCCCAAAATCAGCTTGGCAACTTACTGAGGCTGGAATAAAAGAGTCTATAAAATTTAAGTGAGGTGCTAACTAGGTTGCGGCACGCGTCTCCGTTTAGTGCCAATGGTTAGTGTCAAACCTACACTATTGACAAAGTAAATGTGTACTGGCGGAAAGGTAAGGCGATTTATGAGCACGAAAATAAAATACACCGATGAACCATTGAGCGAAATAAAGATTGTACGAGATTTTCTCCCATCTCCAGCAGAACTGGCCTTTAGCGAGGAATCAGTCAAGGTAACGTTATCTCTTAGCAAGAGAGGCAAAACATAAAAATGTTACTCATGTGGGCCGATTCACTGTCCGCCACAACTAAAATGTATACACCTTTCTGATCGAAATCCTGCTTGACCTCCCCACCGTTTGCAGGTAAAGTACGCGGCACTACATACACCCCCTTTTAATTTGGTACGAGATACCAGCAAAGGCACACAATGAACACACTCAATTCATACCAGAAGGGTCTTGCCGCGTGCAGCGGCGAGGCTCTTTTTTTATGCCCCCGGAGGTTCCAATATGGCTGCTGAACAGACCGTACTTATGGATGGCGCAGGGATCAAGCGGGCGCTGACGCGTATTGCCCATGAAATTCTCGAACGCAACAAAGGGGTGAGCGATATCGTGCTGATCGGCATTCGTTCCGGCGGGGCATTTCTAGCCGACGGCATTGCCCGGCAGATCAGTGTCATCGAGGGGGGCGACGTGCCGGTGGGTGCTGTTGATATCACCCTGTACCGCGACGACTGCTCCGGTCATCTGCCGCACCATCCGGTCGGCAAGACCGACATCCCGTTTTCTCTCGAAGCGAAGAAAGTAATCCTGGTTGACGACGTTCTGTACACCGGCCGCACCATCCGGGCCGCCATGGATGCCCTGATGGATTTTGGCCGCCCCCAGTCGATTCAGCTTGCGGTGCTGGTTGACCGCGGCCATCGCGAACTGCCGATCCGCGCCGATTTCGTCGGGCGCAACGTGCCGACCAGCCAGAAAGAGAATGTCCAGGTTGTTTTTGATCAAGCCAACGAGCCGATTGAAGTGATACTCGAAAAATAGGGGAGGGTGTACGGAATGGCCGAATTCAAGCACAAACACATTATTGCCCTGCGTGACCTGTCAAAAGAGGATATCGAACTCCTGATCTCCACCGCCGAGAACATGCGCGAGATCAACAGCCGCGATATCAAGAAGGTGCCGACGCTGCGCGGCAAGACGATCATCAACCTGTTCTACGAAGCGTCAACGCGCACCCGCACCTCGTTCGAAATTGCCGGCAAGCGCCTGTCAGCCGATACGGTCAATATTACGACCTCGTCCAGTTCGACCACCAAGGGTGAAACGCTGTCCGACACCGCCCTGAACCTGCTGGCCATGAAGCCGGACATCATCGTCATGCGCCATTCCGTGTCCGGTTCCCACTATTTCCTGGCCGACAAGATCAACTGCTCGATCATCAATGCCGGTGACGGCGCCCACGAGCATCCGTCGCAGGGGCTGCTGGACATGCTGACCATGAAGGACAAGTTCGGCCGTCTGGACGGGCTGAAAGTGGCGATCATCGGCGATATCACCCACAGCCGCGTGGCCCGCTCCAACATCCAGGGGCTGACCAAGATGGGCTCGCATGTGTTCGTGTCCGGCCCGCCGACCATGGTTCCCCCCGGTGTGGAAAAACTGGGCAATGTGACCGTCTGCGCCACCATGAACGAGGCGCTGCAGGATGCCGACGTGGTCATGATGCTGCGCATCCAGCAGGAGCGCCAGGGCAAAACCCTGATGCCGAACGCCCGTGAATATTCCCGCTATTTCGGCCTGAATCCGAACAACATCAAGCTGGCCAAGCCGAACGCCATGGTCATGCACCCCGGCCCGATCAATCGCGGCGTGGAGATGTCCACCAGCATGGTTGACGGTGACCAGTCGTGGATTTTGAAGCAGGTGGAGAACGGCGTGGCAGTGAGAATGTCCATGCTCTATCATGTATGTGGTGGCGAGTTAGAATAAATCAGATTGATTGGTTCGAGGTTCGAGGTTCGAGGTTTTGAGCCGTTAACCTTGAACCTTGAACCACGAACCTTATTTTGAGAGGTGACTATATGAATCTGCTGATAAAAAACGGCCGGGTGATCGATCCGAGCCAGAAGCTTGATGACACGCTTGATGTGGTGGTGGAGAACGGTCTGGTCAAGGAGATCGGCAAGGGGCTCAAGGCTCCGGCTGGCGCTGAGACGATTGACGCAACCGGCAAGTATGTGGTGCCCGGCCTGATCGACATGCACGTGCATCTGCGCGATCCTGGTCTGGAGTACAAGGAAGACATCATCTCCGGCACCAAAGCGGCGGTAGCCGGCGGCTTTACTTCGGTCTGCTGCATGCCGAATACCAAGCCGACCATTGATAACAAGGCGATTGCCAGCTACATCATCAACAAGGCCAAAGCCGAAGGTTCCTGCAACGTGTTCCCAGTCGGATCCATCACCTACGGCCTGTCCGGCGAGCGCATGTCCGAGATGGGCGAGCTGAAGGAATCAGGCTGCGTGGCCGTTTCCGACGACGGCCGTCCGGTGAAGAACAGCGAGCTGATGATGCGCTCCCTGCAGTACGCCGCCGGCATCGGCATCATGGTCATTTCCCACGCCGAAGAGCTGGAGCTGGTGGGAGAGGGTACCATGAACGAAGGGTACACCTCCACCGAACTCGGCCTCAAGGGGATTCCCCGCGTGGCCGAGGATATCGCCACAGCCCGCGAAACCATGCTGGCTGAATACACCGGCACACCGATCCATATCGCCCACGTTTCTACCAAGGACTCGGTGCGCATCATCCGCGAAGCCAAGGCACGCGGCGTCAAGGTGACCTGCGAGACGGCACCGCACTACTTCACGCTGACTGACGATGCGGTACGCGGCTACAACACCAACGCCAAGATGAATCCGCCGCTGCGCGAAGCTGCCGACGTGGCCGCCATCAAGGCGGGGCTTACGGATGGCACCATCGACGCCATCGCCACCGATCATGCACCGCACCATGAAGACGAGAAGGATGTGGAATTCAACGTCGCCATGAACGGCATCATCGGCCTGGAAACGTCGCTGCCGCTGTCGCTGCAGCTGGTGGAAAACGGCGTGCTGACACTTAATCAGCTGGTTGATAAAATGTCATGCAACCCATCGAATATTCTGGGCCTTCAGCGCGGTACGCTCGCTGCAGGTGCGGTGGCCGACATCACCCTGATTGACCCGACATGCGAATGGGTTGTCGAGGCTGACAAGCTGGCCAGCAAATCGAAGAACTCCCCCTGGCTCGGTCAGAACATGAAGGGCGCTGCCGCGGCAACCATCGTGAACGGCAAAGTGGTATACCAACGTTAAAAACAGAATTAGGAGTTTTAGTCTATGAAAGCAATTCTTGCGCTCGCCGACGGGCGCATCTTTGAAGGAAAATCATTCGGCGCCAGCGGTGAATCCACCGGCGAAGTCGTGTTCAACACCGCCATGTCCGGCTACCAGGAAGTTCTGACCGACCCCTCCTACAAGGGGCAGATGGTCACCATGACCTACCCGCAGATCGGCAACACCGGCATCAACCCGGAAGATATAGAGAGTCGCGGCCTGTTCCTGTCCGGCTTCATTGTCAAGGAGTACCTGGACTGCTACTCCAACTGGCGTGCCACCATGAGCCTGGACTCCTATCTCAAGGAAAACGGCGTGGTCGGCATTCAGGGTATCGACACCCGTGCCCTGACCCGCCATCTGCGCGACAAGGGTGCCCAGAACGGCATCATTTCCACTACCGACCTGGATCACGCAAGTCTGGTCGCCAAGGCCAAAGCGGTGCCGAGCATGGCCGGACTTGACCTGGCCTCGGGCGTATCATGCGACAAGCCGTACCACTGGACAGAGGGAACATGGGATCTGGCCGACGGCTACCCGCAGGTTGACCCATCCACGCTGAAGTACAAGGTGGTGGCCTACGATTTCGGCATCAAGTACAACATCCTGCGCTGCCTGCTGGATGCGGGGTGCGACGTCACCGTCGTTCCGGCTTCTTTCCCGGCCGACGAAGCTCTGGCGTTGAATCCGGACGGTATTTTCCTCTCCAACGGCCCGGGCGACCCGGAACCGCTGGTGCAGGTGCAGCAGGAGATCAGGAAATTTGTCGGCAAGAAGCCGATCTTCGGTATCTGCCTCGGACACCAACTTCTCGGCTTGGCGCTTGGCGGCAAAACGGTCAAGCTGCCGTTCGGCAACCACGGCTCCAACCTGCCGGTCATGGATATGTCCACCCGCAAGGTTGAGATCACCTCGCAGAACCATGGCTTTGCCGTTGACCTTGCCTCACTCGGTGACGATGCCTGTCTCGGTCATGAAAACCTGAACGACCAGACCGTCGAAGGGATCACTCACTGCACGCTGCCAATCTTCTCGGTTCAGCATCATCCGGAAGCATCGCCGGGACCGCATGATTCGCAGTATCTGTTTGGGCGGTTTGTGGAGATGATGGAGAAGCACAAGGGACAGTAGGAAAATCGACCACCCCCAACCCCTCCTTATCAAGGAGGGGAGCTTTTAAATCCCCCTCCTATGTCGCTTAGAAGCGCCTACTTTTGGTAGGAGGGGCTAGGGGTGGTAAGGGTCTTTATTTTTATATGAACTATCTCGCTCTTTATCAATTAGGCGAACTGCTGCAACGGGTGCGCGAGGCGTACCGGCGGCTGGCGGCGTGTGACCTCTGCCCCCACGACTGCGGGGTCAACCGCATCAAGGATCAGCGGGGTGTGTGCGGAGCTGGGCTGAAGCCGAAGATCGCTTCGGCCAATGTGCATCATGGCGAAGAACCGCCCATTTCCGGGAGCAAAGGATCGGGCACCATTTTTCTGACCGGCTGCTCTCTGAAATGTGTGTTCTGTCAGAATTATCCCATCAGCCAGTTCGGCAACGGCGAAGAACTTACCACCTCGGCTTTGGCTGCACGCATGCTCAAGCTGCAGCGGCAGGGTGTGCATAACATCAACTTTGTCACGCCGACCCATTACCTGCCGCAGATACTGGCGGCGCTCTGGCTGGCGATTCCACAGGGTTTCAGACTGCCACTGGTCTGGAACAGCAGCGGCTATGAAAAAGTCGATGCCCTCCGGCTGCTGGACGGCGTGGTCAGCATCTACCTGCCGGACATGAAATATTCCGATGATGCGGTGGCGCAGCGGCTTTCGGCGGCTTCCGTGTATCGGGATTTGAACCGGCTGGCCGTGGCGGAAATGTTGCGCCAGGCCGGACATCTTGCGCTGGATGATGAGGGGATCGCGGTTTCAGGGATGATCATCCGGCATCTGGTTCTGCCGGGCGGGCTGTCCGGGACGAGCGCGACGCTGGAGTGGATTGCCGGCCATCTGGGAACCGAAACCCATATCTCGCTCATGAAACAGTATTTTCCCGCCCATCGGGCACCGGACATGGAAGATATCAACCGCAAAATAACCGATGAAGAGTACGATGATGCGGCTGAACTGCTTGAAACGTTCGGTCTGGAAAACGGCTGGGTGCAGGATTGACGTAGAACTACTATTTGAAAGAAACCGGACTATGGCTTTAGACACCAGGGAACTTTTTGAATCATGTGCGTTGCTGGAAGAGAAAGTCTCCCAGTTGTACTATCTTTTTGCCGGGTTGTATGCGGATATTCCCGAGTTGGCCGCACTCTGGAACAAGACTGCCGAGGAAGAGGAAAATCATATGCGGCAGTTTGAACTGGCCGCACGGATTGCACGTTCCGCTCCTCATTCTCATTCAGTTGATCCCGCTTTGGTTGGACAGGCTCTAGACATGATCACGAGATTGACCGACAAAGTCAGACAGACTCCACCCGGTTGGCAGGGCGCTCTCAAGCTGGCCATTGATATTGAGGAAAAACTGGCCCGGTTTCATATGGATTCAGTTGCCGTGTATGATGATGATTCGATCAACAACCTGTTCAAGTCCATGATGAGCTGTGACGAGCAGCATGTGCAGTCGCTTCGGAACTATCTGGAGCGTGCCGGTACGGCTTCGTAGCAGCTCGGTATGCGAACGATTGTCTTGCTGGTCATATCCAATGTCTTTATGACGTTTGCCTGGTATGCGCACCTGAAGAACCTGCGTACCCGCCACTGGCTGATTGCCGTGGCCGTTTCATGGGGAATCGCTTTTTTTGAATATCTGATCCAGGTCCCGGCCAACCGCATAGGTTATGGCAGGTTCAATCTGGCCCAGCTCAAGATCATGCAGGAAGTTATCACCCTGACCGTATTTGTACCGTTTGCCGTCCTGTACATGGGGACAACCCTTAGCTGGAATTACCTTTGGGCCGGCTGCTGTCTGGCCGGAGCCGTTTTCTTCATATTTCGATAATCACACGAAGGAGTATTGTATAAATGCCTAAAAGAACTGACATCAAAAAAATTCTTATCATCGGAGCCGGCCCGATTGTCATCGGCCAGGCATGCGAATTTGACTATTCCGGCACCCAGGCCTGCAAGTCGCTGAAGGAAGAGGGATACGAAGTCATCTTGCTGAACAGCAACCCGGCAACCATCATGACGGACCCGGATTTTGCCGACCGTACCTACATCGAACCGGTGACCCCGGAAATTCTTGCCAAAATTATCGAGAAAGAACGCCCGGATGCCGTTCTGCCGACGCTGGGGGGGCAGACCGCCCTCAACACCGCGGTAGCCGTCGCCGAAGCGGGCATCCTAGAAAAATTTGGCGTGGAGCTGATCGGCGCCAAACTTCCTGCCATCAAGAAGGCGGAGGACCGCACTCTGTTCAAAGCAGCCATGGAGAAGATTGGCCTGGCGGTTCCGAAGTCCGGTCTGGCTCATAATCATCAGGAAGCGATGGAAGTCGTCAAGACCATCGGTTTCCCCGCCATCATCCGCCCTTCATTTACTCTCGGGGGAAGCGGCGGCGGCATCGCCTATAACCTTGAAGAGTACGAAAAAATGGCTCTGGGCGGGATCGACGCTTCGCCCACTGACGAAATTCTGGTGGAGGAATCGGTCATCGGCTGGAAAGAGTACGAGCTGGAAGTCATGCGCGATACCGCCGACAACGTCGTGATCATCTGCTCCATCGAGAACTTCGATCCGATGGGGGTTCACACTGGCGACTCCATCACCATCGCGCCGGCCCAGACCTTGACGGACAAGGAATACCAGATCCTGCGCGATGCTTCGCTGAAGATCATCCGCGAGATCGGCGTCGATACCGGCGGCTCCAACATCCAGTTCGGCATCAATCCGCGTGACGGACGCCTGGTTGTCATCGAGATGAATCCGCGCGTTTCCCGTTCGTCGGCGCTTGCCTCCAAGGCAACAGGCTTCCCGATTGCCAAGATCGCTGCCAAGCTTGCGGTCGGTTATACGCTTGATGAAGTCACCAACGACATCACCCGCGAAACGCCCGCCTGCTTCGAGCCGAGCATCGACTACGTGGTCACCAAAATTCCGCGTTTCACCTTCGAGAAGTTCCCGGCTGCCGATGCCACCCTGACCACGCAGATGAAATCAGTCGGCGAAGTTATGTCTATTGGCCGTACTTTCAAGGAATCGTTCCAGAAGGCGATCAGGTCGCTTGAGATCGGCGTCAGTGGCTTTGACTCCAAACTGTTTGAACTGGGAAGCGAGTCCCGTCGAGCCCTGACCGGCAAGGAGCAGCAGTTGCTGCTGGAAAAACTGCGCGTGCCGAATGCCGACCGTCTCTGGTACATCGGCGATGCTTTCCGCAGCGGCATGAGCGTTGAGGAAATCCATAAACATACCGCCATCGATCCCTGGTTCCTGCATAATATCCGGCAGATTATCGAGAAGGAAGACGAGCTTAAGGTCCTGGCTTTTACTGATATTTCCGCAGCTATTCTGCGTGATGCCAAGCAGTACGGCTTTTCCGATAAATTCCTGTCGAAACTCTGGCAGGTCAGCGAAGATGACGTTCGCGAGCTTCGCGTAAAACTTGGTGTACGCCCGGTCTACAAGCGCGTTGACACCTGTGCCGCCGAGTTTGTCGCCTACACCCCTTATATGTACTCGACCTATGAGGATGAGTGCGAGGCGGCGCCGACCGACCGGAAAAAAATCATGATTCTGGGGGGCGGGCCAAACCGGATCGGGCAGGGGATTGAATTCGATTACTGCTGCGTGCATGGTGCCTTTGCCCTGGCTGAAGACGGTTATGAAACCATCATGGTCAACTGCAACCCTGAAACCGTTTCGACCGATTATGATACATCCGATCGCCTCTATTTCGAACCGTTGACGCTTGAAGATGTGCTGGAAATCGTCGCCGTCGAAAAGCCGGTCGGCGTCATAGTCCAGTTCGGCGGACAGACGCCGCTCAAGTTGGCTGTTGCCCTCGAAAAAGCCGGGGTACCGATTATCGGCACATCGCCGGATGCCATTGACCGCGCCGAAGACCGCGAACGTTTCCAGGAAATGCTGCACAAACTGGGTCTGCTCCAGCCGGAAAACGGCACTGCCCGTTCATTTGAAGAAGCGGAACTGGTTGTGGACCGGATCGGCTATCCGGTCGTGGTTCGTCCTTCCTACGTCCTGGGCGGCCGTGCCATGGAAATCGTCTATGATTCTGAGAACCTGCAACGCTATATGAAAACCGCCGTACTTGTTTCACCGGAGCATCCGATCCTGATCGACAGTTTTCTTGACGAAGCGATTGAGATTGACGTGGATGCCCTCTGCGACGGCACCGATGTGGTGATCGGCGGGATCATGGAGCATATCGAGGAAGCGGGCATTCATTCCGGCGATTCGGCCTGCAGTCTGCCGCCGTATTCCATTGGCCAGGACATCATCGCCGAGATTCGCCGCCAGACCGTGCTCATGGCCCTTGAGCTGAACGTCAAGGGGCTCATGAACGTGCAGTATGCGGTCAAGGGCACGACCGTCTACATCCTGGAAGTCAACCCGCGCGCTTCCCGTACCTCGCCGTTTGTCTCCAAGGCGACCGGACGACCGCTGGCCAAGATAGCTGCCCGCATTATGGCCGGCAAGACACTGAAAGAGCTTGGCATCGTCAGCGACATCATTCCGAAGCATATATCGGTAAAGGAAGCGGTCTTCCCGTTTGTCAAATTCCCCGGCGTCGACACACTGCTGGGACCGGAAATGAAATCGACCGGAGAGGTCATGGGAATTGGTGAAACATTTGCCGAAGCGTTTGCAAAATCTCAGCTGGGGGCAAACGTCAAGCTGCCGTTGTCGGGAAATGTCTTTATCAGCGTACGTGACGCCGACAAGAAACATGTTGTCAGCGCTGCGGAAAAACTGTATAAAGCCGGTTTTGGTATTTTGGCAACCGGCGGTACCGCACAGTTTCTTGAAGAGAAGGGTATTCCGGTCCGGCGTGTCAATAAAGTGCTTGAAGGGCGCCCTCATATCGTTGATGCCATCAAGAACGGCGAAGTCCAGATGGTGTTCAATACGACCCATGGCGCTCAGGCGGTGGCAGACTCGTTCTCGATCCGGCGGGAAGCCCTGATGCATGGCCTGGCATATTACACTACTGTTGCAGGAGCCAAGGCCGTGGCCGACAGTATCCTCGCCCTGCAGAATCACGATTTAACCGTTAAGCCGATTCAGGACTATCTTTGCTGAACAATTCCTTACAGGAGCAGACCACTCGATGTCCCATTCAATACCGTTAACAAAAGAGAGCTTTGAAGCACTCCAGGAAGAATTAAAACGACTTGTGCGCGAAGAGCGTCCCAAAGTCATTCAGGATATTTCTGAAGCCCGTGATCATGGCGATCTGTCCGAAAATGCCGAGTACGATGCCGCCAAAAACCGTCAGGGTTTTATCGAAGGCCGTATTCAGGAAATCAACGGCAAACTGGCACGCGCCCACGTTGTTGATCTCTCCGGCATGAAACCGGATAAAGTTGTCTTCGGCTGCACGGTGACCGTGTACGATACGGCATCCGAGGAAGAGGTGACCTACAAGATCGTCGGTGAGGATGAGGCTGATATCAAAATCGGCAAGATCTCCTGCACCTCTCCGGTCGGCAAGGCGCTGATCGGACATAAACTGGATGATTCCGTCCGGGTTATCGTTCCGTCGGGTACGAAAGAGTACGAAATAATCGATATCAAATACGAATAGAATCATTCATTTTCACTACAAGGAGTTACATTCCAATGGCAGATAAAATCAACAAGGATATGACCTTTTTTGAACTGATGCGCACGTACCCGGAGTCGGTCAAGGTGCTTCAGAATTACAACCTCGGCTGCATCGGTTGCATGGGAGCCCAGAACGAGAGCCTGGAGCAGGGCGCCAGGGCACACGGAATTGAAATTGACAGCCTGATGAAGGATCTGAACGCCGCCATCGGCTAAACGTTATTCATAGCGCAGTAACGATTCGACCCCCGTGGAATATTTCCCGGGGGTCGAATCGTATGGTATATATAAAATATCATGTTGTGAACCGAGGTGTGTGTAACGATGACAACCAGATCTCAAACAGTTGCGCAGGTGTTTGACTCGCTTTCCCATGAGTATCTACAGGGGAAGGAGGAGGTCCTGCGGTTATCGGCCATTGCCCTTCTGGTGGGCGGCCATATCCTGGTGGAGGATCTGCCCGGACTCGGCAAGACAACCATTGCCCTCGCTTTGGCGGCGGTTACGGGGCTCTCCTTCGGCAGGGTTCAATGCACCAGTGATCTGCTCCCTTCTGATATTACCGGGCTCTCGATCTTTAAGCGCGAGGAAGGGCATTTCAGTTTTCAACCCGGTCCCATCTTCAACAACATCGTGCTGTTGGACGAAATCAACCGCGCCATGCCGCGTACGCAAAGCGCCATGCTGGAGGCGATGGAAGAACGGCGGGTGACGATTGAAGGGGTAACGCACCTGCTGCCCGAGCCGTTCATGGTTTTTGCCACCCAGAACCCGTCCGATCAGAGCGGTACGTTTCTGCTCCCCGAATCCCAGCTCGACCGTTTTCTCATCTGCACCGGCATCGGCTATCCTTCCGAACATCTGGAGCGGGAAATTATTTCCGGAGGAGGCATCAGGGAACGGATCGGCAGTATAACCCCGCTCATCACTTCAGCCGAGATAATGGCTGCCCGGAATGATGTCCACCAGGTGTATCTCTCGGACAAGGTGCTTTCCTACATTCATGCCATCGTTCTGGCGACCCGCTCGCACGAGCTGATTCTGACCGGGTTGTCAACCCGCGCCGCAATCAACCTGGCTCAGGCTGCCAAAGCAGCGGCTTTTTTTGCGGGTCGCGACTACGTTGCACCGGATGATGTCAAGTCCGTTGCCGTGCCAGTCTGCGCCCATCGTCTGGTCATGCGCAGCGACATGACAACCGCCGACAGGGGAGGGGTGATACGGACAATCATCGCCAGCATAGCGTTGCCTTTGGTCTAAAGATAAGCAAGGCTGGTGCGCTCTACGTTCTGATCACGCTCCTGCTGGGCTTTTCCGCGGTCAATACCGGCAACAACCTGCTCTTTCTGGTGGTATCCGGTCTGCTGGCCTTCATGTCGGTGACCGGTCTGGCCGGGATGTACAACATCAAGAAGCTGCTCCCCGATCTGATCCCCCCCGAAGAGCTGTATGCCGGAATTCCGGCCCCCTTTCGTTTGTCCGTCCGCAACAGCAAGCGGTATCTCCCCTCGTTTCTGATCCGGGTTGAATGTCAGGCCGGTGCGGCTCTCGTGTTTCCGGTCGTGCTGAAGAGCAACAGCCGGGACGATACGGTGCTGCTCACCTTTCCCCGCAGAGGTGTCGTGCCGACCGGCAGGGTAACGATCAGTTCCCCTTATCCGGTCGGTTTTTTTACCCGCTTCTGGCGTTTTGAAATAGACCGCACGGTGGTAGTTTTTCCATGCCCGCTGGCGGTCGATTCAGGGGGGAACGGTGAGGATTCACCGGCCATTGGTGCCGGTCTGCGCCGGGAACGAGGACTGAGCGGGGAGCTGGAGCGGATTTTTCCCTATTCCGGAGCCGAGCCGCTCCGGATGATTCACTGGAAACATTCGGCCCGCAGTCACGATCTCATGGTAAAGGGGTTTGGCAGAAGTGCGGTTGCGCCGCTGGTCATCGATCTGGATGAACTTGCAGGTCAGGGTGTTGAGGAGCGATTGTCCCGCGCTGCCTGGCTGGTCCGGCGCTGGGTACGGGAGCGTCCGGTCGGCCTGCTGATCGGTGGACGTGTTCTACCGCTCGGCACCGGCAAACAGCACGGCCTGATGCTGCTCAAGGAGCTGGCGTTATATGGTAGCGATTAGATCCCTTACCGCTTTCTTGACCTATGCCATCGGACTGTGCGGCGCACTGCCGCTCTTCCCCTGGCTGACTCCTGTGCCGCGTGGCATCCTGCTGCTCGGATTCGGCGCCGGTCTCTGGCAGGATCGTCGGGGGAACTGGCCGCTCAAGCCCTGGATGCAGAACGCCGCCATTGTGCCGGTATTCTTCTATTACGCCTTGCAATTCAGCCGGGCCAACCCGGTAGAACCGGTTGTCAGCGTTTTGGCCATCATGCTGGCCGTCCGTCTTGGCGGCGAGAAATCGGTCCGCCACAGCCTGCAGATCTATGCCCTCTCCATGTTCTGTCTTGCCTCATCGTCCCTGTTTGACCTGAGTCCGGTGTTTCTGATCTACCTGGGGTTGCTGCTGTTCATGGTTGCCGTCGCCCTGGTGCTGTTGACCTTTCAGGATCAGGACGCCGCCATGACGGTATCATGGGCCGACTTGAAGCGGATTCTCGGCTCCGGCCTGCTGATGCCTCTGCTGGCGCTGCCGCTGCTGCTGATTTTCTTTCCCGTGATGCCGCGTACCCAGATGCCGCTCTGGCTGTTCCTCAGTCCCCCGGCAACACGTATCTCAGGCTATTCGGATACGGTGGAGCCGGGCAGCCAGAGCAGCATAACCGAATCCCGCTCCCTCGCGTTCCGGGCCGAGCTGCCGCGCCAGACCGGCCAGCCGTACTGGCGCGGCACCGTCTTTAACCGCACCGACGGGATCAAATGGACACGCAACCGTCAGATCCCCTCGGAACAAATCACCTTCACCGGCCAGACCGTATCGCAGGTTATCTATCCGGAACCTTCCGCAGTCCGCACCCTGATCATGCTTGATCGTCCGGTGACTCTGTCTCTGCAGCGGGTAACGCGTTCACCGGACGGCGTCTTGGAGTTGTCGGGACCGGCAGGCCGCCGCATGAGTTTCACTGCAGAGTCACAGGCCGGTGGCGTGGTCTTGCAGCAAAATCCCATCAACAGTCCATACTATTTGCATCTGCCGGAACGGCTTTCGCCCCGGATAACTGCGCTTGCCGCCACTATTGCCCGTGACGGTGCCGATGATCGTGCCAGGGTTGATCTGCTGGAAAAATACTTCCGGGAAGGTGGTTACCGGTATTCAATGAAAGACCTGGCGACAGGCGACAGGGCGATTGAGCAGTTTCTTTTTGAACGGAAACAGGGCCACTGCGAATTTTTTG
>MGZJ01000022.1:19144-23412 GCA_001802645.1 Geobacteraceae bacterium GWC2_53_11 | reverse complement strand
ACAACGAGATGGGGGGATATTATCTCGTCACCGAGGACAAGGCCCATGTCTGGGTGGAAGCATATATTGCGGGGAGCGGCTGGGTACGAATCGATCCCAGTTCGTTTGCCGGCAACGCTGGTGAGGTGTGGAACGCGGCAAAAACACCCGGCCTCAGGCTTCGTCTTACTCTTCTGGCTGATTCGTTTAATTATATGTGGAACCGGTCGGTTATCAGTTACGACTTCGAGCAACAGATGAAGATTGCAACCGGGCTCGGATCCCGTCTCCAGGGGCTCAATCCGGCACAATTGTTCCGCAGCTATGTCCCGTATTTTGCCACTCTCCTGCTGCTGGCCGGCGTCTGGTTTGCTGTCAGGCGGCTGCCGCGCTATGGCACGCGCGAGCAGCGCATCCTGAAGCGTTTCCTGCACGAGGTGGAGCGCATATCCGGTATTTCGGCAGTGGCGGGCGGGGCAGGGCTGTTCGAACTCTCTGCGCAGGTAGACAGTTCGTATGTAGCCGACTTTGTTACGATCTACGCCGGAGCCATCTACCACGACCGGAGGCTGACTGATGAGGAATACGGCCGGTTGCAGGAGATTCTGCGCTTTTTGAAAGAGAGCGAGTCAAAAATACCTTGACTCGCATGCACGTTTTGGGCTATTAAATCGTTTCTTCATGGTGGCCATGGTGAAGCGGTTAACACATACGACTGTGACTCGTACATGCGAGGGTTCAAATCCCTCTGGCCACCCCAATAAAAAATATAACCTACTGGATAATCCGGTAGGTTTTTTTGTAGGCAAAAGGGCTTTTCCTCGGAAAAGCCCTTTGTCGTATCCGGCAGGAAAATATCGAATATTCATTTTCTCTTGTCGCATATAATTTCAGAGTTGGTATACTAGCAGTTGTCTGTTTCTTATGCTGTTTCCTGATTGGAGTCCGGTATGAAGAATGATATGGAGAAGTTGCCGCTTAACAAGATACACGCCCTTGACACCTGCAGTCTGATCGAAGAAAAGTGCGCTCATATTTACCGGCATTTTGAGCATATGTTTTCTGATGAACCGGATATCGAGGCTCTCTGGCACAAGATGGCAAATGATGAAGATAATCATGCCGCCCAATTCAAACTTGCCGCACTTCATCCGGGCAATGATTGCAAGGATGTCAATTTCAAGGATAAAAAGTTACTTGCCGTCTTAGATAAACTGGATTCAATACACCGTGCCGTCGAAACAAGCCAGCTGTCTCTGGCGGAGGTGTTTGAAATCGCACTGGTTATTGAACTGGATTTGGCGGAGCGTCACATCGAATCAATATTGACTTATGGCGATTGCGGACTTTCGGAGTTGTTTTTGAAAATGGAAAAGTATGATCAGGGTCATCTTGAGCTGTTACAAAAGACGGTTGATTCATTTCGATAAGGGAATTAGGTTTAAAGTCCGAAGACAATCGTTGCTTTTTTGGGCGAGAAGAGTACACTGTAATTAAGAAGTAGCACCAAGATAAGTACCGGATATAAGAAGAAAAAAACTTATATTCAGGGAAAATCGGATGCCACTTCTTCTTTTTTTATCATCCTTATTTCCAAGCTTCTTTCCACTGATTACCTATTCGGTAACATCCTTTATTTCCTGCAGAATCTCGATTTGTCTCTGCAGCAGATATCTCGCAATCTCACGATCAAGTATTTTGTCCGGAGCAGTGGTAAACCGGTATCTCCTTGGCAGCCCTTCACCATCAATTCCCACAAGCATCGCCTTTGTCTTGAGAGAATATTCGATATTCTCCTGGGTATTACTCAATGTGAACGTCAATGACGTTTCTTCGCCTATTTCGAGAGAGCAGGGATGGTTAATTTGAACGCAGGCGCCGTTTATGGATATCTCAACCAGCTTGCCTTTGGCCAGCCCGTCAGATGTCGTGAATAACGCCCTCTGCGGCTTATCCAATGCCAACCGGATATAGTTACGTCTCTCCGCCATTATTTCAACGTAGCAGAGTTTTCTCAATGAAGCGGCACGCCTGCTGAGATTCACGTATTGTACGTTTGCATGAACATCATGCTTGAGAACCCTGCTGCGTATGAAGGTATAATGAAGATCCCGCATGGTGAAAGCCTGGTAGGGAGACACGTCAAGGTCAATCATATCCTTCTCGACGTTAATTATGTGCGCGGGGCATGATACGGGTAAGCCGTGGTAGTAATTGATCAGGGTGATTTGAAACCGTGGCTGCAGGGATAATTCGTTTTTGAAGATAGACAGAATCTCCGCCTGATCTTCATCAAACGTGTTTTGGATGCGCGTGCTGTAGAGGTATGAGTCGTCCATGATTCTTCCATCATAACGTAAAGCGTCAGGTAAAGTACATACATCAAATCAGTATTAGGCCTGCATAGTTACATGCTATAATCCACGTAACGCAAGGAATCAAAAAGAGGTATCCGGAGGTGAATAATGGCCTCGTTAGATCTGTATAAAAAACTGAATCCGACTGTTGAAATAATGAATATACAGCGGAATAAAATCACAGAATGCATACGCTATATCAACGATGACATTTCAGACTTACAACTGAATTGTAATCATATCAGTGAGATGCTGTCACAGCTGGAACAACTCTGCCAACTGCATTTCATGCTCGAAGTACAATTGCTGGAAGAAATTAACTACCCGGCAATTGCCGAACAGAGAATGTTTTATGACCTGTTATTGAAGAGTATTGAATCGATCAAGGTTAACAACGATCAGTGCCATACCCCGGCTTTTTTTAATGACTTCAATAACTTCAGATTGGACTTCATTTTCAATATGAACAACGAAACCAGGGTCCTCTGTGATTTTATAAGTAACGGTTTCCGCGAAAATTCTGCTGCCGGATCTCACGAGCAGTAAGTCACTCTCTGTGATGTATCCGTTCCCTGGCAGGTGTGTTATCTCCTATGCGGGAGCGTGGTAAAGGTCTATAGTGTAAGTCGTTTCAACGCTTGTTAAATCCGGGAACCCAAGACGGATGTACCACATTACACCGTCTCAGAAGGGTTTCCCGTGCCTGTCGCACCGCTCCTCCCTGTCCAGCCCGATCCCGGCCTGCTGCTCCAGCAGCAGCACATCGAATCCAACCGCCGTGAATACGGCCTCCAGTATGACCTGCTGACTTTTGCCAACCCGGAACAGCTCATTGCCGCCAATAGCGAACGCAAGGAACTGCTGCGCTGGCTGGGGCTGCACGCCGCCTTTGGCTATGCCGACACCAAGGTGAACTGCAGCGGCCTTTCGCCCGGCTGCCGCTGCTGCGGTGACGGGAGCTGGTCCTGTCTGTTCATCAACGGCCACTGCAACGGCCAATGCTTCTACTGTCCCACGTCCCAGGACGACCACGACGGCCCGCCGGTGACCAACGGCCTGGCCTTTGCCTCTCCGGAGGAGTATGCGGCCTATGTAGCCGCTCTGGGGTTCAGCGGTGTGAGCATCAGCGGCGGTGAGCCGCTCCTGACGCCCGGGCTGACCATTGACTACCTGACTGCCGTGCGCAAGCGCTGCGGCGACAGTGTGCACCTCTGGATGTACACCAACGGCACTATGCTGACGGCTGATCTCTGTAATCGGCTGCGGGATGCCGGGCTGAACGAGATCCGCTTCGACCTGGGCGCGGTCCGCTATAACCTGAAGAAGCTGCGGCTTGCGGTCGGGTGCATCCCGACGGTGACGGTGGAGATCCCGGCGGTGCCGGAGGATGAGGCGCTGCTGCGGCTGAAGATGGTGGAAATGGCCGAAGCCGGAGTCAACCATCTCAATCTGCACCAGATGCGTCTGACCCCCTACAACTTCGCCCCCCTGACCGAGCGGGGCTACACCTTTATCCATGGCGAGAAGGTGACGCTGCTGGAATCGGAACTGTGCGCCCTGCGGAGCGTCCGTTTCGGGCTGGAGCAGGGTATAGCGCTGCCGGTCAACTACTGTTCATTCCCCTACAAGCGTCGCTTCCAGCATGCCGCTGCCCGTCGGCGTGCGGCCCTGACTGTGTGTGCCGGTGCCGAAGCCGTGACCGAGGCAGGTTATCTGCGGACCCTTACGGAAACCGGCGTGCGTTACAGCGAAGCCGTACTGTTGCAGAACCCCAGTTACCGCCACCCGTTCGAGAAGATCACGTTGGAAACCGGACGTTCCCTGTATCTGGAGCGGCGTCCGCGGACACCGGAGTTGGAGTTGACGGTCGCGGAGCGGAGTGATCTGGAGGCGGGTTGTCCATCCGGGCGGTTGGTCCGTTTTGAGCGGATT
>MGZJ01000022.1:0-19127 GCA_001802645.1 Geobacteraceae bacterium GWC2_53_11 | reverse complement strand
ATATTTTTGATTTTAAGTTTTTACGGTAGTTTAGTTAAACGGGGTGTTGTCGAGTCGGCAAACCGGAATGCATTCATTGCGGGTGTGTGTGGCGGAAATAATAACTTTCCCTGTCGGAATCAACAAGAAACAGAATGTCCCTGCCGATAGCTGCTCTGCTTGTCAAAAGCGCTTCTCCTGCTATAAATAGATTCATGCACACCAACGTAGTTCATTCAATACTCTGCATGGTTGTCTTCATGGCAGTTGCAGCATGGCAACCGGAGTCGGCCACTGCGGAAGAATTGACCGGCACCGGCAGCGGTCTCACATGCGAAGAAAAGGTCATCGTCTTCAATAGCGCTGCTGTCCTGGGTGTCCTGACTTATGGCACTTTTGCGTGGAACTACTGGCAAGAAACACCCCATGCCCAGTCGGAGGGGTGGTTTGCAAAAGGTACCAAACATGGCGGAGCCGACAAAACCGGGCACTTCTATACCGGCTATGTTGCAAGCAGGATTTCTGCCCGTCTTTACGAATCGTGGGGGTATGACCGGGAAGATTCTGCAACCCGCGGAGCGATAACCTCTTTGCTGTTCACCGGAACCCTGGAGTTTGGCGATTCGTTCAGTGGTTTCGGATTCTCGCCGGAAGACATGGTTGCCAATTCGCTCGGAGCCGGTCTGGGATACCTTCTGGTCAAGTATCCGCGGGTAAATGACTTCATTGACTATAGAATTGAGTACGCGCCGTCCCTGTCGTCGCGGCCCCCGGCGGATGTTACCACCGATTATGAGCATCTGAAATACATGCTGGCCTTCAGGCTGGCAGGTTTCGAGTCACTAAAGGACTCGCCGTTCCGTTTCATTGATATTCTGGGAGGTTATTACACCCGTAATTACCATGGCACAGCCACCAGGCACAGCAAGGATCGGGAAACCTTCATCGGCATCGGACTGGATGTTGCCGAGTTACTGTCATCCTCTCCGATTTCCGGACTGTTCCGCTATGTTCAACTGCCATACTCCTATGTGGCCAAGGGGGTGTCGGATGGGGCAGGCTCCCGGGTTGATAGGTCCTTGTTCTAGCCTGACTCCGCGTATTTCATCCACGCTGTCAAATTCGGTTATTCCCACATACACTGACACCAACGGGCAAGTATAGATACGTCCTGGATATTGAGCCAAAATGAAATATATTGAGAAGTTTTGATACGCTATGACACAAGTCAAATCGCAAGTCTGAAACAGAAGGGGTAGGGATGTAATGGGTAACCCGTGTATTATACCAATGGATAGAGTGCTGTTTTCGCAGGTTTGACAAGCAACTGGAAATGACTGTCAAGGGTTGCCACCTGGGCATTGACCGAGGCGGCGGCGACTGCGATGTAGCAATCCGACAGGCCGATGGTTACGCCTTTGCGACGCAACTGAAATGCAAGCTTTCCTGCTGAGATCCATAACTGGGGTGATTCGGGAATGAAGGGGAAAACACGGGGGAAATCGTCAAGCACTGCCAGTTCTTTGTCCGATTTGGCTCCCTGCATCAGTTCGGCCAGAATTATTCCGCAGCAGAAGAGCTGGTCTTCGTCTATCAGTCGCGTCACGATGCTGTGATATGGCTCGTGTTTGCGGAAAAACTCAATCCAGACAGAAGTATCCACCAATACCCTAGCCAAGGCGCTGATCTCCATGGCGCAATTCTTCAGCACCGGCGGTAAACTCCATCTGCCCGGCCATTGACTTGATGCGGGCAGCACGGCGCAGACGGATTTCATCCTTAACTGCGGTAATGACCGCCTCGGTCTTGCTTTTAGCATCAACAAGAGATAACAGTTCGGTCAGTAGATCCTGTGGTAGCGTTACGGTCGCTCGTGCCATAATTGGCCTCCGTGGATAATGTGCACGTATAATGATACTTTTTATGTGCTGTATGTCAACACATGTTTTGTGTGTTACCCAGCACGCGTCCCTGTGTCCCTGTTTCCTGAAATTAACTTTTCTTTGATAAAACTAAACCTTCTTGATTGACCTTTTGTTGTATTGTGGTAAAAACAACTAATTATTTTTCATTTTTAATCCCTTACCCAGGTGGTTACCATGAGAAAAACAACGGGACTGACGCTGCTTGCTTTTGTTGTAAGTGCTTTCTGCTTTTATGCCTTCCACCAGTATCACAATTATACTGATATCGTTGCCGCAAAAACAATGGTTCTGACCTGTAAAAGCCGGGCAATTACCATATCAGTTGAGGATGGATTGCTGGCTCTTGCCGGCACGGATGGTTCGGTTGATTGGTGCAATTCGGAGATCAGCACGTTAGGTGATTCGCACGTATCGGAAGTTGAAGCTGTTGTCGAGTACAAGGACTCAACCGGTCATGTCAACAAGGCCACGTATTGCTTTCATATAAATCACGATAACGGTAGCAAATACCTCGACTATTTTGACCACAATGGAAAAGCAAGGGATGTAAAAGAAGGTGAAAAGCTGATTTTCTCAACCAGCAGCAACAGATCTTAATTGCTTACGACTCAGTGCCGTGCGTCCAGAGCATGTCACGACGAACCGAAATCCATGTTATCCCCCCCACTTCCGCATAGTCCACGATCAGACTCCACTCAACGCTTCCATCAACCCCATCTGAAAATCAATAAAAGCATTTTCCGGAAAGTGACGTATACTTTAGGCAACTCCACGGGGTAGTACGATACTCAGACTTGATTCAGTATGGTGAGGCCACCATGAAGCTCTACCTTAAACAGGCGATTGCTCAGTATTTCAGGAGCATATTCAAACCTGGATCTCAATACAGAGCTGATACAATGCTTCAGGCTTTCATATGGATAGGCGCCGCTTCGATCATCGCTATCCTTGCACTTTCGACGTTTACCGTCTACGTGATTACAACACGCGAGGTGACCCGGGACGCCATGGTGCTGGCTGTCAAGGTCAGCCAGTCCATGTTCGGTCAACATCGCGAATTGCTCTCTTCTCTCGACAACAGAGGCCAATACCGTCTTGATCTGAATGAGGAGGATGTTCCAAAGATCGATACTTTTATCCGCTCCTACCTTCATCCCTTCGACATACTGAAGGTAAAGATATATTCACCTGCCGGCAAGATTATCTACAGTTCGGATGCAAAGATCATCGGCATTATCGATCACGACAATAAACGTCTGCAGAGAGCCTTGAGCGGGGCGGTTGATTCGCATATCGTGAAAAAGGATAAAATGCTCGACCTGGTTGAGGAAACCAAGTTCAATGTTTCTGTGGTTGAAACGTATATACCGATTGTAGAGGGAAGCACTGTTATCGGAGTGTTTGAGATTTACACGGATGTAACCAGCTTCAATCAGGATATTGTAAAAATTGTGGAGAGGACGATCCTATCCCTCACGATTATTCTGCTGTTTGTTTTTGGCTGCTCTTTTCTGGTGGTCAATAAAGCGACCCAGCTTCTCAAGAATACGCAGCATGAACTTGCCGACAAGGTGAAGCAGCTGGAAGAAGCGCTGATTAAAGTCAGGCAGCTGGAAGGAATTATTCCTATCTGTTCATACTGCAAGAAAATACGTGATGACGAGAAAAGCTGGCATCAGCTGGAAAATTACATTTCAAGCCATTCGGAAGCTAAATTCAGCCACGGCATATGTCCGGAATGTTATGAAAAGCAGATGCTGGAAATTAACGCCATGAGTAAGTAACTGCGAGCTGATTTTCAGAAACAAAAAAATAGCCTCGTGATTACCCCATGATTTCTTCACGATGAGAACCAGTCAGATTCTAAAATCATGAGTAATCCTGAAGTAATCGCGAGGCTAAAAACTGCTTGAAGCTGGCAAGTTACGTATTACCCGACCTCTGTATACTCCCGTACCCGAAACTCCGCACCCAGCGATTCCGCCAGAACCCGGCACGCCTCGATATCCACACCCGGAACCGTGACAGCACTAGCGATCACCTGCGGGATGTGGGCGGTTGCCGTGCGGATGAAGTCGCAGACGCTGTTGAATCCGGCGTCTCCGAACGGGGTGTTGCAGAGGCGGCTGTAGGTTGCCGCATCGGGCGCATTGAGGCTGACCGAGAGGCTGTCAACCACTCCGGCCAGTTCCGGCAGGATGTCGCGGCCATGCACCTGGTTGGCCTGGCCGTCGGTGTTGATGCGGATCACGTAGCCCCTTTGCTTCAGTTCGCCAGCCACCTGCTTGACCAGATCCAGGCGGAGCAGCGGTTCGCCGAAGCCGCAGAACACGACTTCGTCGATATCCGAAGGTTGTCCGACTGCCGCCATTACTTCCTCGAACGACGGTTCGCCGTCCAGCATCAGGTTGTGCCCCTTGACCGTCAAATCGTCGAATTTGGGGCAGAAGGTGCAGCGGTTCGAACAGCGGTTGGTGATGTTCAGATAGAGCGAATTACGAATCCGGTAGGCGATTTTGGTCGATTGGTCCCAAAGGTTGATGCCGAACAGGTCACCGGCATTTTTGGTCGTGATACGGGCCACGTCGGCCAGGGTCAGGCCTTTTACCTCGGCCAGTTTTTCGGCGGCCAGCCGCACATAGGCCGGTTCGTTCCGTTTGCCGCGATGCGGAACCGGGGTGAGATAGGGGCAGTCGGTTTCGACCAGCATGCGGTCGATGCTGGTTGCGGCAACCACATCGCGCAGGCTCTGATTGCCGGGGTAGGTGATCGTGCCGGGAATCGAGATATAGAAGCCGAGTGCAATCGCCTCGGCGGCCATGGCGGTATCGCCGGAAAAGCAATGAAACACGCCTGTGCGGACCGTCTCCTCCCGCACAATCGTCATGACCCGGTCATGGGCATCGCGATCATGGATGATAACCGGTTTGTCCAGCTCGGCGGCAAGCTGAAGGAAACGGCGGAATACAACCTCCTGCACGTCGCGGGGAGACCGGTCGCGGAAGAAATCGAGACCGATTTCGCCGATGGCGACCACCTTGCTGCTGGAGAGGGCCAGGTTCCTGATGACATCGTAACAGGCGTCGGTGACCCGTCCGGCGTCGTGGGGGTGAATGCCGACGGCGGCGTACAGATGCGGGTATTTTTCGGCCAGCTCTACCGACTCACGGCTCGATTCCAGGTCGGTGCCGACCACGACGATGGCCGATACACCGGCGTCCTCGGCTCGTTTCAGCATGCCGGCGAAATCTTCGGCAAAATCCCGGTAGTAGATGTGGGCGTGTGAATCAATCAAAAGCGGTGTGCTGTCCGGCATTGTTATCCCTTCAGTTCTTCTTTGAGTCCTTCGACAACCGCCTTTACCTCGGCAATCATATCGGCAGCCTGCGGTGAATTTTCATATTTCAGGTAGCTTTCAAAATGGGCTACGGCATCGGCCGTACGGTCCTGGTCCATGCAGATGCCGCCGAGCGTCAGGTACGCCATGCTGTAGGCCGGATCGCATTTCACCGCTTCCAGGCAGGAATCCTCGGCTTCTTCCAGTTCTTCCAGGTCATAATACAATTCGCCCAGGTTGAAATGGGCGGCAGGGTCTTCAGGATCAATTTCAACACCCTTCATGAAGGCGGCTACTGCGCCGTCAACATCTCCCTGGCCATACAGGGCATCGCCCAGGGCGTTAAGGGCGAACACATTGTCCGGTTCAAGCTCAAGCGCCTCACGGAAGGCACGGATAGCGTCGTCGCAACGGTCCTGGCTGTTGTAGACCAGGCCGATGCTGACGAGGGCGTCGGCATCTTTCGGATCGAGATCCCGTACCTTTTTGTAGCAGGCGAGGGACTCCTTGTGGTTGCCGTCTTCCAGCAGCATGTCGCCCAGGGTAGTCAGAGCGTCGGTGTCTTCCGGCGCCAGCTTGAGGCCCTCGCGGTAGCGGCTGATGGCTTCTTCAAGACGCCCGTCTTCGGCCAGCGCGTCGCCGAGATAAAACCAGCTGTCCGGATCTGTTTTGTTGCTGTTCCAGTATGCCTCGAAAAGCGCGATGGCCTGTTTGGTTTCGCCCTTGTCGAGCAGATCGAGTCCCTTTTGCAGGTTGGCATTCAATACGGTATTGCTCATGGTCTGTTCCTTTCATGCTGCTGTTTGGTATGGGGGAAATCGGGAAATGTTCGATGCGGTGTCAGGTAATCAGATCAACCACCAGACCCTTGATGCCGATGACCTTTGCCGTTATGGCCATGCTGCTGCGGTTTTCCTTGACGATGAGGTTGTAGAGGTTGTCAGCTTCCCGGTTGATGACGGTGATGATTTCGAAGTAGCGTGGATTTTGGGCCGTGCCGCCGATTTTTTCCAGCCGGTACGCCTCGGTATTGACTTTTTTTGCCAGCCTGCTCAACAGGTCGCGGAAGTGAGTGAAATTCGGCAGCGTCGGTTCAGATTCCAGAAGAGTTCCGGCTTTCTCTATTTCAGACCTGAGCGACTCAATGTCGTCCTGGTATGATGCCGCCTCTTCCGTATGGCTGCTCAGCTCATTGGCAAACAGCGAATTGAGCATCGACTTTACCGGCGAAGAATTTTTGGTCTTCTTGTCGAGTTCCCGTAACGAGGATGTGTCCTCAATGCGCATAACCTGCTCCCCTGTGGTTCATTACACTATCGACAGTATCATACCTGAAATCAATCGGCAATTGATGCAAAAATGCAACAATGGGTTTAAATCAGGGCGCCACTATGCTAGTATCAACCGATAAATCTGGAAGGGATTCGGGCTGCATGACTATCAAGGTGTCTCTGGAAGAGCGGAAGAAACGAACTCGCGAAGCGATTGTCATCGTTTTGGCGGTTATTCTGATCATCATTCTTACCAGGGCTGAAATAAGCCTGACCCAGCTGAGCGCTGACGCCAACCTGGGCAGCAATATTGCTATTTTCGCCGTCATCAATGTCGTCATCCTGCTGGTCATTCTGCTGGTCTACCTGGTCAGCCGCAATGTCGTAAAACTTTTTGTCGAAAGCCGTTCGAACCCTTTTGCCAAGAAGCTCCGCACCAAGCTGGTCCTCTCCTTTGTCGCACTCTCCCTCGTTCCCACGCTGCTGCTCTTCTTCGCTGCTGCCGGTTTTATCAACAATACCGTTCATAACTGGTTCAATACCCAGGTTGAGACCTCTCTGAGCGAGTCGCTTGAGGTGGCGCAGACGTATTATAAAAGTTATGCGGCAAATTCACTGTATTACGGCAAGCAGATCAGCGGTTTTATCAAGGAGCAGAAGCTGCTGAACGAGGCGAATCTTCCGCAGCTCAAGCATCTCATCCACCAGAAACAGGCCGAGTACAATCTGGGGGTGGTGGAGGTGTATTCCGCCCAGCGCGAAGAGTTGGTGCGCTCCTCAAACCCGACCGTTCCCAAGGGTGAATTCACCGATCCCTCTTCCGACGATATCAAGCGCGCCCTGGCGGGCGAAGAGCTGACCAGGGTCAACCAGGCGGGCAAGGCGGATCTGATCCGCGGCATCGTGCCGATCCGGTCCACCTGGAACGAGGCTGACATCGTCGGCGTCGTGGTCGTCAACTATTATGTGCCGTACTCTCTCGTGAACAAGATGAAGGAGATCACCACCTCCTACCACGAATTCCGGCAGCTCAAGATACTGAAGAATCCCATCAGGATCGGCTATATCATCACCCTGTTCCTGATTGCCATGGTGATTGTCTTTTTTGCCTACTGGATGGGGGTCTATCTTGCCAACAGCATGACCCGGCCGCTTCAGGAACTGGTTGAAGCAACCCATGCCGTGGCCGGGGGCAACCTTGACGTGCGCATCGACTCCTATTCGGCTGATGAGATCGGCCTGCTGGTGCAGTCATTCAATCTCATGACCGATGACCTGCGTACCAAGCAAAACGCTCTCAACGTGTCAAACATCGAGCTGGTGCGCAGCAACCGGGAAATCGAGCGCCGCCAGCAGTATATGGAGATTGTGCTGCGCAATGTTGCGGCAGGGGTCATTTCCGTCGATAACGAAGGGATTCTGCGAACGATCAATACCTCTGCGGAGCGTCTGCTCGGTTTGAGCGCGGCAAACGTGCTGGGGAAAAACTTCCGTGAAGTGGTGCGGGAAAAGCACATGGAGATCGCTACGGATGCCATCCGCGACCTGATGCAGTCGAAGCATGGCACGGTCAGCAAACAGGTTTTTCTGGACATAGCCGGTACCCGTCTTGCCCTGCAGTTACACCTGACACTACTGCGCGCCGGGAACGGTGAAGTGCTCGGCATGGTTGCCGTGCTCGACGACCTGACGCAGATGATGCGGGCCCAGCGTATGGCGGCCTGGCGTGAGGTTGCCCGCCGGATTGCCCATGAAATCAAGAACCCGCTCACGCCGATCCAACTGTCCGCCCAGCGTCTCCGGAAACGCTACCTTTCCCGCTTCAGTGACGATGAGAAGGTTTTTGACGAATGTACCGAGATGATTATCAAGTCGGTTGACGATCTAAAAAACCTGGTCAACGAATTTTCAAACTTTGCCCGGATGCCGGCAATCCAGCCTGAACCGAATGACCTGAATGCCCTGATACGCGAAGCGCTGACCCTGTATCAGGAAGCTCACCGTGGCGTGCAGTTCAATGTAACCCTGGATGCCCGTCTGCCGCTGCTGATGATCGATCGCGACCAGGTCAAGCGGGTGCTGATCAATATTTTTGAAAATGCAGTCTCTGCCATGTCCGGACAGGGTACGATAACCGTAACGACACTTTTTGATGATGTGTTGAAGATGTCTACCATCACCATTGCCGATGACGGACCCGGAATTCCACCCGAAGACAAGCCGCGCCTGTTTGAACCCTATTTTTCCACCAAAAAGAGTGGCACCGGACTCGGGTTGGCCATCGTCAGCAGTATCGTGACGGACCACGGCGGTTTCGTGCGGATTCGCGACAACGTCCCGCACGGGGCGATCTTCATCGTCGAGCTGCCGGCGGCTGCTTGATACGGCTGGTTTTGCCACAGAGACACAGAGGCACGGAGAAAAGATTTGTTATTATAGAGTGTTACAGATAGATCGATGTGCCAAGCAGTTTGGTTTTACCTCTGAGTCTCCGTGACTCTGTGGCAAATACGTTTTTAGATTAAGATGAGGAGCATATATGAACAATTCAATTCTGGTAATTGACGATGAAAAGGATATCAGGACCGCGCTGACAGGAATCCTTGAGGACGAAGGGTACCATGTTCTGACAGCTGAGAGCGGTGCGGAAGGGATCGAATGCGCCCAGCAGGAGCTTCCGGACCTGGTTCTGCTCGATATCTGGATGCCGGGCATGGATGGTCTGGTCACCCTTGAAAAGCTCAAGGCGCTGCTCCCGCAGGTAACCGTTATCATGATTTCCGGCCACGGCACCATTGAAACCGCGGTCCGGGCCACAAAGCTGGGAGCCTTCGATTTTATAGAGAAGCCGCTGTCGCTGGAAAAGGTTCTCATCAGCGTTGTCAATGCGCTGAAACTGCAGGAATTAAAAGTTGAAAATGCCGAGCTCAAACGTTCCGCATCGGCGGATACGGAGCTGATCGGTGCTTCTCCTGCGATAGTTACCATCCGGGAGCAGATTCGCCGGGTTGCTTCTACCTCGGCCGCCGTTCTGGTGCAGGGAGAAAACGGTTCGGGCAAGGAATCGATTGCATGTGCGATTCACTGCAACAGTCCGCGCCGTGAGCGTCCGTTTGTCGTGGTGCACTGCTCTGCAATTCCTGAAGAACTGATTGAGAGCGAGCTGTTCGGCCACGAAAAGGGCGCCTTCAGCGGTGCTACCTCGCAGAAGAAGGGACGTTTTGACCAGGCAGACGGTGGCACGCTCTTTCTGGATGACATTGATGAGCTATCCCTGGGAACACAGGAAAAGATTCTCCGCCTTATTCAGGATCACAGCTTTGAACGGGTAGGGGGGAACCGCAGATTAACCGCCGATGTCCGGATCGTTGCCGCAACCACCGCCCAGCTTGATAAAGAGGCAACTGAAGGGCGCTTCAGCGCGGATCTCTTTTATCAGCTCAGCACAATTTCCTTTACCACGCCGCCGCTGAGGGAGCGCCTGGATGATATTGAACCTTTGGTTCAGTATTTCGTTGCCCGGTTTTTCCGCAGGGAAGGGGGGGAGGCAAAAGCCTTCCTGCCCGAAGCCCTTGCTAAGCTTTGTCACTACGGGTGGCCCGGCAACCTGCGGGAATTGAAAAATGTTGTTGAACGTATACTGATTGTGGCGCCCGGCCGGATTATTTCGCCGGAGGATGTCCCGAATCTGTCAGACGATGCGGCGTCGGGACTGGATCACTCCGCTTCGCTTGAGGGTCCTTTTGCGCGAACGGCATTGCGTGACGCCCGGGAGGATTTTGAGCGGGAATACATCATTCATAAACTTGAGGAGAATGACTGGAATATATCCCGGACTGCCGAACTGATTGAACTTGAGCGAAGCAACCTGCATCGAAAAATTAAAAGCTACGGCATTGATGTGCGGAGATAATGTGATACCGACTCTCAAAAATAAACGTCCCTGGAAATGGATTCTGTCGCTTGGTGTTCTCGTGCTCGTTGGCGTGGTGATGCTGGTTTCAATTCGCTGGCGCGGCACAACCATGTCGTCGGATGCCGATGATCTTAAACTCCTGCGCGAAGCGTACGAAGCCATTCTTAACAATTATGTCGAAAAGCCGGATTCAAAGAAGCTGGTCGGAAAGATGGTTGACGGCATGTTGGCGACGCTGGACCCGCACAGCGCGTATCTTCCTCCGGAACCTTTTCACGAGATGGAAGTTCAGATGTCGGGATCTTTTGGCGGCGTCGGCATTGAACTGGGTACCAAGGATGGCAAGCTGACGGTCATAGCGCCCATCGACGATACGCCAGCTTTCCGGGCAGGGATCCTGGCTAATGATCACATTGCCCGGATTGACGGCAAATCGACGCAGGGGATGAACATCTCGGCGGCCGTAAAGATCATGCGCGGCGAAAAAGGCACGCCGGTCACGCTGACGATCATGCGGGCTGATAGCGCCAAACCGCTGCTGTTTAAGTTGCAGCGTGACACCATCAAGCTGAAAAGCCTGAAATCCAGGCTGCTTGATTCGGGGTATGGTTTTATACGGATCTCACAGTTTCAGGAGCGGACCGGCAGTGATTTCAAGGAGGCGCTCCAGAAGCTGCACGAACAATCCGGAGGGACATTGAAGGGGCTGGTTATCGATCTGCGCTTCAATCCCGGCGGGTTGATAAATTCATGCGTCGAAGTAGGCAACTGTTTTATCGGGGATGACATCAATAACACCGCCATTGTCAGCATCAAGGGACGAGCCCCGGAGGCCAACCGTGTGTATAACGCCACCTTGGGCACCAAGGAACCCCGTTATCCGATAATTGTCCTTATCAACGGCGGCAGTGCCAGCGCGTCAGAAATTCTTGCCGGTGCTTTACAAGATCATAAACGGGCCATCGTTATGGGGACCCAGAGTTTCGGCAAAGGGTCGGTTCAATCGATTATCCCGGTAAGGGGCAACGGCGCCGTAAAACTTACCACAGCGCTTTACTACACTCCCAGTGGCCGTTCAATTCAGGCCAAGGGAATCGTTCCTGATGTGGAGGTGCCCAATATCACGCCGCTGCCGGCAAAGGAAAAAATGGCGGAGTTCAAGGAAAAGGATCTTGAGAAAAGCCTGGCTGCAGACGGCAAGCCGGAGGAACCGAAACCTGCCCTTCAAGCGGGTGCTCATGGTGGGATGACCAGGGATGTGGATGTTCAGAAGGATTATCAGCTGAGGCGGGCCGTTGAACTGCTGCAATCAATGACCATGTTAAAAGAAAAAGGATTCTGACCGTACAATCTGTTCAGAAACCGCGGACTCAGGCAATTCCGCGGTTTCTGAACAGTCTCATCAGGAGCACCCCAAGAATCGAAAGGCAGAGCCCGACACAGAGAGACAGATAGCCGATGGAACGTCCCTCTCCCCAGCCCCACAGATCCTTGTTTTTCATGAAGAATATCAAGGCAATTCCGCCAAAGGTGCCCAATCCGCCGACAATGTACACACCGAAGGCAACAAGTGCCAATCCGATTCCCTGTTTTTCCGCCATCTTCAACTCCTTGTGTGTCAGTCGTTCAACAGTTCCTGCAGTTTCATCCCGATATCATCTTCCCGCATCAATGATTCACCGATCAAAAACGCTTTGGCGCCATCAGCCTGGAGCCGGACAATATCACTTCGATTATTGATGCCGCTCTCCGCCACCAGAAAGCGGTCTGCCGGCAGCAGCCGGGCCAGACGCCGGGTCGTGCCGAGATCCATTTCAAACGTGCGGAGATTGCGGTTATTGACACCGATCAGGGTGCAGCCGGTTTGAAGCGCCTTCTCCAGTTCTTCCTCATCATGCACCTCCAGCAGTACGTCCAGGTGAAGCTCTTGCGCGACGGCATGAAAGTCGCGCAACTGGTTCAGGTCAAGCATGGCGGCGATCAGCAGGATGGCATCGGCTCCTGCGGCGCGGGCTTCGTAAATCTGGTAGGGATCACAGATGAAATCCTTGCGCAGCAGGGGGATGGAAACCGCCTCACGAATCAGTGCCAGATAGCGCAAGTGACCAAGAAAAAAATGCTCGTCGGTCAGTACCGACAGGCAGGTAGCGCCATTGTTCTGGTATGTTTCGGCAATCTGCAGCGGGTCAAAATCGGCACGGATAACGCCTTTGCTTGGCGAACCTTTTTTGACCTCGGCAATGACCGCAGTCCAGCCGGAAGCTACCGCTTCACGAAGGTGCCGTTCAAAGCCGCGAGGCACATCCTCAAGGTCGCCGATCCGGGACCGTAACTCCGATACCGGGGCTGACTCCTTGGCAGCTGCTACTTCCGTCTGCTTATGGACAATGATCTTTTTCAGGATGTCGGGGGTGCTGGTAGTCATGATGATAACGGTCTCCCTTTAGAGAGTACTTGTCATGCTGGCAAGATTCTTTACCTGTTGCAGGGCGCGACCGGAGTCGATCGCCTCGGCTGCAAGGGTTATCCCTTCTGCCAGTGTCGCTGTTTTTCCGGCGGCTACCAGGGCATACGCTGCATTCAGAAGGACGATATTTCTCCGCGGTCCCGGTTCGCCCGACAGAACAGCGGTAACGATGACGGCATTGGCTGCGGCATCTCCTCCTTTGAGTTCGCTCATGGAGCAACGGCTGAAACCGAACTGCTCCGGATTGACACGGCTCAACGTGATCCCTTCAGGAGTGACTTCGGCTACCAGGGTTTCACCGGTCAATGTTATTTCATCCATGCCGTCGGAACCATGCACCACAAAACCGTGCCGGCACCCCAGCTTATGCAGTACTCCTGCCAGCTTTTCCACAAGGTCTTCACGGTAGACGCCCATCACCTGGCAATCGGCTCCGGCCGGGTTCGTCAGAGGGCCGAGTATGTTGAAGATGGTGCGGATGCCGATTTCACGGCGAGGACCGATGGCGTGTTTCATGGCGCCATGGAGAGCCGGTGCAAAGAGAAAGCCGATGCCGATCTGGTCGATACATTTCTCCACCGTTTCAGGTGTGACGTCCAGATTGATGCCAAGCTTCTCAAGCACATCCGCGCTGCCGCAGGCGGACGAAACCGAGCGGTTGCCATGCTTGGCCACTTTGACTCCGCAGGCGGAAACCACGAAGGAAACAGTTGTGGAAACATTAAACGTGTTAGTGCCGTCACCGCCGGTTCCAACCACATCAAGTATCGTCTCGCGGTCAATGTTGATGTCGTCCCGGTCGATGTCCACGACACCCCTGCCGACGCGAATCGGGGTTGCCCGTTCACGCATGACCCGGGCTGCGCCGGTGATTTCCTCTACCGTTTCGCCTTTCATGCGCAGTGCCGTGATAAAGGAGCCTATCTGGGCCGGCGTGCACTCTCCGGACATAATCTGGTTCATGACACCGATCATGTCCCCTTCAGACAGATTTTCACGTTCTACAACCCTGGCGATTGCTTTCTTGATCATGTTCATCCTCCATACGAAAAAAGGGGATGTTGCCATCCCCTTAAGATTACTATGTGAGAAAGGGTTAGGCCCCTTCTTTAATCTTGCGGATCGCTTCGCGGATCAATGCCTCGGCCAGATCGGGCACAACTTCCCAGACAATTCGCTCAATAACTTCTTTTGAAGCCGCTGTCAGAGCCTGCCGGAGTTGATCTTCCGTAAGTGCAGCAGCAACAGGAGCTGCTGCCGGCACGGCAAAAGCGGGTGCAGACTCGATAGCAGGAGCGAATGCAGGTGCCGGATCAGCCAAAGGTGCAAATGGCTCTATCGGTGCCGCGGGGATTTCAAAAGTCTCAAATGCCGGAGCGGATTCAAATGCCGGAGGAGCAGGGGGAGCGGAAAAATCGGCAAAATCAGTTTCCGGGGCGACAGGTTCCGGCGCGAATGTTGTGATCGGCTCGGGAATTTCGGCGACAACCGGGGGGGCAGCAGTCTCGACGTCATCTTCGAAAGCGATGTCACCAAAAGCAGCTTCCGCATCAGGAGTTTCCTGTGCCGAGTCCGGTTCTGAAACGGTATCTTCAAATTCAAAAGTGTTCTCTTCTACCGGTATCCACTGTGATCCGGTATGGCTTGGCATTGACTCCGGGGCAGACTCTGCCGACGGTACGAGCAGGGAATCACTCTCCTCGCTGACGATGGCAAACACATCCGGCTCAAACGCTGCGGAAGGGGTTTCAACAACAGGTGCAGTTACAGATTCGACAGGTGGCTCTGCTTCAGGGGTAAATGCACCCCATATATCCGCCGGCGCTGCCGGTTCCACAACCGGAGCGGGAATATCCATGATGGGTGCCGGAGCAACAGGAGCCTGTACGGCGGTTGCCGCGGGAGCAGGCTGCGGAGGTGCTGTCTGCGCACCCTTTTCCCGTGCTGCACCAAGTTCCAGCAACTCTTTAACTTTTGTCAATATGTGCTGAGACTCAAACGGTTTGGCGATAAAATCATCGGCGCCGCATTTTTTTGCTTTATCCTCATCAAACGGTTCAAACGAACCGGTCAGAATCAGAATCGGTTTGGCTGCCAGTGATGGTGTAGAACGAACAACTTCTGACACTTCATAGCCGGTCATGCCCGGCATCAGGGCATCGATCAGTAAAATGTCAGGGATGATCTCACGCGCTTTATCCACAGCGGTTTTACCGTTATCAACAACCGTCAAGGAGTATTCGTCACCGCTAAAAATTATGCCGATTACTTTTTGAATAGTAATGCTATCGTCGGCGACCAGCACTTTAATGCTCATCGATCCCTCCCTTACTGAGTGGGTATGCAGGAATTTAGTACTTCAGACAACTAACACAGGCGTAATATCGTGTCAAGGTATTAGCGTTTCAGGGTATTTTCATGTCACTGCTGATCTCGACCGCAATACGGGGAGTGGAAAATACGGAGACAGCAAGACTTGAAATATCACTCCGTAATTGGTTAAATTGGCGAACATTTGTGTAATCGAGGCGCACCGTCAACAGAATGACATATAAGTCCTGTTCCGGGTCGATCCATATTGATGAACCGCTATAACCGGTATGACCAAAGGACATGTCGGAAAAGTAGCTCCCGCGTGGCGATGAAAACGGCGAATTTATGTCCCAGCCCAATCCTCTGATCACTCTCCCCTTATTGGAAAAGTACGGCGAGGTCATTTGGGTAATGACCCGCTCCTTGAATACCTGGACTCCGTTATAGGTACCAAGCCCCAGAATCATGGTGGCAAATCTGTTCAGGTCGCTGGCGGTACTGAACAAACCGGCGTGTCCTGCCACTCCGCCCAGACGGCGCGCATTCATATCCTGGACAACTCCCGCCTTGAGAGAATTGTTCAGGCTGGTCGTCGGGGCTATCAGATTAAATCCTGGTTGTGGAAGGAAGGTTGTCTCCGCCATGCCTGACGGGGCAAATATGTATTCAGTACAATATTTGTCCAAGGTGAGAGTTGAAACGCGTTTTACCAGTTCACCCAGCAGTATGAAGTTGATATCAGCGTATCTGAAGCGATTCCCCGGCAGTGTGCCGTTGTTTTGAAGCATTGCTTTTTCTATCAGGCCACGCAGGGGATCATCGATCGTGATTTCAACATCGTCCAGGCCGGATGTGTGGGTTAACAGGTTGAGAATGGTTATTTCTTCCCGATCGGTTCCTTCAAATTCAGGAAACCAGCGGGACAGGGGGTCGAGAAGAGTTATCCTGCCCTGTTCGAGCAGCTTCATGACAGCCGGTGCGGTGGCAAGTACCTTGGTAAGGGACGCGGTGTCAAAGAGGGTGCGTTCGGTAAGCAGAGGGGCAGTCGGGTCGGGGTATAACCGGCCCTGAGCGGTGCTGTAGAGTTGCCCGTGACGGTTGCCGACCGTTACGACACCACCGGAAATCAGGCCGCGCCTGATGGCGTTTTCCAGCATGATGTCGATTGACATTGCCCGGCCGGCATCCAGCAGATCATCAGCAGCAGAAAGGGTGGCGAAGCAGGAAATTAACAGGGCGGCCAGAACGATAATTCGAGACATATTCACAGGGCGCTCAATTGTGGTAATGAGAGATAAAAAAGCCTCCGCATGCGGAGGCTTGAGTTCAGGTATGGAATTTGATCAGGTCAGGATCGATAATCGGCGTTGATGCTGACGTATTCGTGGGTCAGGTCGGACGTGTACACGGTTGCAGTGCCACTCCCGATGCCCAGATCAACCGTGACGGTGAATTCCTTCTTCCGGAGGATTTCAGTACCACGAGCTTCGGCGTCGTCTCCGGCATAGACTCCCTTGCTGGCCATACAGACATCATCAAAATGAAGCGACAGGAGCGATTGATCCGCTTCAGCGCCGGAATAGCCGACCGCGGCAAAAATCCTGCCCCAGTTGGCATCCTGACCGAAGAAGGCGGTTTTCACCAGACTTGAGTTGGCAATCGCCATTGCGGCCCGTTTGGCATCACTGTAATCTTTGGCTCCGCTGACACGGATTTCGACAAACTTGGTTGCTCCCTCGCCATCCTTGACAATCAGCTTTGCCAGGGAGAGCAGGACGCTGTTCACGGTTGATGTAAACGCTTCGGCATCCGGTGAACCTTCCGTAATGACCGGATTGGCCGCCATGCCGTTAGCCAAAATCAGGCAGGTATCGTTGGTTGACATATCGCCGTCTACGGTAATGGCATTAAAAGAACGATCCACAGCGGTGCGGAATGCCTTCTGGAGAAAAGCCGGGTCTACGGCAGCATCGGTTATGATGAAGGAGAGCATGGTCGCCATGTTGGGCATGATCATCCCGGCCCCTTTGGCAATACCCGCTACGGTGTAGGTGACACCTCCGGCAGCGGCGCTGCAAGCTTCCATTTTAGGGAAGGTGTCGGTGGTCATAATCGCTTGGGCAACGTCATCAAGTGTGCCGCAGGTCAGGCCGTCAACCAGCGCCGGAATTGAGTTGCTGATGCGTTCGAACGGCAGTTGCACGCCGATTACTCCGGTTGAACAAACCTGGACGGCAGACATGTCAATATCAAGTGCCCGGGCAATCAGTGCGGTTGTTTCCCGGGCTACCTTCATGCCCGGCTCACCGGTACACGCATTGGCATTACCGCTGTTGACGATCAACGCCTGGGCAGTCCCGCCCGCAATATGGTCACGCGAGACCAGCACCGGTGCAGCCTTGACGCTGCTGGTGGTAAAGACGGCAGCTGCGGCAGCCGGCACTTCAGAGAAAATGAGGGCAAGGTCCTTGCGCCCCGGTTTTTTTATTGCCGCTTCTACGGTAGAAAACGAAAAGCCTTGTATGTTCATCAGGAAATACCTCTCAACAGAAATCCTGGTCGTGGTGAATCGTACGGATTACTTACCGCAACATTTTTTGTATTTTTTCCCGCTGCCACAGGGGCAGGTGTCGTTACGACCGGCAACTTTCTGGCTTTTGGCCGGCTCCTGATGGTGCTCTTCACCACCGCTCAGATTGAAGACAAGTTTCTTGCTTTGCAGTTCTTCTTCCATCTCTTCAATTTCTTCGCCGTCGTGGTTGATCTGAACCCAGAAAACACGTTCCACAACTTCTTCACGGATACGAACCATCAGCTCCATGAAAAAGTTATATGCCTCTTTCTTGTACTCCTGTTTGGGGTCCTTCTGGCCGTAACCACGCAGGCCGATACCTTCTTTCAGGTGGTCAATATTCAGGAGGTGATCTTTCCAGTGTGTGTCAATTGCCTGCAACATCATGATCTTGATGAGATGGTCGATGAGTTCGTCACCCATCTCCTGCACGCGGCCATCAAATATCGCATGGGCCTGCTCACTCAACGTGGACTGAAAGTTGACCGGTGTCAGGCGACTGACCATCTCCTGCGGCAGGTCCAACTGAAGATTGAAACATTTGTAAACCGTTTCACTGATTCCCTGCCAGTCCCATTCGTGGGGTGACACCTTGTCTATCGCATACATTGCCGTAATGTCTTCAATAGTATCATCCAGCATTTCCAGGAAACTCCCCCGGATATCCTGGCCGCCAAGAATTTCGCGGCGCTGGCTGTAAATGACTTCACGCTGTTTGTTCATAACATCGTCGTACTCGATGAGATGCTTGCGGATATCGAAGTTGTGTGCCTCGACTTTTTTCTGGGCATTCTCAATGGAGCGGGAAATCATGCTGTGAGTGATAGCCTCACCCTCCTCGATTTTAAGGAGGTCCATGATTTTGGAAACGCGCTCGGAGCCGAAGATGCGCAGCAGGTCGTCTTCCAATGACAGGTAGAACTTTGAAGAACCCGGATCGCCCTGGCGTCCTGAACGGCCGCGCAACTGGTTGTCGATACGGCGTGATTCATGCCGCTCGGTGCCGAGTATGTGCAGGCCTCCCATTTTTACGACCTCATCATGTTCGGCCCGGCATTCGGCTTTGTAGGATGCCACGATTGTTTCATACTGCTCGTCCGTAGCCTCCGGATTAGCCCGTCGCCATTGTTTCGCCAAGGCATCGGGATTGCCTCCCAGAACGATGTCGGTACCACGGCCGGCCATGTTCGTAGCGATCATGATGGCGCCTTTGCGGCCGGCCTGGGAAACAATTTCGGCCTCCCGCTCATGCTGTTTTGCGTTCAGTACGCTATGGGGTACACCCTGGCGTTTCAGCAGTTCAGACAGTACTTCAGACTTTTCAATAGAGATCGTACCGACCAGACA
>MGZJ01000021.1:68644-76846 GCA_001802645.1 Geobacteraceae bacterium GWC2_53_11 | reverse complement strand
CCGGGTCTGGCTGGCGTTCCCGAACGAGCTTTCGAGGAATTGCCGGCGCAACTCAGGTGAAAGTTTGCTGATAAATGCGGCAAGTTTCTCATAAGGTTGGCCGGATATCCCGTCAGGGGAGGAAGCAGCGTCCAGAGGAGCTAAAAAAGCGGTGATGGTATTCTGAAGTTCTGTATTTGATATTGAACCATTGGCATATTGCTGATTCAACACTTCGGCAAGCAGCTCTGGTTCGAGCTGCTCAATGTTTGTGCCGCCCGGTAATTTGTCGAGTATGAGCTCTCGTGCAAATCTGAACCATAATCCTTCGCCGTTCTCAGCGGCACTGTCTGCTGCAACTGAATCCTGATCGGTTGTTGTGAAAAGGTCGTAGCGAATAGGCCGGATACCCAGAGCGGTAATGCGGGCCTTTGCCCATACCTGCTCAATGCCGCCGTGTTGAACTATCTGTTCCCGTTTCAGCCCCAGGATAATCGTAAAGTTATTTAGTTCCTCAATGGTCAGGCCACGATGGAACAGCAGCGCGCCAATACCGCGCTCAAACAGAACACGTGAAAAATCCCGGTACACGACATTCGATTTGTCGAGTACGGCACCATCAACCATGAGCGCATCACTGGTAACACCCAGGACAATCTCCGCATGTCTGCTCAACAGGTCTTCGTAGCTTTGAAGTGCCTTGGCCAGGGATGCAGCAATCACCGGATGACCTTTCGGGTAGGCGCGACTGTTGCGGCGGGCAATATTCAGCTCAATGATCAGGGCGGCAAGCGATCTGGTACTGACCCTGTTTTCCGGTATGTCGTTTGATTGAGTCATCACAGGGTTTTATATAGCACTAACGTCATAAAAACCAAATATTTATTAACAATATTGGGGGCGGTTGAAATGATTTCCATCGGCGCTGTTCACGGGCAGGTGCTTCGCACTTGACCAATCATGCTAATTGCGCTAGCTTTCCCATGAATTCAGCATTTGAGGTCGATTTATGAGGGTTATAGCGGGAGCCTTTCGAGGTAAAAAACTATCAGCTCCCCTGGACATGGTAACCAGACCAACCTCTGATCGTGTCAAGGAAGCTCTGTTCAGCATACTTGCGAGCCGAATCGATTTTACCGGTATCCGGGTGCTTGATATCTGTGCCGGTACCGGCGCGCTCGGTATCGAAGCCCTGAGCCGGGGCGCCGGGTTCTGTTGTTTTGTTGAATCGGATCGGACTGTTGCCGCACTGCTTGAAAAAAACATAATGGCAGTCAACAGCAAAAACAACGCTGAAATTGTAACCATGGATGCGGTGAAAGGCGTGAAAAGTATTGCCGGTCGCGGTGTGAACTTTGATCTCGTGTTCTTTGATCCACCCTATGATTCAGACCTGTATGCGCGTATTCCCGAATCACTTGACGCAGGTGAACTTTTATCTTCCGGAGCGATTCTGGTGGCCGAATGTTCAGCACGAAAGCCGTTGCCGGAATTGTTTGGTCGCCTGAAACGGATTGACCGGAGAGTTTACGGTGAAACAGCTCTCGAATTGTTTGCACGGGAGGAATAATGAAGAAAATTGCGGTGTATCCGGGATCATTCGACCCGATTACGTATGGTCACCTTGATATTATCAGACGCGGTCTGTCTATCTTTGATGAGATCATTGTGGCGGTGGCAAACAATTCCCAGAAAAACTCTCTCTTCAGTACTGAAGAACGGGTTGAGCTGATTCAGGATGTGGTCAAGGGGGAGGGGCGGGTCTCGGTTGATACATTCAGCGGGCTGTTGATTGATTACGTATCCTCTCGCGGGGCACATGTCATAATCCGCGGTCTTCGGGCAATATCCGATTTTGAGTATGAATTTCAGATAGCCCAGATGAACAGCAGTATCGGTCGTGAAATTGAGACGCTATTCATGATGACATCGCTTCAATACGGTTACCTTTCTTCCTCAATCGTCAAGGAAGTCTGCTCACTTAACGGTGATATTGATAAATTTGTTCCGCCTGAAGTGAAAACGGCGTTACGTCAAAAATACGGGTTATCGTAGTCATTACCATACAGGATGGGGCGCTGAAGGCGCCCTGTTTTCATTCAAGAGGAGGTGCCGTATGATTACCAAAGAGATGATAATTACAGACATTATTGCACAGCATCCCGAGACCCTGTCCGTTTTCAGGCAGTACAACCTTGATTGTTTCGAATGCCAGATAGCCGACGTTGAAACATTGGGACATGGCGCCGGGGTGCACAAGGTTGACCTCGAACAGCTCCTGACTTCTCTGAATGATGCCGTTAAAAAATAATAGGTTACGCTGTACTCTGTGGAGCGATGATTCATGAATGATATGGAGCTGTATTTACGCTATTTTCCTGTCGGTAAAAAAGTCGGAGTCGGTATTCCGCTGCCGAATGCCGAGGTCTTCAGGGATTGGGCCGTTATTCATGACATTGATGAAGATCTTGTTTCGTTGCAGCTATCTCGCGACGATCTTCCTGAAGAAGTATCGCTTCATTACGGACAGATTCTTGAATTGCGGGGTGGATCCGAAAATAACGGCTATAGCTGCCGGGCTATCGTCGTATCCGAAGGTGACGCCCGGGAATTATTGCTGCGGCTGATTGGTGAGATCGTCTCGGATGAACTGCGGGAATTCTACCGTATCGATGCATTCCTCCCGATCAAATATTTTGTCAGCAAGGAACAGCATATTGACAGGCTCCGCAAACAGTGGGAAGAGCGGCGTGTCATACGGCAACAGCGGGAACTTGCGCGTTTGGATAACCGCTGGACCAATGTCATACTCCCTGAAAATTCCGGATTGCCACCGGAAAGCCGTCCTGAATCAGCTGAAGCGACTGAAGACGTTGAACGGGAGGAGAAAGAGCGCGAGGAGATCGAACGGAAATCGTGGGACAGTGTCGTGCCGCTCGCGGCCAATGTAAGCGGCGGCGGCTTGCGTATCGTTACGCACCAGGCATTTGAAGACGGAGAGTATGTCCTGCTGGAGATCATGCTGCCATCCCCGCAACGGGTGATTGATGTGGTAGGCAGGGTCGTTTTTGAGCATCGCAACTATGCTGCGGGGAGCGATACCGAATATTTCAATACCGGAGTGCAGTTTGTATATATAGACGAACGTGACCGGGACGCCATTGTCATCTATATCTCTACCATCCAGCTGAAAAGAATCCGGCAGTTGCGTGAACGGTATCTGTACCGGGAGCCGCTTGAAAGCGGAGTGCCGTCGAACGCGTTCGGGATGTTCGGTGTAAAGATAACTATTCTGTCCGCAATCCTGTTATTAATCGTCCTTGCCTTCCTGGCAAACTATTTCTGGCGTTATTCGGTCGAGCGTCCCAAAGGGGAAATAGAGCGTACCTTTGAAGAAGGTGTTACGAAGTACCGGGACCGGTTTAAGTAATTCCGGAGGTCAATCGAGCAGCAGTTCTTCCGCCCGCCGTATAAACCCTGGCAGCGGCCTGTCAAAGTAGATGCCGTTCATGGGCGCTTCGCCCGATATTCCTCGCAGATAGACGTAGATAGCTCCGCCAAAATGTGTCTCATAGCGGTAACCAGGCAGCCGTAATTTCAAAAGCCGGTCCAGGGCCAGGGTATACAGGTGGTATTGCAGGATGTATGCGCTGCGGCACATCGATTCATGCATGGCTTCCTGAGCATAATCGGCCGGTTTCATGCCGAGATGATTTGATTTCCAGTCGAGAATATAGAAGCGCCCCCCGTATGAAAACACCAGGTCAATGAAGCCTTGCAGCATGCCGCGGCTCTGCCGGAACGACAGCCGGCCCAGCAATTCGTGATAATCCCTGAACATCTCCTTATCGAGCACCCCCTCAAATAGCGCTTGCAGCGTGGCCGGAGCGAGCTGGCTGACAGGCAGATAAAATTCCATCTCTGTCTGCCAATCCCCCTTGTGTAATTGATGCAGGTTGAAATCCGGTTCTCCCGGAATTATCCCGGCGGCGGTGACATCTGTTACCATGCTCTGCACCGCCGGAAGCCACTTTTCAGGAAATCCGTTACCGGCCAAAGCTGTCTGCGCTGCTGAGGAAACAGAATCGCTGTCTAATCGTGAAAAATCAAGCAGTTCGAAAAGTTCATGCAGGCAGGTTCCGGCTTTTGCCCCGCGCGGAAAATCAAAAATTGTCAGGCCGTCCGATGGCTGACCGGAAGAACCGGGGGGCGTTTCAAGCAGCAGTGAATCATGGTCGTGCGGTTCAAACGTATGGCCGGCTCCCGCTGTCATGCCGCTGAAGCTGGCAATTCGCCAGTCGTCGCGGGGAGGGTGGCTTAGTGTCCGGAATGCGCATGCCGTGTTGGTGAAAACGTCCGGATGAAACTGAGTGGCAGGAGTGTCAACAGGCATTAATTCAGCACTGATACCGGAGTGTCCATTACGGGACAGGGTGCGAATGGCATCAAGCGCCTCCTGGTCGCCGAGTGCGGAAAACTGTTTGCCGTCATCTGCTGAAGATCCGCTCTGCAACAGGTGGCAGAGTGGAGAGTCCGCTGCACCGTTGATAGCGCCCCAGACGGCATAACAGCGAAACTCGGCTCGCGTTAATGCCACATATAGCAACCGGGCCGCTTCGCCCCTCAGTTCGGCGGCTGCACTCTTCTTGTTTGCTTCTTCACCGGCCAGATCCAGCACCAGATTTCCCTGGTCATTATGGAACAGAGTCCTGCCTGTTGTGGCGGACGAAGCATCCCATGCAAACGGGACAAATACCACCGGATACTGCAATCCCTTGCTGGCATGGATGGTTGAAATAATTACCGCATTCTCGTCGGTTTCAAGACGGAGCAGCGCTACATCTTCCTTGCGTGGCGAACCGATCTTCCTTTCCAGCCAGGTGATCAGGCCGGAAAGGTTTTTCCCCTCTTCCCGTTCAACCTGGTGCAGCATCTCACAACAGTGGAGTATGTTGGTCAGGCAGCGCTCGCCACCATTGCTCGACAGTATCCGCTCGCGTACGCCGCAGCTGCCAAGCAGGCGTGACACAACGGCGACGACGCCGCCTGTTTCAGCCGCTGCATGCAGATTTCGAAAACGGATCAGCCACGATTCCCACTCGGGATGTTCCCCCGAACATTCCACATACTGTGAAACCTGCCCCGCGCTCAACCCCATGCTTTCCGTCAGAAGCGCTTCACGGAGCAATGCTTCACGATGAGGTTCGGCAACCGCGCGTAAAATACGCACAAGATCGAGCGCTTCGGGAGTTTCAAAAATGGTGCTGCTCCCCAGTTGGACAGACGGGATACCGAGCGCCAGAAGCTCTTCCTGAACCTGGTCGGCCTGTTTGTGTGATTTCACCAGTATGGCGATATCGTTCGGAGTCAGCGGTCGTGTCCGGCCGGATGCAGAGACAGCGGTTCGTCCCGGTTCAAGCAGACGGGCGGCCTCTGCCGCAACCGACTGGACAATGACGCGGGTGGCTGCTGATCTGGATACGGTTTTCGGCTCGCCGTTACGGGGATAAACCCAGAGTTTAAAAGGAGCTTCATCCCTGATGCCGTCCAGAAGCAGCAGGTCATCTTCCTGCCGTCCCGACTGAACGGTATGGAAAGGAATTTCCCGGCTCATAAAAGGATCCGTAGCCGCGGCAAACAGGGTGTTGACCGCCGTGATCAGGAATTTGTCAGAGCGGAAGTTGGTTGTCAGCGTCTGTGTCTGTTCGGAGGGCACCTTCCGGGCGGCGTTAAGATAGGCAAAAACATCTGCACCGCGAAAGCTGTAAATGGCTTGCTTCGGGTCTCCGATCAGAAACAGGGGATATTCCCGTTCAGCCCCGATTCGTTGAAAAATATTCCACTGGAGCGGATCGGTATCCTGGAACTCATCAATCATGGCAGCCCGGTAGCGTTGCCGGAGCTTTTCGGCAAGGACAGCTCCGGTATTAGCTTCAAGTGCTGCGTGAAGATCGAGCAGCAAGTCATCGAACGAGCGCTGATTTAATTCCGTTTTGCGTTTTGATAGTTCCCGCTCAAGCCACTGTTTGAGTTCATGCCGGCTGGCAATAAGAGTGTTCAGAAACGCCTCTTCCCGTAAATTCTGCACCTCGACCATCTGCTGACAGAGGGAGAAGAAGGGGTGGTCGGGAGTGAAGGGAGATGATTTGGTCATTTTCGAAATGATCTTCTGCGTGGAGAACATCTCAAGAGCTTTGACCGGTAAGGTTGCATTCCTCTCCGCTGCCCAGCTGTCGAGAGCATTGGCAGCAGCCTCGATCTGTGCGGGTTTATAACTCTGCTGGCTCAGACGGGCCTGTTCCAGTTGTTCGAGGATGGTGGGGCGGTCGCTTGTCCAGAGAGAACCTGTTGTTGCGGAGAGGCTGTTTTGTTCAAGGATCAGCGGGGCAAGCGGCGTCTCAACCGGCTGGGGAATAATGATAAGATCAGGATTCTGGAGGTGCCCCTCCAGCGGTTTGACAAGCCTTTCCGGGGTATACCCACCCGCAGTGAGAGACTCTATGATTTCATCCGGCTGAGAGAGGATTCGGCTTCGCCAGAAGTCGTCACACACCTGTTTGACGAGTGTACTCTGGTCACTGATCATGTCGGTGCCGAACAAGGAACCGCTTTCGAAGGTATTCTCCAGAAGCGCCCGTTGACAAAAACCATGAATGGTGAAAATTGCGGCGTCATCGAACGAATAAAGTGCCCGCGTCAGGAGTTGTCTGGCCCGGTCAGTGTCATTCACGCGGACGTTCTGCAGAAGTTGCTCCAAGGCGTCATCGGTTGCGGGACGTCTGCCGGAGTAGAAATCAAGGGTATCTGCAATGCGGCGCCTGATCCGTTCACGCAGTTCTGCCGTGGCGGCTTTGGTATAGGTGACCACCAGAATCTGTTCGGGCCTCAGTTCCTTCTCAAGCAGCAGGAGGATGTAGAGCGCGGCAATAGTCCAGGTTTTGCCGGTGCCGGCGCTCGCCTCGATCAGGTTGAGGCCGGATAACTCGATTGATGCAAGGTTGAGGGGCTTCATGGTTTCATGTGTTGAGGGGAGTGGCAAACTCCCCCTCCTTTTGTCAAGGAGGGGGCTGGGGGGTGGTTGCTAATCTATTTCTGGTCAATTGCCGACAGTTTCCAGGGATTGTTCCCTACCGGGCGGGTGAATGTCCAGTATTCTTCAAATTTGACCGGATCGCTCTTGCTGCCGGATAATACGGCGCCCGATTCATCCGTCGTGTAGTCAAGCAGGTTTGCGTAAATGAGGGTATTGATATAATCCTGGCCCGATTCCTGCCATGCTTCAATAATATCAACCTTGCGGACGGCAATGTTTTCGAGCCGGTTGATTTTTTTATCCGCGATCAGTTTGTCGAGATCCGTCTGAAAAACGCGCCGCATTTCGTCGGTCAGAAGTCCCTGCACCGGGGCCAGGTCGCGACTCATCCAGGCACCCTGGATCTTGAAGAAATTATCCATGACCAGATCATTGTAGCGGCTTTCGTCGAACGAAGCATCGAACTGGCGGATATGAGCAAGTCCTGTCTCCACGTCATCAGCTTCCGGAATGCTGTTTTGTTGATATCCCTGGGAGATTGGGGTAACGGTGCCGCCGCGATATGGTTCAGGCTCAAATGAACTGACGGAGCCCGCTTCCCGTCTCTTTTTGATATAGCGATAGATGAGGTAAGCGATGCCGGCAAGCAGTATGATCTCGAACAGGCCGATGCCACCGCCACCCATGCCGCCGCCCATGCCGCTGAAGCCGAGGCTTCTGAACAGCATTCCGCCCAGCATGCCGCCGACAATGCCGCCGGCCATGCTTCTCATGAAACCGCCGGCTGCGGGCTGCTGAAAACCGGGGGAGGGTGCGGCCTGCTGCTGGCGTGAAGGCGCCGGTTGCGGGCTTGGACTGGCCGGCCGGGAGTAGCTGCGTGATCCACGGCTGCCCATGGAACGGCTCCCTCCGCCTGCCCTGGCGTGAGCGTCGAATTCCAGAACGGTGACGGAAACGAGCAGGATGGCAGCCAGTAGCGTGAAAACCTTACAAGCGTGTCTCTTCATGTGGTCAACTCCTCGTAACGTAATAATGATATTTCGTAATGAACAACAGGTGTGTGAAATGTAGTGGCAGAGTACACGAAAATCAAGGCTACCTGAATAAAAAAAGCAGAAAGCCGCCTGTCGGCGCATCTCTGCTTTCCCGTTTTCAGTATGCGGCATTACTTGCCCAGCTTTGTCCGGATC
>MGZJ01000021.1:52991-68529 GCA_001802645.1 Geobacteraceae bacterium GWC2_53_11 | reverse complement strand
GAAATCAGACGAAAGCAGAACCAGGCGTTCACCTTCTTTCGCAATCTTGCAGACGCCGGAGGTGCAGGCGATGCTCTGGATATTCAACTTGTCGAAGATCGGCACCGGTCCCTGCGATCCGATGCAGGCGATTACGTTCTGCATCGGGAAGCTCAGGGCATGATAGAGATCGATGCCGTCAGCCTGCTTGAACTCGTTGATGCGGATAACCAGCCGGTCCACCCCCTCATCATCAACTTCACCGATACGGGGTGTCGATCCAGGCAACAGCCTGATATTTCCCCCCAAGAGTATCTCTTCGCCCAGCCGTTGAGCGGTCTCTTTGTTGACGTCAAACGTTTCGGCCTTGTGCGCCCAGTAGACCGGGTTGGTGTCTCCAGCCTCGCGTTTGGCCCTGAGGATATTGATAATCACGTCTGCGGCTGTATTGCCGCCGCCGATTATCAAGGTTTTAATCCCGATATATTTGCTCGGATCGTCAACGTTTTTAGCGACCATTTTGGCATCGCCGTACACGGAAAGTTCGCGCGGAATGTTGCTGCCGAAGGAAAGCACGACTTTCTTCCCCTTATAGTTACCTTTGGATGTAACAACCGTCAGGCCATCCCGCTCATCCTTGATATCCTCAAAATCCACTTCCGTTTGGACATGAAGATTTTCATGCTGCACGAAGTGCTGCACGTATTGCAGGTAGCTTTCCACGGTAACCGGCTTGTCCGGCGGGCGCAATTCGTCAACCATGAATGGCATGGGTGCATCTTTTGGTTTGGACGCATATACCAGCTTTCCTTCCGGGTACGTATTGGCAATTCCCTGGAAGATCGCCTTTCCCGATTCAAGAACCAAGTAGGAAAGTCCCTGTTTATGGCACAGATATGCCGTTGAGAGGCCGGCCGGTCCTCCGCCGATGATCAAAACATCGTAGGTTGTATGGTTCATATGAATATCCTTGTATGTTTTAGCGATAATAAAATACGAGTGATTTATAACATTATTTTGTAGAAAGATAAAGTGCCATGGGGCTTGTTATCTATGCCAAATGAGGTAAGATGTTTACTAACATACCAAAAGGGAGGTTAACCATGGAAGACAGGGAAAAAAAGATAGCTGCTGCGGCGTTACTGGTTTTTGCAGGCGGGGTAATCGGGGCCGGGCTGGCGTTGCTGTTTGCGCCCCAGTCGGGAACCAGGACGAGAAAAGATATTTTTCGCTACTCTAAGAAAGTCCGTAACCGGGCCGATGAGGTTGTAGATGACCTGGCCGCCAATGTATCGAATCTTGTTGATACTATAGGTGAAAAAACGGATGATCTGCTTGAAAAGGGAAAAGATGCCGCTGGTAGTGCCCGTAAGGATCTGATTCGAATGATTGAAGAGGGGGCTTCGAAGCTTGAGAAATTCAGGACAATGCTGAGCAGGATGCAATAAATTTAATTTCGATGAAATCGTGTAAAACGGTGACCGGTTCAGAATACAAACCGGTCGCCGTTTTGTTTATGCTGAAATTGTAATGCTGGAGCAGCCTTTCTCGGGAATGAGGCGGTTAAAGTAGTCAATTGTCGCAAACTGGTCTGATTGACGCGGTTCAACAGTTGAGCTGTAGCGGCTGATATAGACAAGATAGCGAATCGAAAAACCCTGTGCCGTTGCCAGGTTGGTTTCGCTGTCTTCCCCCAGCAACGTTCGTTCCGGCACATAACTGATATAATCCTGCAACTTCCTCCAAAACCCCGGGTCTTCCTTGGGCAGTCCCACCTGATGAGCGGAAATGATCCCGTCAAAATACGGCCCGATGCGGGTATTCTTCATTTTCAAGTCGAGAGTTTTTGAATGGGCATTGGTGACCAGCCAGACGGTTTTGCCGGCATGTTTCAGAAACAGCAGAAACTCGATCACGTAGGGATGTACGGCAATCAGGTGCTCGACTTCTCGTTTCAGAAGCGGAATATCCATGCCGAGCCGGTCTGACCAGTAGTCAAGGTCGGTCCAGTTGAGGGTGTTTTCCTGGCTGCGGAACAGGTTGTACAGGTGCTCCTTGGCCTGCTCAAGAGGTACGTGGTTGCGTTCAGCCCAGCGTTTTGGCGCATGCTCCAGCCAGAAGTGATCGTCAAAATGGCGGTCCAGGATGGTACCGTCCATATCCAGCAGTACGGTGTCGATGTCGTTCCAGTCAATCTTCATGGTAGCAGGTGCCCTTTACGAAAGTGTTCACAGTTACCTGACAATACGTTTTGGAACCGTTTCTTGTCAAGCGCTGGAAATACTTCATCTGCAAGCCAATTCAATTGACTTTATAGGTGGTTGTCGCGTATAAAATACGGTCCACTATGTTCGATAAACTCCTTTACATAGAAACCTTTGGCTGCCAGATGAATGTGAATGATTCCGAGCGGATCGTCTCCATGCTGGCTGATCTCGGCTACGCGCCGACCAACGAAGCAGCTGCTGCCGATATGATTCTGCTCAATACCTGTAGTGTGCGGGGTGGCGCGGAGGAAAAGGTATACCGGCGGCTGGCCAACCTGCGCATTTACAAGCGTGACGGCAAGCAGCAGATTATTGCCGTTGGCGGCTGTGTGGCCCAGCAGGAGGGCGAAGAACTGCTGCGCAAGCTGCCGTACCTTGACCTGGTTATCGGCACCCACAATCTGCACCTGCTGCCGGATATGGTGCGGTGTGCCGAGCGCGGCGAACGCCGCTCGGAAACATCTTTTATTGACAACGAGCAACGGCTGGACCTGTTCCCCTCGATCAAGGGTGAATCGCGCCTGTCCCGTTTTGTCACGGTCATGCAGGGGTGCGACAACTTCTGTTCATACTGCATCGTGCCCTATGTGCGCGGTCGTGAAATCAGCCGCCGTTCCGCCGATATCCTGGCCGAAGTCAGGCAGCTGGCAGATGAAGGGGTCAGGGAGGTCATTCTGCTTGGCCAGAATGTTAATTCCTACGGTCTCAAATCTGCGGACGAACCGTCATTCGCCGGGTTGATCCGGCAGGTGGCCGAAGTTGCCGGCATCGAGCGGGTCCGCTTTACGACCTCGCATCCGAAGGATATGTCGGACGAGCTGATCGCCTGTTTTGCCGATGTCCCGAAACTGAGTGGCCAGATCCACCTCCCGGCACAGTCCGGCAGTGATGCGGTTCTGAAACTGATGGGACGCGGCTATACCCGCGATTCCTATCTCGACAGGGTCAGGAAGCTCAAGGCGATTCGTCCGGATCTCGTGTTTACCGGCGACATAATCGTCGGCTTTCCGGGAGAAACGGATGCCGATTTTGAGCAGACCCTCTCCCTCATGGAAGAGGTCCGCTATATCGACCTGTTTTCGTTTGTCTACTCGCCCCGTCCCGGCACCAAGGCGGCCGAGCTGAACGATGATCTAACGAAAGCCGTAAAAATGGCCCGTCTTGACCGCCTGATGGAGCTGCAGCGCCGCCATACCCGTGAAATCTGCCACACCTACGTCGGCAGCGTCATGTCCGTTCTGGTTGAAGGGGAGGGGCGGCTTGTCGGCCAGGTTTCCGGCAAGGCCGATAACGGGCGCATCGTCAATTTCACCGGTGACTGTTCCCTGATCGGCACCTTTGTCAACGTCACTATTACCAAGGCCTACCCGAATTCGCTTCTGGGTGAATTGTCCAACTAGTCTTCACGAGGATATCATGACCACTACGGAACAGGCTGCACCAACAGCCAACAATTTTCTGAGAACCATCATCGACGAAGATCTGAAAAGCGGCAAACACAGTGGTGTTGTGACCCGTTTCCCCCCGGAGCCGAACGGTTATCTGCACATCGGTCATGCCAAGTCGATCTGCATCAACTTCGGTCTTGCGCGTGATTTCGGCGGCCGCTGTCACCTCCGTTTTGATGATACCAATCCGGCCAAGGAAGAAAAGGAATACATCGATTCGATCAAGGAAAGTGTTCGCTGGCTCGGCTTTGACTGGGGCACGCATCTCTATTACGCTTCGGATAATTTCGAACAGCTGTACCAGTGGGCGGTGTACTTGATCGAGCAGGGCAAGGCGTATGTCGAGGATTTGAGCGCCGACGAGATTCGTGCTCATCGCGGAACGCTGACTGAACCGGGGAAAGAAAGTCCCTATCGCAACCGCTCTGTTGAAGAGAATCTTGACCTGTTCGGCCGGATGCGAGACGGAGAGTTCCCGGACGGCACTCGCGTTCTGCGTGCCAAAATCGACATGGCGTCTCCCAACATGAATCTGCGCGATCCCGTTCTGTATCGGATCCTGCATGCTCCCCACCCTCATGTCGGCGATGCCTGGAAAATCTATCCGATGTACGATTTTGCCCATGGCCAGACCGATGCCATCGAACAGATCACCCATTCGATCTGTACTCTGGAGTTTGAATCCCATAAGCCGCTCTATGAATGGTTTCTGGACAATCTGCCGGTTCCGGCCCGGCCGCGTCAGTATGAATTTGCCCGGTTGAACCTGACCTACACGGTCATGAGCAAGCGCAAGCTGCAGGAACTGGTGCAGCTCGGCATTGTCAGCGGTTGGGACGATCCGCGCATGCCGACTCTTGCCGGGATCAAACGGCGTGGCTATACCCCGGCAGCGGTACGGAACTTCTGCGAAATGATCGGCGTGGGACGGAATGATTCCTGGATAGATGTGGCCACGCTCGAAGAGTGTGTTCGTGCCGATCTGAATGAAACGGCGCCGCGGGCCATGGCGGTGCTGCGCCCGATCAAGCTGGTCATCGACAATTACCCCGCGGATCAGGTTGAAGAGATGACTGCTGCCAATCATCCGCAAAAGCCGGAGATGGGGAGCCGTACGATTCATTTCAGCCGTGAAATCTGGATTGACCGTGATGATTTCATGGAAGTGCCGAGCAAAGGATTCCATCGCCTGACGGTTGGCGGCGAAGTCAAGCTTCGTTCCAGCTATATCGTGAAATGTACGAACGTGGTGAAAGACGAGCAGGGAGAGGTTGTCGAGCTGCACGGCGAGTACGATCCCGCTTCGCGCGAAGGGATTCATACCGCCGATGGCCGGAAGGTCAAAGGCGTTATTCACTGGGTATCCGCTGCTCATGCGGTAACCGCCGAGGTGCGGTTGTTCGACCGGCTCTTCAGCGATCCCAATCCTGACCGGGGGGGCGCCGACTACAAGCAGTTCCTCAATCCGGCATCGATTGAAACATTGACCGACTGCAAACTGGAAGCTGATTTGGCCGCCGCGGATGTGGAAACACGCTATCAATTCGAGCGGATGGGCTATTTCCGTCAGGACCCGAAGGACTCGTTACCGGGGAAACCGGTATTTAACCGCATCGTAACTCTGCGGGATACGTGGATCAAGAAGTAAAACATGAAAGAGTGGTATATAACTGTATGAAAAAAGAAAAGTTTACATCAGGATTCGTCTCAATTATCGGTCGCCCGAATGTCGGCAAGTCTACCCTGCTGAACTGCATTATCGGCGAGAAAATCGTCATAACATCCGACAAGCCCCAGACGACCCGCAACCGGATTCAGGGGATTCATAACATCCCCGGCGGACAGATCGTTTTCATCGACACCCCCGGTATTCACACCGGGCGGTCACGTCTGAACAAGAGCATGGTGGACGTGGCGCGCTCGGCGATCAGCGGCGTTGATCTCCTCATGCTGGTTGTCGAGGCAACCACTGCCGCCGATCCGGCTTTTATCCAGGATGTCCTGAAAAAAGTGACGATTCCGGTGGTGCTGGTTATTAACAAGATTGACCTGTTGACCGACAAAAATCAGGTTCTGAAGAAGATTTCCGACTGGGCAGCGCTCTTTCCTTTCAAGGAAATTGTCCCGGTGTCAGCCGGTCGTAATGACGGTGTCGAACACCTGGTTTCGGTTGTCAGCGGGTATCTTCCCGAAGGCCCTGCCATGTTTCCGGATGATATTCTGACCGATATGCCGGAAAAATTCATCGTCGCGGAAATGATCCGGGAAAAAGTGTTCCGGCTGACCCGTGACGAGGTGCCGTACTCTACCGCGGTTGTGGTGGAGAGTTTTATTGAGCGGGAGAACGGTGTCATTGCCATTTCCGCTGCCATCATGCTGGAGCGAGATACCCAGAAGGGGATCATCATCGGTAATAAGGGTGAGATGCTGAAAAAAATCGGAACCCAGGCGCGTCAGGATATCGAGCGGTTGCTCGATACCAGGATTTATCTGGAGTTGTTTGTCAAGGTCGTTGAAAACTGGAGTGAACGCCCCTCAAAACTGAGAGAGCTGGGATACGAATGAAACCTTTAGTAGCTATTGTTGGCCGCCCCAATGTGGGCAAATCCACCCTATTTAACCGGTTGCTCGGTCATCGTCGCGCTATCGTTGACGATACCCCCGGTGTCACACGTGACCGCAACTATGCCAACATTACCCGTTTTGAAAAACCATTCATCCTGGTTGATACCGGCGGATTTGAACCGGTAACCGAGAACCGTCTGCTTCAACAGATGCGCGAACAGTCGAAACTTGCCATCGAAGAGGCGGATGTCATCATTTTCATGATGGACGCCAGAAGCGGTCTGACTCCGGCCGATACCGAGGTCGCCGAGATGTTGCGCCGCGTCAAAAAGCCGGTGTTTTTCGTGGTGAACAAGGTTGACGGCGAAAAGCTGGAGAATGATTCGGCGGAGTTCTATTCTCTCGGAGTCGGCGAGTTATACACCATTTCGGCAGAACACAATCGCGGAGTAATCGACCTTGTGGAAAACATCATGGCCGTATTTCCGCCGGTTGATGAAGTCGATGTTGAAGAGAATGTCACACGCATCGCCGTGGTGGGGCGTCCCAATGTGGGTAAATCATCGCTCGTCAACCGCCTGCTCGGTTTTGAACGGGTCGTAGCCAATCCGACCGCCGGGACAACCCGTGACTCGGTCGATACCCCATTTACCTGCAACAAAAAGCCGTATGTGCTGATCGACACTGCCGGCATCCGCCGCAAGGGCAAAACCACTGAAAAACTGGAAAAATACAGTGTGTGCGACGCGCTGCGCAGTATAGAACGGGCCGATGTGGTGTTGATGGTCATTGATGCCGAACAGGGCGTGACCGAGCAGGATGAACGCATTGCCGGGTATATTCACGAAGCCGGTAAAGGGTGCGTGTTCGTCATCAACAAGTGGGATCTGCTTGAAAAGGACAATACGACCCTCGGCATCTACATTGCCAAAATCCGTGATGGCTTTAAATATCTTGCCTATGCCCCGATTGTCTGCGTTTCCGCTAAAACCGGGCAGCGTTCCGGCAAAATCATTGCTACCGTTGATGAGGTAATGGAACAGTACTGCCGCCGTGTTACGACGTCGGAACTGGTACATGTCTTTACCGATGCCATCGAATCCCATCATGCTCCTTTATCGCACGGTCGTCGGGTTAAGTTCTACTTTGCCACCCAGGTTGCCACGAGGCCGCCTTCTTTTGTTATTTTCACCAATCAGCCTGAAAACATTCACTATTCCTATGAACGTTACCTGATCAACAAGTTCCGCGAAGCATTCGGTTTTGACGGTGTGCCGTTGCGACTGATGTTCCGGGGACGGGACAAAACCGACACTTCCAGAGGCAAGGGCGGGGCGGACCGTCATACATAGCGGACAGACCCTATAAAGGCTTTACTTGAGTCCGCTGTTACGATATATTCTGCCAGTTTTTATCCCCTTTTGATGCATGGATTGTGACGAATGAGCCTGGTAGGTAACCTCGAAGAACTCGGACTTGGCGAGATTTTACAAATTGTCAGTCTCAGTAGAAAAACCGGCGTCCTTTCCCTTTGCAGCAGGGGGAGGGATGGCTCGGTTTTTTTTCGTCAGGGGCAGGTCGTTCGGGCAGCTTCCAGTACCTATCAACAGAGCCTTGGCGAAGTACTGATACAAAAAGGTGTTATTGATCTGGCGGTGCTGAGAAAATCCCTTGCATTTCAGCAGGAAAACGGGTTTCGTGAACGTCTTGGTGTGATTCTTGTAAAAAACTTTGGTGTATCACAGGACGTGATCGAAGAAGTTGTGCGGGAACAGATTGAAAATGTGGTTTTTTCGCTGTTTGCCTGGGCGGAAGGTACCTTCAAGTTTGAAGTTCAGAATACTATCGAAACTGTTGACGGTACCAAGATGGACCCGTTGCAGTTCATGCTTGATCAGGGGTTGAACCCGCAGTTTCTTGCCATGGAAGGCACCAGGATTCTTGATGAAAAACGCCATGCGGCTGAGGCCGGTTTTGCTGATGGCGGAGATTCTGAAGATGCTGATTTTTCTTTTGATCTGGTAGACGAGGCGGCAGCAGCGGTACTGTCCTCTGAACCGGTTTTGAAACCTATTGTCGTTGTTGATGATGACGGCCAGACCCTCAGAACTCTTTCCGACAGGCTCACGGAAAAGGGTTTTGTGGTTCATGCCATGACGCGCAGTGAGGATGCCTTGATCAAGGTTGATACCCTGCATAGAACCGGAGAGCGTCCGGTTGTTCTCATTGACCTGATCATGCCGAAAATGGATGGTTCCGGGGTTCTGGGCGGTGTTGAACTTCTCGAACTTCTCCACAACAATTTTAAAGAGTTGCAGCTTTTCGTCATGACCGACTATCATCATGCCGATGCAGAAAAAAAGATTCATGATCTCGGATATGCCTGCATTTCCAAGCCCCGGCGGGTCGAAATCAATACTCCTGCCATAATGGAAAGTTTCCTTACCCAGATCGGCAGCCTCGTTAATAACTCTGCAGCCGCCGTCAATGCTGATGAATGGCATGATCGTTTCAACCTGGGGGATGAGCTGCGCATTGAGATGGGTGAGGGGGATGACATACCGCGTGCGGTAGAGTCTCCGCAGCAAAATGGTGGATTTTCACTGTTGCGCGGCATGCTCGAAGAGCTTAACAACCCTGATTTGCAGGGTGGGGTACTGCTTCTGGTGCTTCGGTTTGCGTCGGAGTTTGTCAACAGGGCGATTGTGTTCACGGTCAAAGACCAGGTGGTTTCCGGTTTCGGACAGTTCGGCATTACCGGCGGTTCCGTCAGCGGTGATGAGCGGGTTCGGGCGATTCATTTTCCTCAGGAGTCTGTTTCGATGTTTTCCGAAGCGCTCCGTATCGGCCAGCCACGTACTTATACCGCGAACCCGACACCGGTTGATGTCCATATTTTTGAACAATTAGGCGGAGGTGTCCCCACCGAGGTGTTTATCGGTCCGTTAATCAGTCAGACAAAGGTTGTCGGATATCTCTACGGCGACAACCTCCCGGTTAACAACCCGATCGGTGATATCGAGCCGCTGGCAATTTTTCTGTCCCAGGCCGGGGTCTCAATTGAAAAGTCATTACTAGAACGTCAGCTGAACGAGAGGTCTACTCCGTGAGTACCAAAACAATTTTAATTGCTGATGACTCTGCGGCCATGCGTGCCATGCTGGTTGCAGTCGTTGAATCACTCGGTGAGGACTTCCAGATTGTTGAGGCTTCAAGTGGTTTCGAAGCGTTACGTCTTCTTCCGAGGGAGCATGTCGATTTGATTATGACCGATATTAATATGCCTGATATCAACGGACTTGAATTGATCAGTTATCTTCGCAATAATCCGAATTACAAAACTATTCCGGTATTCATAATTTCAACGGAAGGAAGTGCAAAAGACGTTGAAAAAGGCAAGTTGCTTGGAGCCGATGAATATGTTGTGAAACCGTTTTCTCCCGCATCTCTCCAACAGTTGATCAGTCAATATCTGAACAAGGCATGACAAAATGCTTTGAGGTACTGTGACATGAGCGAACAGAACATCACACATACTAAAGCGGTTCAGGACTTTCTTGCCGAGGCCGAGGAAATTGTTGAACAACTCGGGACCGAGTTGGCCGATTTGGCCGATATGGCAGAAAGTGGTGAGCTGAATCCCGATGTTCTGAATTCCATTTTTCGGGGTGCCCATTCACTGAAAGGCTTAGCCGGTATGTTCAGCTTCAGCGGTGTAGCTGACCTTGCGCATAACATGGAAAACCTGCTTGATTGGCTGCGTCTTGGCAAACTGAATCTGACTCCGAAACTTATGACGGTTCTGTTTGAATCCCATGAACTGCTGAGTTCTCTTATCCGTCTACTCGCTTCAGGTGATGAATCAAGTCTTGATCGTGAGATCGCAGCGTGTGTAACCAGGATAAATGCATGTCTAGCACCGCCAGACAAGCAAAGCGCTGTGTCTCCTCTTGAAGCCCTCGGCCTGCCCGCACATATTCAGGGTGCCCTGACGGAATATGAAGAACATCGTCTTAACGATAACCTTGCAAAAGGGCGGACCCTCTTCAATATTCACACTTCCTTTGATTTAACAACGTTTGATACCGAACTTTCTTCTGTTACTGAAATCCTGAAGAAATGCGGAGAAGTGATCAGTACCTTGCCGAGTGTCGGCGGGAATCTTGAAACAAATATTGATTTCGAAATTCTTTTTGGCTCCAAACTGCCTTTTGAAGAACTGCGGGCAGCTGTTGAACGTGACTCGGTCTCGGTAACACAGCTAGGTTCAGGCATGGTTTTGACAGCTCCCCAGGCATCGAGCAGCACACCCGTCCCGGAAACGGAAGTGCCGGTAAGTAAAGCTCCCGAGAAGCCGCAACCCGTTTCCGAACCCGTGGCTCCAATGCCTCAGGTGCCGGATGACTCGATTCTCAGCGCCAAAAGTATGAGCCGTACGGTTCGGGTAGACATTGGCAAGCTTGACGAACTGATGAATATCGTTGGAGAACTTGTGCTTGCCAACTCAACTATTGCAGGTGTGACTGCCAAAATGCGCAATGAGGGTTTTTCCCGCATGGCAGTTGAGTTGGGCAAGGCTGCAAAGGGGCTTGAGCGGAAACTTTCCGATCTCCAGAAAGGTGTCATGGAGATCAGGATGATTCCCATTGGGCAGTTGTACGAGAAAATGTCGAGAATTGTTCGCAAGATATCCCGCGAGCAGGGAAAACGGGTCGAACTCAAATTTTTCGGAGCTGATACCGAACTTGACAAACTGATAGTAGAGGATATCTCCGATCCGATGATGCACATTATCCGCAATGCCATTGATCATGGTATTGAGCCTCGTGATGTCCGGGTTGCAAACGGCAAGGATGAAAAAGGCACCATCCGTATATCTTCATACCAAAAAGGTAATCACGTTGTTATTGAAATTGAGGATGACGGTGGTGGTATTGACGTTGACAAGGTAAAGAAGAAAGCTTTGCAAAAGGGTCTGGTCACCGATATAAGCTCAGTGTCGGATCGCGATGCCATTGATTTTATTTTTCTGCCCGGTTTTTCTACCAATGAGACGGTCAGCGAGGTTTCGGGCCGGGGTGTCGGTATGGATGTGGTGAAAAACAACATCACGGCAATTTCCGGAATGGTCGATATTGAAACCCGCAAAGGGGAGGGGAGCCGCTTTGTAATAACCCTTCCGATCACGCTGGCGATTATCAAGGCCTTGGTAATAAGCTGCAGTGGCAGAACATATGCTCTGCCTATTACATCGGTTCTTGAAACGTTGCTAATGACGAATAAAGATATTATGACCGTGGAGCGAAAAGAAGTTGTACAGCTTCGGGAAACCACGTTGCCGCTGCTCAGGCTGGAGAGTTATTTCGATATTCGAAGCAGTGACGAAGCTCCCGATGAATTTTACGTTGTTGTTGTGGGCGTTGCAGAAAAACGCCTCGGAATTGCAGTTGACGACCTGCTCTGCCAACAGGATATTGTGATTAAACCGCTGGGAGAATCTTTCAAGCGATTCCGCGGTGTTTCCGGTGCAGCGGACCTTGGCGACCAACGCACCATTCTTGTGTTGGATATCGGTGGAATTATCAATGAAACGATGCGGTCGGGGAGCTGACAATAATGTACAAGAGTTATTTCGGCTTCAAGGAAAAACCGTTCAGCAAAACACCCGATCCCCGTTTTTTGTTTTTGAGCCGTGGCCATGAAGAGGCGCTTGCCCGCCTGGAATTTGTCGTCGAAGAGCGCGAGCTTGCTGTTCTGACCGGTGAAATTGGCTGTGGCAAGACAACGCTTTCGCGAGCGCTGATGGATCGTTTGGGCTCTCGCTACCGTTTTTGTTACATCATCAATCCGCGCTTGAACGCCATTGAATTTTTAAGAACCATTGCCAGGATTCTTGACGTTGAGCAGCCGGCTGATGCGAAAGATACCCTGATTAACCAGATTCACACTGCGGTCTATTCGTTGAATCAACGTGATATCTGTCCGGTTTTGGTTATTGACGAAGCACAAATGATTACTGATGCCGAAGTATTTGATGAGATCAGGCTGCTGACAAATTTTCAGCTGGATGACCGGAACCTTCTTGCCGTTGTTATTATGGGACAGCCGGAACTGCGCCCCATGATTTCCTCAAACCGGTTTGAACCGTTACGGCAGCGAATTTCGCTTCATTATCACCTGCAGCCGTTATCGCTGGATGAAATAATGGAGTACCTCGATTTCAGACTTGAGGCAGCAGGCGGTACTTCCGGACTGTTTACACCGGATGCGGTACAGCGTATTCATGAACTGAGTGGCGGCGTACCCCGTAAAATCAATTCCATGGCAACCAATGCCCTTTTGGTTGCGTACGGATGCGATGCCGCCTTGATTGATTCAAGCATAATTAACGAAATAAAAGATGAATTGATGATGTAGGCGGTACTACGATATGGATCTGGCAAAAATCAGAAAAAAATCCCTACAGACTTCTCAGGAGCCTGCGAATGAACAGTTCACTCCGGCTATCCCGGTGAAAGAACCGTTGGATACTGTGCTTGATGCGATCCTGGCGCCTGCTGCTCCTGCTGTTGCCGCCCCCGTTTCTCTTAATGTATATCCGGGGCCGGTTAATCCGGCACCTTCATTGACATTTTTAACAACACCTCATACCGAGCAGATGGTAATGACGTGTACGCCATTGGAAGCGATACTGGCCGGCAGAGATGCCGCCGGGTGCAATGATGAGGCGATCCTGGCAGACGATACGGACATACAGGTTGCTGCTGAAGCTGTTTTGGAATTTCTCTGCGTTCGGGTTTCCGACGAGGTCTATGGTATTAACATCATGGATATCAAGGAAATTATCAAACCGAGGGAGGTTACGGAGGTTCCACGTGCACCTGACTTCGTTTCAGGTGTATTATCGCTTCGGGGAACGATTATTCCGATTATCGATATGCGTATCAGACTTGGTCTGGCCCATGATGAACCTACCGGGAAAGAGCGTATAGTTGTCATTAAGAACAGTAACTCATTCAGCGGTCTTCTTGTTGATGAAGTAATTCAGGTCGTTCAGGTGTTGCAGAGTGCGGTTGAAGCTGCTCCTACGGTTCTTGATGGGATAGATCGTGATTTTGTCAGCGGAATAGGCCGCTCTGACAACCGTTTGATAATTATTCTGAATCTGGAAAACATCGCTGACATCAATCTGTATTAAAAGGGGTCTGCATGCTGAGGAAAAAACGCATTTTGGTCGTTGAAGATGAAGAAAGTCTCCTTAAGCTTGAAACAATCCTTCTGACGGTTAAAGGTTTTGAAGTTATTGGTGCTGTTTCCGGAAGCATGGCCATTGAAAAAATAGATTCGGAAGTTTTCGACCTTGTTTTATTGGATATCATGCTGCCTGACATTGATGGCTTTGAAGTATGCCGGCAGCTCCGGAAAGATCCACGTACTGCAACTGTTCCGATTATCATGCTGACCGGGAAAAAAACACAGGATGATCACGACAGGGGCGTTTTATGCGGAGCGAACTCATATCTTGTCAAGCCGTTCAAGTCAGCAATGATTATTGATGAAATCAACAGATTATTGACCGCTTCCGGTGGCGGTAAGTAGTATGGAAGGATCACTGACTCATATCCAATTGGCCTGTTTTAGCCTTGGAGACAAATTGTTTGCCGTTGATATTATGAGAATACGTGAGATTCTTGTACCTCAGAAGCTCTCTCCACTTCCCTGTACTTCAGATCTTCTCGAAGGTGTCATTAACCTTCGCGGTACTGTCATTCCGGTAATGAATATGCGGAAACGCTTCGGTATGCCTGCACTTGAAAATACTTCTGCCGGCAAGTTGCTGATAGTCTCTCTGGTCAAACAGCTGCTGGCTATTGTGGTTGATGATGTTATGGAGGTTGTTTCCGTACCGGTCGCCGAGATAAAACCGCCGATACAGATGACATCAGGTGTTGGAATGGAATTTCTACTGGGTGTCTGTCTGTCGAATAACCGTGTATTTATGATCTTGAACATTGATTCCCTTCTTGGTACGGGCGGCATCTTTCCGGCGTCTGTACCTGCGTAACCACCTCTACCGGCAATTAGTCACATTTCAGGAGCAGTCAGGTGATGTCCCTTCAAGAAATACGTAGCTTACTTCAGTCCGATGACGACGAAGCACGCAGATCAGCCCTCCCGTTGTTACGGAATCTTCCCTGTCAAGACTCTCAAGCGCTGTACTTTACCGCTATGGGTGATGAAAGCTGGCGGGTGAGAAAAGAGGCTGTTGAGTGTTATGTCAGTTCAAAGCCCGGCCTTGATTCCGTCGAACAGTTGCTGAATCTTCTTCGCAATGAGGAAAATGCCGGGTTACGGAACTCTGCTGCCGAAGCTGTCATCCGTCTCGGTGCAATGTGCGCCATGCCTTTGATTTCAATGGTGCGTGATCAGGATGCCGATGTACGCAAGTTTGTTATTGATGTTATGGGGGCCATCGGCGATCCGCTTTTTGTGCCGGCACTCCTGTCTGCATTGCAGGATCCAGAAGTAAATGTTGCGTCTTCTGCTGCAGAACAGTTGGGAGCACTCGGTGACATTTCCGTAGCTGAGCATCTCATGCAGGCCATTTTGTCGAGGGACGAGGTTCTGTTCCGTTTTAGTGCACTTGGTGCTTTGGGGCTTCTTGCCAAATCGATTCCCGTGCCTGAAGCGCTCGTGAAGCTTGCCGAGCAGGATATCTTGAAAAAGGCTGTTTTTGATTGTTTAGGCGCCATTTCCGATGAAAGCTCATTCAAACTGTTGCTGGACGGATTTTCCAGCCGTCAGAAAAATAGCCGCGCTGCTGCTGTCAAAGCGTTATTTAGAATATACGACCGCTCGTCAACGGTTTCCCAGGGGATAATTAATGACGCTCTCCAGCTGCTTAAGGAAAATGATATTATTTCCGGTTTGCTGGAATTGTACGACGGCCGGGACGCTGTTCTGACTGATGCTCTTCTCTGGATCAGTGTTGTTACCAGAGATATTCGCTTCATTCCTTTCCTGATAGAAGCTTATGTGGATGAGCGAACGGCAAACAGTGCTCTTTCCGCATTGAAGAGTTTTGGCCGGGAAGCGTTACTGGAGATTATTTCCCGATATTCAAATCTTGAGGAACGGGGCAGAAGCGGACTCTGTGTTCTGATAGCCGAATGCGGGTATTCAGGGTTTACCGATGTTATCCAGGGGGCGCTGCGCGATGCGTCAGCGCAGGTTCGTAAGGCTGCTGCAATGGCGGTTGGTAAGCTCGGTCTCATTACC
>MGZJ01000021.1:52638-52933 GCA_001802645.1 Geobacteraceae bacterium GWC2_53_11 | reverse complement strand
TTGCTGCGGTTAGTCACTTCTGTACATCGAACTTGTCACATCACCGGAAAGCTGCTGCGCATTTGCTGGCTTCTCTCGGGGAACGGGATCGCCTGCTGCTGCTTCTGAAAGACGAAGATCCTTTGGTTAGACACGCTGCAGTCACAGCGATCGGCGTCCATCGCGTAGAAACATCCGGATCAATGCTGGTATTGGCTCTGGCGGATGAAGATCCTGATGTCAGGATTGCCGTTGCCGACGCCTTGGGGAATGTTCGTGATACGTCTACTCTGGATGCGCTGGAGCAGGCCTTGAA
>MGZJ01000021.1:3753-52618 GCA_001802645.1 Geobacteraceae bacterium GWC2_53_11 | reverse complement strand
AGTCCGCGATATTGAAAGCTATCGCACGTATTGATTCCGTTCGTGCCGGGATAATCATTAAAGCAATCCACGCTACTGCAGATGGCCTGCTGATGATAACCAGTCTGAAAATACTGGAAGAAATCGGGGGGGGCACTTCGGAAGAAATAATCCGCCATGCTCTTACAAGCAGCGATCCTGATATCGTACGCCAGGCAGCCAAGTCTTTAGAAAACCTTTCAATCAGGAATTCAAACTAGTACGCGCAGTCTACTCATCCGTTCTCGTTGATGGTGTTTTGTACACATACTTACCCTGTTTATCAGGCCCAGGTTATCAATGACATTTTCTTTTACACTTGACCATACGATGTCTGAGGATGAATTTCTGCTTTTGCGCGATTGCATTTATGGGCATTGCGGGATCTATTTTGATCAGGATTCAAAATACATTCTTGAGAAGCGGCTCTCCCATCGACTGACCGACTTGAATCTTCCTACGTACTACGACTACTATCATTACTTGAAGTACAACCGTAACAAAGATCAAGAACTAATGGATATCATGGATGTTCTTACGACTAACGAAACATATTTTTTTCGTGAATCGTTTCAGCTGAAAGCTTTTTCCGATGAGATCATTCCTGAACTGATCAAGAAAAAATCTGCGCGTGGAAATCGCTCTCTACGCATCTGGAGTGCCGGATGTTCAACGGGGGAAGAACCATACACTATTGCAATGCTGCTGAGTACCATACCGGAACTGTCCGGCTGGGACATTGAAATTATCGGAACCGATATCAGTCAAAAAGTTCTCCAGCACGCCCGCCGTGCCGTCTATGGCAAATCGTCTTTTCGGGCAACTGAAGAGCAGGATGTGCGACGTTTTTTTCATCAGCAGGATGACGGGTATAAAGTCAATGATTCCATCAGGGAATTGGTAACAATCAGTCACCTTAATTTATTTGACACGCACCGTTTGACCATGCTTGGAAAAGTTGATCTGATTTTTTGCCGCAACGTGATCATCTATTTTGACCAAGCGGCCAAAAAGCGGGTGATTGAATCTTTCCATTCTGCCTTGTATGACGGTGGCTTTCTGCTGTTGGGGCACTCAGAATCTCTTATGAACATAACTACCCTGTTTACTCTTCGACACTTCAAAAACGATATGATTTACCAGAAGCCTGATCGTTTCCCAGCAGGAGGTCCTCTGTGAAAAAGATCAAGATTGTTGTGGTTGATGATTCTGCATTCAGCCGCCGCACCATAACCAAGATGCTGGAAGGGCTCGATTCCGTTGAAGTCGTAGGCTATGCCATAAACGGTGAAGAGGGTATCCAAAAGGTTATTGCGCTTAAACCTGATCTGGTGACGCTGGACCTTGAAATGCCCAAAATGGACGGTTTTACGCTGCTTCGAATTCTCACGAACCGTTTTTCACTGCCGGTAATTGTGATCAGTGCCTTAAGCGGTGCTGACAAGGTTTTCAGGGCCTTGGAACTTGGCGCGCTTGATTTTGTGCCGAAACCTTCAAGCAATGCTTCGGTGGACCTGCTTTCTATCAAAGAAGACCTTCTGAAAAAGGTTCTTCAGGTCCTTGCGATTAAGCCCGGAAACCGGGTTCGTACCTCATCCGATCAGCTATTGCCGGAGCGTACCGCCGTCAAGTCTGAGGAAGGTCGGGCAGGAGTCGGCCTCCAGCATACAATCGACCTGGTTGCGATCGGTTCATCTACCGGAGGACCGCCAGCTCTTCAGCAGATATTATCTTCTTTTGGCCAGAAATATCCCTTTGCCATTGTTGTTTCCCAACATATGCCGGCGGGGTTTACCAAAGCTTTTGCAGACCGGCTGAATCGAAGTTCACATTTTGATGTGAAAGAAGCCGAAGACGGAGATCTGGTGCTTCCCGGACGGGTATTGATTGCTCCGGGCGGCAATAACATGGTTTTTGAGGTATGCGGAGGCCAGGTAACCGCTCGTATTGTTGCGCCTTCGGAATCTGATCGCTATATTCCTTCCGTGGATGTCATGCTCCAGTCGTGCGCCGGCATTTACCGCAAGAGAGTTGCGGCTGTTATCCTTACCGGTATGGGTAATGACGGCAGCAAAGGTATCCGAACGATAAAGGAGCAGGGGGGGTACGTGATTGCCGAGTCGGAAGAAACCGCAGTCGTGTATGGCATGCCCCGTGAAGCTGTTGCGACCGGAGTGGTTGATCGCATTGTCCCGCTCGATCAGGTTGCGGGGGAAATTATCTTGCAGGGCGGATTCTCCTGATTCATTGGTTATATATATGAGGGCTATTATATTGAACGTGTTTCTACATTTTCTGCTGTATGTTTTGGTACTCTCGCTTCCAGGTGCAGTATCCGCCGATTTCAGGCAGATACTGATGTTTTCAACCAAAAACGCCGGAAACATCCCCTTCAGTCACGAGAATCATTTAAAGAATCTCAACAACAATTGCTCTGCCTGCCATAATTCCGTGTATCACATTGTTCGAAAAAACAATCGTCCCGTTACCATGGCAGAAATGGAAAAAGGAAAGTCTTGTGGCGCCTGCCATAACAAGGATAATCCTAAAGCTCCGCAGTTAAAGAATTGTTCAAGCTGCCATGCCGTTGATTCCGTATCCATTATTGTTCCCGATTTCGGGAAGGTGGTGTTCAAACATAGCAAGCATCTCGACATGTTCACCTGTACGGATTGTCATGATGCGCTCTTCAAAGCAGATAAGACAAATCCGCATGTGTCCATGGCACAGATGCAGCAGGGCAGGTCCTGCGGCGGTTGTCATGATGGAAAAAGCGCTTTTTCGGTAAAAGGAGATTGTGTCAAGTGTCATGCTGTTGCTGAGATTCCGTTGGCGGGCGGCTCTGTTTTCAGTCATACAGCCCACCTTGACATGTCTTTTACCTGTTCTGAGTGCCACAACAAAATCTTTATTCCCGGACCGAACCGGGTCAGCCATACGATGCTTGATATGGAATCGGGCAAATCCTGCGGTGCGTGCCATAACGGGAAAACGGCGTTCTCATCCAAAGGTGATTGCCAGAAATGCCACAAGAATGTTGAAAATGTCCGTTTCAAGGCCTTTGACGCCAGGTTCAGCCACGGCGAACATCTGAAAATGTTCAAGTGCGATGAATGCCACAGTTCGATTTTTATTGGCGGCAGTCGAAGCGTCCGCTATACGATGCAACAGATGGAGCAGGGAAAGTCGTGTGGTGTGTGCCACGAGGGTAAAACGGCTTTTTCCGTATCCGGAAACTGTGAAAAATGCCATCTGTCTGCTCCTGCTGTCCGGGTCTTTACAGTTAAGGATGCCGGTATTGTGACGTTCAGTCATGTAAAACATCGCGATAAATTTTCCTGCAGCATGTGTCACAATGCCATTGTTACAGCCGGAGCTGCTTCCCGTCGTTACTCCATGAGTGACATGGAAAAGGGTAAATCATGCGGAGCCTGCCATGACGGCAAAGCTGCGTTCAGTGTTAAGTCGTGCAGTAAATGCCACCCTGTCAAGGAAGTGCTGTTTTCTGACGACGCCAGATTTAACCATGACAAACACCTGGCCCTGTACACCTGCACTGATTGTCATAACCAGTTGTACAATGCCGGTCCGGATAATAAACGCTACTCCATGGCCCAGATGGAAAAGGGAGCTTCGTGTGGCTCCTGTCATGACGGTTCGACCGTATTTAGCGTAAAAGGTGATTGCGGCACATGCCATAAATCCACGGTAAATGTGGTTTTCAAGCTCAAGGAAACCGGAGGAACAACCTTCAGCCATTCGGTCCATACCGGCATGTTCAAATGCGTTGAGTGTCATAACGGCATTTTCAAGGCCGGGAAAGAGAGCCGGCGCGCTACTATGGCTGATATGGAAAAAGGGAATTCATGCGGTACCTGCCACGATGGCAAGGCTGCTTTTGGCGTGAAATCCGACTGTCAGAAGTGCCATACGGTAAAGCAGATCAATTACCGTTCCGGCAGTGCGGTGTTCAGCCATACAGTGCATGTTGCCGCCTATAGCTGCAAGGACTGCCATCCTGACTTGTTCATTCCGGGAGCCGGCAACAAGCATTTCAGCATGAGTCAGATGGAGCAGGGAAAATCGTGCGGTAGCTGCCATGATGACAAAACTGCGTTCAGTGTGAAATCCAACTGTGTTAAGTGCCACCCCGGAATGCCGCGTACAGTCCGCTACGAGCTCTCTCCCAGTACCGGCAACGTCGAGTTCAGTCATAAGCCCCATTTCGACAAGGGATACAATTGCAGTGATTGCCATTATGCCGTGATTCCATCGGGGCTGTCCGATAAACGCTGGGTGATGAAAGAGATGGATCAGGGGAAATTCTGCGGTACGTGTCATGGTTTCAGCATGGCATTCAGTGTCAAAGACCCGACAGCCTGCGAACGATGTCATCAGAAAGAGTCGGATTGGCGTCCTCAGCCAATGCAATAGCAATACTGATATAAAAAAAACAGTTTGAAAGGATACTACCGTGGAACAGAAGTACATACCAAAAGACATCGAGCAGAAATGGCAGACAATATGGGACAGCGAAAAAACGTTCAAGGCATTCGTCGATAAAGATAAAGAAAAATATTACCTTCTGGAAATGTTCCCGTATCCATCGGGCCGCATTCATATGGGGCATGTCAGAAACTATTCCATCGGGGATGTTATCGGCAGATTCAAGAGGATGCGCGGCTTTAATGTCATGCATCCAATGGGGTGGGATGCGTTTGGCATGCCGGCTGAAAACGCGGCCATCCAGAATAAAAGCCATCCTGCAACCTGGACCTATGAAAACATCGCCTATATGCGCAACCAGATTAAAAAAATGGGCTTCTCCTATGACTGGGATCGTGAACTGGCAACCTGCGACGTTGACTATTACCGGTGGGAACAGAAACTGTTTCTGGAAATGTTTGCCAAAGGGCTGGCCTACAAGAAGACCTCGTTTGTTAACTGGTGTCCCAAGTGCGAAACCGTACTTGCCAATGAACAGGTAGAAAATGGCGGCTGCTGGCGGTGCGATACGGAAGTCAATCAAAAGGAGCTCGATCAGTGGTTTTTCCGGATAACCGATTATGCCGAGGAACTGCTTGAAAACACGTATAAGCTTCCCGGCTGGCCGGAGCGCGTTCTGGTCATGCAGCGCAACTGGATCGGCAAAAGTTACGGTTGCGAGATCGATTTCCCCCTGGAGAACAGCTCTGATAAAATCAGGGTTTTTACGACGCGTCAGGACACCATCTTCGGTGCGACTTTCATGTCACTGGCTCCGGAGCACCCCCGTGCCCTTGATCTGGCATCGCCGGAACAGAAAGAAGCTGTCGTTGCTTTCATTGATAAAATCAGAAAGACTGATCGCATCAAACGCACCGCCGATGATTTTGAAAAAGAGGGTGTTTTTACCGGTTCCTACTGCATCAATCCTTTGACCGGAGCACGGATGCCGATTTTTCTGGCCAATTTCGTGCTGATGGATTACGGCACCGGCGCCGTCATGGCGGTGCCGACTCATGATCAACGTGACTTCGAGTTTGCCAAAAAATACGATCTACCGCTGAAAGTGGTCATACAGCCAGCCGGCGTAACACTTGATCCGGCGTGTATGGCCGAGGCGTATACCGAAGCAGGTGTCATGACGAATTCAGCTCAGTTTGACGGCCAGCTGAGTAGTGATGCCAAGGAAACGATTGCCGATTTTCTGCAAGCAGCGGGACATGGTACGAAAACGGTTAACTACCGGCTGCGCGACTGGGGCATTTCACGCCAGCGCTACTGGGGTAACCCGATTCCGGTCATCTATTGTGACAGTTGCGGTGTCGTGCCGGTTCCGGAACAGGAACTGCCGGTTGTACTCCCAAAAGATGTTGAATTCAGCGGCGAGGGGGGAAGCCCGCTGGCTCAGATGGAGTCATTCGTAAACTGCACCTGCCCGTCATGCGGGAAAGCGGCGCGGCGTGAAACTGACACCATGGATACGTTCGTCCAATCCTCCTGGTACTTTCTGCGTTACTGCTGCCCTGACTTCAAGGACAACATTCTTGACAGGGAGCCGGTTGACTATTGGATGGGGGTTGACCAGTATATCGGCGGAATAGAGCATGCGGTACTGCACCTGCTCTACGCCCGTTTCTTTACAAAAGTCATGCGCGATCTGGGACATGTTTCCGCCGATGAGCCGTTTGTGAACCTTCTGACCCAGGGTATGGTCATCAAAGATGGTGCAAAAATGAGCAAGTCAAAAGGAAACGTTGTCGATCCGGATGCCCTGATTTCAAGATACGGCGCCGACACGGCCAGACTCTTTTCGCTCTTTGCTGCTCCCCCGGAAAAGGATCTGGATTGGAATGATTCGGGTGTGGACGGTTCGTTCCGTTTTCTGGGGCGCATCTGGAAACTGGTCCATGATCGTCTGGATCTGATCAAGAATGCCGGTTCCCCGGATCTTGATGCTTTGACCGCTGAAGAGCGCGTTTTACGCAGGGCGGTACATAAGACGATCCGTAAAGTTACTGAGGACTTGGATGAGCGTTTTCACTTTAACACGGCAATCGCGGCGGTCATGGAGTTGCTTAATGTTCTTCAGCCCGCCGATTTTACCACTCCGCAATTCCCGGCAGTCATGAAAGAAGCCCTTCAGAGTGTCGTGCTGATGATGGCTCCTTTTGTTCCGCACATTACCGAAGAGCTCTGGCAGCGTCTCGGCAATGCAACACCGTTGACGCAGGCCTCGTGGCCTGACTACGACCGGAGTGCTGTTGTGGACGAAGAACTTCTGGTCGTCGTGCAGGTAAACGGCAAGCTGCGCTCCAAGATAACCGTTGCGGCGGGTACCGGTGAAGAAGAGCTGAAGCAGCTGGCCCTGGCGGACGAAAAGATTGTGCCGTTCGTTGAAGGATTGACGGTCCGCAAAGTTATCTGTGTACCGGGCAAGCTTGTCAATATTGTGGTGGGGTAGGAGATGTCGATGATGATCCGGGGGAGATCGTTGCTGTCGGCCTTGTTGCTGGTGGCATTGACGGGATGCGGCTATCATGCCACCATCCCCCAATCCCGGCATCTTGGCGCGCATCAGCAAATCTGGGTACCGTTCTTTGCGAACGAAAGTATCAGCCCTACTGCTCAAACCGTTTTGCGCCGGGCGTTCTACGATGAATTTCACGCCCGGCGCGGTCTGAACCCTGCAAACAGTGAAATGAATGCAGATCTCCTTATGAAGGCGCGTCTCGTCTCCTATACCACTAAGGCTATGTCATACAGTGCTCTTGACCAGATCCGGGAGTACAGTCTGGTCCTGGATGTAGAACTGGAAATCAGCAAAAAAGGAGAGGCGGCTCCGCTCTGGAAAGGGCAGCTGCAAGGATCAAAGCAGTTCCCTGCCAACACGAATCTTGCCTTCCAGCGTAACGCTGAAGATCAGGCGCTTGATGCTGCCGCCCGTATCATTGCCCAAAAATTCATATCTGCATTGGAAGAGTCCTACTAATCATGACACCGCAGGAATTTGAAACATCACTGAAAAAAGGCATCATCCCTACCGTCTGTTTTTTGTACGGAGAAGAACAGTTTTTGGTCGATCGGGCGGTGCTGATGCTGCTTGAGCGGGCGATTGATCCGTCCCTGAAAGACTTTAATTTCAATGTGTTCTACGGCAACGAATCCAAGGGGGTCGATATCCTCGATGCCGCTCAGACTCTGCCGATGTTTTCTGATCGCCGTGCGGTGGTGGTAAAGCGGGCGGAACAGCTCAAAGCTGATGCGCTCGAAGTGCTGCTTCCGTATATTATGAAGCCGGCGGCTGGCACCTGTCTGTTGTTGACCGGTACCAAGATCGATCAGCGCAAGAAGTTTTTTCTGGAATTTAAAAAACATGGCGACCTGGTCGAGTATAAACGGATGTACGATAACAAGTTGCCGGGATTTATCCAGTCAGAGACGACGGTTCACGGAAAATCCATGGAAACGGCCGCAGCAGAACTGCTGGCGGCCCTGATCGGCAACAACCTGCAGGAATTAAGTTCCCAGATAGAAAAACTGGCTGTGTATGCCGGAACCAAAGCGCGTATAAGCGTCGATGATGTCCGTACCATGGCAAGCAGCAGTAAAGCGTTTACCGCTTTTGAACTGGCAAAATATCTCGGCTTGCGTGATGTGCAGAATTCGATACGAAGTCTTGATGCGCTTTTCCTGAACGGGGAAGATGCGCCGATGATGGTAGGGGCGCTGACACGGCATTTCCGTCAGTTATGGCGCGTCCGGGAGTTGCTGGACCGGAAGATGCCGCAGGCCGATATTGGCCGCGAGCTTTCGATAAATGCATTTTTCCTCGGTGATATTATTACCCAGGCCCGCAATTTTTCGAGAAGAGAATTGAAGCGGATTTTCGAAGAGTTTTATAGTTGTGATGTCGCTTCAAAAACGGGAGGACAGCCCTATACGCTGATGCACGGATTAACCATGGGGATTTGCACGGGCGGGTGGTAGGAAAGCGGGTTTTCAATCCACGTACTGCAAACAGTCTCATTACAACACAAAAAGGGGGCATGCATGCGCAGCCCCCTTTTTGTGTTGTATAGCGGTGAATTAGCCGAGAGTGTTAACCAGTTTGGTCAGGCGTGAAACATTACGGGAAGCAGTTGAACTGTGAATGACACCTTTGGAAGAGGTGGCGTCAATAACAGGAATAGCTGCTTTCAGTGCTGCTACAGCAGCGTCTTTGTCTTTAGCTGCTACCGCTTCACGAACACGCTTGATATATGTTTTCAGCGTCGAAGATACATGACGATTACGTGCGGTTTTCTTAATACTCTGCTTGATCCTTTTGATTGCTGACTTATGATGAGCCAAACTACACCTCCAAAATGTTTTCTTGAGTTATTATCGGAATTGAAGCTAGTTACTTAGCATTATCCCGCAAGCAGTGTCAAGCAAATAGTAATTTGGATGGTACATATGAGTGATTGGGGTCAGCTAGTTCGAGAAAACTGTATGTGATTAGCCTTGAAAGAGTAAAGTGGGTGTTGTATACGTTTTAATTAACCCTGTTTTGCAGCCGCTTACGCCATGCAGCAGCTACTATTCTATCCGGATCTATAAAGGACATCCGCGTGACCGCATGCACCATACAGAAAATAAAAACGAATCTGCGACTGTTTGTCGGGATTACCCTTTTTGCCGTAATTGCCCTTTCCGTGTGGGATATCTACTCGGGGCGGAGGGAAACGATGACCCAGGCGGAACGGCAATCCGCTGATTATGCCCGGATTCTTGCCGAGCATACCGAAAGTGCCTTTGCTGAAGCAAGCGGGATGTTACGGGAGACCGTGCATGACATCTCGCTTAAAAGGAATTACGAGAAAGTTGACCCGCTTGGCTTGTATCAGGAACTGCAACGCCAGCTTAAAAGTACTCCGCAGGTTGGCGCCCTGTTTCTGGTAAACAGGAACGGTGAGATGTTTACCAACACACAAGAGCAGTTCCCGCCGAGTACACGATCAGTTGCTGATCGCGACTATTTTAAACATTATTTGAATCATCCCGATGCTGACGTGACAATTGGAAAACCGGTCATGAGCCGCCTGGTGAACCGTTGGCGTTTCAATCTCATGAGGCCGCTCAACAAGCCAGGACAGGCGTTTAACGGTCTTATTGCCGCAGCCTTCGAGGTGGATTATTACAAACGCTTTTTAAGCCAGACCAGTATCGGCCCCCGTGGAAGAATACTGCTGGTGCGTAATGACGGAGCACCGCTGGTTATCCAGCCGTACGTTGAAAATGCCTATCAAACGGACTTCAAAAATTCAAGAATCTTTCAGGATGTCCTGTTCCAGAAAGAATCCGGAACCTATCATATTGTTAAAAGTACGTTGGATAATGCCAATCGTATTATTTCGTATAACCGGTTAACCCGTTTTCCAATCGTGGCAATCGTGTCGCTCCATGAGCAGGACGTTCTTACGCCTTGGGTTCATCGGTCGGTCATTCAGTCCGCTCTCACGTTGGGATTATGTCTTCTTGTTTTCATGCTGACCCGTGCGATGCTGCGGCATCTTGACACACTTCAGACCACGCAGACGGAACTGGACGAGCGTACTTCACTTCTCGCCGCTTCCGTCCATGAACAGCGCATCATCCTCAATAATGTTTCGGTAGGCATCGGTTTCATAAAGAATCGTACCATTCAATGGACAAACGCGCTACACGACACGATGTTCGGCTATGAACCGGGGCAAACCAGGGGGATGAATACCTGTCTTTTTTACGCAGATACGGGAGAATGTCAGCGAATAGGAAACGAAGGGTATAAGGAACTTTCCAACGGCGGAATGTTCTCCGCGGAAGTAACGATGAAACGGGTTGACGGCACCCATTTTCCCTGTTTTCTTGCCGGTCAGGCTGTCGATCCTGCAAAGCCTGATAATGGGTCAATCTGGGTTATACAGGACATAAGCGAAATCAAACGGGGCGAAGCCGAACGTTTATCTCTTCTTGAGCAGGTTCAGCATGCCCGTCATCTAGAAAATATCGGCACCCTGGCAGGAGGTGTAGCCCATGACTTCAACAATCTTCTGATGGTTATCCAGGGGGCGGTTGATCTGTCAAAAATGAAACTACAGCCGCAATCGCCGGTGCAGACGTATCTGGAAAAAATATCCGTAGCCACGCAGCATGCTGCGGACCTGTGTCACAAAATGCTTCTGTACTCAGGTCATGGCATGTACCGTTTTGTGAAAATGCATCCGAAAACGCTTCTTGCTCCCGTCTATGATCAGGTCCGTGCATCAGTTGGCAGTACCGGCGTTGTGGTGAGTCTGCATATACCGGATGATCTCCCGCATATCAAGGCGGACCCGATTCAGCTGCGGCAGGCGGTAACCAGTGTTCTTAATAATGCTGTCGAGGCAATTGGCAATCAGCCGGGCACGGTTGCTATCAGAGGGTATTGCGAGGTTGCCGCGACCGGAAACAAGGTCGTTCTTGAGGTTGCTGACAGTGGCTGCGGTATGGATGAAGATACGCTGCAACGGGTCTTTGATCCGTTCTTCAGCACCAAATTTACCGGTCGCGGACTTGATATGGCGGCTGTTTCCGGAGTTGTCAAGGCACTGAAGGGAACGATCAGTATTCAGAGTCATCCGGGTGAATGTACGGTTGTCCGGTTCGTTCTCCCCGCGTGTTCGGAAGAGGTTATGCCGGCGACCATAGAAGACATGCCTAAAAGACATGAGTTAACGGACAGGCCTACCATACTGTTTGTTGATGATGATGAGATGTTGAAAGAAATGACCGGAAACCTTCTGGATGCACTCGGATATTCTGTCATCAGCGCTGGGAACGGCAGAGAGGCGCTACAGATATATACAGCTCAAGGACACTCGATAGACCTTTTGCTGCTTGATATGACCATGTCGGAAATGGACGGAACAGAGGTGCTGAATGAGTTGCGGAAGAGGGGATCACGAGTGCCCGCATTGTTGTCGAGCGGTTACAGCAGAGACGACTTTCCGGCAGCAGTGGCTGATGAAGAAGGCCTGGTGATATTCATTCAAAAACCGTACACCATTGAAAGCTTGAAAACCGCCCTTGATAAGGTTTTGGTACCCGTTGCTAGTCGTCCTTCCTGATGCGCACCACCTGGCTGACTCCCGGCATGGTTTCAATTTCATGGTCATTAAGGGTCGCGGTGTCGCCGATCACCCCGATGATGGTGCGGTTGGCGCCGGTTGACTGGTGAATGTCGAAATCGCGGGTAATCAGGTATTCCTTGATGGAATCCAAAGCCGTTTCCTCAGCATGCTTCTTCATGATAATCAACATGATATATATACTCCCTTAAACTTCTTCTATATGTGACATGATACGTTCCAGGCGGCGGGACTCGTCAACCACGCGCTCGAACATCCTGACGATGGCTTCATCATCCAGCGGTCCCGGATTATCCTCTTTCATGCGGTTGAAAATCCGTTTTTCCCGCGCAGGATCAAAAACCGGCAAATTAAGTTCTTTCTTGGCATGGCCGATTTCCAGAGCCAACCGGGCGCGCTCGTTAAAGATGCGCAGCAGCACGTCATCCAGCAGGTCAATCCGCTTGCGAACTTCGTTAATATCCACGGGTACCGTCCTTTTAGAACCGTTTCTTGACAAAGCTGTCCTTCTTGCCGTTCACCTCATCGAGGAACGGGTAATCCAGGTTATAATGCAGGCCTCGTGATTCCTTGCGCTTCTGGGCACAGCTAATGATCAGCTCAGCGACCGTTGCGATGTTGCGCAGTTCGATCAGGTCGGACGTCACGTTGAAGTTCCAGTAATATTCCTCAATCTCTCCCTGAATCAGCTTGATGCGGCTCATGGCTCGTGCCAGGCGCTTGTCCGAACGGACAATGCCGACATAATTCCACATGGTGCGGCGGATTTCATCCCAGTTTTGGGAAACGACAACCATCTCATCACTGTTGGTGGCGGTGCCGGAATCCCACGCCGGGATCTCGCGCAGATCGCCCGCCATTGATGAAATAGCAGTAGTGGCATGACGGAAAGCGCGTCCCGCGTACACGGCAGCCTCAAGCAGCGAGTTGCTGGCCAAGCGGTTGGCGCCATGCAGGCCGGTGAAGGCGGTTTCGCCAATGGCGTACAGGCCGGGGATATCGGTCTCGGCGTCGAAATTGACCGCCACCCCTCCGCATAGGTAGTGAGCGGCTGGGACGACCGGCAGCCAATCCTTGGTCATGTCCAGGCCGAATTCCATACAGGTCTGGTAGATGTTGGGAAAGCGGTTGCGTACCACATCGGCAGGCTCATGGGTGATATCGAGGAAGGCACAGTCATCACCACTGGTCTTCATTTCGTTGTCAATGGCGCGGGCCACGATGTCCCGGGGAGCCAGGTCCTTGAGCTTGTGATACTTCTCCATAAATGCGGTGCCGTCGCGGCGGCGCAGAATTGCCCCTTCGCCCCGCACCGCTTCGGAAATCAGAAACGACTTGGCTTGCGGGTGAAACAGCGTAGTGGGGTGGAACTGCATGAACTCCATGTTGGCAATGGTTGCCCCGGCGCGGTAGGCCATGGCAACGCCGTCGCCGGACGCCACGTCGGGGTTGCAGGTGTACAGATACACCTTGCCGGCGCCGCCGCTGGCCAGCAGGGTGATCTTGGCGCTGAACGTGATCACGGCGTCGTTGGGGATATCCAGAACATATGCGCCCAGGCAGCGGTTCTGCTCCAGTTTGCGGCGCTCGATCTTGGCGGAGGTAATCAGGTCGATGGCGATGTGGTTTTCGTAAATGGTAATTGACGGGTGCTGCTTGACCGCTTCAACCAGTGCCCGTTCTATTTCCCGGCCGGTGATATCTTCGGCATGCAGAATACGGCGCGCGCTGTGGCCGCCCTCGCGGGTCAGGTCATACGATTCGCCGCTGGTGGTGAACTTCACCCCCCAGTCGATCAGGTTGCGAATGGTCTGCGGTCCTTCTTCGACTACCATCCGTACCACATCCTCATGGCAGATTCCGGCTCCTGCCACAAGTGTATCCTCCACATGGGCATCGAACGAGTCTTCGTCTGAATACACCGAGGCGATGCCCCCCTGGGCATATCTGGTGGCAGATTCGGAAATGTCACGTTTGGTTACGATGGCGACGCTGCCATGCTTGGCTGCCTGGAGGGCAAAGGAGAGGCCGGCGATGCCGCTGCCGATAACGAGGAAATCACTTTCAATACGCATGATAAACGTCCCTTCAGGCTTGTGTATACAGGAACGCGGATTATTTACCCCTGAGGCCGTTTTGTCAAGAGGAGAGGCGGGGAAGGAGCATGATTCGGAAGTTGTTCAGGGGAGGATGGTGACCGGGGTGCCGACTTTGATTGTATGAGCCAGGGTCAGGCCGTCTCTGTTGTCCATAACGAAGCAGCCCCCAGTCACCCGTTTGCCGACCCGTTTCGGGTTGTTGTTGCCGTGGATCCGGTAGATGGCTCCCTTGAACGTCCGGTGCGACAGGGCAATCTTGAATGGCCCCATGTAGTTGAGCGGATCACCGGGCGGCACTGCTGCGGGAAGGATGATGCCGCGTTCCCGGAATACCTGGCGGGAATAGGGGGTTGGATACCACCAGGGATTGAAGTAAATCCCGGTTACTTTGCCGACCCCAAGCGGATAGGTTTTAAGCCCCGTGACGGCGGAGCCGACCGGGTATTCGGCAATGGCCGATCTATTGCCGCCATCTTCTATTTCGTACAGTGTCAACAGGTTGCGGCTCATGCTGATCTCGATGACATGGGTGATCACAGGGGAGGGGGCCATAGCGGCTGCGGGCGGCGGATGGTTTTCGGCGTGTGACGGACAGGGCGACTGCAGGATTATCGCAAGGGTTATGGTGATGAGTGCGGTGATGTTCATACATAAACCTTATCATCTTTTCAGATGTAAATTATTCTGTCACCATGACCCTTCGGAGCTCTGTTTCCAGCACGGTCAGGCTGTATGGTTTGCGGATGAAGCAGGAAGGGGCCTGGCCGGTGATGCGGCTATTCAGCTCATCCTTGTTGAAACCGCTGGAGAGGATCACCTTGACATTAGGTCTGATACGGTAGATTTCGTTCATTGCGGCGATCCCGTCCATATTCGGCATGGTCAGGTCAAGGAGAACGATATCAATCTCTTCGGTATGTTCACGGAATCGGGCAACCGCCTCAATGCCATCACGGGCGGTAATTACCGTAAAACCGCACAGTTCAACCATCTTCTTACATGTCCGCAGAACATTCCTTTCATCATCCACCACCAGTGCCACGCCGGACAAAGGCGCTTTTGTCATTATGCTGTTTTCAACAGAGGGTGCTTTTTCTTGCGGTGATATGCCCGGTAGCGTTGCATCGGATGCGGGAAAAAATGCCTTGAAGGTTGTACCGCTCCCTGGAGCACTCTGGACAAACAAAGCACCGTTGTGCGACTTCATGATCCCCATAACGGCCGACATTCCGAGGCCACGCCCAAAAAATTTTGTCGTAAAGAACGGATCGAAGAGCCGTTCCATGGTTTCCGCACACATACCGCAGCCGGTATCGCTGACTTCCAGAAATACGTAGCGTCCAGGTTCCGGTTTCTTGTCAAGCAGACTGGCTGCCAGAAAGGTGTGATCGCAGTTTTGAAGACCCGTAGCAAGCCTGACAAAGCCTGGTTGTTCCGTAATGGATTCAGCTGCATTGGTCAGCAGATTCATGATCACCTGCTGAATTTGAGCTTCATCCGCCATTGTTTTTGGTGAATCCGGTGAGAGGGACAATTCCAGTGATACTGCGGAACCGACGGTTGTTTTCAGCATATCGGCATTCACCCTGACCAGTTCGTTCAGATCCAGAACCTTTTTGGCAAGAAAACCCTTGCCGACATATGCCAACATCAAATTGGTAAGATGAACAGCAGCCTGGACAGAGTTCACGGCACTGGTGATATAGGTATGTGGGGCTGCGTCCTGTGGAAGAGATCGCACTGCCAGTTCCATATTGCCAAGAATCGACTGCAGCAGATTGTTGAAGTCGTGGGCGATGCCGCCCGCCATTATGCCCAGGCTCTCCAGTTTCTGCGCTTGCAGGAATTGCTGCTCCAGTTGCAGCCGTTCTTCCTCGGCGCGTTTGCGCTCAGTGATGTCGTCAAACATCACGAAAACCCTGCCTGTAACCGGGATGCCAAAGATAAGTACCGTCTTGACCGCACCATCCTTGCAGGTGACCCGGTATTCGCGGCGTTCGATTTCGCTCTTTTCGGCAATGGCTTTTCCGACAAGCTCCATCCATTTGGCAATCACTTCGGCACGGTACAATTCATCGGGATATGCCAGTACCCACCATTGTTCCATAGTTGGAATGTCGTTCGGGGAATACCCGAATGTTTCAATAGCGCGGCGATTGATTTGCTCAATAGTGCCGTCCATAGTAACGATAGCCATTGAGATAGGGCTCAGTTCGATTATTTCCTCAAGAAGGTCTTTGCCTTCCTGAAGCGCTTTTTCACCTTGCTTGTGCTCGGTAATGTCCTTTGAAATGCAGATAACAGTAACTACAGCCCCGTCGCTGTCTACTATCGGCTTGACTGTGGTCACATAGAAGCGGTCTCCGTCCGGGCGGGGTACGCGCACTTCGATGATTCTGGTCTGTCCGTTTTCAAAAACCCACTTGACCAAGGCAAAGCGCTTGTCTGCTTCATCTTTGGAGAAAATGTCCCATATTTTATTGCCAATGATGGCGTTACGGTCGTAACCGACACCGCTTGCAAATGCCTGATTTACATAACGGTAGCGACCGTCAGGATAAAAGGCAAAAATAGGGTCACTCGACTCATCAAGCAGCAGTCGATATTCTCTTTCGATCAACTTCGACTCGTGCAGTTCAAGGATCAACTCGTCCTTGGTGGGGCGTTTGCTCAGTGTGATTTTCACGGTAACAGCCTCTAGTCGGTATTGACACCCACGGGGGTTACATATCATGCCATTTCAGCGTTATGCTTCCCATAACGCGCAAAAGTTTCTTAAGCGTTCATACGGGCTCATATTAATATTTGTCAAGAGAACAGATGCCCAAATCTGAAAAATAGTTGTATTATACCGGGCAAAAATAACGGATCAGCGCTTGACCTGTGCGGCGCTTTTTGCCGCGACATGGTCTGAGCGCTAGTTGGATGATCAGCTTCGGCTACTCGTAATGCGTCCACATTCGGATAATCTTTATAGTCTTTATGTTGTCCAAAACCTCATAAACCAGTCGATGCTGAATATTGATTCTACGGGAATATGCACCTGACAGATCGCCTACAAGTTTTTCGTATGGAGGGGGATTTTTGAAGGGGTTTTCTTTGATAATTTCGAGTAGTCGTTCGGCTTGCGGCTTTAACCCGGAATTCGCGATCTTTTTTGCATCTTTTTGCGCTTGCTTGGTAAAAACAAGTTGCCAGCTTACCATGCAAGTTCCTCACTGCACTCGGATACTGGGGTTTTGAGACCTCTCTTGATGGATTCTCGCATGCCAGAAATTGATGTGAGATACAATGTTTCCTGAATTGCACGCCAATCTTCTTCTGAGATGAGAACGGCTGAATGCCGTTTGCCAACAATCTGAATCGGGACATGTGATAAAGCAACATCATCGACAAGGTTATAAAGGGATTTTCTTGCTTCTGTTGCTGATAGCGTTGTCATTTAAATAACCTCCATTTCGTACGTTTAACCGTACGCCGATGGTTGTTTTAAGTCAATCATTTTTCATCTAACGGCTCGGTCGGTGTCCACCGGCCTTGTTGGGGATCGCATTTTTAGATTATTCCATTTTAAACGGATGGCCCCATTGCTGACATTTTTGATTCAGCGACGCACTTCTTATCGAGTTGCTCAGATATAGCCATTATTTTCTTGATCTGAGTATAACCACGCTCGACGAAAGAAATCATATTGATAAGCATCCAGGCAACCCATTGGCTGAGTTCGGCAACGTCACGCTCAGTGACATGTTTGTATGATGCTCTGTGCACCGCATGAGATCTGAGGTCATACAATTTGGCTACTCGTTTTTTGAATGAGATATATTCTGCTTCTGCCACGAACTTGTAGCCTCCGAAGACCAAGACGGTAGTCAGGCCAATTGATACTGATCTGGTAATGTCTTTTTTGTCCATTGAGAAGAACGTCTCAACGCAACTCCAGAATTTAATGAATTTCATGGAGAGCGCGGTATCACGGTGTGCATCTGAGTACCAATAGATTGCTTTGGTGATTGCGTCCTCAATTTCGTTTTTATCATTTAACTTGAGTATCTGAAACCCGCGAGTAAGGATGGTGTTTGATTTAAGTTCTTTAGACACTAAAGTATCAACGACAAAAGGCTGAGACCTGATGAAGGTGTGATGCTCCGTTAGTTGCGGATTGTTGTCTTTCCATGAAAACCATACTGCTCTGCCATGGGCATCTTCCGGGGACAGCACTACACCTATCCGAAATACTGAAGCTCCTCTATCATATATTGCACCAGCATGTACTGCGAGCAGACCAACAGCCAGTAAAGCTTGCTCACTAAACTTGTCTTGTGAGACTCGCGGCGTACCTCTTTCGGAACCTATAAGCCAAAGATAATCGCTCGTTGATTTCAGTATATTTGGAAGGTTTACATGGTTGTATTTTACGCCAGAAGTTTCAAGATCTGATTGAGGTGAACTAACAATTTTCATCGTTCCAATAGTTATGGCATCAATTCCTTCCATTTTGAGGCCGTATAACGGGACTGCGTAAGTGTGATTGTCTATCTCAGACCCTAGCTTGTTACATAGTAATTCTAGTAACTCTAACCCGTTGTCTGGTCTCATCCCCTTTGAAAACAGCATTTCAATAGTGCAATGACAGGCGCTCCAAATATCAGAGTAGTTAGCCAGACCATCAAAAACATTAGCTTCATCGATTGTTGTAACAATTCTGCTTAGTTGGCTAAGACCACTATCCGTGAGGAGGATAGTCCGTTTATCCTCCAGTCTGAGTATTCGTGAAAGAACATTTTGGGTTGAAAAGTCTTTTATTGATGCCGGTGCAATAATAGATTTTGTATTGAATAACTGATCAAGGGCAAAATCTAAAATACGATGTTGTTTCTTCGTTAGCTCGCCCATTTCAATCCTGATCTTTCTTTATTCCGGTCAACGGCTTGGCAGAACAGCGGCGGTTTTTTGGCCGCTGCTTCTGTCTTGTTGGACATCGCTGTCACGGTTCTTTTTTTTTGGAAAATCTGTAGTCCAAGAGCTCTTGGTAGTACTTGGATTTCATGGCCTTTAGCCTTGCTTCCATTTCAAACCCTTTGTCATTGTCCTTTATGAAATAGTAGGCTTTGCCGAGGTCGAAATAATAGTACTCATCGTCGTGGTCAAGCGAGTGAGCCTTCTCAATGTTTTTCAAAGCAAGGACATGCATACCAACTCCGAGATATGCACTTGCGAGCATTGAGTATGCAGTTGCGTATTCAGGTTTTGACTGTATTGTTTGCTGATATTCTTCAATAGCTTCTTTGTATTTCTTTTGATTGAAAAGCTCTGTCGCGACTCTATAGCGTACTTTCCAGTTGTCTTTATTCTTTTGCAGAACCTTCGTGTATTCCTCAATTGCCAACCCACTTAATTCTTGGCCTTGCTTTTTTATCTGCTCCCATTCCTCGGAATTGGCCGCTGATCGGCGAATTGTGATTCCCATCATTTCGTAATATGCATTACCTAATGCTTCATGTGCTCTCGAATCGTCAGACTTTTGTACTACTGCCTTTTTGTATGTTTCGATAGCTTTCTTAATGTCCCCTTTAGCCGTGTACTGCTCACCCCGATTCATAAGCTCTTCGAACGACAGGGGGCTCTCGCTATGCCTTGCCAAATACGGAATGACAACGGCAGCAACAATTCCGATTACTGGAATCATCACGTAAAGCCACAACATTATTTTCGCTTCTTTTTTGAAAAATCCGTCTTTCATTATTCCTCGTTCAACGTGTATGAGTGTGACCGGCGGCGGGTTTTTGCCGTCCGCGTCCACACGAGAGTGTACGCCCGTCATGGGCGTGAACTTATGGGGTGCAAGTCCCCTGTACGAGAATCCAGTCACTGTCGCGAAGACAGGGTAAAACAAGTACTAGCCGAAGGCAAGGGCGTCTCCGCGAGGAGAGGTCTGGAGGAAGCCCGAGCGCAAAGCTATGAGCCGACGAACAGAAACAGCATACAAGGCCATCATCCGGACAAGTCAGCACAACATGACGAAGTCCACGGATTCAGGAGAAATGGTAAATGCTGCGGTTGTGTAGCGACAGTTCACGTTCTTATCCGGGGAGATCTGCTCCACTTTGCGTTTCGCAAGAAAAGCGCGGCACCGTAAAGGTAGCCGTGATGGAGCAGAAGTCAGCAAAAGCCATAGTAGGCGTCGGACGCCGTCCCCTTGCGATTGGACGGCTGGAAACAAGCCCGGCACAGAGAGCCGGGAAGCCTTACCCCGCCGAAGGGCCGAACGAAGAACAGGGGAGGAGCCCCAATGAGCTTTCATGACATAGAGAACCCGACCGGGGGAATGCCCATGGAGCGCGTCATTGACCAGCCAACCCCGGAGCAACACCTGCTGGAGCGGATACTCTCCAGTGCGAACATGGAGCAAGCGTGGAAACGGGTACGGGCTAACAAAGGCGCACCCGGCGTCGATGGCATCACCATCGAACAATTCCCCGACCATACCCGCTCTCACTGGAAAACCATCCGCGAATCGCTGACGACAGGCAGTTACAAACCCTTGCCGGTTAAACGGGTGGAGATACCCAAAGCAACGGGCGGAACCCGCCCGCTGGGGATACCCACCGTACTTGACCGGCTGATCCAACAGTCCATTGCCCAAGTGTTGACGCCGATCTTCGATCCGGACTTCTCGGAATCAAGCTTCGGTTTCCGTCCCCGCCGGTCAGCGAAAGACGCTGTCCGTCAGGTACGGGAGTACATCCGGCAGGGCTACCGTATTGCCGTGGACATCGACCTTGCCAAATTCTTCGACACGGTCAACCATGATCTACTCATGCATCTGGTGAGTAGGAAAGTTCACGACAAGCGGGTGTTAGCTTTGATCGGCAAGTACCTGCGAGCCGGGGTGAAGGTGAACGGGCGTCTGGAAAAGACCCGTCTGGGTGTTCCTCAAGGTGGGCCGCTCTCGCCGCTCCTCGCCAACATTCTGCTCGACACACTAGACAAAGAGCTTGAGACACGCGGTCACAAATTCGTCCGCTACGCTGACGACTTCGTCATACTGGTCAAAAGCCAGCGTGCCGGTGATCGGGTGATGGAAGGCATGAAAACCTTTCTGACGAACAAACTCAAGCTTACGGTCAATGAAACCAAGAGTGCGGTAGCAAGAACATCCCGCATTGATTTCCTCGGTTTCATCTTCAGCGGAACCCGCATCATCTGGTCTGACAAGGCATACCGGGAATTCCGACGCCGCGTCAAGCAGTACACCGGAAGAAGCTGGCGGGTCTCCATGAAGTACCGGTTGTTCAAACTGGCCCAATATCTCCGTGGCTGGATGGGGTACTTCGGCATCTCGGAATATTACCGTGAAATCCCGGAGATAGACGGCTGGATACGGCGCAGAATACGGTTGTGCTACTGGAAACAGTGGCGCTGGTGCCGTACCAAGATCAAGAACCTTCTCAGGCTTGGTACACAACTTGGCACCGCCATCCGAGCGGGCCTGAATAGAAGCGGCCCGTGGGCGATGTCAAGACGACTCGCCGCCCATACCGGTCTGACCAACAAATGTCTGAAGGATCAAGGGTTACTATCTGTCAAAGACCTGTGGGTGAAGATCCATTACCCGGCTACGGCCCGGTAATTCTATCGAACCGCCCGGTGCGGACCCGCATGCCGGGTGGTGTGGGGGCTGGGGGAGAAAAACCCCCGGCTACCCGATTGGGACCTCATTTTACGAAATGTCAAATTTCGAGGACTGACGCCTTCACTTTGTATTCAATGTTGACCAATTGACAGCCTCTCCTTGTTACTTCCCATAGTGAAAATACATAGGCGTCAGGTCTCCAACTATGAAATTTGTCCCGGGTGGAGACCTGCCACCTCCTTTTCCTTAAAATTCATCACGCCAATCAGATCGAGTAAATTGACGCGGTTGATCTCTATCGACAGCGGCCATGCGAGAATACGCAGAAAGGGTAGGGTCATAATGGCGAGCTTTTATGTTGTCAGGAACCAGATTGCTAAGCTCTTCTGCCATCATCTGAAGAAGGGTTATGTTTGCATTTCCTGACAGTCCGTATAAATCTAGATTTACTTCATGACCCCAGTGTTCTGACATCTCATCAGGAGAAAGGCTTAATAGTGCCCAACTGTCTAGCGCTTGGACATCTTGCCAGCAGGACTTATTAATTAGAAGCCGAATCCCTCGTGGACCTTTCGATTCGGTATGATACGCTCGTATCACACCTGACCCAAGGAACGGTGCACATGCTGTAAATGAGGCCCCTTGCCCTGTTTTTAAGTTCCATTCGAAAGTACGAAAACTCCCTTTGGCGATCGAACCGCGACTAGGAATTTTCTTTAAAAGAAGGTTTGCGATTAGTTCTCCAGCAGCGTCGATGACAGGTTCGAGTGAAGATGCCGCTAGAAAAATTGAATCCGAGAAAACCACAGCTTTGTAGGAGAAGTTATCTCCTTGTGCGTCTGGAGCTGACATTTTTTGTGAAAATCGGACATGGGAATGATATTCTGATAGAACCCAAGCAGCCTTTTCACATTCGCGCTGGAATTCTGTGTACATGTCGTAAAGGTTGCGAACAGAACTACTGGATAAATGGTACGAATAGGGTGTTTTTGAACCCAACGACGTCGTTTCGGAAACCAAATCGGCGAATGAAACATCATCAGCTTCAGATAAACTTTCCACCGCAGAAGAGAATCCTAATAAATCTACAAATGCGACATACATTGTCATTCCTCCAATAACTTTTAAAGTTGGGAAAACCTGGACAGGTTTATGGCTAACGAACCCCAAAATTGATCTGACCCCAAATTCCCTGTTCAACTGGGCTGAGTGTGTGTGGGCTTCACCGCACAAGCCGATGGTTGGCATTCCCAGTTGGCCTCGATTCGGAAACTTAAACAGCTTGGCCTTTTTTTGAGAGCGCTTCGGTTTGCTTATCTATATCAGCATAAGCTAGGTCTACATCATGCGGCTCATACAGTTTTGTTCGTTTGATCTCGACAAATCGATTGCTCTCAAGTCTGTACCAGACCTCATCTCGCAGACCCAGTACGAATGGAAAGTCTTCTGAGGTTTCGTGGGCGACAATCTCAATTCTGCCATCGTTATCGATATCTTCAGCAATAAATCCAGAGGGTGTATTCGTTAAGAGTTCAGCAATGAATTTGAACTCCCGATTTCGGAGTCCGAAGACCTGCATTGCTGAGCCATGAGCACCGTAAGGATATTGAACTATGAGTTCTTCTTGTTCATCTCCATCTAAATCAACATATTTGGAATGGAGCACTTTTTCGGAGTTCATCATTCCGTATAACCCTGACGTTTCAGATTGGTTGTTTTGTAAAAGCCTTGTCATGTTGTCAAGGACCTGCGATGGCAAGCTACATAGAATACCGTTCAGCTCTGCCTCCGCATTCTTTGCTCGTGAATTTTGCCAGAAGGCTATGCCGATACTTATGGCAATGCCCAGAATCCCGAGGATTAATCCTAATATCGTAAGTGGGTCCATTCTGTCTTCCTCATCTTTGCCAACGCCAGGAGCCTGACCGGCAGTTTCTTGGCCGGCATCCCTTTGTACCTATGATTTTAATACTATTTTGTGTTTAGCGAATCCAGACCCATGTTCTGCAAGGATCTCGTTATGATATTTTGATAGCCATCGGTATTTCTTTTTTATTTTAGTTGTATTAGCTTTGCTATATGCCTTTTCAATCTGTTTTTTATGCACTTCAAAGACAAATTCTCTATCTTCATAAAAATCCTGCGCCCTCAAGCAGATAGATAGATAGTCGATGAACCAGAATTCCATATTTTTGTCGTGGTACTTTCTAAGAAGTTCTAGTGGGTCAAAGTCGTGCTTGTAGGCTTCCTTATTGGGGTGTCCATTAAGATAATCATGAATTTTTTTACACAGTGCAATAACCGGAACATCAGCTTTCCCCTCAAGTTCATAGGACGTTGCTAGAGCACTGCTAATTACCTTATGGCTGTCGTGATACCACCAACCAATATCAATCCCTCCTCTTATGAAAATACCTTTCTGAATGCAGTGCATCTGCGCGAGACCTATTTGTTCAAACTCAACTAAAAATGTTTCAAATGAACCTTCAGAGTCGGTCCACTTCGTTTCGGCACCTAGGCTTATTACTAGACAATCAGAAAAGGCAAGGACATCTTTGCCGGCCATTTTTCTATACTCTTTTTCAGATTTGTCCTTAACAACTACTTCAAATTCTCTCTGGACGTGATCTACATCGTTATATAAGTCCTTTAAGTCTTTCGTTGTTGATATATTCTTCACCCTTTGTGAGAATCCTAAAATATCTATAAACGCAACCAGTCTATTTTGTATGTTTTTCTTTTTCATTAAAGTCCCGAATATCATCGCTGTGGATATGAGTTATGTTTCTGGGCCAACGGGGTCGGCGTTGACCCGCAGGCCCGGTCTTTTCGGGCGGGCGGCGTCTAACGACGTGGTTGGGCATTGTGTTCCTTGCCTCAGTTTTTCGTGAACATGAGATACAGAATTTTCCCGCCTATTATGAGCAACAACAGGATGCCGAAGGGCACCACTCTCATAAGAAATGCATACTTCGGTGGAAGAGATGACATTGGTAACGTGTAAAGTTTCAAAAAGTGTAGTTTGCTTTTACAGTCTGTTCTCCCACAAAAAGGGCACCAATTCCGGCTCCACAGCTCATCCCGTTTCTGATATGCCCCGTTGATTTCGGTTTCTAAAGAATCTTTGGCCTTTTCATCGTCGTTTTCATCCTTTGACTTTTCTTGGTTTTCGGACGTCATTTCTTTTTCGCCTTTTTCATAATTATTTCTCGTCCGAAGGGGTTGGGGCTAAGCGGCGGAGCAAAGCGGCGGCCGCGTGCCGCCGAGTGGGTTGGATTCCTAAAAATAGATATTTTTTATCAGCTCAAAAACACCAAATAGAAGCATCAATATGACCAGTACTGTTGCGCCCCACTCGTTGTAACCTCTTTTGAGTGTTGATATCTTAGGGTACTTACGATGATAAAATACGTTAAAATCCTCTCGCTGGATCCGGCTGCAGAATTCATCTGATTTTAATTCCTCAAGTGTTGAGAAAAACGGATTGATAAAACTAATTCTCTTTCCGATATATTTTTCTCCATTCACAAAATATTCATATTTCACCTTTATTGAAACAAATCGAACTTGCTCTGCTTTGAATTCTAGGAGTTTACCTGCGGCGGATGGCCATTTTCTGGAGCTTTGACCAAAATATATTAGAAAAGAAATGAATATGAGGAGACTACAAAATATTCCCATCAATGTAATTGCGAAAACGTCCATTTGCTGAACCTCAGTAAATACTTATGATTTGTCGTAAAACCCTTTCAGTTGTACCAAACCAACTTGGCAATCAGGACATTCTGCCTTTTCCAAACTCTCAAGCGAAAACGGCTTTTCACACTTCGAGCAAATCATAACCATATTGGTGGAGTCCCCGAAAGGTTGAGGGGTGTTAAACTCTCTACGTGCGGAAACGATTAGATTAATGAGGGCGGCAAGAAAAAAAACGACTGCACCGACCCAGAAAAAGTTGATATTGTTCTGAGCGTCTTTCCCAGCCAAAAGGACGCGTGCACTGTTTTTTCCGATATTGACGCTTCCATTTCCAAGTAATTCGCCTTGGTACGAAGAACCAAATAAAATGCAAAGAATTCCCGCAAAGAAACATCCGCCCGAAATTGAAAGTTGATCCAGCAGGGTTTTAGTTTTCTTCTTTGTCGCCACTTAGCACCTCCGCCAACAAATCGCCACACTGCTCGATTTTCTTTCTGTTCGTCGGCCAACTCGTAAATCACCGGTTAGAGCCGGGTTTCTAAATGTAGAAACAAGTTTATAGATGTAGAAGCAAGTTTCTAGATCTATAACCCCAAGAAGTTTCTACAAATATATACTTTCGTACTTTTCGCAAAATCAACTGGTTTCTACATCTATAAACTTTCCTTCACTTTGAAAACATTTCCGAATTTTGCAAAAACGCCATAACCTGCTACGTAGTTTCAGCAATACATACGGGGTCATATAAAACTTTGTCAAGAGGGCAATTGCCCTAACCTGAAAATAGTTTTATTATACCGGCCCAAAATAACATCCTGTTTTACTTGGATTCTCAAACAAATTGCATTATCACGCCATTTTTAGTATAGTCCGCCGTTATTTACTCCAACTGATCGCTCCAAGGATACATCTGATGAAAACCATTCTATCCGGCAATGAAGCCATCGCCCGTGGCGCTTTTGAAGCGGGTTGCCTTGTTGCCTGTGCCTATCCCGGCACCCCTTCGACCGAGATTCTCGAAAACACCCTGCAGTACAAGGAAATCAACTCCTCCTGGGCACCCAACGAAAAGGTGGCTCTGGAAGTCGCCATCGGCGCTTCGTTTGGAGGCGGCCGGGCGCTCTGCACTATGAAGCATGTCGGCGTCAACGTGGCGGCCGATCCGCTCTTTACCCTGTCCTACACCGGCGTACGGGGCGGCCTCGTGCTGGTTGCCGCCGATGACCCGGAAATGCATTCATCCCAGAACGAGCAGGACAGCCGCAACTATGCCCGCTTTGCCAAGGTGCCGATGCTGGAGCCGTCCGATTCGCGCGAGTGCAAGGAGTTCACCCGCCTGGCGTTCGAGCTGTCCGAGCAGTACGACACACCGGTCATGCTACGCAGCAGTACCCGCATTTCCCACGGCAAATCAGTTGTCGAACTGGGCGAACGGGTGACCGGTCTGCCGGTGCCGAAACTGGAAAAGAATCCGGCCAAGCTGGTCATGCTTCCGGGCAACGCCAAGGTTCGTCATCCCTTGGTAGAGCAGAACCTGGTCAATCTCTCCAAGGCTGCGGTCACCATGCCGTTCAACCGTGTGGAGATGCGCGATACCTCCATCGGTATTATCACCGCCGGTATCTGCTACCAGTACGTGCGGGAAGTGCTCCCCAACGCTTCGACCCTGAAGCTCGGCATGGTGCATCCGCTTCCGCACGACCTGATCCGCGAATTTGCCGCCAAGGTTGATGTGCTGTATGTCATTGAAGAGCTTGACCCGTTTATCGAAGATCAGGTCAAGGCCATGGGGATTCCGGCCATCGGCAAGGAAATCATCTCGCTGTGCGGCGAACTGACACCGGGCCGTCTCCGCGCCGCCTTCAAGATTCCGCAGGCATCTGAATCCGCCGCCGAAAAACTTCCCGGCCGTCCGCCTAACATGTGCCCCGGCTGTCCGCACCGTGGTGTGTTTTATACGCTGAACCAGCTGAAAGCCTATGTTACCGGCGATATCGGCTGCTACACGCTCGGCTTCATGCCGCCGCTCTCCGCCATGGATACCTGCGTCTGCATGGGCGCCTCCATCGGCATGGCTACCGGCGTGACCAAGGTTGTCTCCGCCGAGGAGAAGAAAAAGGTTGTGGCAGTTATCGGTGATTCCACCTTCCTGCACACCGGCATCAATGGCCTCATGGACATGGTCTACAACAATGCCCCGGCCACGGTGATTATCCTCGACAACAGCATTACCGCCATGACCGGCCGCCAGGACAATCCGGCGTCCGGCTTTACCCTGATGGATCAGCCGACCAACGCGGTACAGATTCCGCTCCTTTGCAAGGCGCTTGGCGTCAAGCACATCCGCATCATCAACCCGCTTGACCTGGAAGAAACCAAACGGGTCATTGCCGAGGAGATGGAACGTCCCGAGCCGTCCGTAATCATTACCAACAAGCCGTGCGTGTTGATCAAACGTGAAGAAGTGTTCCAGAAAGGGCCCGTCTACGCCGTCGATGCCGACGCCTGTACCGGCTGCCGCGCCTGTCTGAAAATCGGCTGTCCGGCCATTGAATGGCGTCCGGCGGGGGATGGCAGCAAAAAAGGCAAGGCGTATATTGATCCGCTGCTCTGTACGGGGTGTGATGTCTGCCGCCAGTTGTGCAAGTTTGGCGCAATCGGGGGTGTGAAATGAGCGATAAGATAACGAATATACTGCTGGTCGGGGTCGGCGGGCAGGGCATTCTGCTGGCATCCGAAATACTTTCCGAAGCGGCCATGCTGGCCGGTTTCGATGTCAAAAAGAGCGAGATCCACGGCATGTCCCAGCGGGGCGGCAGCGTGGTGTCCCATGTCCGTTTCGGCGCCGAGGTATTCTCTCCTATCGTGCCGGAAGGAGAGGGTGACATCCTGTTCGGCTTCGAGCTGATGGAGACCGCCCGTTCGCTGCCGCTGCTCAAGCAGGGTGGAAGCGTGGTGGCCAACGATCTGCAGATTTCTCCGCCGTCGGTGCTGATGGGGCAGGAACTGTATCCTGAAGGGCTGGTGGAACGCATCAAGGCCCGTTTCCCCGATTTCCTGCTGGTGGACGGTCAAAGAATTGCCGCCGACGCCGGTAATGTCCGGGCAGCCAACACGGTCCTGCTGGGTGCGGTATCCAGGCGTCTCGACATTGCCGAAGAATTCTGGCTGAAAGCGCTGGAAAAGATGGTGCCGCCGAAGGCGCTGGCGGTCAACAAGCTGGCATTCCAGCAGGGCAGGGCGCTCTAATGACGCAGCTCGACTCCATCATCGCCGCCAACAAGAATTTTGTGAAGCCGAACGCTTTCCCGCCGCTGCCCAAATCGCCCCAGAAGCAGCTGGCGATCTTTACCTGCATGGATACCCGTCTGGTCGATTTCCTCGAACCAGCCATGGGGCTCAAACGCGGCGAAGCCAAGGTGATCAAGAACGCCGGCAACACCATTGTCGATCCCATGTCAGGCGCCGTGATCCGGAGCCTGGTGGCCGGTATCTTCATGCTTGGCGTGGACGAGGTGTTTGTCATCGGCCATCGCGATTGCGGCATGGCCCAGATCGACGCCGAATCGATCAAGCAGGATATGATCGCGCGAGGCATTTCACCTGATGTGATCGATATCCATATTCCCGACCTGAAGCAGTGGCTGGGAGTGTTTGCCCATCCGGTTGAAAACATTGAACGGGTGGTCAAGATCATCAGGCATAACCCGCTGATTCCCAAGGATGTACCGGTTCATGGCCTGCTGTTCTGTCCGAACGACGGCCATCTGGATGTGGTTGTCAACGGCTACACCCAGGAGAGCTTTGCCGCCGGGTTGGTTTGATTTTCTGAATCAATTCCCTCTCCCTGAGGGAGAGGGCTAGGGTGAGGGGGAATGCTGCAATAATGGTGCTGTCCCCCCTCATCCGGTCTTTGGCCACCTTCTCCTTTAGGCCCCAGAGGGTCCTCAGGGAGAAGGGAAATTGCCTAAAAATACTATCGAGGTAAGACGTATGTTTTTCAACGACGAATTTGAAACCCTGCCGCGTCCCGCACTGGAAGCTCTGCAGCTGAAACGTCTGCAAGCGACGCTTGAACGGGTGTATGCCAACGTGCCGTTTTATAAAACATCTTTTGCCGCTGCTGGTGTTTCGCCTGCGACCGTAAAATGCCTTGATGACCTGCAGAAACTCCCCTTTACCACCAAACAGAACATGCGCGATTCCTATCCCTACGGCCTGTTTGCCGCGCCGATGGAAGAGATCGTCCGCATTCATGCCTCAAGCGGCACCACCGGCAAACCGACCGTCGTTGGCTATACCAAGAAAGATATCTCGGTCTGGTCCGAGCTGATGGCACGTTCTTTCGTCGCCGCCGGCGCCCATAAGGGCGACATCATCCACAACGCCTACGGTTACGGCCTCTTCACCGGCGGACTTGGCGCCCATTACGGTGCCGAGATGCTGGGGGCTTCGGTTATTCCGATCTCCGGCGGCAATACCAAGCGACAGATCATGATCATGCAGGATTTCGGTTCGACGGTACTGACCTGCACCCCGTCCTACTCGCTGTTCATGGCCGAGGAAGCGCAGGCGGAAGGTGTCGATTTCAAGAAGCTGAAGCTGCGCGTCGGCATTTTCGGCGCCGAGCCCTGGTCAGAGGAGATGCGCGGCGAGATTGAGCAGAAGCTCAACCTGTCGGCCATCGATATCTACGGCCTGTCGGAGATCATGGGGCCCGGCGTTGCCATCGAGTGCATCGAAGCCAAAAAAGGTCTGCATATCTGGGAAGATCACTTCATCCCCGAGATCATCGATCCGGATACCGGCGAACGTCTCCCGGAAGGGGAGCGGGGCGAACTGGTCATCACCACCATCACTAAACAGGGCATCCCGCTGATCCGCTACCGTACGCGCGACATCACCAGCCTTACCTATGAGCCGTGCATCTGCGGCCGCACCCACGCCCGCATCACCCGCATGAGCGGACGCTCCGACGACATGCTTATCATCCGGGGCGTCAACGTGTTCCCGTCCCAGATTGAGGCGGTACTGGTCGGCATCGAGGGGATCGAACCGCACTACATGCTGATTGTTGACCGGCAGGGCACGCTGGATACGCTGACCGTGCAGGTTGAAGTCAGCGAACAGCTCTTTTCCGATGAGATCAAGGTGCTTCAGGCGCTGTCGCGCCGGGTCGAAAAAGAGATCAAGGATATGCTCGGCGTTACCTGCACGGCAAAACTGGTCGAGCCAAAAACGATCCAGCGGAGTGAAGGCAAGGCAAAGCGGGTTATTGATAACCGGAAACTATAAATTCTCCCCCCACCCTAGCCCTCCCCCACAAGGGGGGAGGGGACTAACAGGAGGAAACAATGAAAGTTGAACAGATATCCATTTTTATCGAAAACAAGTCCGGCCGTCTGGCCGAAATAACCCGTATTCTTGGTGAAGCCGCTATCAACATCCGGGCGCTCTCCCTGGCCGATACGTCGGACTTCGGCATCCTGCGCCTGATCGTCAACGACGGCGCCAAGGCGACTACGGTGCTGAAAGAGCACGGTTTCACGGTCAACCAGACGGAAGTTGTTGCCGTCGAAGTACCGGACAGTCCCGGCGGCCTCTCCGCGATTCTCCAGACGCTGGATCGCGAAGCAATCAACGTCGAATATATGTATGCCTATGTGGAGCGTTGTGGCGGCAATGCGGTCATCATTTTCCGTTTTGATGAAACGGACAAAGCGATTGCCGCATTGAAGGCCAATAATGTGAATATGCTTGAAGGTAGTAGACTGTACAATTTGTAGATTGACTACACTCTCGGAGGTCTCAATGAAAAAGTTGTCGTTACTCTTCAGCAGTATCTGTCTGGTGCTCGTCACCGCGTCGTTGTCGCTGGCAGCCGGAACCATCAAGATCGGCGGCCTTTTTGCCGTTACCGGTCCGGCATCGTTCCTGGGCGAACCGGAAAAAAAGACCCTTGAGCTGCTGGTGAAGGAAGCCAATGCCAAGGGAGGCATTAACGGCGTGAAGCTGGAAGCGGTCATTTATGACACCGGCGGCGATGCCACCAAGGCTGTCCAGCTTGCTACCAAGCTAATCAAGGACGACAAGGTCAGCGTCATCATCGGACCAAGCACCACCGGCGAGAGCATGGCCGTCATCCCAGTCGTGGAAAAAGAGAAAGTGCCGCTGATTTCCTGCGCCGCCGGCATCAAAATCACCGATCCGGCCAAACACTGGGTATTCAAGACTCCGGCTAACGACCATGTTGCCGCAGAAAAAATCCTCAATTACATGGCTGCCAAAAAACAGAAGAGCTTTGCCCTGTTGACCGTAACCGACGGCTTCGGCGCCTCGGGCCGCGAGCAGATCAAGGCACTGGCCAAGCAGAAAGGTTTCACCGTTGTTGCCGACGAAGTGTACGGTCCCAAGGATACGGACATGACCGCGCAGCTGACCAAAATCCGCGGCATCAAGCCGGATGCGATCATTTGCTGGGGCACCAATCCGGGCCCTGCCGTTATCACCAAAAATGTCAAACAGCTTGGCATCAAGACACCGCTCTACATGAGCCATGGTGTTGCCTCGAAAAAATACATCGAACTGGCAGGCGCCGACTCCGCTGAAGGAGTTATGCTCCCGGCCGGCAAGCTGGCAGTGTACGATGCGCTCCCGAAAAACGATGTCCAGAAGAGCCTGCTGAAAAGCTACGACCAGTCATACAAAAAAGCGTATGGAGTCGAAGCTTCCACCTTTGGCGGTTACGCGTACGACGCGTTCCTGCTGGCCACCAACGCCATCAAAAAGTCCGGATCAACTCCCGACCTGATTCGTGCCGGTATAGAGCGCACCAGCAAGCTTGTGAGCATATCGGGTGTTTTCAACATGTCGGCCAAGGACCACAACGGGCTGGATCTGTCCGCCTTTGAGATGGTCAAGGTTGTCAAGGGCGATTGGGCGCTGATCAAGTAATCTACTAAACCGGATTTCAGGGGGATTGTTCAATGAACTTTAAAGTTATGAACTTCATACTTGCAGCTGTTACCTTGCTGTTTTCAACGACTGTATTTGCCGCTGCACCGATCAAAATTGGCGCACTGTTTGCCGTTACCGGACCCGCCGCTTTCCTGGGTGAGCCGGAACGCAACAGCGCCAAGATGGTTATAGATGAAATCAACAAATCAGGGGGCGTCAAGGGCCGTAAACTGGAGCTGGTGGTATACGATACCGCAGGCGATGCTACCAAAGCTGTCCAGCTCGCTACCAAGCTGATCAAGGACGATAAGGTCGTGGCCATTATCGGACCAAGCACCACCGGTGAAACCATGGCGGTTATTCCGGTTGCGGAAAAAGAGCAGATTCCCCTCATCTCCTGTTCAGCGGGCAGCAAGATCACTGACCCGGTTAAACGATGGGTCTTCAAAACCGCCCAGAATGATGCGCTGGCTGTCGGCAAAATATTTGAACACCTCCAGAAAAACAGGATGACCAAGGTATCCATTCTCACCGTATCTGATGGTTTTGGCGCCTCGGGTCGTGAACAGCTTAAGCAGCAGGCTGCTAAATACGGTATCTCCATCGTTTCCGACGATACCTACGGTCCCAAGGATACGGATATGACCGCCCAGCTGACCAAAATTCGCGGCGCTCATGCCCAGGCCATAATCTGCTGGGGTACCAACCCCGGTCCGGCTGTTATTGCCAAAAACGCCCGCCAGCTCGGCATCAAAACACCGCTGTTCATGAGCCACGGCGTTTCGTCCAAGAAATTCATCGAACTGGCCGGCGAAGCTGCCGAAGGGATCAAGCTCCCATCCGGCAAGGTTGTTGTTGCCGATATGTTGTCCGGCTCCGATAAGCAGAAGAAATCACTCATGGCATTCGTCAAGGATTACCAGAAACATTATCGTGCAGAAGGTGACCATTTTGGCGGACACGCCTGGGACGCCGTCATGCTGATCAGGAATGCCGTTGAAAAAGGTGCGGATACGGCTGCTGCGATTCGCGACCAGTTGGAAAAAACCCGTAACTTTGCCGGTATCGGCGGCAGCTTCAATTATTCCGGCCAGGACCATGCCGGGTTGGGCAAGGACGCTTTTGTGCTGGTTGAAATCAAGAACAAAGACTGGGTTATCGTCAAATAGGTTGTCCGGAAATAATTCTTTGTGCAGGGGCGAACAGTCGTTCGCCCCTCTTTTATGAGGTCCAATGCAGTTCGATCAGATTCTTCAATATTCGCTGTCCGGTCTTTCGACCGGCGCCATCTATGCGCTGATAGGCATCGGTTTTTCGATCATTTACAACGCCACCGGCATCATCAACTTTGCCCAGGGTGAATTCGTCATGCTGGGCGGGCTGGTGACGCTCTCTTGCCTGGAGCTTTTACAGCTCCCGCTCTGGGCGGCGATTCCCTGTGCCGTTGCCGTCTGCACTGTCATCGGAGTCCTGTTCGAGCGGCTGGCTATCCGGCCGCTTCGCCAGCCGACCCCGATCAATCTGGTCATCATTACCATCGGCGGGAGCATTCTGATCCGCGGTCTGGCAATGCTGGTGTGGGGCAAGGATACCCATGCGATCCCTCCGTTTTCCGGTGATACCCCTATTGCCATTGGCGGCGCCACCATTCTCCCGCAGCATCTCTGGATCCTGGCAATCACCCTGATAATTATCATTTTCAACAAGCTCTATTTCTATCACACCATTAGCGGCAAGGCGATGCGGGCCTGTTCCTACAACCGCCGGGCCGCCGGTCTGGTCGGGATTGACGTGCGGCGCATGGTGCTGTTTTCCTTTATCATCAGTTCGGCCATGGGAGCGGTTGCCGGAATCATCGTGGCCCCCCTGACCATGACCGCCTACGATGTCGGTGTCATGCTGGGCTTGAAAGGGTTCTGCGCGGCAATCATCGGCGGCATGAGCAGTGGTATCTCCACGGTAATCGGCGGCCTGCTCCTGGGTATACTCGAATCTCTCGGCGCCGGTCTGATCTCGTCGGGGTACAAGGACGCCATCGCCTTTATCATCCTCCTGCTGATCCTGTTTCTCAGGCCGCAAGGACTGTTCGGCAAAGCCGACTCGGAGCGGGTGTAACGTATGAAACGTGATCTGCTCCTGTTTATTGCTTTTGCCCTGTTGATCATGGTTGCTCCCCATTTTTTTCACGGTGGCTACCTGATGAACGTGTTGGTGTTTGTCGGCATCAACACCATGCTGGCCATTGCCCTCAACCTGCTGCTTGGCTATGCCGGCCAGATATCCCTCGGCCACGCCGGTTTCTTTGGCCTCGGTGCGTATATTTCCGGCGTCCTGACAACTACCTACGCCCTGAATCCGTGGAGCGCCATGCCGCTGGCGGCGCTTGTGGTCGGCTGCCTGGCCTACCTGATCGGGTTTCCGATTCTGAAGCTCAAAGGTCACTATCTTGCCATGGCGACCCTCGGCCTCGGCATCATCATCTACATCGTGTTCAACGAAACGGTCGATCTGACCGGCGGCCCGTCCGGTCTGTCCGGTATCCCGAATCTGGAAGTGGCGGGCGTTGTGTTCGATTCCGATGTGAAAAACTATTACCTGATCTGGGGCGTGACCCTGGCGGTTATGTTGTTTTCGCTCAACCTGGCGAATTCCCGGATTGGCCGGGCGCTGCGTGCGGTGCATGACTCAGAGGTAGCGGCACAGGTTTTGGGTGTCAACTCACGGGTTCTGAAAGTGCAGATATTTGCTCTCTCGGCGGTTATCTCCTCCCTGGCGGGCAGCCTGTACGCCCACACCATGACGTTTGTTTCTCCAGCGTCCTTCGGCTTCAACTTTTCGATTGAAGTGCTGACGATGGTTGTTATCGGCGGACTCGGCAGTATTTATGGGTCATTCCTTGGTGCCGCACTGCTGACGCTGCTGCCGGAGTTCCTGCGCGGCGCCAACGATTACGATATTATTATCTACGGTGCCCTGCTGATGATCATGGTCATGTTCATGCCAGGTGGACTCGTGCGTGGTATTCCCGCTCTCTACCGGAAAATTTTCAAGCAGAAGGGGGAGGGCGACAATGCTTGAAGTTTCCGGCATTACGCAGATATTCGGCGGTGTCACCGCTCTTGATTCGGTCTCCTTTTCCATTGCCAAGGGGGACATCACCGGCGTGATCGGTCCGAACGGCGCCGGTAAAACCACGCTGTTCAACATTATTACCGGCATTTATCACCAGACCGCCGGGACGGTCACCCTGGAGGGTAAGGATGTCACCGGCCTGCCGCCGGAACGATTGGCCCGACTGGCCATGGTGCGGACCTTTCAGAATATCGAACTGTTCGGCGGTATGACCGTGCTGGAAAACGTCATGGTCGGCATGCATACCAAGAGTTCCAGCGGTCTGCTGGCTTGTGCGCTTAAAATGCCCTGGACTGTTTCCGAAGAGCGCCGCATCCGAGACGGCGCACTGAAATGGCTGGAATTTACCGGCATTGCCGATCTTGCGGACCACACAGCCGGTAGCTTGCCGTTCGGCAAGGGGCGCCTGCTGGAGATCGCCCGGGCGCTGGCGGTCGGGCCACGTATCGTCCTCATGGATGAGCCGGCCGCCGGACTGAATAGCCAGGAAACGCTCGCCCTTGCCGGGCTGATCAAACGTATTCGTGACCTGGATATTACCGTCGTGCTGGTGGAACACGATATGGAGCTGGTCATGGATATCTGTGACCGGATCGTGGTGCTTAACCTCGGCAAAAAACTGGCGGAAGGGACACCGCGCCAGATTCAGGAAAGTCCTGAAGTCATTGCTGCATACCTGGGGGATGACGACTGATGCTGCGACTTAAAAACATCAATACCTATTATGGAAAAGTACACGCCCTCAAAAACGTTTCCCTCCATCTGGGCGAAGGAGAGATCGTTACCCTGATCGGCGCTAACGGGGCCGGCAAGACCACCATCCTCAACACCATCTCCGGCGTGACGCCCGCCTCTGCCGGTGAGGTCAATTTCTGCAAGGAAACGGTCACGTTTCTGGCGCCGGACAAAATCGTGCAGCGCGGCATTTCCCAGGTTCCTGAGGGGCGACAGGTCTTTAAGCCCCTTTCCGTCGAGGATAATCTGGAGCTGGGAGCATACCTGCGCTATCGGAGCAGGGAAGGAAAAGCCTCCATCCACAAGGATATGGAAAAGGTGTTTACCCTGTTTCCGCGTCTATTAGAACGGCGCAAACAGCTGGCCGGCACCATGTCCGGCGGCGAACAGCAGATGCTGGCCATCGGCCGGGCGCTCATGGCGAACCCGAAAATGCTGCTCCTTGACGAACCGTCTATGGGGCTTGCCCCGCTGGTCGTGCAAGAGATCTTCCGGGTGCTGGAGCGGTTGCGACAGGAGAACGGCACAACCATCCTGCTGGTCGAACAGAATGCCAAGGCTGCCCTGAAACTTGCTGATCGCGGCTATGTGCTGGAAACCGGCAAGGTCATTCTCGAAGGACCGGCTGATGAACTGCTGGAAAATGCCGAGGTAAAGCGTGCCTATCTCGGCAAGGACAAGAAGGAAATGTGGGAACGATAACATTTTGCCACAGAGACGCAGAGCCACAGAGGAAGACATAATAAAACCCTGTGTTTCTCTCTGCGTCTCTGAGCCTCTGTGGCATAATTGCCGTTTTGGTTAAATAAGGAACTTAACAATGCGTTTTCCTCTGCGGCTGAATTACGATCTTACCAAATACATCATCACCAACAAGATCAACAAAATAGAAAAATATCCGCTGGTCCTGATGCTGGAACCGACCCACCTCTGCAATCTCGCCTGTTCCGGTTGCGGCAGAATCCGCGAATATGCCGACACAATTCAGGATATGATGAGCCTGGAAGAGTGCCTGAAGTCGGTGGATGAATGTCCGGCACCGGTTGTCACCATCACCGGTGGCGAGCCTTTTCTCTATCCCCACATCCATGAACTTATTGCCGGTGTGCTGAAGCGGGGCAAGCATATCTACTTCTGCACCAACGGCATCCTGCTTGAAAAAGCGCTTGACAGCATGACGCCTCACCCCAATTTTACGCTCAATATCCATGTGGACGGGTTGGAAGAGACCCATGATCGTATTCTGGAGCGCCAAGGCGCCTTCAAGATTGCCATGGAAGCCATCAAGAAGGCGAAAGAGCTTGGTTTCAGGGTATGCACCAATACCACCATTTTCAAGGAAACCGATCTGGTCGAAATTGAGATGCTGTTCAGCAAGCTTGAGGATATTGGTGTTGACGGAGTGCTGGTAGCGCCCGGTTTCGGCTATGAGGCGGTCGGCGAAAAGCTTTTTCTGGAGCGGCGTGAGATTGAGAAAAAGTTTATCGATGTCTACGAGATGAGCAAAAAGCATCGTTTCTATTCGACACCGATGTATCTGCGCTTTCTCAAGGGCGAAAAAAAGCTGGAATGCACCCCCTGGGGCAACCCGACTCGCAATCCGCGCGGCTGGAAAGCTCCGTGCTACCTGATTACCGATGACCATTATCCAACCTATGCCGAGATGATGGCAAAGACCGACTGGAGTAAGTACGGGGTAGGGAAGGATGTCCGCTGTGCCCAGTGCATGATGCACTGCGGTTTTGAGCCGACGGTCGTCAACGAAATCGGCAAGAACTGGAGAGACATACTGGAAATGATGATCTGGAATTTGACGTAAGCTTTTTACGGGTTTTGTGCTTGGAGAAGATGCCCCCATTTCGAGCTGCGAGATGGGGGCTTTCTTTTGTAAACTTTGAGCCTTCTTTGCTGCGCCCAGCCAAATTAAATTTCGATCCGTATACCCAATTCAATGGCCCGTTCTGGCGGAATCCTGAAAAAATCAGTCGCCGGCATAGCGTTCCGGGTCATAAACGAGAACAGTTTTTCCCGCCAGAGCACCATTCCTCGTCGTTTCAGGGAGGGAATCAGAGTCTCGTGGGCCAGGTAGTACGTGACGGTGTCCAGGTTTACCTTCAAACCGAATGATTCACATTCCCGCAAGGCAACCGGCACATGAGGGCTTTGCATGAAACCGTAGTTGACGATCACCTGGGAGAACCCCTGTTCCATCTTTATGACCTCAAGCCGATTTTCAGCTGATACCCGTGGGACTTCTTTGGTAACGACGCTGAGAAATATGACCTGCTCATGAAGAACCTGATTATGGGCGAGATGATGGAGCAGTTGGGGAGGCGTTCCGGGAATCCGCTTGACCATGAATACCGCCGTGCCCGGAACACGCAACGGGGGATTTTCGGCAATCCGGAGCAGGAAGTTTTCAAGAGGTTCCATGTCTTCTTCATATCGTTGGGTGAGGATTTCCTTGCCGCGCCGCCAGGTCGCCATCATGGTGAAAACGATACCGCCTGCTGCCAGGGGGAACCATCCGCCGGATCCTATTTTCATCATGTTCGCTCCGAAAAAAGCCACGTCTACCGTCAGGAACAGTACTGTGACAACTCCGGCAGTGACGGGATGCCACCGCCATGTCCCTACGGCTACAAAATAGGCCAACACAACCGTGATCACCATGGTAGTCGTAACCGCCACTCCGTACGCACCGGCAAGTTTACTCGACGTGCCGAAGCCTAACACGAGTGAGATCGTCACAACCATGAGCAGCCAATTGACACTGGGAATGTAGATTTGTCCAATTTCTTCCTGAGAGGTCTGGATAATGTGGACATGCGGGCACTGCCCGAGCTGCACGGCCTGCCTGGTAAGGGAAAAAGCCCCGGAGATAACGGCCTGTGAGGCAATAACGGTGGCACATGTGGCAAGCAGAACCAGAGGGTAGAGCGCCCAGTCCGGGGCAAGATTGAAGAACGGCTGATGCGCCTGCTCCGGGTGGAGCAGGATCAGGGCCGCCTGACCGAAATAATTGAGCAGGAGAGCAGGGAGCACCAAAGCGAACCAGGCAAGCCTGATCGGAAAACGTCCGAAATGTCCCATGTCGGCGTAAAGAGCTTCTCCGCCGGTCACCACCAGGAAGACGGCCCCGAGAACAACAAAACCGCGCCAGCCGTTGTGGATAAAGAAAATAACTCCATGAGACGGGTTGATGGCGGCGAGTACCTGCGGTGCCCGGACAATCCAGCTGATACCTAAGAGCGCCAGGGTTGCGAACCAGAGGAGCATAATGGGGCCGAAAATTATTCCGATCCGGGTGGTGCCGCGCTTCTGGAAACGGAAGAGGAGCACCAGAACCGCTATGGTAATCGGCAGCACATACGGCTTCAGCCCCGGCGCCGCAATCTCCAGACCTTCTACGGCGGAGAGCACCGAAATGGCCGGGGTGATCGCCCCGTCGCCATAGAGGAGCGCCGCGCCGAACAGCCCGATAAAGAGCAATACCCGGCTTTTCTGCGAATGGTCTTTCCAGGGCGCAAGCAATGCCAGCAGCGCCAGGATGCCTCCTTCTCCGTGGTTGTCGGCTCTCATTACGTAGATCAGGTACTTGAGCGAAATTATGATCATGAGCGCCCAGAAGATGAGCGACAGTACGCCAAGGATGTTTGATTCCGTCGGTGGAAATGGGTGAGAACCGTGAAAACATTCACGCAAGGCATAGATCGGACTCGTCCCGATATCGCCGTAGACAATCCCGAGGGCCGACAGGCTCAGCAGAAGAATGCGGCTGCCCGCTTCATGGTTTCTGTCATCCGGGTCCGCGAGCGGTATTGTCGGGGATTCTTTTTCCGTACTGATTGTCATGGCTCACCGCCGGAGTCCATACCCGTCCATTCGTTTTCAATGTTTCATCCCCGAATAATGCAGTCGTCCCTTCTATCAGATCCCGCTTCTTCATAAGCACGAATATCACTGGTGTCATAATGAGTACGTGTACCGCTGAAGTGATCATACCGCCGATCTTACAATACTCGCGGTCAAGCCGTGTACAACCGGCTCTTAAAGCTGACGGTTTTCTTGTATTCACCGCTGCTCACCTTGCGCAAATTGGCCCATGCTCCCTTGTAGTAAGGGATGACATTGCGGTCAACGGCTTCGGTGGTCACATCACCCATCACGCCATTGAAGTGCCCAAACTGCATGAACACCTGGTTGCGTTTCATGGTCGGTACAAGATAAGCCATGGCATACGTGGAGCCATAGTCGTTGAATACCTCAACGATATCACCACTGGCGACACCCAGTTCCTGCGCATCCTGCGGATTGATCTCCAGCGGTGCCATTGGCCAGCGCTCTGTGGTATCCGCTGCATATCCGTTACTTGCAGCCAGTTCGTGAAACATGGTTTGCCACGTTTCATTGATACGGCCATTGTTGATCCAGAAACGATATTTGTCCTTCTGCCCTTGCACGGCGGGTAGCAGCCCCTTCCATGGTGAAGGCTTGAAATGCGCCAATCCGTCATCGGTACCGAACTTGTCGGTATAGAGCATCTCGGTTCCGATCAGCTTGCCGTTACTCACTTCCTTGATCGGCAATTGCACGCCGTTGTTGCCGGCAGCCGCAAGCAATGCGTACGTTGCCAGATAGCCGGTGTCGCCACCCTGGCTGTGGATCACGCCGCCTACATCTTTCGCACCCTGTAGCCGGAAGCCATCGTTGAAGGCGTCTTCTTCCGTTTTCCACTCAAAGCCTTTAAAGCGGTCCGCCATCTTGTCATTGCCTTCAGCTTTGTACAGTTCCTTCAAGGTGTTGGCGATATCGGCAGCAATCAGGCAGTCCGCTTTGGCACTGCCCGGTGGATCCATGAATCTTTGTGACAGCCGCATACGGCGCTCGCCGTTCATGGAAGTCAGGTTCATTTCGCCCGGATGTACCGCCGGCAGCATCAGGTGCGCAGCCTGCTCAAGCATGGTCGGGTAGAGATTGATGTTAACAACAAAAAGGCCTCCATGGTTGGCTACGGCGTCATAAATCGCTTCCACCATTTGTTCGGTGGTTGCTCTCCGGCTTTTTTGCATCGCTTCCTTGACAATCCGGGAGCGCCGCAGCACTACTTCGCGGAATTGCTCGGCGTTGCAGGTGCTTTGGAACGGGTTCGCACCCCAGGCGGTGTAGATCATGCCTTTACCGGCAATGATTTCCTGGTCGTTGTAAAGTTTTTCTCCGGTGGGGTGGGGCGGGCGGGCATACCCTTCCTGGTGGCCCCCCATACGCACACAACCGGTACCACGACGACCACCCACATTGTGTGTGGCGATAACCAGATCGAGCAGTGACGACTGGATGGCGTAGTTGTCGTTGCCCCAGATGATGCCTTTTTCGTAGGCATGCATGGTACGCTTCCTCTTGCCGTCGTCTTTCGGCTTGTAGGCCCATTCGGCAGCCTGCTTGAGCTTCTCCACGGATACGCCGGTAATCCTGCTGCTCTCTTCCAGACTTATCCTGTTGGCGGCGACCGCCTCATCGAAGCCCTTGGTGCGCCTGGCTATGAAGTCCCGGTCTATCCAGCCTTGCTCGACCACATAGGTGAACAGTCCGTTAAATAGTGCTACGTCAGTACCCGGCTGGATGTCCAGATGCAGCACTCGATCCGGAGCTATTGACTCGCTGATGCTGATTGTTGTGGTTTTGCGCGGATCAACGTAAATAATGCGGGCTTTGCCGATGATTTCCGTACCGAACCATTTCTTCTTCTTGTCCATGCTGGTGCCATTGAGGTTGGGTACCCAGTGGTAGAGGAAATAGTTGGTTTGCGATTCATACGGGTTGCAGCCGACGGCCATGATGCAGTCGGCAATTTCAGCATCCTCGTAGGAATTGTTCAATTCCATGATGCCCATTTCCCGGGTGGCGTGGCATTCTGAATTGTAGGAAGGGCGATTGTGGATGCGCACCAGCGGAGTTTGCAATGCGGTGAACATCAGCTTGCCCGCTCCCCAGGTGTTTTCGAAGCCGCCGCCGGCACCGCCGTGATCTGCACTATCAAAGGCGATCTCACGGGGACCTTTGCTGTCCAGAATTTTTTTGGTCACACCGGCATACAAGGCGAGCGCCTGTTTCCAGCTGGTATCCAGCCACTGGTCGCCGGTATGCATACGCGGATGAATCAGGCGGGCATTGGGCTGCTTGTCGGCGTTGTACATGTAGCTTGCCATATGCAGGCCTCGCCAGGATCCGCCACCACGGTTCACGACACAGTCGTTGTCCGGAACAATCAACACGTTGTAACGGCCGCCATCTTTATCCGCTACGACAGTCTGTTGCGCCTTGGTTGCGATGACAGAAAATGCGGGAATCTGTTTACGAAAATCGAGTTTCAGGGCGTTTTGATTGGGTGCCTTGCCACCCTCTCTGTTTTCCGGCCATTTGTAAACTTTGTAACCACAGCCCACGATACAGAAATGGCAGGTCAAGTTGGTCTTGTGCGCATTAACCGGCGGCAATACGAGACGATCTTCTGACATAGCTTATCTCCTTAGAGGATATTTGCCTGGCGGCCATAAATCAGGCCAATCACGGAAACCGCAAAAATTGACCCGGATTTAGTGTCATATTCCAGTACGATTTGCGGCAACTTGGTAGGCGCCTGACCACAAATAACCTGACCCTGCTTTTCCGCATCGAACAGACTGAAGTGACAGGGGCATTTGAACGACTTCTCTTTTGGATCATAAGAGACCGGGCAGCCATGATGGGTGCACTGCGTGCTGTAGGCGATGATGTCTTTGTCCGGACCGATGCCACCCGGAACCGGATTGCCCGTCTTGATTGCCACACAGGGGCTGGCTGAGTCCGGATAGGCAAAGTGCACCGGGTCATTTGTTTTCATTGTTCTGATGTTCGCTATCGGTTTACTCCGGTAGGGCAAATTGGTGCTGGTATTGACTGCCGCTTCAGCAGAATGCGCTGCCATTCCGCTCACAGCCAGACCTACACCGGCAGCCACTCCACCACTTATTTTGAAAAAATCACGTCGTGAAACTGTTTCGCTCATGATCAACCCCCTTGGAATTCGCGATATCTGCCCAAAGTTCCGTGTTATTGACTTTTACGATAATGGCCAGCAGCCAATTAGTGATTACCAGGGCTACTGGTTACGTCCTGCCATCACCCCGCCATCTACATTCCAGATCGCCCCTGTCACCCAACTGGCATCGTCAGAGAGCAGGAACATGATTACTGCCGCCACATCGATAGGTTTTCCGATTCGCCCGATTGGATGAAAGTTATTAAAGGCTTGGAGAGCAGCATGAATCTCGGTGGGATTAATGAAGGAGCCATAGATGGGAGTCTCTACCACAGCAGGAGCAACTCCGTTGACCCGGATGTCAAATTCTGCCAGTTCCATGGCCAGATGATTAGTCAGGGAGTGCAAACCGGCCTTGGCCATCGAGTAGGCCGAAGAAGGTGTTGCCTTTATTGCCTGATGGGCCCACATGGAGCCAATGTTTACTATTGACCCGCCGCCGTTTACTGTCATGTTCCTGGCTACCTGTTGGGTCACAAAGAAGGTTGCCTTGTTAAGTTCCATGTAGGCGTCATAATCTTCATAGGTATGTTCTAAAAATGACTTTGGAGAGAATACGCCCGCTGCGTTGACCAGATATTTCATATCTTTCATATTATCGCGCACATGTAGAACTAAATCGTTGATGTCCTTTTCTTTTAGAAGGTCACACTGAATCGTGTGGACATTGTCACGAATAGTGAACGTATCACGCGCTCTCTCCAGCTTTTCCAGGCTTCGTCCAACCAGCGTCACTGAAGCGCCTGCTTGTACCAGCAGCCTGGCACTCTCCAGCCCCATACCACTACTACCCCCGACGATGAGAGCTTCCTTATCTGAAAAAGACATCTTTTGATCCTCCTGATATCAGAATGTTTGTGTGTAATCAGCAACTTTAATGCCATGGAATTCCTAATTGAAAAATGCGACAACTCTCCGAATATACGAGAGAAATTGATTTTATAATCTATAATTACTGGTGTTTCTACTGCAACTTATGTTGCAGTAGAAACAAAACTGCGCTCAAATAAAGTCTCGAAATATCATCGTGTTGTCTGTTGTCAATGACTGGGATAACAACATACCTTGCACTAGAGAATTATCTGAGAACAACAGAGTGTTTTTTTTGTAACCAGCTTAAATGATCGGGTATTTATTTACGGACCTATAACCGAAAAGCAGGTCTTGGTATGAAGATCCCACCGACAAAGGATCTTCTGAGTTGAGTTCCAACCGCATACCTGAGCAGTGATCGAAGTTGTTCAAGTATCGGTTTTGCCTTGTAGATGATTTTTTTGATGCCGTTCTTTGATATTTCCCTTGCCGGTTCACGGTGGTTCCATCGGAAGACAACCTCGCTGACGTAGCGCTGAAGATGCCGTCTGCTCAATGCGTGGAAAACTCCCTGTTTGGCTCGCTCAAGAATTGCATTGAACGATTCGGCTGTATTGTTGTGAACGGTACCGTTCACAAACTCCTTTGTTCCATGATTGACTGACGCGTGACTGGCATAATCTTCAGAGATCTTACGGTAAACCTGAAGCTGGTCACTCATGAGATCAGCTTTTGTATCAACAAATCGGTTAACCTGTGGAGCAAGCTCTGAATAGCTATCATTTTCAACAACGTGTGCCCGCACATGACCATCACGGCTTGCGGCAACGAAAACACATGACTTGGCGGTGCCTCTCCCTCGTTTGTGTTTAACGTCTTTCTGATACCGGGGCTTGCCGCCGAGATACTTCTCGTCAAGTTCAACTGTCCCGGCAAGTCTGGGCATGCCGTCTGCCTGTGAGGCCATAATTGCCCGAACAGCGTGGCCAACTTTCCAGGCTGTCTTCTGAGATGTGCCGATCCACTTCGCAAGGAAAACAGATGAAATCCCCTTGCTGGAGTTGAGCATGAAATACATGGCCATTAACCAGGTTCTCAGCGGCAGCTTGGTACTGTGAAGCGGTGTCTTCGTGGTGACAGTGAACTGCTTACCACAGGCAGCACATTCATACAGTCCATAGCGGCGGCCTTCTGCTGATATGCTCCAGGACTTCAGACGTCCACAATGGGGGCAGATTCGGCCTGAAGGCCATATCATCAATTCCAGATACTCTCGGCAGGCTTCCTCATCGGGAAACTGGGTGCTAAACTCTTTCATATTCATGGCATACCCTCCTTAGAGAGCATGCTACATCAACCATATGACAACTTACGTCATAGCAACCTGATTATTGGTTATAGGTCCGTTTATTTATGTGAAGTAAAGGCATGGTGTGGCGCTTCTCGAAGATGAAGGAGGCATTTTCGCCGTCATGGTTGGTCTGTACAACGGCGGTAAGGCAACATCGATATTTTTTTAAAATCTTACGCTGGAAGTGCCGTTCGAGTAGACTTTTTGCACTTGATTGCGTGTTGAGCGGAATGGTGTATTGAATAACCGGTGTGGCCATGTTCAAGCTCGAACCTGTCGTCCAGCTCCATACATAGTCGCTTGGCAGTGCATTACCCGCAATGTCTTTGACCCCGGTCGTAATAGTAGCGGTGTATTGGCTGTTAGCTTCGAGAAGATCTGTCGGTGTAAAGATCAGAGAAAAACCGAGATAGGTCACCTTTCCCGGAACATGGGTCAATTCCCAAATCATAACCGGAATTACAGAGCCACATTGCTGCGCTTTTTCCCGACAATGATCGAAATAATGATGGAAATGACCAGCACGCCGAAAATAACTCCGAGTGAGAAATGCATCGGTATCTCGAACCGGGTATCTGCCAGAAGCATCTTGACCCCGACGAATGTCAGGACAAATGATATCCCCAGTTTCAGATAGACGAACATCCCCATTACATTGGAGAGAAGGAAATAGAGCGCCCTGAGTCCCATGATGGCAAAGACGTTGGAAGTATAGACAATAAACGGGTCTCTGGTGACGGCAAACACGGCCGGTATAGAATCAAGGGCAAATATCACGTCGCTCGATTCGATCATCACCAGTGCAAGAAATAGTGGAGTGGCTGCCCGGACACCTCTTTTAGCGATAAATAGCCGATCTCCCCATACCCGTTTCGTGATGGGAATGAATCGTCGTACCAACCTGACCAGCGGGTTTTTCTCCGGTTCGATTTTCTCATCTCCGCCGAACGCCATCTTGATACCGGTCACGATCAGGATCGCACCGAAGACGTAGATCATCCAGTGGAATGCCTCCAGCAGTTCGATCCCCAGCCAGATAAAGAGTGCCCGCATCACCAGTGCGCCGATGATACCCCACTTCAGGATCTTCGGCTGATAAAGGCGTGGTACATGGAAGTAGGAAAAGATCATGATGAAGACAAACAGGTTGTCAACCGAAAGGGACTTTTCAATAACGTATCCGGTAAAGAACTCCAGCGCCTTGGCTTGCCCCAGATACAGGTAGATACCGGCATTGAAGATCAGAGCCAGAGAGATCCAGATCGCACTCCAGGTGAGTGCCTCCCGGAAGGAGATCTCATGGCTCTTACGGTTCAGTCCGAGGTCGATGACCAGCATGATGGCTACCAGCAGGCCGAAAACAGTCCACATAATCACTTGATTTGACATCAGTCCTTCTTCTCATACTGTCGCTACGAGTATGTACCGCCATTTTGCCCGGCTTGCTGGGAGCCCCCACCGGCACATTATCTATCGAGTTGGATGTCGGTGACCACAAACGCACTTCCTGATTTTTCGACCCTGAATTTCACTTTGTCTCCAGCTTGCACCTTTTCAAGCAAGTCAGGATGTTTTACTTGAAACACCATTGTCATTCCCGGCATATCAAGATTTTTAATTTCACCATGTTTTATGGTGATCTTGCTGTTGCTCTTGTCAACTTTGCGTATTACGCCGTCAGTCATCTCAACTGAAGCGGGCGACTGTTGCATGATGGCATCACCCTGTTTTTCCTCTGACAGTGCATTGCCGGTTATGCCGAATATCAACAGGAGCGCAAGGGCTATTGACAGTGATTTCATAGTTTTCATTTTTTATCCCCGCTTTTCCTGGTGTCGGCTTTCACCTTTACCGTTCCCTTCATCCCTGCTTCATAGTGACCCGGCAGCAGGCAGGCAAAAGAAACGCTGCCCGCTTTGGTAAAATGCCAGGTGATCTCTCCGGTTTTTCCCGATTGAACCGTCACCATGTTGTCATCAGCATGCTCCATCTCCGGATGCTTCTTCATGAATTCATAGTGTTCCTTCAACTCCTTTTCCGTGCCAAGCACCATTTCGTGTTGAAGCTTGCCGGAATTCCTCACATTGAACCGGATGGTTTCGCCTTGCTTGACCGTGATGGTTGACGGCGTGAATCTCATTGAATCCGACATGTCAACCGTTATGGTACGGGTAACTTTTTGCGGGTTACCGGCCTGCCCGATGGCATCGACCGATCCATGGTCACCGGCATGATTGCCACTGGCACAGGCCATACTTGCAAAGACAATGATTGACAGTACCGCGATAAAGTAATTGAGCTTCATAGGTGACCTCCCACGATCAATGACCAGAATGGCCGACTGGTTTGCGAATCTGAAACTCCAGCTCCTGAGCAGGTTTTTGTTTGAGCGGCATGGATTTTCCTGATTCAGATTTAAAGCGGGCCGGCTCTGCCATCATCCCGGCATACTCAAAAGCTACCGTGCCGGATGGTTGCCTGTACCAGCCCGGATTGGTGTAATCACCCGGTTTCTGGTTTTTGCGCACCTTTACCACCGAGAACATCCCCCCCATTTCTACAGAACCGAACGGCCCATCGCCGGTCATCATTGGGATCGTATTGTCGGGCAGCGGCATCTGCATCTCGGCCATATCTGCCATGCCGCGCTCACCCATCACCATGTAGTCGGGAATAAGGTTGGTAATCTTCCTGGCCACGCTTCGGTGATCCACACCGATCAGAGTAGGCACGTCATGCCCCATCGCATTCATCGTGTGGTGACTCTTGTGGCAGTGAAAGGCCCAATCGCCTTCTTCATCGGCCACAAATTCGATCTGCCGCATCTGACCGACGGCAATATCGGTAGTAACCTCGGGCCAGCGTGCGCTCTTCGGGACAGGTCCGCCATCCGTACCGGTTACCAGAAACTCATGACCATGCAGATGTATCGGGTGGTTCGTCATGGTCAGGTTGCCGATACGGATGCGCACCTTGTCATGCAAACGCACGTTCAACGAATCGATACCCGGAAAAATGCGGCTGTTCCAGGACCACAGGTTGAAGTCCAGCATGGTCATGATCTTCGGTGTATAGCTGCCAGGGTCTATGTCGTAAGAATTCAGCAGGAAGCAGAAATCACGCTGCACTTCATCAATCAGAGGATGCCGTGCTTTTGGATGGGTGACCCAGAACCCCATCATCCCCATCGCCATCTGCGTCATTTCATCGGCGTGAGGATGGTACATGAACGTACCGGGACGCCGTGCCGCAAATTCGTAAACAAAGGTCTTGCCCGGCTGGATTGCCGGCTGGGTAAGCCCGGCAACGCCATCCATACCGTTGGGAAGCCGCTGGCCGTGCCAGTGGATGCTGGTGTGCTCGGGGAGCCGGTTGGTCACAAATATGCGTACCCGATCACCTTCGACCACCTCAATGGTGGGACCGGGACTTTGCCCGTTGTACCCCCACAGGTGTGCCTTCATGCCGGGTGCCATTTCACGCACAACCGGCTCCGCTACCAGATGGAACTCTTTCACCCCGTTATTCATGCGCCAGGGCGATGTCCAGCCATTGAGCGTCACTACCGGGTTGTAATGATGTCCATTGTTTGGCACCAGCGGCGGCATGGTGTCCGGGGAACTTTGCGTAGCGGGTTCGGGCAACGCCGCCATGACCACACGGCTGACTGAGGATGCTGCCAAAGCTCCGCCTGCAATCCCGACCGCCTTT
>MGZJ01000021.1:0-3738 GCA_001802645.1 Geobacteraceae bacterium GWC2_53_11 | reverse complement strand
CATTCGGTATTCCTCTGGTTGGTGTTACTTACGTTTGATTTTCTTCAACTGACCGCTTCCTGTCTGGCTGAGACGGAATCAATGGGGTGCATCTCGACTCTCCTTGCCACTGCCTGCCGTGAAAGCAATCGAAGTCTGCATGGGCTTGCCGATCATGGAAGCCTGCAGGGCCGCGTCGGCCAGCCAAAACTGCCGTTCGGCATCAATTGCCGCAATCACGCTGTTTATCTGATCACGCGTGTCTGCCAGCAGTTCAAACACACCAATCAGCATACCATTGTATCGGAGCAGGTTTTCTTCGGAAATTGTTTTACGCAACGGCACGACTTCATCACGATAATGTCGGGCAATATCGTAGGTCGTCCGATAGGCTGAATAGTTCTGGCGAAGATTTGAACCTGCGGCACGGGTCGTTGCTTCGAGCCGATAGGCGGCAGCCAGGGTACGTGCATTCATTGCATCGCGCTGATTATCTCCCCAGTCGAAAATCGGCAGGCTGACACTGACTTCGTATCCCCGCTTGATAGTCTTGTGACCATCTGTCCTGTCTTTGACCGAGTCATAACGCACCCCCAGTTCAATGTCGGTGAAGCTGGTCAACATGGTCAGTCCCTGCGCTTTTGCGGCAGCCTCGTATTCAGCCCGCGCAAGCCGGATATCAAGGCGGGTCTTACTGGTGGTACTGCCGGCCTGCTCCGGGGAGAGCGGCTCTTTTGGCAGATCGGGCAGCCTGTCCGGCAGCAGGAGACGACTGGATTGACCATCGGTCAGGCCGAAGAGCCGGATCAACTCTTCTCTTGCAGACGTGGCTTCATGCTGGGCTGTTGCCCATTGTGCCGTCGCATCCGCGTAAAATGCCTGCTGACGGGCTCGCTGAATTTTATTGAAATTACCGGCCGACTGAAGGAGACGCCCCAGTTCGGCGCTTGCCTGGGCTGCATCATGCACCTGCTTCGCATAAAAGAGGTTCTGCCGGGCAGCCACCGCCTTGACCCATGCCAGTCGTACCTGCGTAATATGGTCGACAACATCGCTGGTCAGTTGCAGCTGTGCCTGATCAATCATGTGCTGCGCCATGCCGGAGCGCTGTGGCAGTGTCAGCAGATCCAGCAGGCCAAAGGCAATCATGCCCGAAAGCTCGAGTTCACCAGCCGATAATAAACGCTCAAAGGTAAAGACGGGGTTGGAGATACGGCCGGTTTGGGCCGCCCGGGCAGCATCAGACCAGTTCTGGGCTAACATGGCCTGCAATCCGGGACTGTTTGCCAGTGCAAGCAGGACGGCATCGCCCTGACTTACCGGCTTTTGCAGTATTTCTTCGGCAAGGCGGTTCATCTCTGTCCGCTGCTCTTCGGTCTGTGCCAAAGAAAGTTTGCCCTGGGTAAACCCTGCTGCCATCTGATTCGTTGTGCTCAGTGATTTGTCGAAATTGACGCTGGCGCAACCGCCAATAATCCCCGCAGCAATCAATGCCAGAAATATTCTGCAGAAGTATGGAAATGAACCATTGCACATCACGGTTTTCTCCCATGCCCTGGTTGTTGATCAGGTCTTTCGATTGGCCCGGGCAGATGCTTTTCTTCTGCACCAGGCTTGGCACCATCGGTAGAAACGCCTGAGTCAGGCTGTTTTGCATCCCTGGCATAAAAACGCCAACCGCCAATTTTACCGACATTGTCGTTGGTCTCCTGCCAGGGGAGTAACGGTTGTTCCCGGAAGGAGTGATAGTGGGTAAATACAGAGAGGTATTGAAGGTTGGTGGTTGACGGCACTGCAGTATATAGATCGGCCGTACCATTAGCTGATATGGGCTGGGCACCGGTCAACAAAGAACTCAACAGCAGGCCTGACAGCAACAACCATCGAAAAGCAGGTATATCCATAATCACCTCTTGGTGCTGATGTTCCTTACACCATCACTTCGTCAGGCAGTTCGTTCGTATCATCCGCTGCTCGCGGGAAGTGCTCTTCGAGTACCGCGCCCAGCTTTTCAATGACAGCGCACAGACCTTCAAAGGCGTGATCCTCCCTGATGTTACCGGCCAGTTCTCCCGCAAGGGTCTGCCACAACTGCGGGCCGATCCGTTCATTAATCCCCCGGTCTCCCAGAATCCAGACCTTGTGTTCCAACGCAGAGATAAAAATAAGAACACCGGTCTCCTCCCTGGTGCGATAGAGCTTTTTCTCGAAAAAAGCGCGAATCGCCCGCTCACGAACCGCCTCCACCACCCGTGTTTTTCCCGCCAGCGTCAGCTTGTACCGAGGAAAGCGCCGCACGAACAAAAGAGCCGGAAACCAGAACAGGATAACAGCCGGAATGTATGACCAGATCGTAACCTGATGCAGCGAAACGGCGGCAACAAGGGCGATGAAGGCCGACAGCAGAAGGGCTCCCAAAAATTCGGTTTCCCGGTAACTGTCACTTGCGTCAACCACCATGACCGCAATCTCGCCGGATGTTTCGAGTTCAGCCTTTTTTACCAGAGTGCTGATCTTCTCTCTTTCCGGTTCACTGAAAAAGTTACTGGCATTTTTTCTTTTCATTACCAATCCCCCGATGCTCCACCACCGCCAAAACTTCCACCGCCGCCGGAAAAACCGCCAAAGCCGCCTCCGCCAGATGAACCTCCGCCAAATCCCCCGCCGATGAACGGTCCACCGAATCCGCCAGCAGAGCCATGCCCACCGCTGCCGAACATGAATGTAACTACAAGACCAAGGACAAAACCTGCGGTGCCCAGAAGTGCCAGAACAACAACCCCGAGACCCGGAAATGTCAGGAAGCCGATCAGCGGCAGACCTGCCGCACCGGCGGCGCCACCAAGAAATTTTGAAAATGATCCGAGAAAAACTACCGCTACCAGAAGAAAAACCAGCAGGGTGACAACCGGACTGGCGCTCTTTTTACCCTGCTTCAGGTCGCGCGGCTGTGCCTTATACTCCCCCCTGACAACCTGCATAATCGAGGAAACGCCTGCCGATATGCCGGTGTCATAATCATTATTCTTGAAATGGGGAGACATATCGCCCCGGATAATCCTTCCTGAGACCAGGTCGGTCAGCACTCCCTCCAAACCAAGCCCCACCTCGATCCGAACCTTGCGCTCCTGCTTTGCAATCAGCAGAATTGCGCCGTTATCCAGCTTTGTCTGACCGATGTGCCACGCCTCAGCAACCTTGATGGAGTATCCCTCCAGACTTTCGCCTTCCAGAGAGTTAATGGTAAGCACGACAATTTGCGTAGAGTCGCTTTTTTCGAAATCGGCAAGCTGCTGTTCCAGCCTCCCTGCTGCACCGGGAGACAGCATGCTCGCATAGTCGTTTACACGGCCACGGAGCTGCGGCACCTCAATCGCACAAGCCAGATGGGGGAGCAACAGCAGCATTACTATGACGCAAAATGTTTTCATGATCACCTGCCTGATTCAGGATGGCTTAAAACTTCACTTTCGGCGCTGTCTTTGCCCCTTCGTCAGCCTTGAACGGTTCCTTGCGTTCCAAATGAAGCAGCAATGAATTGGTCAGGCTGTTGGGAAAGGTTCTGATGCTGGTATTGAAATCCTGTACCGCCTTGTTGTAGCGCACCCTTGACACATTGATTTTGTTTTCTGTCCCCTCAAGCTGATTCTGCAGATCCAAGAAGTTCTGATTGGCCTTAAGATCCGGATAGCGCTCCACCACAACCATAAGCCGGGACAGGGAGCCGGAGAGCTGCCCCTGCGCCTCCTGAAACTTTGC
>MGZJ01000020.1:39593-67194 GCA_001802645.1 Geobacteraceae bacterium GWC2_53_11 | reverse complement strand
GGCGATCACCCGAAAAGCGAACTGGAAAAACTCGGCGTCGAGCCGTTCATGACGACCGGCCCGATCAAGTTCACGCTGGTGGAGCTGGCGAAGATTTTGTAACAACACAGGTGTTGAGTTGCCACGATTATTCCGCTACGGCAACTTCACCCACCCCCTGCCCCCTCCCGTCAAGGGAGGGGGAACGATTCACAACGAGGTGATGACCCATTATGCACAACGGTTCCTTCAACAACTGCAACCTGCCGCCCTGGGTCATCGCCTCGCGCCATTTCAACGACAATCCCCAGCCGCTGGAAATTCAAGGTGTAAAAGAAGGGAACCGCTTCCTGTTTGACCGGCTGGCCACACTTGCCGGCCAGGAAGAGCGGGCACTGACCTTCAACGATTACATGTCGGTGAAGTTCCAGCTCCACCAGTGGCAGGATCAGACCGCTGCTGCCCGGAAAAGCATCAAAAACAGCTATCTCCGCTATCTGCGCGGCTGGATGATGGATTCCAACTCCATCGAAGGAGCCGTCCTCAAGCGCTGGGTCGAAAGCCGCATGGGGGTGACTCCCTCGTTTCACCGATCCCGAATCAAGGGGATCCACACGGAAGAGTATTTCGACTACTCGGTGGATGTCATGAAAGGGAGCGCCCGCACCAACGCCATCCAGTCACAGCTCGATATTCTCTACGAATACTGCCAGTTCGAACTGGCCAAAAAGTTTCCCTTATCCCCCATCATCCCCCTCTACCGCGGCACCTACGATGCCAGCGAGCATGACGTTATCGAACAACTCGACAAGCGCATCCAGATCGTCCGGTTGAACAATCTCGTCTCGTTCACCTCAGACGAGGAGCGGGCATGGGAATTCGGTTCGACCGTTTGGGAAGTCATGGTGCCGCTCTGCAAGATCTTCTTCTACAACGACCTCCTCCCCGGCAGCATCATGAAGGGGGAAGGCGAATATCTCGTCATCGGCGGTGAATACCGGGTGCGGCAGGTGATGTGCACGGTGGGGTAAAACAGATACGGGATTGTACTAAAATTTGCATCTATAAGCGCAATGGACCTGCCCTCACGGACAAATACGTGTATACTACTTACGGTTATTATCCCGAGGAGGTTCCCACCCTATGCCGATGACAATTTTTGAGTCGATGAGCGCTAACATCAGCTCTTTTCTCGGTGGCGCGGCAGTAACCCTTACCCCTGTTTCCGAACGGTTGCAGCATGAAGGACATAGTATTACCCTGCCGGTCGTGACCGATGGGCGAGAATTCCTGTTCAGCGCGACACGGAAAAACATTCCGTTCACCCGTCTGGAAGAATCATTCTGCGGCGAACTGCTGACCGCCTTTTCCATGCTCTACAGCGGGTTCAGGCAGGAGGGGTATGCGGCGCAGTTCAGGACGGCGCTCGTTGCCTCCATCATGGACATCACGGTTGCCCGTTCCCTGCGCGGGGATCACCGCAAGGGATTCTGGCCGATCCAGCAGCTCATCCAGCTGTTAAAGAGCCTTTCCTACCAGAAGTACGAAGGCAAACCGGCCACCACCGGCGTCATCATCCATCGCACGACACCCGCGGAACTCCGGGCCGTGATGAAGCAGCGGAAGCACACCCTGGTTCCGCTCAAAAGCTCGCAAATCATCGGTCCCGGTTTTTTCGACAATCCCCTCACCTATCGCTTTATCGACGGCACCAACCTGTTTTTCCTGGCCGGGATCCAGTTGCAGGTCAACGGCATTGTTACGCTGTCCGGCACCTCGCTGTTGAACGAGGTGGAGCGGCAGACCCAGCGGGAGCTGTTTTCCATCATAAGGAGGAGCGGAGCAGGAGCTTTTGCCGTCACCGTGAACGAGGCGTCGGATATCGAGGTACTCACCAGTCCGGCCCGCATCATGGTCCGGCGCAAGGGAATGTGGAGCATTTTCGACCCGGACATCTTCCGGGCGTTCCTGACGGGCAGCATGGAGGCAGAGGCTGCGGAAGATCTCATCTGGACGCTGTACGCACTCTCGAAGATGCGCTACGGCACGGTTGTCATGGTATACGGCGGCAACGCGAAGAAACTGGCCGAGCTGAAAAAGGGGGCGGTCGGCGGCGCCGACCCGATCGGACGGCTGCTGATCGAGCGGGTGAAAAAGAGGGGGGTCGGCGAACTGAAACAGTCGGGGACGCTGCTCAGAATTCTCTCTTCAGACGGCATCACCGTGTTCAACGCCAAGGGGAAACTGGTCGATACCGGCTTCATCATCGACACCTCCCATGCCCGGGAAATGGTGGCCGGAGGCGGAAGGACCACGGCAGCCTGCGCCGCGTCGCATTTCGGCAAGGTTATCAAGGTGTCGCAGGACGGCCCGATTGAGCTGTATGAGAACGGCACTCAGATTTATCGATTCGGATAAAACCAGAATCAAATCTTCTGAACCGCAAAGACGCTAAGAACGCAAAGGAAAAACAGGAAAAGTATTAACTTGGTTGGTTTGAATACAATTTTTCATAGTGAACTTTGAATTTCTTTGCGCCCTTTGCGTCTTTGCGGTTCAAAAAAAGAATTTAGAATCAACCAAACTCCATCGCACACCACCACGCCGCCACCACAAGCCCCCCGCTCAACAACGCCAGCAGAGCATTCAAAAAAGCTCCCGGACGCCCGTATTTTCCCACCAGATACTCCGCCGCCATTCCCAGAAACACGCCAGAGCCGAAACCGAACAGATGCGCACCCAGATCGGTGTTCTTCCCTTCGGTGCCGAGCAGAGCCAGCAGCGCCACCCCGGAGGCGACCGGTATGAACCAGCGCCGCTGCAAGTGATGGCGGTAGCGCACCATGCTGATGGCCGCCAAAATGCCGACCGCTCCGAACACGGCGGTTGACGCCCCTACGGAACGGTGCATCGGAGTCTGCACCAGGGCGTTGAGCAGATTGCCGAGGGTGCCGGAGCCGAGCAACAGACTCCAGGCGAGTCCCGAGCCGAGCTCACGGCAGAGCAGAATGATGAATATGCCGCCGATGGTCAGGTTGCTGAGCAGATGAGTCAGGTCGGCATGAAGGGTAAGCGCGGTGACGGTGCGCCACCACTGGCCGTCGAGTATCTGGGCGGCATGGGCGGCGCCGAGGTCGCTCAGATCCATGATGCCACGTTCGGGAAGAGAAAGGCCGAGCAGGTTCAGGTTATGAAAAATCGCCAAAAGAATCAGAACTGACACGGTCGGCAGGGTGTTTTCGATCAGATGGCGCGGAGGCGGCAATGGGGGGGGCCAGTGCCGATTGGCATTTTCATACAGCTCCAGCTCGCGGCAGGCGCTCTCCATGTGCTGCTCCGGCACCAGCAACTGCCAGTCAGGGCCGTCGGCTTCGATGCAGCAGGGGATCGAGCGAGAGTCCAGAACGAGCGCCCAGGTCCGCGCCTGCTGCCTGGTCAGGCGGGTGCCGGGGGTTAAAAAAACCGCTTTCCAGGAGGTGCCGGCATCGTTGTTCGGTGTATCCATGAAGTCCATAGATGCTACTATAACCACGAAAAAGGAGAAATGCCATGCGAGGAGCAAAATAACTCCGAATGGAACGCAACTACTCCCTTGAGTTGGCGGAGTTATCGGCTATACTTAAGCGCATTTGGAATAGTTCGCAGCTCCGCCCGGAGTTCCGGACCGAACCAATGCAATACGGTGTCATGCCGAATCATTGTACCCTGTTAGAGTCCATGCAGATGTCGAATCAGTACCGATGCCGCGAGACGAAAGGAGCGCATGCCATGCGATTTGTTTCATCGAAAAGTATCCTGACCGACCCATACCGGGCAGGACTCGAAATCGGGGAGGCTCTTGCCCCCATCTCCCCCGAAGTAATACTCCTGTTCGCTTCCATGTCGTACGACCCAGATTTTTCCGACTTTTTCGAAGCACTGTACGATGTGCTCGGCAGTAAATCGGTCATCATTTTCGGCGGAACCGGCGACGGCATCTATGAAAGCAGCGGTGCCGAAAACTATGGTGTGAGCGCACTCGGCATCAACAGTGCCGGCACGGTCGCCTGGAACGTGGCACTTGAGCAGGGGGTGAAAGCAGATTCATTTGGAGCGGCACGGAAATGCGCACGGAAAGCATTGGCAGCATCTCCATCGCCAGCCTGTTTTCGCATGATCCTCGCCGACGGCGCCCTCGCCGATGGCCATGCCATTGCAAACGGATTCGCGACCGAGATTCCGGGCCCCTTCATCGGAGGGTTGACCGGAGATGATCGCAAGTTCACCGGCAGCAAGGTCTTTTTGAACGGCCGGGAATATGACGATGCAGTGGCCATACTTTCCGGCTCCGGAAACATCCGCTTCGCCGTCAATGCCGCCAGCGGCTGGACGCCGGTCGGCATTGACGGCATCGTTGAAGATAATCAGGGGTGCGAGATCCGTACCATAAGCGGACAGACCGCCCTGGATTTCATGGCCCGTGAGCTGGGCAAACCCCTGGGGGAAGCCGATATCGGGATCGTGCCGCTGGCCGCCTACCAGCACGGTTCGACAAAACACTTCTGTCTGCGAACGCCCTCCCATCTTCATCACGACAGCGGCGCGGTAACAACCTTCGGCAGTGTGGAACCGGGCGCCATCGTCAGGGTCTGCAGCGCCACCCGGGAGGACGTGGTCAAAGGTGCCCTTGACGCACTGGACGGTCTGTCACCGGATTCGCTCGGTTTCACCCCCGCGGCCGCCATAATCATCAGCTGTGCCGGGAGAAAATGGCTCATGGCCGATCGCGGGGAAAAGGAGCTTGCCGCGCTGCAGTCCAGGCTCGGCCTGTCCATCCCGCTGGCCGGTTTTCCCTCCTTCGGCGAGATCGGTCCCTTTCGCCTCGAAGACGGCAGCTATACCGCCGTCAGTTTCCACAACGCAACCTTAGTCGTCTGCCTGATCGGGTGAAGCCATGAATCAACGACTTTTTTCGCTCTGTACCCCCTGCCCGGAAGGCTTCAGTTTTTGCGGCGAGTTTCGTTCCCGTGATTTCCGCAGCGCTCCTTTTGCTCTGCATGCCCCGTCACCGGAGGCCGCCGGAGAATTCCTCGGCAGCCACCTGGATCGCCTGGCCGGCGTCATCCTGGTCCCTGGCGAGCATCTTTCAACCCGGATGCTGGCGGAACAGCTCTCCCTCATCACTTTTTCGCCCCCGCTGTTCCCGTACCTGGCCGATTTTGCCGGACACCAGTTGAGACAGCTCGACCAGCTCGTCAGCAACGAAGAGAACACGGCACGCCTTGCGCTGGAACATGAACGGCTGTCCGGCGACAACCGCCGGGCCGCCGAGGAGTTCGAGCAGTTCCGGTCCAGCCTGCTGCGCGAAATTGAGGAACGGCGGATGGCAGAACGGCAACTGTCCGACAGCGAGGAGCAGTTGCGCCAGCTCATATCGTCTACCGGCGAGGCCATCTACGGCATCGACATCGACGGCAACTGCACGTTTGCCAACGAGTCATGCCTCAGCAACCTGGGGTACGAGCAGATCGGAGATATGCTGGGGCGGAACATGCATGACCTGATCCATTACAGCACACCCGATGGCACACTGACGCCGGTGGAAGAATGCCGGATATACAAGGCGTTCCGTGAAGGGGTGGGGGTAAAGGTCGAGGGAGAATATTTCTGGCGTCGGGATGGCACCTGTTTTCCAGTCGAATATTCATCCTACCCGATCCGCAAGGACGAAGCCATTGTCGGTGGCGTGGTTATCTGGCGCGACATTACCGAGCGCAAGCGCGCCGAAGAGGAGCGCCGCACACTGGAGCAGCAACTGCTGCACGCACAGAAGCTGGAAAGCTTGGGGGTGCTGGCAGGCGGCATCGCGCACGACTTCAACAACATCCTGACCACCATCATCGGCAACGCCAACCTGGCGCTGATGCGGATCAACCCTGAATCCCCCGCAGTTGAGAATCTGCACCGCATCGAACTGGCCGCCTCCCAGGCTGCGGAACTGGCCAAGCAGATGCTGGCCTACTCCGGCAAAGGCAAATTTCTGGTGGAACGCCTGGATATCAACCGGCTGCTGGAAGAAATGCTGCACATGCTGGAGGTATCGATCTCAGAAAATGCTCTCCTGCGCTTCAACCTGACCCGTCCGTTGCCGCCGGTGGAAGCCGACGTCACCCAGATGCGCCAGATCATCATGAACCTGGTCATCAACGCCTCGGAAGCAATCGGTGAACGGAACGGCCTCATTACCATAACAACCGGCTGCAGGGAGTGCACCTCCGACTACCTGAAAGAGGCCTGGCTGGCGAAGAGCCCTGTTGACGGGCTGTACGTCTACCTTGAAATTTCCGACAACGGCTGCGGCATGGACAATGAAACGCTGGTCAAAATTTTCGACCCCTTCTTCACAACCAAATTCACCGGTCGCGGCCTCGGCATGGCGGCCGTACTGGGCATCGTGCGCGGACACCATGGAGCTATCAAAGCCTCCAGCGAGCCTGGCAAAGGCACGACCTTTCAAATACTGCTGCCGGCCACCCTGGCCGGACGTTGCTGACACCACTTCGGGGAGCGCATCTATGGATACAACGATCAGCGACACAAACGGCGGCGCAGCTAAAGTGAACGGATGCGGATCCATCGAACCGGACCTCATCGATGCCAGGCAGCTCGAGACCATCTTTGATGCCATGCAGGCAGGAATTATCCTGGTAAACCCGCAAGGGATAATCACCTTTGCCAACCAGCGCATGGCGGAAATGTTCGGCTGCAGCTTCGACGAGCTTATCGGCTCCCGCTACCCTGACCACGTGCATCCTGACCAGCGCACTGCCGGCGACGACCGGATGCGCCGCCTGATTAGCGGAGAAGTTGACCATGTACATCACGAACGCCATTACATTCGCCGCGATGGCAGCGCTTTCTGGGGACACCTGAGCGGTCGGCGCCAGGAGGATGACCAGGGTAATCTGATCTCGCTGGTGGGTGTCATCGCTGATATCACCGAGATCAAGAACGCCCAGCAGACGCTTCAGGAGAGCGAAGAACGCTACCGGACCATTATTGAAAATATGCAGGACGTCTATTACCGTGCCGATACCGAGGGAAGGCTGGTCATGGTCAGCCCGTCGGGGGCTGAGATGCTCGGCTATGACAGCGTAGCCCGGTTACTGGATTGCAGCATCAGGGACACCTTCTACTACGATCCGGAGGAGCGTGACGCCTTTCTCCACAACCTGAAAATCAAGGGCAAAATTTCCGGCTATGAGCTGACCCTCAAGAAACGGGACGGGACACCTTTGCCGGTCTCCGTTTCCAGCCATCTGCTCTTCGATGCCAACGGCGCGTTCATGGGTGTTGAGGGGGTCTATCACGACATAAGCCGGTTCAAGCAGGCGATGAGCCAGCTTAAAGCCAGCGAAGACAAATTTGCCCGGGCCTTCAACCATGCCCCGGTCATGATAACAATCAGTGATATCAGCGATGGCCGCTATTTGGAGGTCAATGACAGATTCTGCGAAACCATGGGGTTCAGCCGTCAGGAACTGCTCGGACGGACCTCGCTTGAGCTCGGCTGCCTGTCACCCGCCGAACGGGAGCGGTCAGTCGCTGTTTTCAAGCGCGACGGCCGGATAAGCGACATGGAGATGGCCCTGACGGCCCGTGACGGCCGGCGGATTTTCTGCCTCGCTTCGGTGGAACGAATTACCATTGAAGGCGAAGACCGGCTGCTCTCCATCATCCTGGATATAACCGAACGCAAGCGTGTCGAAAATGAGCTGCAGGAAAGCGAACTGAAGTTCAGGACCCTGTTCGCGACACTTCAGGATGCGATCTATCTCACCCGGGCAGACGACGGCCAGATTGTTGAATGCAGCGACAAGCTGAGCGGGTACACACGAGAGGAGCTGATCGGCAAATCAACCATCGATTTGAATCTCTGGACCGACATGAACCAGCGGCAGCACGTCGTGGATCAGGTCAGGGCCAACGGGTTTATCAACGACTTCGAGGCAACCTTCAGGCGCAAGGACGGTACGGTCTTTTCCGGGTCGATATCAACCAATGTGCTTTCATTGCACAACGGCACCTTTCTGCTTTCCGTCATCCGCGACATGACCGAGCGCAAACGGGCCGAGGAGACATTGCAGGAAATCCGGGAACTTTTTACCCTCTTCATGAAATATACGCCGGTCTATACGTTTATCAAACAGATCGAAGGGGAACAAAGCCGGGTCATCCAGATAAGCGACAACTTTATTGATATGGTAGGCAGGCCTGCCGAAGAGCTGCGGGGGCGCACCATGTATGAACTGTTCCCCGAAGAATTTGCCCGCAAAATAACGGAGGATGATCTGTCGGTGGTGAGTGGGGGGAACGTCATCCAGCTTGACGAAGACCTGAACGGCCGTAACTACACAACCATAAAGTTTCCGATTTTCAGAGAGGGCAGAAACAGTCTCATTGCCGGATTTACCATTGATGTAACCGAACGCAAACGAAGCGAAGAAGAGCGGCGGCACATGGAACAGCAGCTGCTCTACGCCCAGAAACTTGAGAGCCTCGGGGTACTGGCCGGCGGCATCGCCCACGACTTCAACAACATCCTGATGACGATTGTGGGCAATGCCGACCTGGCCCTCATGCGTCTCAGCAAGGAATCTCCGGTCGTAGACAATCTGCATAACATCGAACGGGCGGCTGCGCGGGCCTCTGATCTCGCCAAACAGATGCTGGCGTATTCCGGCAAAGGGAAGTTCGTTGTCGAGAGCATCGATCTGAACCGCCTGCTGGAGGAAATGCTGCAGATGCTGGAGGTCTCCATCTCCAAGAAAGCGGTATTGCGGATGAACCTGACCAGGCCGCTTCCAACGGTTGAGGCTGATGCCACCCAGATACGCCAGATCATCATGAACCTGGTCATCAACGCTTCCGAGGCAATCGGTGAGAAGAGCGGGGTGATCGCCATCAGCACCGGCTGCATGGATTGTGACCGGAGCTACCTGAAAGATGTCTGGCTGGATGAGAACCTTTGCGGCGGCCTGTATGTCTACCTTGAAATAGCCGACAGCGGCTGCGGCATGAACAGGGAAACACGGGAAAAGATCTTCGACCCGTTCTTTACCACCAAGTTCACCGGAAGAGGCCTCGGCATGGCGGCAGTACTCGGCATTGTCCGCGGGCACAAGGGAGCCATCAAGGTCTCCAGCGAACCGGGATCCGGCACTTCCTTCAAGGTGCTGCTGCCGGCCAGCGGCAAACCTGCCGAACTGTTTGACGGTGGCCCGCACCACGAAGAGTGGAACGGGGCCGGCACGGTGCTGCTGGTGGACGATGAAGAGACGATACGCGGCGTCGGAACGGAGATGCTGAAGGAGCTGGGTTTCTCCGTGATCACGGCCGGTGACGGCAGGGAAGCCATTGCCGTTTTCCGGCAGACCCCCGGCATCGCTTTTGTCATCCTCGACCTCACCATGCCGCACATGGACGGCGAGCAGTGTTTCCGCGAACTGCGGCAGCTCAAACCGGACATCAAGGTGATCATGTCCAGCGGCTACAATGAACAGGAAGTCACGCAGAAGTTTGCCGGCAAGGGACCGGACGCGTTTGTCCAGAAACCGTACCGGCTGTCGATGCTGATGGAGGCCATCAGAAAGATCCAGGCTGTATAACTACCCGTGGCACAAGGAGAACAGGGCATGACGGAGAGCAGAATACAGCAGCACCTGGAAACCTATCTCAAAGCCCTTTTTGACACCGACAAGCCTGCTGCCCTGTCAATCGTGCAGGAAGCTCTGGATAGCGGCATCTCCCCGGAGAGCGTGGTTTTTGACGTTATCATTCCCGGCATGGAGCGGATGATCGGCGGGATGATTTCCGACAACATGGTGACGCTGTCGCAGCATTTTCTGGCAGCACAGATCGCCGAAGAAGTGGTAGACCGGCTGATCCCGCTCTTTGCGACGGCCCCCGAGATCCAGGGGCATGTGGTCATTGGCACCAGCCATGGCGACTTCCACGGATTGGGCAAAAAAATCGTTATCGGCTGCCTGCGGGCCAGAATGTTCGAAGTCACCGACCTTGGCATCAATGTGCAGCCGGAACGCTTTGTTGACGAAGCGGTGGCCGCCGGCGCCGAGGTTATCGCCATCTCCTCCATGATGGTCCACACCGCAACCGGTGAACGGGGGCCAAAACAGGTACGCCGGCTCCTGCAGGAGCGCGGCCTGGAGGAGGGGATCCGGATCATCGTCGGCGGCGCACCCTACCGCTTCCATGACGGTCTGTTCCGTGATGTCGGGGCCGATGCCTGGGCGGACAGCGCGGCTGAAGCGCCTGCTGTCGTTGCCCGTCTGGTACAGGAGGTGCGCCCATGACGACCGGCATGGATCGTTTCGCGGCATTGATGAGCGGTCAGACTCCTGACCGGGTGCCGATCATCTGCAATCTGCTTGACCAGGGTGCACGGGAATTGGGCGTATCCCTTCGAGAGTACTACTCACGCGGTGAACTGGTGGCCGAAGGTCAGCTGCGCATGCGCGAAAAATACGGCTACGACACACTGCTGGGGATGTTCTATTCAGCTCTGGAGGCCGAAATAATGGGGTGCCGCACCATCGTCTATGCCGATGACGGCCCCCCCAACGTCGGCCACCTTGTTATCCACACCCCGGAGGATATCAATAAACTGCATCTGCCGGATGACCTGCACGCCCACCCCCGTTTTCGCGAGCTCGCGACCTGCATCGGCATCCTGAAACGCGAGTCGGCGGGACGCTGGCCGGTACTCGGCGTGGTAACCGCGTCGTTCTCGCTTCCGGCCATGCTGATGGGGATCGGGCAATGGCTGGACCTGTTTCTGAGCGGCGACCCGGAGCTACGCAACCGGCTGCTGGAACTCTGTTCACAGTTCTGCTCACGGCAGATCGTGGCGCTGCGTGAGGCGGGTGCCGACCTGATTGTCTATGTCAACCCGGTTGCATCGGCGACCTTTATCACACCCCAGAAATCCCGTGAGGTCGCACTCCCCTGGGTGATCAAAGACCTTGAGGTGCCGGGAGCATCCGGGGTCGTGTTCTTTAACGGCGGCGGCCGCATCAATCCGATTCTGGCCGACGTGCAAAGCCATACCGGCATAGGCGCGTATTACCTCAACCCGTTTGACGATATCGGCGAGGCCCGCGCCATTCTGGGGCCACAGGCGTTGATCGCCGGAGCGATCAACGATATCAGGCTGATCGATTGGTCAACGGATGAGATCGACCGCGAGGTGGAGCGAATCATGCATGCCGGCAAGCAGGCGGGAGGCTTCCTCTTCGGCACTCTGCTGATGCCTTTCCGGATTCCCGATGAGAACATAAAAGCACTGGTGGATGCCGCCATAAGGCATGGCGCGTACGCGGGAAACCGGCCATGAATGCCCCCCCGATCATCATCGGCTGCGGCATCCTGGAGAAGGAGATCCGTTTCCTGATTAAAAAAAACAACTGGCAGAACCGGACCGCATTTCTCCCGTCGGGCCTGCACGTCGATTTTGCCCGGTTGCAGGGCGCTCTGGAACTGAGTCTCCGGCATTATTCCGGACAGCCGGCGGTTGTTTTTTACGGTGCCTGCCACCCCCGCATGGATCAGATTCTTGACGCGGCAGGAGTCACGCGAACTCCGGGACAGAACTGTGTTGACATCTGCCTGGGCCATGAGACGTTCTGCCGGGAACTGGAGCAGGGCGCCTTCTTTCTCTTCGAGGACTGGGCGCTTCACTGGAAGGAGATTGTCGGCGCCGTCATGCCGGGCGATCCCGAGATCATGCGCAGCATTTTTCGCAGTGCCCACACGTACCTGCTGGCGATACGCACCCCCTGTTCCGGTGATTTCAGTGCCGAAGCAGAGTCCATCAGCACCATGACATCCCTGGAAATCCGCTGGATAGATGTGGAACTCGATCATCTTGAAGCAAACCTTGCAGCCACCCTCGACCGGGCGAAGGAGCACCATGAATAGCGGCACTCAAAAAGCGCCTGCAACAACGGAAGATCTGGAAAAACGGCTCTTTGAACTGGCCAGAAGCAAATCGCACCTTGAGCTGATAAACCGGCTGCTGACAAGCCTCAGTTCGGTGGCCGGACTTGACAACATGGTGCAGCACATCCTCGACATCCTGATGCAGACTATCGGAGCGGCCAATATCTCGATCATTTTCCGGCTGGATGATGCCTGGCAGCTTCGGGATATCTACGGAGAAAGCCGCGAGTTCCGGGAGTCCGACCATCCGGATGTCATCGCAGCTCTTGCCGGCGGAAAACCGCTACGAGCCAGCGCCCCCGCCATGCAGCCTCCCTATCCCGGAACGGACGGTGCCAAACCGGCGGAAAACTGGATTTTCCCCCTGCTGACGCGGGAACGGAAAGTCGGCGCGATCTGTATGGACGGCATGCAGCTTACCGACCAGAGCATTTATGATGATCTTGTGCCTTTCTTCGTCTATGCCGGACTGATGCTGGACAATGAAATTTCGAATTATTCGCAGCTGGCCCAGGCCCATCGCCGTCTGCAGGACTCGGAAACCCTCTACCGGACCCTGTTCGAACAGTCGCCGGATGGCCTCGTGCTCTGGAGCGTTCCTGAGCTCAAGCCGTTGCAGTTCAATGAAACCGCCCACTCGCTGCTCGGCTACTCCCGCGAGGAGTTTGCCGCGCTCACGGTTTCGGATTTGGAGGTTTTTCACGGTACGAAAGGCATTGCAGACATCGCAGACATCCTGTCCTCAGCCGGGACAGCCAACTTTGAATCGGTTCATCGCACCAAAAGCGGTGAATTACGCCCCATGTTCATCTCGTTGAAGATGTTCGAGTTGACCGGGCACACAATGGTTCTGGCCACACACCGCGACATTTCCAACCTCAAGCGGCTTGAAAATGAATTGGCTGCCAGCAGGGAGTTCCTCGACAGCATCATTGAAAACATCCCGAATATGATTTTTGTAAAAGATGCCGCTGATCTCCGTTTTGTGAAGTTCAACCGGGCCGGCGAAGAACTCCTGGGAATACCTCGTGAGGAATTGATCGGAAAAAATGACTACGACTTCTTTCCGGAGCATGAGGCCGCTGCGTTTACCGCAGTGGATCGCGAGGTTCTCACTTCCAGCCGGGTCATGGACATTCCGGAGGAAACGATCCAGACCAGATCGGGGCAGAGAATTCTGCATACCAAAAAGATTGCAATATCTGGCCAGGACGGATCGCCCGGATTCCTGATCGGCATTTCGGAGGACATCACCGGCTGGAAGGCGTCCGAAGAGGATCGCAAAAAGCTGGAACAGCAGCTCCTTCATGCGCAGAAGCTTGAAAGCCTGGGCGTATTGGCCGGGGGAATTGCCCACGACTTCAACAACATCCTCATGGCCATCATAGGAAACGCCGATCTTGCCCTCTTGCGGATCAGCCGCGAATCACCGGCCGTCGAGAATCTGCAGCGCATCGAACAGGCCGCTGCCCGTGCCGCTGATCTGGCCAAACAGATGCTGGCCTATTCAGGTAAAGGCAGGTTCGTGATAGAGAGCATCGACCTGAACCGTCTGCTGGAAGAGATGCTGCACATGCTGGAAGTATCCATCTCAAAGAAAGCCATCCTGCGCCTTAACCTGCATCAACCGCTGCCGCCTGTCGAAGCCGACGCTACCCAGATGCGGCAGATCGTCATGAACCTGGTCATCAATGCCTCCGAGGCCATCGGCAACCGGAGCGGTGTCATCGCCATCACCACCGGCTGCATGGAGTGCGACCGGAGTTATCTCAAAGACGTCTGGCTGGATGAGAACATCACCCAGGGCCTGTACATCTACCTGGAAATATCCGACAGCGGGTGCGGCATGGATAAGGAAACCCTGGGAAAGCTGTTCGACCCTTTCTTCACAACCAAATTCACCGGCAGGGGGCTCGGCATGGCCGCCGTCCTCGGCATCGTACGCGGCCACAAAGGGGCCATCAAAGTCTACAGCGAAGCGGGCAAAGGCACCACCTTCAAGATCCTGCTGCCCGCCACCGGCAAACCGCCTGAAATCTCCGGCGCTGCACCCCACACAGACGGCTGGCACGGGAGCGGCACGGTCCTGCTGGTTGATGACGAAGAAAACGTGCGCGGCACCGGCAGCGAAATGCTTAAAGAACTGGGCTTCAGCACGATCACCGCCAATGACGGCCGCGAAGCGGTAGCCATTTTCAAAGAAACCCCGGACATCGCTTTTGTCATCCTCGACCTGACCATGCCGCACATGGACGGAGAGCAGTGTTTCAGAGAGCTGCGCAAGATCCGGCCTGATATCAAGGTGATCATGTCCAGCGGCTTCAACGAGCAGGAGGTTACGCAGAAGTTTGCGGGCAAGGGATTGGCCGGGTTCATCCAAAAACCGTACCGGTTACGTGAGCTCAGGGAAGCAATCAGGTCTATTCAGGAAAAGAAAGCAGAATCATGACCCTTTCACCATCACCACGACGAGCAGAAACATATGTCACGTATTTTATCATCGCTACCGTTGCCTGGACCGCTGTTGCTGTCGCTGTCCTTATCGGGGAGCTTCATGACCGTACTTCTTTTGTACTCTCCAATGCATTAAGCAGCGCCCGGGCCACCTATGAAAAGGACATCGCGTTCCGGCGCTGGGCGGCAAAGCATGGCGGGGTATACGTACCGGTCACGGCGGAAACGCCCCCCAACTCCTACCTCAAGGTTCCGGAACGCGATATTGCCACCCCTTCCGGAAGACAGCTGACCCTGATGAATCCCGCCTACATGAACCGCCAGGTCTACGAAATCAGTCAAAGCTATTCCGGAGCTCCCCAGGGGCACATCACCAGCCTTAATCCGATCAGGCCGGAAAACGCTCCCGACGCGTGGGAGAAGAGAGCACTGCTGGCTTTCGAGAAGGGCGCCACTGAGTTCAGCGAATTTCAAACGGTTGACGGCACGCAGACCTTCCGGTTCATGCGCTCGCTGAAAACCGAAAAGCCCTGCCTCAAATGCCACGGCAACCAGGGGTATCACGAAGGAGATGTACGAGGCGGTATCAGCATTTCCATTCCGACGGGTGAATTTACCGCGACTGTGGAACGCAGCAGCAGGGGGCATATAGCCGTTATCATTCTGATCTGGCTGCTTGGGCTCGGCGGACTCTGGCTTGCCCGGCGCAAGATTGCGAATGATGCCCGCGAATTGAGCGAAAGCGAAGAACGGTACCGCCAGCAATTCCAGCAAAGTCAGGCGGTAATGCTGATCATCGACCCTGTGAGCAAAGCCATTATCGATGCCAATCCAGCGGCCTGTTCCTACTACGAATATCCACGCCAAGCTCTTCTTGCCCTGAAAATTTCCGATGTCAACGTCAGTTCCCCCGATGAGCTGACCAGCTGCCTTGCCGAGGTACTGGACGGGACCAAAAAACAGTTCGTTACCCGGCACCGCTTATCGGACGGAACAATAAAGAATGTGGAGGTATTCGGCAACCCGGTGCGCTTCCGGGGGACAACGCTGCTGCACGCCATTATCGTCGATATCACCGGCAGGCAGGTTGCGGAACAGGAACTGCACGAAAAAATGGATTTTGCGGAAAACCTGGTGATGAACTCGACGACCCCCACGTTCGTAGTCAATTCAGATCATCAGGTGCTGATCTGGAACCGCGCCCTGGAAGAGCTTACCGGCGTCAAGGCAGCCGAAACCGTCGACACCGACCGGCACTGGCAGGTTTTCTACCGGGAATCACGGCCATGCCTGGCGGATCTCGTCCTGAATGGCGATTTTGACAAGGCTGCAAAACTGTATTCCCGGCTCTCCCGTTCCCGCCTTATTCCCGAAGGTCTCCACGCCGAGGGGGATTACATCTTTGACAGCCGCAAATGCCGGTTGGTGTTTTCCGCAGCTCCGATCCATGATCGTGACGGCAACATCATCGCGGCAATTGAAACCATGGAGGACATTACCGAGCGCATTTCCCTCGAAGAGCAGCTGTACCAGTCCCAGAAAATGGAATCCGTCGGAGAACTGGCCGGCGGCATCGCCCATGACTTCAACAACATCCTTACCGTCATCAGCGGCTACGCCAATCTGCTAAAAATGACCCTTCCCGACGACGAAGAAAACCAGCATATTGCCAGGGAGATTCTGGCGTCGGTTGATCGCGCCGCCGACATGACCAGCAGCCTGCTCGCCTTCAGCGGAAAACACGAAATGCTGATGCAGCATGATGACCTTAACGCAATCGTGACGGCCATCCGCAAAAGCCTGGGCCGCCTGATCCGCGAGGACATTACGCTGGCAGTCACTCCGTGCCGGGAGCACCTTCCCGTCTATGCAGACCGGGTCCAGATTGAACAGGTACTGATCAACCTGGTCGTCAATGCCCGGGATGCTACGAGGGCCAGTGGCACGATCACTGTTTCGACGCTGCTGGTACAGCTTGACACGACATTGGGGGAAGGCTCAGAGGTCATCCCGCCGGGGCAGTATGCCTGCCTGTCGGTCAAAGACGGCGGCAGCGGCATTGATCCTGAAACCGTCAAACACATATTCGAGCCGTTCTTCACCACCAAGGAAAAGGGTAAAGGAACCGGACTGGGACTTTCCATCGTCCAGAGCATCGTGTCAAAACACCAAGGCAGCATATCGGTCACCTCCTCTCCGGGAACCGGCTCGGAATTCCGCATGTATCTGCCGTTGTCCGACGGCCACGTATCCCGGAAGCCGCCCGAAGTCACGCCATCTGCCAGCCAGAAAGGTTCGGAGACAATACTGGTGGTAGAGGATGACGATGACGTCATGAAGCTGCTCTGCGACATCCTGGCACGTTACGGATACACCATTCTCCCGGCAACGGACGGCGTGGAAGCCATGGAGGTTTTCGCAGCACACCGGAACGAGATACAGCTGGCCATTGTCGATGTCATCATGCCGCGAATGAACGGCCGGGAAGTGGTGGAGAAGATCAGGCTGCAGAAGCCGGAACTGCCGATCATCATGACCAGCGGGTACACCGATGAAATCATTGACCGGGACAGCATCGATGCCCTCAACATCGCTTTCCTGCAAAAGCCGGTCAGATCACAAGAATTATTCACCACCATCCGGACATGTCTGAACAGGGATCAGGAAGTTGCGTAGCATAGCTCCATAACCACACCCCTCACATGCCCATTTAATAGGCACATAGTACCGGTGCCATGTTTCGCAGGAAACTGTAAATCAATATATTCGGTATGATAGCAGCTATCCGGATCTTGGCACGCCACCTGCTAAGGTAAGATTCACCTATCCGATTCATCTATTTTCTTGGCAAAGGCGCCAACCATTCTTTCACGATGGTGGCGCCTTTTGCGTAGAGAGGAACATCATGGCAAAGCCCGACTGGTACGATACCGACAATTGTGAAACCCACGACAAGGGTGCACCCAAGTTCTGCAAGAAATCCGAACCGGGTGAAGGGACCGAGCGCTCCTGTGCCTATGATGGTGCCCGCGTGGTGCTGATGCCGATCACCGATGCCATTCATCTGGTGCACGGGCCGATCGCCTGCGCCGGCAACTCCTGGGACAACCGGGGCGCCCGCTCCAGCGATTCCCAGCTCTACCGGCGCGGCTTTACCACGGAGATGCTGGAGAACGATGTCATCTTCGGCGGTGAGAAAAAGTTGTACCGGGCCATTCTTGATCTGGCGGAACGCTACAAGGATCAGGCAAAGGCGATGTTCGTCTATGCCACCTGCGTCACCGCCATGACCGGCGACGATGTGGAGGCGGTCTGCAAGGCGGCCTCGGAAAAGGCCGGACTGCCTATCGTCCCGGTCAACACCCCCGGCTTCATTGGCGACAAGAACATCGGCAACCGCTTGGCCGGTGAAATCCTGTTCAAATACGTCATCGGCACAGCGGAACCGCAGACGCTGGGGGAGTATCCGATCAACCTGATCGGCGAATACAACATCGCCGGCGACCTGTGGGGGATGCTGCCGCTGTTCGACCGCCTGGGAATCCAGGTGCTCTCCTGCTTCAGCGGCGATGCCAAATTCGAGGAACTGCGCTACGCCCACCGGGCCAAACTGAATATCATCATCTGCTCAAAATCGCTCACCAACCTTGCCAAGAAGATGCAGAAGAGCTACGGCATGCCCTATCTGGAGGAGTCGTTCTACGGCATGACCGACACCGCCAAGGCGTTGCGCGATATCGCCCGCGAACTGGACGATATCGTCAACGGTCTCGAAAAGCGGGTCATGCAGGAGCGGGTCGAGCGGCTGATCGCCGAGGAAGAGTCAAAATGCCGCGCCGCCATCGCTCCCTATCGTGCCCGCCTGGAAGGAAAACGGGCGGTGCTCTTCACCGGCGGCGTCAAAACCTGGTCGATGGTCAACTCACTGAACGAACTGGGTGTTGAAATTCTGGCTGCCGGAACGCAGAATTCGACGTTGGAGGACTTTTACCGGATGAAAGGGCTGATGCACGCCGACGCCAAGATCATCGAGGACACTTCCACCGCCGGTCTGCTGGCGGTCATGCGCGAAAAAATGCCCGACCTGATCGTGGCGGGGGGCAAAACCAAATTCCTGGCCCTCAAAACCAAGACCCCCTTTCTGGACATCAATCATGGCCGCTCCCACCCTTATGCCGGGTACGAAGGGATGGTGACGTTTGCCAAACAGCTGGACATGACGGTTAACAACCCGATCTGGCCGGCGCTGAACGCTCTCGCTCCGTGGGAAGATGGCTATGCCGCCCATGAATTGCCCCTCCATCACGCCGAAACCTTCCTGTCCGAAGAGATGGCCGCCTCGCGGGTGGTCGTGCCCAAAAAAGCGGCAACGGTAAATCCGCAGAAAAACTCTCCCGCCCTGGGCGCCACCATGGCATATCTTGGCATCAACAACATGCTGGGGCTGCTGCATGGCGCCCAGGGGTGTTCGACCTTCATCCGCCTCCAGCTGTCGCGGCATTACAAAGAATCAATCGCCCTCAACGCCACCGCCATGAGCGAAGATACCGCTATTTTCGGTGGCTGGGACAACCTGAAAAAAGGGATCGGCAGGGTGATCGAGAAATTCCACCCCGAAATAGTGGGCGTGATGACCTCCGGTCTGACCGAAACCATGGGTGATGACGTCGGCAGCGCCATCGTCCATTTCCGGCAGGAGAACCCCCAATACGCCCATGTGCCCATTGTCTGGGCAGCCACCCCCGACTACTGCGGCTCGTTGCAGGAGGGGTATGCAGCGACCGTGGAGGCAATTGTCGCCACCCTCCCCCTGGCCCCCTCCGAAGCCCCCCTCCTTCCTCCCCCCATAAAGGGGGGAGAACAGAATGCTCTCTCCCCTTGGGAGATAGATAGAGAGAGGGGAGAAAAAACTACCCCCTCTCCCCTCGTGGGAGAGGGATGGGGAGAGGGGGAGTGGATTATTCCGAACCAGGTCAACCTGCTCCCCGGCGCGCACCTGACTCCGGCTGATGTGGAAGAGGTAAAGGAGCTGGTTGAATCGTTCGGCCTGACGGTTTTGACGATCCCGGATATCTCCAACGCCATGGACGGCCATATTGATGAGGTGGTTTCTCCGCTGTCAACCGGGGGCATAACGGTTGAAGAGATCAGGAAGGCGGGGCGGAGCTGTGCAACGCTGTATATCGGGGATTCTCTGGCCAAAGCGGCGCTCAGGCTGAAAGAAAAATTTGCCATTCCGGCCTACGGATTTACGTCACTGACCGGTCTGGCCGAAACCGACAGCTTCATGGCAACGCTGGCCGCCATCAGCGAGCGGCCGATTCCTGAGAAACACCGCCGCTGGCGCAGCCGCCTGATGGATGCCATGGTGGACAGCCATTACCAGTTCGGCACCAAGAAAGTAGCCATCGCACTGGAGTCGGATAACCTGAAAACCTTGACCCGTTTTCTGGCCGGAATGGGATGCGAAATCCAGGCTGCGCTTTCCGCCACCCGCACCCGCGGTCTTGACGCTCTGCCGTGCAGCAATGTGTTTGTCGGGGATCTGGAGGATCTGGAGAGCGCCGCCATTGGCGCCGACCTGATTGTCGCCAACTCCAACGGCAGACAGGCAGCGGCGAAACTCAAAATCGGCGCGCATCTGCGGGCGGGCCTGCCGGTCTTTGATCGTCTGGGGGCTCATCAGAAGGTGTGGGTGGGGTATCGCGGAACGCTCAACCTGGTGTTTGAAACTGCCAACCTGTTTCAGGCCAATGCCAAGGAAGCGCAGAAGTTGGCGCATAATTGAACGAATTGAAGCAAGACCAACCCCTCTAAATCTCCCCTTATCAGGGGAGACTTCCCCCCCCCCCTGATAAGGGGGGAATGAGGGGGGGGTTAGATTCTTTGTTATTATTTATCCAGCACCGAGCGTATCAAGGCCAGCAAACTGGATGGCAGGTACGGCTTCGAAATAGCCTGAACATTGGCATCCTCCTGGGCCTTTTGATGGACAGCTTCGGCGGAATAGCCGCTGGCAAATATCACCTGTATATCCGGAGATATTTTCCGGATATCGTCATAGGCATCAATCCCGTTTTTATTCGGCATTATGACGTCGAACAGCAACAACCGGATTTTGTCACCGTGGTCGCGGTACTTCTGTACGGCATCAACACCGTCAACCGCGCTGATAACATTGTAGCCGAAACTTTCCAGAAGGGACACAGCCATATCCCTCACGGTATCGTCATCCTCGGCCAGCAGTATGGTTTCGGAACCTCTCGCCGGTTTTTTGCTCATGGCAACGGCCTTCCCCTCTTTTTCGGCTGCCATGGCAAGCGGCAGGTATATCCGGAATGCTGTTCCCCGGCCAGGTTCGCTGCTGACCGTTACATACCCGTCGTGCTGCTTGACGATGCCGTAGACAACGGCAAGTCCGAGTCCCGTTCCCTTGCCAAGTTCCTTTGTCGTAAAAAACGGATCGAAAATTTGCTGACATGTGTCATCATCCATACCCTCGCCGCTGTCCGTAAAGGTCAGCAGGGCGTACATACCGCCGGCACCGTACCCCTGAGCGGCAACAAACGCATCGTCAAGCAGGATGCGCTCCGTGACAATTGACAGGGAGCCGCCGGCGGGCATGGCATCACGAGCGTTGGTGGCAAGGTTCATCAGCACCTGCTCAATACGGTTGGCATCGGCAAGAACCGGCAGTGCTCCGCTGTCCAGCCTGATGGTGCAGGAAATATCCTCGCCGATGATCCGGAACAGGAATTTTTCCACCGACCGGACAATGCCGTTCAGATCGACATGTTTCCGGTCACTGACCTGCTTTCTGCTGAACAGGAGCAGATCCTTTGCCAGGGTTGCCGCCCGCTGGGACGCTTGCAGCATACTTTCAATATGCTGCCGGAGCGGGTCATCGGCGCTCATGCTCATGAGGGCAATATCCCCATAGCCAAAGATCGCCGTCAGGATGTTATTGAAGTCATGGGCAACGCCTCCGGCAAGAGTGCCGATTGACTCCATCTTCTGGGCATGAAGTAGTTGCGCTTCCAGTTTCTTCAACTCGCTGACATCCTGGATACTGAGCAGAATCATCGGCTTATCGGCTACTATTACTTTTGTCGTAGAAAGCAGCAGCGGCAGTGACTGCTCCTTGCCGTTAACGGAGTGCGGCAGGCTCATATCAAACTGATGATGGCTTTTCCCTGTCTCAAGCGTATCCAGAACGGTCTGCCGGATGACGCACGTCTGGCAGTGCGGGCCAAAACCGCACCCCTCGGGAGCGTCAAGGACATGAATACAGCGCAGCGCTTCACCCACATGAAGTTCAAGCAGGCCGGCAACCGGCGAACCGGCTAACGAGCTCGCCAGAGCATTGGCACGATGAATTCTTCTCCCTTCATCAAGAAGCAGCATGACAAAGGGCGCGTTTTCGAAAATAGCGGCAAGTTCCTGCTCTTGAGCTCTGAGGGTCTTTTCTGCCTTCTGCCGTTCGGCTATTTCCCTGGTCAGTTCCTCGTTGAGGCGGCGTAATTCCTCGTCAGCCCGGGTCTGGAGAGCCAGGGACTGCTTCAGTTCACCCACCTTTTCTTCCAGCTTGGTCGCAATAATCCGTCCGTATTCCCTGAGAAAGTGCTCTTCGCTTTCATTTATTGATGAGGGCGTAGCAACATTCTGCCCTGCAGCCGCTGACTCCATGATTGCACAGATTTTCTTCCAGAGGATTTCCGGTTCCGTCGGTTTGACCACAAAGGCAGCGGCGCCAAGCGAAAGAGCGAGTCCGACTTCGGCGTCTCCGGTATAAACCGCGGAATGGAACAGGAACGGAATTGAGGCGAGATCCGGGTCTGCCTTTACCGCCCGGAGAAACTGGTAGCCGTCCATACGAGGCATAAGGGCGTCGGAAATGATGAAATCCGGCTTATGGAGCCTGGTCTGGCTGACACCTTCAAACCCGTCGTGCGCCTCAAGAACCGTACAGCCATGGAATTCCAGGGTGTAATGCAGCAGCTTGCGATCATCAGCATTATCTTCGACAATGAGTACATTCATTATTGGATCCCGGTATCGATGGCGCCCGGCACGGCCTCAGGCGGGACAACCCGGGAAGGCTCTTCGGCCCGGGCAAGCTTTATGATGACCTCCGCGCCTGTTGCGGAATTCCCCAGGGAAATACTTCCCCACATATGCTTTTCGATAATCATTTTAGACATATATAATCCGACACCGGTTCCCTGTGATTTGAATTTGGTAGTAAAATAAGGATCGAAAATACTGTCCGTAATCTCCGGCGCGATGCCGCCACCGTTGTCGGTGACCGTAACAAAAGCTACTTCACCCTTTTGCGAGCAGACAATCTTAATAAGGGCCGCCGACGGCTGGCGAAGCAGTATCGCCTCCTTTGCATTGACGATGAGATTCAACACTACCTGGGCAAATTCATTCCGGTATCCGTCTACCCGTGAATCCTGTTCATTAACAACCTCAATGCCAATTCCGTGGGACTCGAGATCATCCTTGACCAGAGCCACTGCATCTGAAATCGCGGAGTGCAGGGTAAACAGCTGCCGTGCCTGATCCGGATGATAGAAGGCTCTGAAATTGTCGATGGTACGGGACATATACGCCAGCAACCCGATACATTCCTGAACGTAGGACCGGCAGGAATCATTGCTGAGCTGATGTGCCTCAAACTCCATCTGGAGATTCTGCACTATGAGCGACACATTATTAAGCGGTTGACGCCATTGATGGGAAATATTGCTCAGCATCTCCCCCATGGCGGCCAGGCGAGCCTGGTGCGCCATGATGTGATCTTTCTCCCGGCTTTTCCTGACTTCTGAAGCGATCCGTTCTTCCAGCCCGGCATTCAGGCGGCGCAATTCCTCTTCAGCCTTCTCACGCAGGGCCAGCGACTCTTCCAGTTCATGCACCTTTTCTTCCAGCTTGCTCGCCACAATCCGGCTGTATTCCCGCAGGTACTGCTCGTCACTTTCGTCGATGGCCGGGTGGGCGGGTATCCTGTGACGCTCTTCCCATTCTTTCATGACCGCACAGGTCTTTTCCCACAACTGCGCAGGCTCTGTCGGTTTAGGAACGAAGGCTTCGGCACCGAGCGAGAGGGCAAGCTCGGCTTCCTTTTCGCCGGTGTACGTGGATGAGTAGAAAATAAAAGGTATTGATTTGAGATCCGCATCAGCCTTAAGCGCCCGGATTAACTGAAAACCGTCCATTCGCGGCATAAGCGCATCAGATATAATGATGTCGGGACGGTGGAGCGCGGCCATTTCAAGCCCCTCAACGCCATCCTGCGCCTCGTACACCATGCAGCCGTAGTGTTCAAAGGTATAGCGCAGCAGTTTTCGGGCACTGCTGCTGTCTTCAACAATCAGGACATTCATTGTTGTCACTTGTTTCCAGCCGGACTGGTTGCGTTTTTTTCAAGCAGGGCATGAATTTTGTCCAGAATGGTCAACGGATCAATCGGCTTTTCAAAATAACCGGTACAGCCCGCCGCAAGAACGAGATCCATATCTCCCGCCATAGCATAGGACGTGATGGCGATGATCGGAATGGAGCCATTGGAGCCGCTTTGGCGGATACGTCTGGTGGCTTCAAGCCCGTCAATATCCGGAAGGTTTATATCCATGAGGATAAAGAAAGGGCGTTCACTGATTGCCAGTTCCACCCCCTTGATCCCGGTTTCGGCTGATATAACCTCGTAGCCGTACCGGCGCAGGGCGTAGGTAATAAGCCGCAAATTATCCCCATTATCTTCAACGACCAGTACTTTTTTCATGGCTCGCTCCAAAATCTTCCGGGTGCGGGCAAACACCCTGTTTACACTATAGCATCGTTCGGGACTTTCACAACCAGCCAGGCGTTTCCCCAACTATTTCTTATCAAGTATCTTCTCCGGAATTGTCAATGTGAACGTGCTGCCCACCCCCTCTTCGCTCTGGCATATGATATCGCCCCTCAGCACGTCCACAACCAGCTTTCTGGTCAGATACAGTCCGAGCCCGGTTCCGGGGATAGTGGCTTTGAGGGGTGAATCCAACCGGACAAAGGCCTCAAACAGCTTGGGTATATCCTCCCTGCTGATGCCAATACCACTGTCGCCAACAGAAATACTGATTAACAGGGGTTTTTTTGCCGGCGTGCGCAGGCCTCCATCACCCGGCCCCGCATCCACAAGTGCGGAAGACACGGAGATACCGCCCCGTTCGGTAAATTTGACCGCATTGCTCAGCAGGTTGATGACGCACTGCAACAACCGGCGCCTATCGGTGCACAGGGGGTGATGTCCTATCTGAATCGTCAGTTCCAGCCCCTTGTCGCGGATATCCTTCTCCACGTACTGCACCGCCTCCGTCAACAGATCATGCAGATCGAACTCTTCAAATCGTGCTTCGATCCTGCCTGCTTCAATCTTGGAAACATCGATCACATCATTGATAAGACTGAGCAGATGTTTACCGGAACGTTGAATGGTTTCAAGATTTTCTTTCTGCTCCGGATTGACCGGCCCGAGCCATTCATCACGAATGATACTGGAAAAGCCGATGATCGAATTAAGCGGCGTCCTCAGCTCGTGGCTCATGGAAGCAATAAACATGGATTTCAACCGGTCCAGCTCCAGCAGCTTCGAGTTCGCATTTTCCAGTTCTTCGGTTTTCTGATTAAGGTCATCGACAATATTCATCAACGCCTGCTGGCTTTCCTGAAGTTCAAGAGTTCTGTCAACCACCCGTTTTTCCAGCCCGGAGTTGAGGCCGCGGATCTGCTCTTCCGCACACTTCAACGCGGTGATATCCTGAACAGTTCCGGTGGAACGAAGCGGATTACCGTCAACATCATAGCTAGTCTCGCACTGCTCGTGGACGTACTTGACCCTGCCATCAGGGAAGAGAAGACGATGATCTACGGCGTAGGGGGTACGGCTCCTGACCGAATTCGTGTAGGCGGCATCTACCGTAGCGCGGTCGTCAGGATGGATCAAGGCGAGAAAAGCCTCATAGGAGGCGGAAAACTTGTTCTGATCCATCTCGAAAATCCGGTAGATTTCATCCGACCAGATGAGGTGATTTGCAGTCAGATCCAACTCCCAACTGCCGAACTTGGCAATTCGCTGCGCTTCCTTAAGCCGTTCTTCACTGCGGCGCACGGTTTTTTCGGCCTCTTGGCGATCAGTAACGTCGTGGCCGATGGATGAAACCCCTTCGATCTCTCCCCCCCCTCCCCTGATGGGAGATGCGGTGAGAGATATGGATATCCGCGCGCCATCTTTTCTTATCCGCTCCGTCGTGAAATGTTCGACCCGCTCACCCCGTTTGATGTGAGTCAGAAGCTGCTCCAGCTCCTGCGGGTGATCAGGAGGAATCAGCATCGATATCTTCCGGCCGACGGCCTCCTCGGCACTATAACCGTAAATTCGCTCTGCACCGCTGTTCCACGAGAGAATCACCCCGTCCAGATCCTTGGCGATAATTGCATCATCCGAGGACTGAACGATGGCGCTCAGAAGATGCTCCTGCTCTTCGGCCTGCTTGTTGACACTCAACAATTCTCTCGTTCGCTGCTCAACCCGCTCTTCCAACTCATCCCGCGCCTGCCGGAGCTCCTCCTCAACCTGCTCCCGTTCTGCGATTTCCAGTTCCAGCTCTTCATTCAAGCCGCTTAATTGATCATAGGTCTGTTTGAGCTGGCTACTATCGAAAATTTCATTTTTGAGGACCATGGCAACATAGTTGAAAAAGGTCGGCAATTCCGCATACAGATCACGCATGGCCAAATGCAGGTTTTCCAGTTTGATCACGCCGACCAGTTCATAGCCGGCAACAAGGGGGAACACCCAGGTGTAGGCCTTGGAAAACTCACAGGTCAACATCTGCGTGTTATCGAAAGAGTGCTCTGTCTCAATTGCTTCAGAACATTCAAAGGCCCTTTTCACCAGGTCGTCGTCTATCCGGTCAATCCGCCGCTGCACCCCCATAAGGTCGGCGTAGTGCATGTTGCCGTCAATCACGTAATACAGAATAATGTTGGTGCCGCCAATGACATCAAGAATGTTTTTCAGCAGGGTATCGACCAGGGAATCAAGCCCCTGGGCGGCACCCACCTTGTTCATCAGATTGATGATAAGCTGGAGGTAGGACTTGTCCAGGGCCAGCTTTCTCACACGCTCTTTCAGACTGGACAGTTCGTCCACGGATGTGGCGGCTACATCGGGCATAACGGCCTTTCCGCCTTTCGGTCAATTGCTTCCTGCAGTACCGTCTCAAGGTGATCCAGAGAGATATCAACCCAGCGCAGCGGCAGCCCGACCAGTTTGCCGGCCTGTTCGGCCTCTTCCCTGAAATCGCCGGAGCAGGGAGTGTTTATGCCAAGCAGATAGCTCCTGTCGCCTTGATATAACTCCCGGATGATTTCCACGTTTGTTCCGAAAGTTGCGGTCACGATCCGCTCCCAACGATGCGCCCATTCCTCCAGAAGAAAGAAGGCGCCCTGTTCAAGTTCCGAGCTGAATTGTTCATGCCCCAGCAGCATCTCCACACAGTTCTGCCCCTCGGTCCTGAAAGTACCAGCGGTAGCAAGGATTTTCTCCATCAGCGGATGACAGGCGCCGTAAAACACAATGGTGTCACGATTGTCATGCTGATGGAGCGCACCTGTCAGCGCTATGGACAGCTTGCCAAAATCGATGTGCAGACTCGAATCAAGAAAATGAGTCTCAAGCGGCCAACCATTCTTTTCAATCAGGAAACCTATTTCCTTATGCAGGATGCCGCAGCCAAGAAGCAGCGGACGCTGTTGTCCTGACTCAGTCATGGCGCATCAAAGCTGCCGTATTCATAGGCGGCCTCCAGCATTGCCCGGATATTATCCTCCGGAATCTCATACGGCATGACCAGCGTGCCGAACAGAAACCTGCCGCCAGCCTTGCCGGCTTCAATGATCCGCTTGACTTCGGCCTTGACCTGATCCCGGCTCCAGTCGATCATCATGATATCGTTGATCACCCCGCAGGTCAGCCCCCGCCCGGCCACCAGCCGTTTCCCTTCGGCAACGTCGTCCATGGGGCTGAGATAAAACACACCTATCCCGAGACGCTCGACAACCGGTTCAATAACATTGTTGAAGCGGGAACTGCCGCAATAATACACGATCCCACCCGTCCCTC
>MGZJ01000020.1:35849-39578 GCA_001802645.1 Geobacteraceae bacterium GWC2_53_11 | reverse complement strand
GTCCGTCGAGCCGAACGGATTGGAATAGACCAGGACATCAGCTCCGGCAGCGCGATATGCCGCAACCTGTTTGCGGAAAAAGTCCGAACATTTGGTCAGCAGTTCGTCTCGCAAGTCGCAGGGCCCCATCATGAGCATCTGCATCCATTTTTCAATCCCCATCAGGATAGCCGGCAGAGTCATAGAAGCGGTCAGATAAGCGCAGATCGGGTATTTCCCCCCCGCCTCAGCTTTGAGAATACGCAGGCATTTCAACTCTTCCGCAAAGGCGGGGTGGCTCGCAATATCATCCGGAACCTGCAGTCTGGCGATGTCATCATATTTCTTGATTACCATCTCGCCCACGTTGGGCGGGCCGTTCGGGGCATAGATGATCTTGCTGCATCCCAGCAGCTCAGCCTCCTTGCCGACATAGAAGAGGCTCCAGAGGCAGTCGTAGCCGTACTTTGCCCGCATTTTGAGCTGCGCTTCGGCAACGTGTTCGCCGCTTGAGTAATATTCTTCCAGAGGAAGCCCCAACTCCTTAGCCCCCTGATCCAACAGGTTGCAGAACACCGGAATCCGGTCGGCCATTGTGCCGTTGATTGCAGCGGAAAGCCGTTCCATGCCTGTCATCATTTCAGCACCTCCCGGATCAGGCCTGAAATGACCCGCCCCGCTTCAATGCCGTTTTCGGCCCAGGCATCAGCCTGCACAACTTTGTACAGTTCGGGATCAAAGCGATACGGAGCTCCGCCCACGGCAATGCGCATCCGCTCCTCAAGACCGCGCTCATGCAAAATCTGCCGTACCTTGAGGCAACCATTGGGGCTTCGTGCCGTATGTACCATCATGGCGGAAATGGCAATCACCTGGGCATCGCGGGCAACCGCCTCATCGACAAAACGCTCCGCCGGCACATTCAGGCCGAGATCGGTCACCTCGACCATCATGGCTTTCAGACAGCCGCTGACGATCCGCTTGCCAAGACCGTGAAAATCACCCTGGGGAGTACCGATAACCACCCGGCCAATAATGTCCGGCGCCTGCCGGAACTTCGGCACCATTTCATCGACCACCTCGGAAGCGATCTGCGCAGCCATAAAGTGCTGCGCCAGGCTGCTCCCCTGATTTTCGCTGACAGACTTCATCATCATCTCGATGGCGGGCACCACAACGTTGAAGATCACCTCTTCCGGAGTCACCCCCAACTCCACGGCATCATGAACGACCTGCAACGCCTTGTCCCGGTCCGTGTCCATGATCGCTTCGTTATACTGATTCATGACCTGTTCCAGCATGCGCCCTCCCGCCTCTGCCCATATTTTGAAATGATATCGTCCATTCCGATACTGTCAAGCGCTCCAGCAGTCAACCCGCACAAAAAAAACGGATCTCCTTCCATTCAGGACGATCCGTTTCAATTTCCGACTGCTGATCCAATTGTAGAATATCTACAGCTTCCGCCATTTCTCCAGCTTTGCCAGCAACTCATTCAAATTCAGCGGTTTGGGCAGGTGATCGTCCATTCCGGCGGTAATGCAGTAGTCGCAATCCTGCTTCATGGCATTGCCGGTGAGAGCAATTACCGGAATGTCATGATTACGCACATCCGAAGCTGGATCACGGATGATCACCGTAGCTTCGTAGCCGTTTATTTCGGGCATCATGCAATCCATCAACACCAGCGCATAATCGTTATTCTGAAGCGCTTGCACGGCTTCCTTGCCATTACCAGCCACATCAACCAGGTAGCCATAGTTTTTCAGCAACTTGGGCAGTATCATCTGGGCGTTAGGTTCATCCTCGGCCAGTAGGATACGGATTTCGTCAGCATTACTGAGAGAGTCCCCTCCCCCCTTGCGGGGGAGGGTTAGGGTGGGGGGGAACGTGCCACTGTCTATGTTGATGCCAACTTCACCCACCCCCACCCCCCTCCCGTCAAGGGAGGGGGCATTAAACCGTTTCTCCATCACCACCGTGAACCAGAAGGTGGAACCAACACCCTCCGCACTTTCAACACCAATCTCCCCGCCCATCATTTCAGTCAGTTTTTTGCAGATGGCCAACCCCAACCCGGTGCCGCCAAACCTGCGCGTAGTGGAGCTGTCAGCCTGAATGAATGGCGCAAAAATATGTTCCAGCTTGTCGGCAGCGATACCGATGCCGCTGTCGCTCACCAGAAAGCGCAAGGTGGTGAGCTGTTCATCTTCCGAATCTTTTCTGATCTGTAGCGTAACCGTACCGCTGGAAGTGAATTTGATGGCATTGCCGACAAGGTTGGTGACGATCTGGCGCAACCTGCCGGCATCGCCTCTCAAGGCTGTGGGAACGTCGGAATCCATCAGCGATACAAGCTTGACCCCCTTTTCGCGGGCATGAAGCGACAGCAGGTTTATGGTATCCGCAATCACCGGTTGCAAGTCAAAATCTGCTGTTTCCAGCTCCAGTCTGTCCGCTTCGATTTTTGAAAGATCCAGGATGTCGTTAAGCAGGCGCACCAGATTAACACCGGACTTTTTGGCACTTTCGGCGTATTCAAACTGCTCCCTGGTCAGCTCGGTATGCTGTAGCAATTCAATCATACCGATAACCCCGTTCATTGGGGTGCGGATTTCGTGGCTCATGGTTGCCAGGAAACGGCTCTTGGTGGTATTGGCGGCCTCGGCGGCAGTTTTGGCGTCGAGCAACTGCGCCTGCACGGCTTTGTATTCATCAATCTGAACGCGCAGCATCTCTTGAGTCGTCAGCAGGGCATCATGTTGTTCGAGGAGCAACTCAGCGTTATCCATCAACTCCTTTTCCATCTGTTTGCGCAGGGTGATGTCGTATGCCGTACCGCTGGCGCCGGTTATTTCTCCATGCTCATCCGTGACAAATAGGGCATTGAACACCAGATGAATTTCGTTGCCGGACTTGCCGATATATACAGATTCATAGCGATCAACCGGGTCGCCCTGCATCAAGCTGCTGAATATGGCCAGATCGCGCGTGGCATTCCCGGCAAACTCAAACTCGCTGAATTTTTTTCCGAGCATTTCATGCAGTTCATAGCCCAGAATCTGCTCCCAGGCGAGATTGAGGTAGGTATACCTCCCCTCGCCGTCACATTGCCAGATCAGATCCTGCGATGTTTCGACCAGCGAGTGATACAACGCCTCTGACTTTCTGAGCGCATCTTCTGCCTGCCTGCGTTCGGCAACCTCTGCCGTCAACGCCGCATTGGCAGCGTCTAGCTCGGCCGTTCGTTCATGTACGCGAATCTCCAGCGTTTCATTGACCTGCCTGGTTTCATTGAACTGCTGCGACAAGGTAGTAGCCATCTGCCTGAAATTGTTGACCAGGTGATTTGCCTCTTTAATGCCGCTTTCAGGCCATTCGATCTCGGTGTCATCCAACGCCAGCCTGAACGGCAATTCATGCGTGAGCGTACGGAGCTGCCTTAGCTTGCCGATAATCTTGCGGCTCAAATATTCGGCCAGCACCAGAGTCACTATCAAGGTCAGAAACAGCAGGGTCAGCTTGCGGCTGTATTGATCGTAGAGCGTTTTCTGGAAGGGCGCGACCGGCTGTTCCAGAACCAGCGTCCATTGGGCCGGATTGCCGATGGCGGTCTCCACAACATAGAACGATTTTTTCCAGCGCTCCATTAACGGCGTGTTTGGTGGCACTGCAGGCAGCCACTGGCTGATCCCCGCATCAAGACGATTGAGCTTCCCCTTGCCCCGCACAAAAGGTGTCATGACCTTT
>MGZJ01000020.1:22835-35619 GCA_001802645.1 Geobacteraceae bacterium GWC2_53_11 | reverse complement strand
GTTGCTCTGCCCCAGCTCGTCAACCAGAGGAAAGAAGGCGGTACTGATCGATTCCCTGTTGCGGAGTCCGATCCGCAGGAAATTGACATCCGAGCGCTGAGCCATTTCCAGATAGGGTTGCATCTGCCGGGGGGATTCTGAAGCAGCCATCTCCGCCAGGTTAACAATAGCAACTTTTCTGTTCTCAACCCAGGCGTTCAGCCGGTGGCTCATGAGTTGGCTATCCTGAATCAGCTCGTTACGAATGCGGATATCGGTTTCGTTAAAGTCCCCCCTGCTTTCAACCGCCAGCATGATCAGCGCCGGACACAACACGAAAAAGGCCAGCAGGTTATAGACAATCTCACGATACGAGATGAGCGATGAACGCGACCAGAGCGCATAGCCGATAAAGATCAGCCGGGCGGCCAGGGCATTGGCAATGCAGTTTATGGCCTGTTTGGTTATGACAAAGCTGGTATTGCCCGGAGGAAGCCCCATGACGATATGGTAGAAGATGTAAGCCATCGGCATGCCGAGGATGAGCCAGTAGAGGGTATCGGCCTGAATCAGCCCCATTTTGCGGCGTTTCATGAGCAAGCCGACAACTACCGCCTCGACAATTCTGAGAATGGCGGCGTAGGGATGGTTCCAGAGGAAGTAGGTAATGCCGGAGATAATGGCGGCGGCCAGAATGCCCCGGCCAAGCCCGAAGAATTGGAGGGCGAGCATGGCGAAGATTCCGCCGAAAAGGAAGTCTACGTTGAAGAAGATCGGGAAGTTGAAATAGTTGCCTGCCAGTCCGGCGGCGATCAGAGCAAGGTAAAGAGGGGTGCTGTATTTTTGGTGTATGTCTTTGTTGGATGCTAAGAGGGGTGACACAAATTCTCCTTGAATCAAACGACAAAACAGTTTAGGGCAAGATTCTGCGTCGCAGCAGCTTGCCACTACGACGCAATGTTCAGCTATACCGCCGTCAATGGCAGATTTCAACCATTAATATTATCAATACCTAATTTTGTTTCTTATGAGGAGAAGCCGTCCACCCTGACGTTGCTACGCGGCATCGGCGATCATCGCCAGTTCATCAGTCTGGAACACCTTGTCGATATCCAGAATCATCACAAAATGGTTGTCCTGCTTCCCCATCCCCTTGATAAAATCGGTGCTGAGCCTCGTCCCTATGTGGGGTGCAGCTTCGATCTGCGCCGGTTCCATCTCGTTTACCTCCTGCACCGAATCCGCCAGGGCGCCGAGCAGAATGATTTCATCATCCATCCCCACCTCCGCCACGATGATGCAGGTGTTGATGGTCTGCTCCGTCGCAGTCATGCCGAATTTGAGGCGCAGGTCGATCACCGGTACGACGCTGCCGCGCAGATTGATGACGCCCCGCATAAAATCAGGCGTTCTCGGCACTTTGGTGACGGTGGAGTATTCCAGAATTTCCCGCACCTTGGCCACATCGAGAGCAAATATTTCCTCGTCCAGTTTAAAAGTCAGGTATTGAGTTGTTTCGGTAATGCTTGATACGCTCATGGCAGTCCCTTTCTGTTATCTATTTTGCACATTTCGCAGCGTTTCCTGAATAATTTCCTCAGCATTGCTCACAATCGGCTGATCGTGCCCTGAATAAATCGTGCTGATCCTCAATGTCGATAACCGCTTGAGGGTTTCGACATACTCCGGAGCATATGTCCCGCCGGCAACATGAATGCGTACTTGCGTATCTCCAGAAAACAATATCCGGTGAGCCTTGCTGTACAGGCAGATCGAATCTGACGAATGTCCGGGTGTATGAAGTACCTGGAGCAGATCGTCCCCCGCCTTGATAATTTGGCCGTCATGTAACAACTCATCGACATCTTTTCCCTCAGACCACGCATACACCCTGGTGCCGTAGCGATGCTTGAATATGTCAACGCCGGCAGCATGGTCAAAATGATTATGTGTCAAAATAATCTGTTCCACCGGGACTTTGCCGCACCCGGTGGAGAGCAGTCCGATCTGGTCAATAACCGAGCCGTCTGTCCCAGGGTCAATAAGAGTATTAACATCGCCCAACTGGCTCCAATCACCCAGCAGCAGATAGGAACGGCACGAATAAATTGATGCCGATGTGGTCAACTCGATTACTCTCATTCACCCTTCCAGCTTTTAGGGGTGATTTTAAACTCCTCACCCTTCACCCCTCACTCCTCACAGCTTTCTGTACAACTGGGCATCCGGCACAACCTGTTCAAAAAGGTGTGAAATCTCTTCCGGCATTTTCTGAGTGTTTTCCAGTGCCAGGAAACCGCCGGTGCTTAACGCCTGATAAAACATTTTGATAACCTCGATCCGCTCGTTGTACTGAAAATGCAGCAGAACGTTTTTGCAGACCACCAGTGCATATTCCGAACCGATAGCTTTCAACGAAAGAAGATCGTGATACTGGAAAAAGACCCGCGAACGCACTTTGTCGCAAACCCGGTACAGATTATTCCCCTGGGAATCAAAGTACTTTTTGAAGATATCGGCAGGTATGCGCTGCAGCTCATCATATTTGTAGGTAGCCAGTTTGACGATATCGCCAAAATTGTTCTCGCTGTCATAGTCAGTAGCGTCAAGGTACAAATTGTTGAAGGTTGCGCCAAGCCGTTCCGCAAAAAGAATCGCCAGGGTATACGGTTCCTGACCGAGCGCGCTGCCGGCATCCCATATCTTGATGCGCATACGTCCCATGGCAAGCTTGATGGCCTCTTGCACCGCATATTCAAGCACCGGCAGATCACGGAAAAAAAAGGTAAAGGCCATTCAGTAAAGCTCCGGGTTAATGAACTAAACAGCAACGTCAAAACCTTACCACCCCCAACCCCTCCTAAAATGGGAGGGGAGCTAAAAGCCCCCTCCTTCCTTCAAGGGGGTTGGGGGTGGTTACCGTTAAAACTTCTCAAACGCCTGATCTAATTCGTCAGCTCCGCCTTGCCCGAGTTCAATGGTAACTCCGCCGGATCGTTTGGAGCCCTTGGCTGCTTTCCCCGTTTTCGGTGTCTCAAAATGAGCTATTTCATGGAGACCTGACGAAATCTGTTTCGGCGCGGCATGGCTCGGCGCCGGCAAGGCTCTTCGGCTGCCGGAGTCAAGCGAGAAGAAAGCAATCGTCGATTTAAGCTGCTCGGCCTGACTGGAAAGCTCCTCGGTAGTCGAGGCCATCTCTTCGGAAGCGCTGGCGTTCTGTTGGATGACCTGATCGAGTTGCTGGATGGCCTTGTTGATCTGCTCGGCGCCACTGTCCTGCTCTTTGCTGGATGCCGCTATTTCCTGAACCAGTTCCGCGGTGCGCTGAATGTCGGGCAGCATTCTGGAGAGCATGTCACCAGCCTGTTCGGCAATGGCCACACTGCTGGAGGAGAGCTTGCTGATTTCGCCGGCAGCTGACTGGCTTCGCTCCGCAAGTTTTCTGACTTCGGAAGCGACAACCGCAAACCCTTTGCCATGTTCACCGGCTCTGGCCGCTTCGATAGCAGCGTTCAATGCAAGCAGGTTGGTTTGGCGGGCAATCTCTTCGATAATCGATATCTTGGTGGCGATCTCTCTCATGGCCGAGACAGTTTCATTGACCGCTTTGCCGCCTTCCTTGGCATCGGCGGCCGATTTGATCGCGATCTTTTCGGTCTGCATGGCATTATCGGTATTCTGACGGATGCTGGATGCCATCTCCTCCATGCTTGACGAGACTTCTTCAGCAGATGCAGCCTGCTCGGTTGCCCCCTGCGACATCTGCTGGGCAGTAGCCGACATTTGCTGGCCTCCAGAAGCAACGTTATCGGCGGCCGACTGGACTTCAGTAACTACTTCTTTCAGTTTGGCGACCATGTTGGAAAGCGATTCCATCAGATTGTCGTTTTCGCTCCGCTTTTTAAGTTCCACCATCAGGTTGCCCTGGGAAACTTTTTTGGCGTTTTCAGTTATGTTGTTAGTCGCTTCTATGAGGAAATTGAGGTTGTTCTTAATGCTGTTAAAGTCACCGTTATAGTTGTCGCTGATGGTCTTGGGCATGTCGCCTTTGCTGATCCGGTCAACGTAGTCGGCGGCAACATTCAACGGGCCGATAACTGCGTCGAGGGTGTCGTTGACGCCCTGTACAATTTTCTGGAAGTCGCCTTGGTGTTTTGTGGCGTCGGCACGGGTGGCGAGTTTGCCATCAACCGCAGCCTTGGCCAGGAGATTGGCGTCGGCAATCAGGGCATTGACTGCATCGATTGCCTGATTGAGGTTGTTCTTGATCTCGTTGAAATCGCCGTTATAGCTGTCCGTTATGCGCGGCGGGATATCCCCTCGGCTGATACGATCCACGTATTCGGCGGCTACATTCAATGGGCCGATAACTGCGTCGAGAGTGGCATTAACCCCGGAGACGATTTTGCGGAAATCTCCTTGATGCTTGGTCGCATCGGCACGAGTGGCCAGTTTGCCCTCAACGGCAGCATTTGAGAGCATGGCGGCATCCGCAACAAGTGTGTTGACGGCATCGATAGCCTGGTTGAGGTTGTTTTTGATTTCGTTGAAGTCGCCGTTGTAGTTATCGCTGATCTTCGCTGGAATGTCACCTTTGGATATACGGTCAACGTATTCGGCAGCCACGTTCAACGGCCCGATAACGGCATCAAGCGTGTCGTTGACTCCGGACACGATCTTCCGGAAATCCCCCTGATGTTTGGAGGCATCGGCACGGGTGGCCAGTTTGCCGTCAACAGCAGCTTTGGAGAGCATGGCTGCATCCTCAACAAGAGCGGTGACGGCATCAATAGCCTGGTTGAGGTTGTTTTTGATTTCGTTGAAGTCACCATTGTAGCTGTCACTGATCTTCGGCGGGATATCACCTTTTGAGATACGGTCCACATACTCGGCGGCCACGTTCAGCGGGCCGATGACGGCATCCAGAGTATCGTTGACTCCGGTAACGATATTTTTGAAATCACCCTGATGTTTGGACGCATCGGCACGAGTAGCCAGCTTACCTGCTACGGCGGCGTCGGAAAGCATGGTCGCATCGGCAACCAGAGCGCGGATGGTATCTACCATCTTCTTCATGGCAGCCATGACGCTGGTGCTGTCGCCGGAAGCAAGCGGTATCTCACGGCTCAAATCTCCGACTGCAACCAGATTGGCTACCTCGGCTACCTCTTTCGGGTCGGCGCCAAGCTGGCGCATCACAACACGGGTCACGAAGATCCCAATTCCCAGACCAATAACCAGCGCCACCACGGTCAGAATCAGCATCATCTTGATCGCCAGCGCTTCGTCTTCCTCGATCTTCTTGACCGCATGTTCAACATTCTTTTCCAGAAGTTTGATGAACTCTTTCGCTTCCGTCTCGACCTGCACCCCTTCTTTCTCCGCTTTTTCTTCAAGGGTTGCGGCAGCGCTCAACTTTCCTTGGTCAAGCAGAGCAAAGACCTGGGCCACCACATGTTCATACTCCCTGTAGTCTTTTTCCAGACCTTTCAGTTTTTCACTTACCTCCTTAAACTCCTTTTGAGCAGCGGCGTTACCTTCGCTCTCCTTAAGGGCTTTTGCAACAAGCGAATCGCCTTTCTTCAATAGTTCATCGGCCTCTTTAACGGTTTTTCCGAACTCATGCTCGACTTTTTTCAACTCCGCTGACTGATTGGTGATTCCAAAACGGATGGCACGCTCAAACAAAATTTCCTGATCCATCTGCACACCGGCTACTTCATTGATCACCGCAGTTATCGGTATTTCCTCTTCGGCTAGCGCCTTCACCTCATCCCCGGCGCTCTTCAACTGCCAAATGCCGTATCCGGCCAATGCGCCCATCATAACCATCAGGATAATAACGAGTCCGATTATCTTGGTGCCAAGTTTCATGTTGTTGATATTCATGGCGATCTCCTTTATTAGTTCGGCATATAGGTCATGTTGACCATGCCGCTATCCAGATCATAGTACGCGCCAACCACCTTCACCATGCCATCCTCAACCTTTTCCGAAAGGATCGGCGCTGTTGTGCGAATCTTTTGGGCAACCTGCTTGACGTTGGATATGATGCAGGTATCGAGAACCTCACCATGTCCGCTATGACGGGCTTTTCCCTTTTCCACGGCCGGCTTGATGGCGTCTACAACGCTCTTGATATTTCCCGGCGCTTCTCCCCCCTGCAGGGCAGCCGTCACCGCACCGCATCGCTCATGGCCAAGCACAACAATCAGCTTTGTGCCGAGATGATCCACTGCGTACTCAATGCTTCCCAGCGCGATGGAATCAACTATGTTACCGGCGGTGCGCACCACAAAAACATCGCCGAAGCCCTGATCAAACAGCAGTTCTGGCGGCACCCGCGAATCGGAACAACTGACGACTACCGCGATGGGGTGCTGCGATTTGGCAAGCTCAGCCCGTCTGGCAGAACTTCTGTTGGGGCCTTTTGTCTTGCCATCCGCATAGCGTTTATTGCCTTCCAGAAGCCGTTTAAGCGCTTCATCGGCATTAACACCAACGGCATGCTCACCATGACCACCCGCAGCAGCGTGCGCCGCCGGGGCTTTGTGCGCTGCGCCCTTTGGCGCGGCATGTTTATCTTTTTTGGCCGGAGCATGCGCGGCAGGCGCTTTCTTCGCGACGTCATGCCCGGTTGCCGCTTCGTGTCCGCCCTCTTCACCATGCGCGGCAGGCTTATGCATGCCTGCCTTGAACTCCTCAATCCGCTTATCTACACCGGTTTCCGCGAAACACAGCTTATAGCCGCCTCCCCAGGCAAACAGCGCAGCCAGCACAACCCCCGACAACAGACGAGATCCGGTCTTCATGTTAGTAAACCACCGCATAATGTTTCTCCTTTCTCATGTACTAGTACAAATACGGAGCTTGAACTGATTCACACCAACACTGCGCAAGCGTATACAGTGAGAAAAAGCTTATCGCACTATTTTAAGCTGTCAATGCATGCTCATGTAATGAATTTTAAAAGAGAAAAGAAACGATGTGCGATGGCAGGATGTTTCTTGTACTGCCGACGATTGCAGTATGAGGGATCTGGAAATTATTGATATACCGTTTACGTAGGGGCGAATGTGATTCGCCCCTACAGTCGCATGCGAAACAGCTTCAGCTACACAGCTGCCGAATCCAGCCCTTGCACTATTGACAGCTCGTCACCGGAAAACACCTTGTCGATATCCAGAATCATGACAAAATTACTGCCCTGCTTACCCATGCCCTTGATGAAGTCGGTGCTGAGTTTCGTCCCGATGTGGGGCGCGGCTTCGATCTGAGCCGGTTCCATCTCGTTTACCTCCTGCACCGAATCCGCCAGGGCACCGAGCAGAATGACTTCATCATCCATCCCCACCTCGGCCACGATAATGCAGGTGTTGATGGTCTGCTCCGTAGCAGTCATCCCGAATTTGAGGCGCAGGTCGATCACCGGCACGACACTGCCGCGCAGGTTGATAACCCCCCGCATGAAATCGGGCGTGCGGGGCACTTTGGTGACAGTGGAGTATTCCAAAATTTCCCGTACCTTGGCAACGTCGAGGGCAAAAATCTCTTCGTCGAGCTTGAAGGTCAGGTATTGGGTTGTTTCGGTTATTGTTGATACGCTCATGGTTTCCTCCGTATATCTCGAACGTCAAATTCAAAACCTTACCACCCAACCCCCCTCCTTAAAAACAGGAGGGGGAGCCAAAAACAAAGGGCTAAAAGCCCCCTCCTTCCTTTCAAGGAGGGGGTTGGGGGTGGTTGCCGTTAGAACTTCTCAAACTCGTCATCCAAATGATCAGGTCCGGCCTGGCCCAGCTGGAGATTCACGCCGCCAGCTGGTGTTCGTGCGGCCTGCTGCTGCGCGGCACCGCCGCTTTTAGTATGGGCGATCTGAACCTTGCGAGCCGGTTTGCGAGCCGTGGCGGTTGACACCGTGCGCCGTCCCGCATTCCCGATGTTGAAGAAACTGATGGAGTGCTGCAACTGCTCCGCCTGGCTGGAGAGTTCTTCAGAGGTGGATGCCATCTCTTCAGAAGCGGAAGCGTTCTGTTGGATAACCTGATCAAGCTGCTGAATGGCCTTGTTGATCTGTTCGGCGCCGGTATCCTGCTCCTTGCTGGATGCGGTGATTTCCTGCACCAGTTCGGCGGTCTTCTGGATGTCCGGCACCATTTTGGTCAACATGTCACCAGCCTGTTCGGCTATTGCCACACTGCGGCTGGAGAGGCTGGAAATTTCACCGGCTGCCGACTGGCTTCGTTCGGCCAGCTTGCGCACTTCAGAGGCAACCACGGCAAACCCTTTGCCATGCTCACCGGCCCGGGCCGCTTCAATGGCGGCGTTCAGCGCCAGCAGATTGGTCTGACGGGCGATCTCTTCGATGATGCTGATTTTGGTGGCGATCTCTTTCATGGCCGCTACCGTCTCAACCACCGCTTTGCCCCCATCTTTGGCATCGACGGAACTCTTGATGGAGATTTTCTCCGTCTGCATGGCGTTATCAGTATTCTGGCGGATGCTGGAAGCCATTTCCTCCATGCTGGAGGAGACTTCTTCGGCGCTGGCGGCCTGCTCAGTCGCCCCCTGGCTCATCTGCTGAGCCGTGGCCGAGAGCTCCTGCGAACCAGCGGCAACATTATCCGAAGCGGTCATGACTTCACCGACCACAACCTTGAGCTTCTCCACCATATTTTTGAGAGACCCCATCAGCTGCCCTATTTCGTCTTTGCTGGTGGCTTCAATCGACACAGTCAAGTCACCCTCTGCAAGCGCGTTGGCAACCGTCACGCCTTCGCTGACCGGTTTTTTGATGCTGCGCGTGATCAACAGGGCAGCAATAACACCGATGATGAATGCAATCACGACAATCGGTATCATCATCTGCAACGACTCCTTGATCTCAATCGCGGCCAGCTCCTTGATATGATCCAACCGTTTATATCCTTCCTTGGCAAACTCGGCAGCCACATTCTCCATTTTGTGAGTTTCGTCCTTGAATTCGGCAATGGCGGCGTTGCCCTCGGCAGTCGTCTTTACCCTGCCGTCGCGGACCATGCCGTACACCTTGTTGAAACCGGCGGCATACAGTACCAGATTATCCTTGATCACCTTGATCTGATCCTTGTCTTTCGGATCAATGGCAACCTTCTCCAGAGTTTTAACCCGTTCCTCAACGCTTGACTTTTCCTCGTTCCACTGTTTGTAGTAGTTTTCCACCTTGTCAGCGGAACCGACATTTATGAACACATCTTTCTCGAAACGCCGTAGCCCCAGGATATTGGCCCGTGCCCGCCCGGCATGCTGGGCGATAACCCCGTCGCTGTCCAGATCCTTGACGATCTCCTCCTCGATCATTTTCATGCCCCAGTATCCGGTTGCCGCAATTGCAAGCAGCAGAAACAACAAAACCCCGAACACCCCCCCCAGCCTCGTACCGATTTTCAAGTTATTGAACCACTGCATGGCTAATCCTCCTTTGTATGGCTGACTTCAAAGAGACGGACCTTTTTTATGAACACATCTCACGCCAACTACAGCCGATCTGGCCGCAGACCTCCGCTTTTCCGGCCTCAAAGCAGGGCTCGTTTCCTTCAGCGCTCTGAATAGCCCGCACCAGTTCGGACTTTTTCATCTTGCCGGCCTTGATGCCGCGCTGTTGCGCGATTGCTTTGATCTCTTCCAGTTTCAACGTTGACATAGAAACATCCTCCTGTTCGTATTTTGATTGCAGTCATTGCTTTATGCACGGAAACGCCTGTGAGAAAAAAGTTTATCGCGGTATTGAGCACTGTCAATGAGAGCTATTACATAAATGCCAAAAAGATATAAACCGGGGTGGAGGTGAGAGTCACGGCGGGGTATGAAGTGATGTTTATTCTTGTTTACGGGCTGCTTACAGAGACGGTTTTCCCTCCAGTTCCCTGATCCGCTCCTTCAGCTCCACCATCCGCAGCTCCCGGCCGACAAAGATCCGGTTGACACGCTCCAGCTCGGCGTTCTTGGCTGCCAGTTCGGCGGTGCGCTCTTTAACCCGCTCTTCCAGTTCGCTGTTGAGCATACGTAATGCCTCTTCGGCTCGCTTGCGCTCCGAAATATCGCGGAATACCCCCAGTATCATCCTCTCTCCGTCCAGCACGACCGGTTGTGTTCTGATCTCGATGGGGATTTCCGAGCCGTCGGCGCACAAAATGGCATGTTCAAAGGGAGTGCCGGGTTTTCCTTCCGCCGCCTCATGCGCACGTTCCCGGAACGATTGCTCCGTCTCACGGGCAAGTCGTGGCGGATGCAGGGTGGCTTGATGCGCACCGACCAGTTCGTCGCGGGTTCGTGCAAACAGGCGACACGCGCTTGGGTTGACATCACGGATAATGCCGGTGGCGATATCCGCGATCAGGAGCGCATCAGGAACCCCCTCAAACAGTGCCCGGTAGCGTGCTTCGTTGTCTTTGAGATGTTCCTCCGCCTGTTTGTGCCCGGCGATTTCCGATTCCAGTTGCGCGGTACGTTCCTTGACGAGCTTTTCCAGATCTCCGCGCAACAGAGCAAGTTCCAGATGAGTTTTCACCCGCGCCAGAAGTTCCTCCCTCTGGAACGGCTTGGAGATGTAATCCACGGCTCCCAACCGTAAGCCCTCCAGGCGGTCGGCCAGGTCGGTGGCGGCGCTCTGAAAGATGACTGGTATGCCTCTGGTAGCCTCATCACCCTTCAGGCGGCGGCAGACCTCGAAGCCGTCCATGCCGGGCATGCGGATATCCAGCAGGATCAGGTCGGGGGGCTGTGCGGCAATGGAGGCCAGCGCCAGCTCTCCGCTGTTGGCAGGTCTGACGCTGTATCCTTCCGGTTGGAGAATTCCGGCCAGAACCCGCAGTGATTCGGGCGTATCATCCACAACAAGTATGGTGCCACGGACATTCATGAAGAGCTCCTTCTCTGTAGTGCTTCCCTGATACCGGTGTAGTCGTAATTGTGCGCCCGCTCGCCGAGTGCGGCGGCAAGCTCGGGGGCGGCAACGCCGATCTCGGCGATGGCTCGCAGGATACGTGCGCTGTCCAGAAGCAGCAGCGCCTCGTTCAGCTCCTGGCGCAGGACGTCGGGCAGAGCATTCAGCGCAGCACCGGAGAGCTGAGGATAGGGAAATGGCGCGTTTTCCTCAGCGGCTGTTCGCACGAATCGCGCACCCAGCAGGCGCTCCATGCAGTCGAAGATCTGCGCCGGGCGGTAAGGCTTATGCACGACACCGTCGAAGCCTGAGGTGGCCAACTCCGCATCTTCATCTCTGAAGGTGGAGGCGGTGACAGCGGCAATTTTCACCGCATCCCCGCCGGGCAGTGCCCGGATGCGACGGGTTGCTTCCACCCCGTCCATCACCGGCATGCGCCGGTCCATCCAGATAAAGTGCGGCTGCCAGGTGGTAAACTGCTCAACCGCATCTGCGCCGTTTACCGCCAGCCGGGTCTGGAAGCCGGCTCTTTCCAGCAGACCCATGAGGAGTATCCGGTTGTCCTGCTGGTCTTCCACCACCAGCACCCGCCAGGTGGGCTGCCCCGGTTCGAGGCCGGTGACGTCACCCTGTTCTGCGGAGGCTTGCGGGATTTCTTCCGGGCTGGCCGGTTGCACGACGACCTCCACGCGGAAGGTGCTCCCCTGGCCGACGCTGCTGGTGGCGGAGATGCTGCCCCCCATCAGCTCGGCAAACTGACGGGTGATAGCAAGCCCCAGACCGGTACCCTGCTGTCTCCCCTGCGGACCCACCTGCACAAATGGCTGGAACAGTTTACTCTGATCTTCCGGAGCAATGCCACAGCCGGTATCCTCCACTTCCATGATCAAGTGGGTGGCGTGGTTGTGCTTCACCCACAGCCGCACGGTAACGCTCCCCTGCCCGGTGGCCTTGATGGCGTTGGAGATCAGGTTGATGAGAATCTGCCGCAGCTTGGTCTCGTCGCCAACGATATAGCGCGGAAATTCCGAAGACTGGTCGAGCTGCAAGTGTAGGCCCTTATTTGCGGCGCGTATGCTGAGCAGGTCGGTGACATCGAGCACCATTGCGCCCAGGTCGAACGGCTTCGGTTCCAGCTCGATGCGGCCGGACTCGATCTTGGCGATATCAAGCACGTCATTAATCAAGCCAAGCAGGTGATCGCCGCTCTTCTTGATGATGCCCAAGGTCTCCTGCCAGCTCCCGGAGATAGCCGGGTCGCGCTGCAGGATATCGGAAAAGCCGATGATGGCGTTGAGGGGCGTACGCAGCTCGTGGGACATGTTGGCCAGAAAGGTGCTTTTGGCCCGGTTGGCGGCTTCTGCCGCTTCCTTGGCCTGCAGCAATTCCCTGGTACGTTCAAGAACCCTCTCTTCCAATTCGGCGTTGAGGGTGCGCAACTCTTCCTCCGCCTGTTTGAGCTCGCTGATGTCGATATTGGTGCCGATCATGCGCAGGGGCTTGCCATGCTCATCACGAAAGGTCTTCGAATCCGCTTTGAGGTAGCGGATCGTGCCATCCGGCCGGACAATGCGGAATTCGGGCGCATACTCCCGTTCGCCGCGCAGGGCAGCCTGGATCTCCCCTTCCGTATGTGCCCTGTCCTGCGGATGGATGGTGCATGCCCAGGCGTCGTAGGCACCGCCGAAGCTTACCCTCTGTATGCCGTACAGGCGGTACATCGAGTTGTCCCAGACAAGTTCGTTGTTCGGTATGTCCCAGTCCCACACCCCGACCTGGCCTGCATGGGTGGCCAGGACAAAACGATCGTTCATCCGTTTGAGATCTTCCTCCGCCCGTTTCCGTTCGCTGATATCCTGCACCGTTACGGCCAGTCCGTTG
>MGZJ01000020.1:0-22814 GCA_001802645.1 Geobacteraceae bacterium GWC2_53_11 | reverse complement strand
TTTGTCTCATCTTCATGAAAGCCCGTTGCCATTGCCACGCGGAAAATGTTCATCACGTCATCAAAATAAACTCCAGGGTATAAATCGGAGAGTTTCATCTGCAGAAGCTCCGTTTGCGGGATGCCGTAGAACTCTGCGCCGCGCTCGTTGCAATCGACCAGTACGAAGTCAACGATAGTGCCGCTCTTGTCACAGTGCGCCTCATACATATAAAAACCTTCGTTGCCACCTTCCGTGGCAATGCGATAGGCCTTACGCACCTCCTCCTCCTGATGCTTTTTCCTGACCAGGCGTGTGGACATTCCTGCAGCAGCAAGCGCAAACAAGAACAGGATACTGCTTCCCGAAATCGCCACTCTCCTGTCGGTCGCCCATTCGTTTTGATACCGCGCAAAATATTCCTGTTCGGAGAGCCCCACCATGGCAACCAGCGGATACTCCTCCAGCGTTTTCCAGGCAACATAGCGCGACCGCTTGTCGCCAAACCACCGCTCTCCGTTAAGATATGTGGCGCCTTCCGGGGAATTGAACAGGGGAACGGCGCGGAGCGCAGCGGGTGCTGAATCGTGCGGCGCCCCCCCGATTGTTGCCGAACGCAGGATCCCGTCCAGGCCCGCCACCATCAGCACTCCCGTGCTGCCCGGGAAGGCTCCGGCATAGAAGGCGGTAAGGTGATGGGGGTCAAAGCCGGCCAGCGCGACCCCGTCAAACGCGCCGTGCGGCGTGTTCAACCGGCGCGAAAACGGGATGGCGGGCTTGCCTGTTGTTCGCGACACCAGCGGCTTCCCTACCAGGAGCGCTTTCGAGTCGTCGTTCTTGTGGTAGATAAAAAAATCCCTGTCGGTAAACGAGACCTTTTGCACGTTGCCAAGAGTAGCTGTTACCGGCCTCCCTTCCCGGTTGACGACAATCACATTGTTGATATGGGGGTTGCGAAAAAGCCCCCCCTTCGAGATATCCTTCAGATTGATATTCCCGTGCGACTGTTCCCAGCCGTACTGCAATTGCAGCGTGATCTGATTCGCCTGTTCGACAGCCTGGGCAAGATAGTGCGCGTAATCGTTGCACAGCGCCGTGGCTTCAGCGAGCACTTTCTTCTCGACCGCCCGCTTCTCTGCATCGATCTTCGAGAGGGTCCAATACCAGAGCACCGCTGCCAGAATGAGGCAGAGCAGAGGCCACGCGATTATTTGCAGGATACCGCTCCTGACGAACCCCTGGCTGAAGATTGTGCGCCTGGTATGATTGAGCACGTTGTCATTGGACATGCTGTTTATTTCACTCCCCATATTTTCCGGTATCGGTCACGGTACCCGTTATCCGGGTCGAACTCGTTGTGCCGGCCGCCGTCGAATTTGATATTGGCAGGTGTCACCAGATGAACCGGCGCCGAATAGCCGCTATCCTTCTGCCCGGCAAAGGCGCGGTTGAGTTCATCGATAGCCTGCCAGCCATGCAGCCGCAGCGGCTCGGCGACCGTCCCGATCTGGTAGCGGTTCTTGCGAATCCGCTCAAACGCGGACATACTGCCATCTCCTGCGGATATGCTCCTTGGATACCCGTTGCCGGGAATTGCGGCGGCAATAAAGGTAGGGGGCATGGCATCAAGCCAGAGATCATTGACAGCCAGTGAATATGTCCATTTTTTGCCAAAGCGCTGCAGCAGCCATGCCGTGCGTTGCGGCATAGCTGTTGCGGTATCCTTCAGAGGAGTAGTATCAACCATCAGCACACGGCAGCCCGCACATGTGCGAAATACGTCGATCATTGCGTTTGTCTTTACGTTAGCGATGGCGTAGATGGGATCGTTGAAAAGGACCACTCCCGCCGTACCATTGGATTCGGCCACGGCATACATGGCGGCGGCCTTGCCCACATCTTTCGGTTCAGTAGCAAGATTGGTGAAGATCGGCAGATTACGGTCAGGGCCCGGCTTCCCCAGGGCATGCCAACCAACCATCTTGATACCCTTGGCCGCTATCTCTCTGATCACATCCGCCTGCTCCAGGGCGTCGATAGTGCCGAGTATAATGCCGTCCGGCTTAAGGCCGGCCGCCTGCAGCAAGGCATTTCTTCTGCCAGACGCCGTGCCCTGACCGTCGATCAGACGGAAATTCCAGCCGATGATCTTTGCCGCCTCTGCGGCGCCCTGGCCAACCCCGCGCGCCCCGCCATTGTCCTGGCCGGCGGAGACATAAATGACCGACTTGCCCCGTTGGGCGGGCGGCCCGGTGGTTGGCCCGTCCCAGGGAGGATTCGGTTTGGAAACGAGGGCGGTGTAACGCTTCGCCTCGGCAACGAATGAATCCTGCGCACCTGCAGGGCTGCACAGCAGTGTGGCGGCAACCCCGACTATCCCAATCATGAATGGTCTCATTGCATTTCCCCTTTATCTCTTTGAGATATCGGTTCCATTTGTCTTGAAGAATGCAACAGCATCCTGCAGTTGTTCTGCCTGTGAGGTTAATTCTTCCGACGTGGATGCCAATTCTTCCGACGCGCTGGCGTTTTGCTGTATGACATGATCCAATTGCTGAACCGCCTTGTTTATCTGTTCAGCTCCAACGTACTGCTCTTTACTCGCCGCGCTTATCTCCTGCACCAGATCCGCCGTCTTCTGTATATCAGGCACAAGCAGTGACAGCATTTCACCTGCTTTTTCCGCCGTCTCAACGCTTGAGACAGACAAGCGGCTTATTTCCGCCGCTGCGGACTGGCTCCTTTCGGCAAGCTTTCTGACCTCCGCCGCCACTACCGCAAAGCCTTTGCCGTGCTCTCCCGCCCGCGCTGCTTCTATGGCGGCGTTTAAGGCCAGCAGGTTCGTCTGCCGAGCTATTTCCTCGATTATCGATATCCTGGCTGTTATCTCTTTCATTGCCCCCACGGTCTCTGAAACCGACTTGCCGCTTCCCTGGGCATCAACTGCTGATTTTTGTGAAAGATGCTCCGTCTGCAGTGAATTGTCGGCGTTCTGCCTGATACTGGATGTCATTTCTTCCATGGATGACGATGTCTCTTCAACGGCAGCGGCCTGTTCGGTGGCACCTTGCGAAAGCTGTTGCGCCCCGGCACTTAATTCTTCGCTCCCGGCAGCCACATTTTCCGCGGCTGACTTTACCTCGGTGATCGTTATATTGAGTTGCTCCAGCATGCTTTTCATTGCGGAAAGCATCTCCCCGGTCTCATCGTTGCTCTTTACTTCTATAATTGCCGTCAGATCCCCGGCTGCCATTCTCTTCATAACCGACACTCCTTCGCTTAACGGCCCGACTATACTCCTGGTCAGAATAAATGCCGTAATTGCCGCCAGAAAGAGGGCAAGTGCGCCAAGGACAAACATCATGGCACGAGAGCTCTCATACGCCTTCTCCGATTCTTCATAGCGCAGTTTACTGCGCTTTTCCTGCTGCTGCGCCAGTTCATCAATCGCCTGAATACTGTTGCGGACTGCAGCTCTGGCCTCTTTGAGATAATACGCAAATGCCTCATCCCCCTTATCCGAAATGATCAGTGCCATTGTTTTGTCCGTCATGCTCCGTTCGGTTTCGCGCACGCTCTTCAGTTTAGCAATTTTGTCCCGGCTCTCCGCATCATCCCGACCGGTCATTTCATAAATTTTCTTGAATTTATCGTCAAATTTCAGCTTATGCTCTTCGAGCCGTTTTTTCATTTCCTGTACTCTGTCCTTTTGCATGAAGGCGTTGCGGACGGCTATCGCATCTTCCCTGACGATATCGGCCATATCGCGCGCAAGCCCGGAGCGAACACTGTTGACCTTTACGATGTGATCCATATTCCCCTTCAGCCGCGCCATATTCCCGGCAGCCACGAAAATGAGCACCGCCATTAGAAAAAGTACCAAACCGAAACCAAATGACAACTTGGTACCAATTTTCATGTTTTTTAACATATCCACCTCCACCCATTTTTTCAGAATGTCTTTCATAGAGCACCCTGTTTATTCCTCTGCGGGTTTTTCTTAACCTATCTGCTCGTGCTCCCTGCCTGTGCCTCAAGTGCCCGTATCTGCTCCTTCAATTCGACCATCCGCAATTTCGACCCTGCAAACGGCATCTTCATGGCAACCTCACTGGGATTCTCAGGGAAAACCGGCTCCCCTTGCCCTGTTCGCTTGTTACCAGAAGATCACCTTCCAGGATCTCAGTCGCAATCTTTTTGGCCAAAAAGAGCCCGAGCCCGGTACCGGGTATGATCGTCCGCCCAGGCGTGACAATCCGGTGAAAGGGTTGAAACATTTGGGACAGATGTTCCGCGCCGATGCCAATACCGGTGTCGTTGATGGCGATTTCCACCCATTCTTCCTGAAGTTTTTCGCCGGAACAGGAAACATTCCTCGTCTCTACGGTGATCCTCCCCGCGTCGGTAAACTTCACCGCGTTGCCGAGAATGTTGCGCACGCACTGCAAAAGCCGCTGCCGGTCGGTGCAGATCAGCTGACGGGATATTTCACTGCGCAATTCAAGCCGCTTCTCCCGCATGGCAACCTCCACTTCGCTCTCCGCTTCAACAAGCAGATCGTACAGGTCGAACTCCTCAATGACCGGTGCGACCGTGCCAGACTCGATTTGGGTCACATCCAGAATGTCGGATATCATACTCAGCAGAAGCTTGCCGGAGCCTTGAATACTTGCAAGATTCAGCTTCTGTTCGTTGTTGACCGGCCCCAGCCACTCGCCGTGCAGAATTGTCGAGAAACCGATGATGGAGTTCAAGGGGGTGCGCAGTTCGTGACTCATGGAAGCAAGGAAGCGGGATTTGAGGCGGTCAACCTCCTTCAGCTTTTCGTTGGCCAGCTCCAGCTCACAGGTCTGCTGCTGCAGCAGGGCCGTACGTTCCCGAACCCTTTGCTCAAGCCCTTCATTGATCCGGCGAAGCGCCTCTTCCGCCCGTTTGCGCCCGGTGATATCCCGGAAAACCACCACCGCGAGCAGCAACAGCAGCACCGCCAGCGTCACGATCCACGAGGAATAGCGACGCCACAGGTCAGCCGGCGAGATCTCGGGAGCATGGTCAAAAGGGGGAAGACGCAGACGGCGCAGCAGATTCTCGACGCCGTTGTAACTGGCCGGAATTTCAAACCCGTGGATAACGGCAGCAGAACCTTTCAAACTGTCATGGGGGAGCAAAAACAGGGCCGCCGCCAGGCGAGCCGCGAGTTGCTTGTCAACCTGGGGCATCACCGCCACCGGCCATTCGGGGTAGAGCCGGGTGGAAACGGCAAACGGGTAGTCAGGAATGCTCTGCCGGTTGATGGTCTTGATCTGTCCAAGATCCAGTTTTCCCTCACTGGCAAGGGATTCGATGATGCCGGCACGGACGAAACCGGCATCGGCGCGGCCGGTCAGAACAGCCTCGATGACCCGGTCTTGCGGCAGCCCGGTCAGCAGCAGCCGGTCACCCGTCGGCAATTGCACACCCGCCTCCACCATTTCAAACGCCTCCGACTGATAGGCGCCAAAAGCCTCCAGAGAAGTAGCGGCGATACGCTTGCCGGAAAGGTCTTTAAGCGACGCGATATCGCTGCGGCCAGCCTGGGTAAAGATGGCTCCCCCAAATGCGTTGAGCTGCAACTTTCCCTCGCGGGAAATCAGCGTTGCCAACGGTTCCGAGAGACCGGCGGTTTTGTTGAGCAAGATGTAATGTCCGGCAGAGGTGAGCACCACATCGACGGCTCGCTTCGCCGCAGCCGCGCCCAGTTCCGCATGGTCGTAGACCGCAAGCTCCACCGGCTGCTTGAGCGCTGACTGCAGATAGGCCGCCAGCGGCTGCCACTGCTCTGTCGCCAACGGCTTGGGGCGAGTGGCGAGAACGCCGAGTTTCAGCGGAGCCTCGCTCTGCGCGGCAAAAGCGGCAGTGGCAAACAACAGCGTAACGATGACAATAAAGCGCTTCATGCTCAGCTCCCGGTGTCGATCTTCTGAATATGGTTTTCCAGCTCTTTGATCCGCGCCTTCAACTCCACCATCTTCAGCTCCCGCCCGACAAAGAGCCGGTTCAACTTGTGCAGCTCCGTGTTTTTTTCTTCAAGTTCAGCCGTGCGCTCCTTGACACGCTGTTCAAGACACACATTCAATCGTTCAAGTTCGTCCTGCGCTTCTTTGCGTTTTTCAATCTCCTCTTCCAGCATGAGAGCCTTTTCCTGCAGGCTCTCTTGTGCCATCTGACGCTCTGCCACCTCTTCTTCCAGCTCGGCCGTTTGAAGATGCAACTCCTCCTCCATGCGCTTGCGTTCGGTGATGTCGCGACCAAGTGCAAGTACGCCGGTCACTTTGCCATGATCGTCGCGCTCGGCGATCATGCGTATCTGATGAACAACCGGTTTCTCGCTCGGAATGGGCAGCATCAACTCGAATTCGCAGTTCTTGCCGCTGGCGAGTGTCACCTCCAGGGCCTGCGCGTAGGCTTCATAACTCCCGTCGGGGTGGATTTGCCGGACACGCTTGCCGATCATATCCGCAGTGGCAGCACCCAGGGTTTTTTCGAGCACCGGGTTGACGTATACGGTCCGCCCTTCCCTATCGTAACGGACGATGTTGTCCGGCAAACTGTTCGCAAGGGTGCGGAATTCATGCTCGCGCGCTCGCAGTATGCGGTCACTTCGTTCCCGTGCCAGTTCGGCGGCTGCACGAACCGCAACCAGTTGCAGCAATTGGGTGGCCGATGCAGTATCTGAAAGCGGCGTACTGTTCATGAGGGCGATCAGGCCTGTCGACCGGCCTGATGAATCCCACAGCGGGATGCCGATATAACTTTCCACTCCCATTTCAGCCAACAGGGTATCTTCGGGAAACAACTGTTGAACGTCCTGCGGATACACGCAGAGTTGCCGTCCCATGACATTTTCACATGGCGTCCCCTTGAGAGCGTAGCGCATGTTCGGAACGATTGCGCCTTTGGCATATAATGCAACCGTCTCTGCAATGTCCGGGTTTTCATCCAGTCTGTCGATAACGACGTAATCTACATTGAGATTTTCTCCAAGATACTGTGCAAGGGCATCGAAAAAGTTGTCACTGCCATCCAGCCAGCCGCGTTGCGCAACGAAGAACAGTGCATCTTCCATGCGCCTGCGTTCAGTCAGCTCGACCTGAAATTGCCGGTTGATCTGCCGCAACTCCTCTGTGCGCTCCTCCACCCGCTGTTCAAGTTCCTCGTTCGCCGTGCGGAGTTCCAATTCCAGACGCCTGAACTCCGTAACATCACGCATGATAACGACCGCGCCGAGTTTTTGTCCGGCCTCGTCCAGTATCACGTTGCCGTTGGCGAGGATGAACCTGATCGGCTGTCCTTTCGCCTTGATCGCCATCCCCGCATCCCTGACGTTCTCCCCCCTGAAGGCGCGGGCAAGCGGGATCTCGTCCGTCGGAAGCGGGGTGATCCCGTCCGACCGGAACAGGTCGTAATGCTGCGTCCATTCATCGGAAGGGAGTCTCAGGGGGTCAAGTCCGTGCCACTCACGCGCCGAACAGTTGAACAGCGTCAGGATACCGTCTGCATCGCAGGCGACCACGGCATCCGCCATGCTCTCAAGCAGACAGCGGCTGAATTCTTTCTCCCGTGTCAAGACATGTTCCGCCTGTTTCAGGGCGTCAATTCCGGATTGCTCGCTTCCGAATGCCATAACTTTTTCCCTTCGCTGTTTTCTTACTGTTGCAGCGTGCTTCTCTGCAGAGCGTCTTCGATGGCACCATGGAGAGCATCGAGCGACACCGGCCGTACCTCATACGGCAATCCGCAGAAGTCGGCACACTCCTGTAAAACGTTTTCCGGCACCGGAATCAGTCCGGTATCAAGATAGACCAGCGTACGATGAAGATCCTGCATCAGGCTGGCGGCATTATCCCGGTTCAGGCCAAGTCCGTTGAAAAACCTCTTCCAGCGGCAGACCCATTTGGGAATAACGTAGAAAGCGCCGTCACGGGAAAGACGGCGATATTCCTCAGCCCCAAGCAGCAATTCGCAACAGTTTTTCCCGCGAGTACGCACAACCCCCGGCATAGCCTCAAAATCGGTCATCCGGACGCAGCAGTCGCCGTATATCAGCACAATCCTGTTACCCTGCTCCAGCTCTGCTTCCAGTGCCGACTGAAGAGTTGCCGCCAACCGCTCCGGATGCAGGTGCAGCGCTGAGGCAAGATACTTCAGTTCATGATCGGGCCAGTTGTTCTTGCGGAGCGATTCCATTTCCCCCTGAAACGCCGAACAACAGATGAGAACAGCCCGGTTCATGCCGTTACCTTCCCGAAGAAATCCACCGCACTGCGCAAGGCATGAATATTTTCCGGCGGTGTATGCCACGCCACATCGGGGCCGGATGTTCCCAGCACAAAACGGGGGTCCTGACGGCGGTCCTCCAGAATCGCCCGGCTCTGTTCCTCCACCTGGGCTGCCGTCATCCGCCCAATGTTGGTGCAATCCAGCCCGCCGAACAGGACACTGTCCGGACCGATCACCGCACGAGCCCGGGCCAGGTCGTCCGTCTGATCCACCATGAACGCCGAGACCCGCGGCACGTCCGTCAATAAATCCAGGTGATCCAGCATGGGTGCACCCATACTCTGCAAAATCACCGGCCCGTTCAGCTGGGCAAGCACGTTCAAAAGGACCGGTCGCGTAAAGAGCGATACCATCTTGCGGGTCGCAATTGCCGACGAGGCAAAACCACACGGCATGACGACAAACGACGCCCCGGCGGCAAAAAAGCCGTTGACCAGCCGCACGTAGAACGGAATGACTTTGTCCATAACCCGCTGTGCCGCGGTCGGATTGAAGAGTACCGTTTCCAGCCATCCCTCAAGGCCCATGACCATGTCCGGAAGTTCTGTCGGAATCGGAACCATGATGACAATGGGAACCTCGCTCCCAAACCGTTCCGCCAGCAGCCGGATTGCGTCCCTGAAATAGAGCAGCTGCGGGTGAGAGTCGGGGTCGGGCGGCATCAGCGTATTCCACTGTTGAATTGACTGAATGGCCGGAGTGCGGAGATCCGGGGGCATAGTGTCCAAGTGGACAAGCTCGCCACCGAACGCCGCGCCAATCGAAGCAAATGCCAGCGGCGCATAGAGGATATCCGGCTGAAACATCTCCCGTACCGCTGCCTGACCGCGGACATACGCCACCGGGTCGGCATAGTACCGGTCAAGCGGGCAGTTGGTGAGTCGGGCGCCGTAAAGACCGAGTACCGGAGCAACGGCACGGCGATCAAGGGGCTTTCCGGCCAAGGTGGCCTGTATACGTTCCATGCTGTTCATGCGCCTGTCTCCTTTCTGACGGACTGTTCCCCAAGCCTGACAAACAACTCGGCGGCCTTGAGCGCATTGGCAACCGTTCCATCCGCACCAACCTCTTCAGCCAGTCCGGGACAGACATTGAACACGGAGCCACCCACCGCCAGCTGAATAAGCCCCGTCAGGCCGCGGCGATCAATCTCTTCCCGCACTTTTTTGATATGGAGGGCGGTCGTCAGCATCATGGCCGACACGCCGATCACCCGGGCGCCCACCTCCTGCGCCATATCCACGAACCGCCCTGCCGGAACATCGTTGCCCAGATCATGCACATCCCACCCTTCCGCCCGCAGGAAAGTTCCCACCAGATGCCTCCCCAACGCGTGAAAATCATCCTCACTGTTGCCGATGACCACCGGCCCTTTGGGAGGCTTACCCTCACCGGGAACTTTGAACAGGTGTGAAACCTTGTCCAGCACGTCCTCCGTAACCTTGGCTGCAACATACATCTGGGCCAGGGTAAACGTCTCGGACGTGCTCCACTCATTACCGAGCTGTATCAGCATCGGATCCAGAACTTCCGCAGGAATATGTTCATAACCGTATTCCGCCGCCCAGGCATCCAGCAGTGCATGAGCACCGCTCCGATCGCCCCGGTGAATTCTTTCAATCAGCAACGCTTGAATATCCATCTGATTCATCCTCCCGGACTGTCACTCTTCTTTTTCCTGATGTCCCCTGTTTTCCAGCCCGGCGATCTTTTCCTTCAACTCCACCATCTTCAGTTCTCTCCCTATAAAAACCTTGTTCATCTGCTCAAGTTCATGATTTCTTTGTTCGAGTTCCCTGGTGCGTTCACTCACCCTCTGTTCAAGCTCTTCATTGAGATGGCTGAGGGCCTCCTCCGCCCGAGTCCGTTCGGCAAGTTCTTTCCGGAGTTGTTCGTTGGCTTCCCGCAGTTCGGCGGTACGCTCCTTGACGAGCGTTTCAAGCTGCTGCTCATGGGCTTCCAGTCGTTGACGCTGCCGGTACAGGTCGCAGAACACCCTCACCTTGCTGCGCAGAATCGTAGGATCAACCGGTTTCAGCAGATAATCGAAGGCGCCGGTTTCATATCCCTTGAACTGATGCTGGGTATCTTTCATGACCGCCGAGACAAAAATGATCGGCAGAGTGCTGGTTTTCGGGTATGCCCGCATCAGTTCGGCAGTTTCAAAACCATCCATATCCGGCATGCGCACATCCATTATGACAATGGCAAAATCATGCTTCAGGGTGAGCCGCAGCGCGTCGTTGCCGGATGTTGCCGTAAAAATCTCAAGCCCCATGCCGTCAAGCAGGCCTTCCAGGGCGGTAAGATTTTCAGGCCGGTCGTCTACCAGCAGGATCGGTATGTTGTCTGGTGCTGTCATTGGTACTCCTTGGTTCTAGATCACTTTCAAGCTTAAACCTTACCACCCCTAGCCCCTCCTAAAATAGGAGGGGGATTTAAGCTCCCCTCCTTGATAAGGAGGGGTTGGGGGTGGTTGCCTTTACTCTCTTCACCCCTGCCGATACAGCCAAACCCTCAGCAGCGACAGAAGTTTTTCAATATCGATCGGTTTGGAAATATAGTCATTAGCCCCCGCCTGTAGGCATTTTTCCTGGTCGCCCGCCATTACCTTGGCCGTCATGGCGATAATCGGAAGCGTCCTGAAACGTGGATCGCTGCGAATTGCGCCAATCGCTTCGTAGCCGTCCATTTCAGGCATCATGATATCCATGAGCACAATATTGACATCAGGCTGCTCAGTTATCCGGGCCAATGCTTCCCTGCCGTTCTCAGCCTCAATCACGGTCATGTTTTTATCGTTCAGAATGCTGGAGACAGAGAATATATTGCGCATGTCATCGTCCACCAGCAGTACTTTCTTGCCGTCGAGCATGGCCTCCTTGTCAAGCGCGGAACGGATCATGCGCTGTTTATCGCGGGGAAGATCGCTTTCTACCAGATGGAGAAAGAGTGAAACTTCATTCAGAAGACGCTCTGGCCCCTTGGCGCCTTTGATGATGATGCTCTTGGCATAATGCTGCAATTTCATCTCGTCTTCATGGGAAAGATCGCGCCCCGTATGAATGATGACCGGAATGGAGCGGAGTTTGTCGTTTTTGTGGATATGCTCCAGAAGATCAAATCCCGACATATCCGGAAGACCGATATCAAGAACAATGCAATCAATCTGTTCGCGGCCGAGGATATCGATGGCTTCGCCGCCGCTGCCCGCAACATTGATTTCAAGAGCACGATCTTGAAGGAGGCTGGACATGCTTTGAGCCTCTATCAGATTGTCCTCGATGATGAGCAACCGTCTCAAGCTTTTTGTGACGTTTTTCTCGATGGCGCTGAAGACCTCTTCAAGCTGAGCTGGGGTGACCGGCTTGGTAAAGAAACCCACGGCCCCCATGGCCATCGCTTTCTGACGTTCATCCAGGCAGGTAATAAAATGTACCGGAATATGGCGGGTCGTGGGATTGTCCTTGAGGCAGCGCATGACGCTCCAGCCGTCCATGCCGGGAAGCATCACGTCAAGTATGATTGCGGACGGGGCGTACCGGTCTGCAAGATGAAGACCGCCGGGACCATCGGCAGCAACGATGCAGTCAAAGCCTTTTTCCCTGACCAGGACCATCAGGGTCCGGGCAAAATTCAGATCGTCCTCGATAACAAGGATGCATTTGTCGCCTTTGACAAGCTTGTCCCGGTCATCAGGGAGAGGGGACATGCTTTGCCCTGTTCCGGTAGCGGCGGGCCGTTCCGGAACGTCGGGCGGCGAGCCCGGCGGAACGGATAAAACCGTTGGCACGGCTGAATGTTCTTCCCCGGTTCCTCCGTCTCGCGGCAGATAGAGCGTGAAGGTGCTTCCCGCGCCCCGCTCGCTTTCAAGAATGATGTCGCCTCCCATACGCCGGGCAAGCTGCAGCGATATGGACAACCCCAGGCCGGTGCCGCCGAACTTGCGGCTGGTGCTGCCGTCAACCTGCTGGAATGCCTGAAAGATCAGGAGATGTTTCTCCTTCTCGATGCCGATTCCGGTGTCACGCACACGGAAGGCAATGGCCGGGACCGGCAGCGGATTATCCTTCCCCTCCGGAACCGAAATGGTAAAGAGCACCGATCCTTTTTCAGTAAACTTGAAGGCATTGGAGAGCAGATTTTTCAAAACCTGCTCGGTGCGCTGCTCATCAATACGCATCGTTGCCGGAACGCCCTCCTCCACGACGATGGTGAAATCAAGCCCCCTCTGTTCCGCCTGCTGCCTGAACAGCTCTTCGACACTCTCGCACAACTCGCTGACCGGGGTATCGCCATACACCAGTTCAAGCCGCCCCGCCTCAACCTTGGAAAGATCGAGTATGTCGTTGATCAGGTTGAGCAGATCCATGCCCGCGTTGTGAATCGTCGTCGCAAATTCCTGCTGTTTGTCCGAGAGCGATCCTTCCTTGTTCTCCATGAGCAGCCCCGAAAGGATCAGCATGCTGTTGAGCGGAGTGCGGAGTTCGTGGGACATGTTGGCAAGGAATTCCGACTTGTAGGTACTGATCTTCTCCACATCAGCCGCCTTAAGCCGCACTTCGGCGCTCGCCTCCTCGATTTCCTGGTTCTTCGCCTGAATCTGCCGCTTCTGCTGATCGAGCATATCGGCGCGCTCCTCAAGCTCTTCATTGGTCTGCTGCAGCTCTTCCTGCTGCACCCGCAACTCTTCCGTCTGCTGCTGGGTCTGCTCAAGAAGCTCGTTGATTCTCTGGCGCGAATGCGCGACTCCCAGCCCGATGGCAATCCCCTCCATGGCCTGATTCAGGAATTCAAGCTCCGTGCCGCTGAACGGCTTGAAAGTACCGAGTTCCAGTGCGGCAACGAGCTGTCCGTTGTGAACGAGCGGCAGGGCAACCACATTGTGCGGCACGGATTCGCCAAGGGCCGAGCCGATCTGGAGGTAGTCCGGAGGAATATTCGTGAGGGAGATCATCTTCTGCTCAAGGGCTGCCTGGCCGATCAGTTCTTCGCCAAGCCGAAAGCGGTAACTCAGGTTCTTGCGCCGGGAAAAGGCGAAGGTTGCCGTGAGCAGCAGCGTTTGATCCTTGTCGTCAAACAGGTAAAACGCGCCGGTACCCGCCCCGAGATACCCGGCCAGAAAAGTCAGGACCCTGTCCATCATCTCGGTCGTCTGCTGTTCGCCGCGCATGATGGAGTTCAGCTCATTGAGGCCGGTTTTCAGCCAGTCCCGCGCCACATCTTCCTCACGGTTCCTGCGCAGCGATTCGGTCATCCGGGCAAAGGAGAGATCAAGCGCACCTTGCGTTTCACTCATGCTGACCAGCGACATGAGCAGCGTTCCTGTCTCGTCATGGCTCAGATTGGCGGTATCTATTTTGACCAGCTCTGACGGTGTGATTGTCTGGCTCAAATCGCCGTTTGCAATCGCCTCTGTCAGCCGGGCCTTTTCCTCCCCTCTCTGCGCCAGGGAGCTGATTACTTCAAGCCCTCTGGCCAGGGGAATGCTCACGCTGCGGGTAATGAAAACAGCTATGCCAATGGAGAGCAGCGCCACCAGGATGCTCAGTTCAAGAGTCCAGAGACGGAGCTGGCTATATATCCGGGCGCCGCTGGCGTAGTCTACGTCCGCTTCGTCAACATTAAACAAGCGCATCTGTTTGTTGAGATCTTCCAGTTCCTTGAACAATGGGGCAAGCTGTAGCCGTTCCATCTCGGCCACCGTGGCGGTCTGCTTTTCATTTGCCACGGCGAGTATCCGGTCCGCAGCATCACTGTAGGCCTCCCATGCCAGGCGTATTGAGGAAAACAGCTGTTTTTCCTTGGGCTGCAGCGGCATTTTTTCCAGCTCGTTCAACGTCTCCTTCATCTGCGCTTCCTCGCGTTTGATCCCGGCAAGAATCTCCTGGCGGAGCCGTGAATCGGTGGCGAGCAGATAATGCAGCAGTTCCCGTTTGTGCTGCTGGGCGTGATGATCCACATCAGTGGCAACGATGATCGAGTGGATCAGGTTGTCATGGCTGTTATCAAGCAGCGCTTTCAGATTGCCCATGCCGCTGATGCCGAAGTAGCCGATCAGGCAACTGAAGACCACAACCAGAGCATAGCCGGAAAGCAGTTTGTTGCGTATTTTCATATTTCCATACCAGCTCATGATGTTCCTCCCGCTGTGGCGGTGTTATGTCCTTCCAGTTGCTTGATCCGCTCTTTCAGTTCGATCATCCTGAGTTCCCGTCCGACAAAAATCTTGTTCATCCGCGCCAGCTCAACGTTCTTGTCATAAAGCTCCGCTGTCCGTTCCCTTACCCGCTGCTCAAGCTCTTCATTGAGTGTGCGTATCTCTTCTTCCGCTTTCCTGCGTTCGGTGATATCGGCTACCGCAGCTATTGAACCGGAATACTGTTCGGCGGCATCAAAAATCGGTCCGGTTTCCAGCCGCGTATAAATCCGTACACCGTCTTTCCTTATGAATTCGAAGTCGTGCTGTTCCTGTATCCCCTGCTTGCGGCGATCGATATTGTCTTGGGCAATCTGCTTCCCCTGCTCATCCATAAAGGAAAACAGGTGCCGGCCAAGCATTTCCTCTACGGTATAGCCCAGTATATCGGCCATGCGCGGGTTGACAAATGACGTAACCGAATCCGTGTCGATAACCCAGATCCCTTCCTGGATGGTATCAAGGAGGCGACGGTAGTTTTCTTCGCTTTTGTGTAGCCGTTCCTGCTCGGCGAGCAGCAGCTGCTCCGAGGAAAGCAGCTTTATCGAAGCCTCGTTCAGGGATATTCCCAGGTCGGCAATTTCAAGCGGCTGGCCGGTGAGGACGATCTGCGCCCCCTTGTGGTCATTAAGCTGGCTGGCAAACGCCGTGAGCCGCTTGATGGAACGGACGATAGGGCGCAGCACCAGAATAACCAGAAGCGCGCTGCAGACAACCCAGGCCATGGTCATGACCAGGGTACGCTCCCAGGTTCTGGCCTGGGCATCCTTGATCGCCGACAGGCTGAAGTCGGCCCTGAGCCAGCCGAGCATGTTCCCCGCCATGACCGGCTGCCAGATAACCAGAAGATCGTTTTCCATGGTTATCACCGCATTATGGCCTGAAGGTGGCGCGACGCGGGCGATGCCGGTTTTTGCCAGCGGCTGCACGCCGCTGCCGCGGGAGACGTCCCAGATCAGGGATCCGTCCGGTTCGCAGAGCTGGAGCCTCCGGATGTCCGATATTTCAACCGACTTGAGCAGGAAAGATTCCAGTTCGGCATAGTCCTGAACCAGCAAATAACGGGCGCTGCTTTCGGCAAAATTTGCCGCCATGATCGAAGAGTTCAAGCGCATGTCGGCGTGGAGCCTGGCCGTCTGGTTTCTGGCGCTAACCCAGCCATAGGTTACCCCCGTAGCGAGCAGAACGCTGGAGACAATCAGGATGATGCGGGTATTGAGTCGGTGCGGCAGAAGCGGCATGTCACTTTCCCCAGTTGGTAAGTTCTTCAATATTGATTGCTTCCATGGCGCGATAGTCACGGTCGTAGTCGGCGGGGACAGGCTCTCCCATCCTGAGTTTCCTGAACAGCTCCTGGTTATCCCTTCTTGCAGCAATATCAAGCGTTGCCTTCTTCACCACATCCCGATCCTTCCGGGGCACGCGAGGGTTGGCACTGAGCGGATGGGGAGCTATTTCCGGCGTCACGATAATTTCCCGTAGCTGGCTGCGAATATCCTCCGACTCCGCCGCAAGCTCCGGTACGAACACCCCTCCGGCATCGCTCTTTCCCAGGATGACGTTGAAGATGACATTCTTGGTCGAGCCGGCATATTCGTTGGTATAGGACAACTGGTTTTTGTTTATCGCCAGCAGATGCCTGACATAGACGCTGCACAGATTCTTGTTGCCGACAAACGAGACTTTTTTTCCGGCCAGTTCATCGATTGTTTTAAGGGGAGAATCCTTGCGCACGTACAGGCCGATGGTAACCGGCTTGCCGCCTCGTACCAGCGGCAGATAGCCATTCGATTTATGTGCAACGACCGTCTGGATCGGCGAAGCGAAGATAAAGTCAGGCGCGCCGCTCCAGATATCCCGTTCGAAGTCAGCCATTTTTTCGTACATTTTGAGGCTGAATTTAAGGCCGGTATCGCGGGAAAGACGCTCGACAAACGGCGCCCAGATTTTGTGCAGGGTTACGGGAGGAACCGACGGTATGACGGCTATCGTGTAGGGTTGTTTCTGAACGGCATCTGCCGGCAGGGATGCCCCGAACAGCAGCGTGGTCAGCACGGCACAACGAATGAAAAACGACATACAACATCCTTTCCGGCGCAGCTTATTTCGCCGTTTTCAGTTTATTTAACCGTTCTTTCAGCTCCATCTCATTCTGCTTTTACCCGTTCAATGCACACACGTCGCATCCTGATGACAAGAACCGTCAGGTCATCGGGAGGGTGGCTGTCGAATGCCGGCAGAGCCATGAGGGCGGCCAGCATTTCCCGGGCACTTGTTGTCCCGTTCAGGTGACCGGCCAGGCTCCGATTGTCGAGCGCCAGCTCCGGTCGGGCGTCGATCAGCCCGTCGCTGTACAGGACAAGCGCATCACCCGGCTCGAACGTAATCATCCCCTCCTGGTACTGCTCTTTGGCGGTCACCCCCAGAGGAAGGCCGCGCGGGCTGAGCTCTTCAACGGTTCCGCCGAAACGGCGCAGGAATACGTACCCGTGACCGCAATCCACATAGGTCAGGATGTGAGTGAAAATGTTAAGATGGGCATGGAACAGGGTTACAAAGCTTTCGAAGCGTTCCAGATGCGACCTGATGGCACGTTCGGCCAGCTGCACGGCTGCCGCGGGCCCGTTCTGCAATGTTGCCGTCTGCAGGGCTGCCATTGCGGTCGTCATGAGCATGGCCGCGCTCATCCCCTTGCCCATCACGTCGCCGAGGGTGATAGCAACCGTGTCCGGCGCCACCTCGATCCAGTCGTAGAAGTCACCGCCGACCTGTCGGGCGGGCAGGCAGCGTGCGGAAAATTCAAAATCGGCCAGGTCGGGATACCGGCTTGGCAGGAGTTTTTCCTGCATCTCTGCCGCGCATGCAAGTTCAGCCTGGAGCCGGTAGCGCTGTGCTTCGCTTTCCCGCAAGGCTTCCTCGGTCTGCTTGCGCCCCTCAATGTTCTGCTCAAGCTCCCGGACCTTCTCGCCAACCTTTGCCGCCACGACGCTGCTGTATTTTCTCAAGTATTCCTTTTCTTCTTCCACCAGGTTTGCCACGGGCCGACTTTTCCTCCCCTCCTCGCAACGGAACAGAGCAGCGGCCAACTCCTGCCAGAACTCCTCGGGTTCCAGCGGTTTGCTGATAAACGCCTCTGCGCCGAGGGAGAGGGCCAAACCCCTGTCTTTCACGCCGGTATATACTGCAGAATGAAAGATAAAGGGAACGAAGCGAAGATCAGGATCCCTCTTGACCTTGCGCAGAAATTCGAAACCATCCATTCTCGGCATAAGGGCATCGGAGATAATCAGCTCCGGCTTGAGTTCTTTTGCCCGTTCAAGCCCTTCCTGGCCATCCTTCGCCTCGGTCACTTCGCAACCGTGGTGTTCCAGCGTATAGCGCAGGATTCTGCGGTCATTGGAGTTGTCATCAACGATCAGAACATTCACGAATCACCCTCGCTCTCCGCCGGCCCGGCCGGAGCAGCTGTTTGCGTTTGCCGGTTCTTTTGCTGCTCCAGCTCCCGTATTTTCTCCTTCAGCTCCACCATTCTAAGTTCACGGCCGACAAACAGGCGGTTCATTTTTTGCAGCTCATCATTCTTTGCACCCAGCTCCGCGGTCCGTTCCTGTACTCTCTGTTCCAGGTTCTCGTTCAGTTGTTCCAGTTCGTCCTGCGTATTACGTCGCTCCTCGATCTCATTTTCCAACAGCACTGCCTGCTCTTGAAGGCTTTCCTGGGCCATCTGGCGCTCGGCCACCTCCTCTTCAAGCTCGACAGCCTGAATGTGAAGCGTTTCCTCCACCCGTTTGAGTTCGGTAATGTCCACGAAGGAAACAACAACCTGTATGATTTCACCTGTTTCATCGTATTCCGGCTCGGAATTGACCAGCACCCATGTGACATTATTTCGCCCCGGGCAGCTGACTCCGGCAACAAAGTTTCTGAAAGGCATTCGCGTGGCCAAAACCTGGCTTACGGGGTATTCGGCAACCGGCAGAATGGAGCCGTTTTCCCGTAGAAAATGCCACTCCGGATCAACCAGCTCCTTGTCGAGAAGCTGATCCGCAGAGAGTCCAAGCAGCTCCTGAGCCAAGGGATTGCTGGTCAGAATCTGCCCTTGTCCGTCATGGAGCACGATAGCGGCCTGAACCTTGCGGATAAGCGAACGGTACCGTTCCTCGCTGACACGCAGTTCGGCAGTCCGCTCCCTCACCCGTTCCTCAAGCGAGTCGTGGCTTTTTCTGAGCGCTTCTTCCGTCTGCGTGAGCTCTCTGAAAATAAGATCAAACGGTTCCTTGATGCCTGTTACGAGTATCGCCCGGTAAATGAGATAGAAAGCCGCCAGCTTGGAAAAGTGCCCCGCCAGATTGGCAAAACCGTACACGCTTGCGTACGCGGTGAATGAAAGTTCGGAAAGCACGGTAAAGGCTATTGAAGTTGCGGTAAGGATGAATACCCTGGCGATGAAATGGTGCCGAATCCGGTAAAAGAGGTACAGCGACGTAAGAAGAAGAGCGGATATCACGTATTCGCTGGCAATCTTGAAATCGGTGAGTCCCTTTCCTTCAATGTAGCAGTCGGGGAAATTGCCGGAGAATACCAGCATCACAAGGAGCGCGACCGACGTGGCGGAGACTCCGAAGATGATGCGTTTGTCCATGTTCCGCTCGACGAAGATCGGTGCGACGCAGAGCGTAACGGCTTGCAGGTAGCGGGCGGCTATCCAGAGCTGTGTCGGCAGATTGGCGTTGAACCCCGGAAATACGTTCATTCCCTTGTATGCAAGGGTATGGAGCAGATCGATGAAAGCGATGAAGGCATAGCCGATGCCGATGATTTTGAGGCAATCATTCCCCAGAAATTTGCGCGCGTTCCAGGTAAGCATGAAGAGAGCAAATCCGATGGCAATGGTTGTTGTTTCTATCAGGGAGTGAAAGAGGAGATAGTTGTAGAGGCTGGCAAGATAGAGCGCCAGAGTTATGGACGTGAGCGTGACAACATACAGGAGTTGTTCAAATTTATTACATTCCGGCACAATAAGCTCCTCAGTTGAAGAGATGGTGCTGTTAGTTTCGGCGTCTGGCCGACAGGCAGAATCTTAGTTTAGCGTAGTTCGGAGGTAATGCAAGGCAGGTACGACGGGACGTTCAGGAGGAAGTTAAACAGGGTGGGCAATCTGGATAATGAATGTTTCGTGCAGGTCTGAGTGGCGGTAAAACCTGCGGGGAGCGATGGAACGGTTTGAATCATGGCGACCCTGGCGACCAGGGTACGACCGCGGTATTTATGTATGCCCTTCCATAACTTCCGCGGTTGCCTTTTTAAAACATTCAGGACAAATGCCATGGCTGAAGTGCGCTTCGGAATGTTCCGTTATGTACGCTTCCATCTGCTCCCAGCTTTCGTGATCGTTCCGGATTTTTTTGCAGTACATACAGATCGGGATAATGCCTTCGAGCTGCTTCACCTTGACAAGGGCGACTTCCAGTTGTGTAACCTTTTCGGTCAGCTCTGCCTTGCTTTCCCGTAATGATTTCTCAGCCGCATCCACGGCACGCAGAGGCAGGACGCGCAGGGTAACGAAGATCGCAACCCCGCAGGAAACCCCGAGCAGCGCAACGAGGGCAGTACGGGACAGCAGCGAAAACAGAGAAGTACTCATTTCAAGTGTTCCGACAGGCACTCCGGCATCCATCAGCTCGAAACGGCGCGTGACCAGAGGCGGCTTCAGCTTGGCGCCGTTCTCGGCAACCAGTTTGTTTTGAAGATCAAGTATACGGCGCGTCTCACCGTGGCTGTTTCGCATCCGCTGTTCCAGCAACTCTTCCAGACGCACCTGTTCGTACTGCCAGACCTCCGGGTGGGCGTTAATCAAGCCGGAGATGCTGTGGCTGGTCAATTCCGCTTCTGCTGCCAGACTCCCGCTGAGATATTGATAGGAAACGGTAAAATAGCCGAGCGGCAGGAGCAGTGCCACGGCCACGGCGACGAGAGCCGCTATCCAGGTAGTAATGCTGATTATGTGTTGTTTGTCATACATCCGCTTACTTTCCCTGTTTCGTCGTAACCGGCAAGTTACCGGTCGCCGACAGGATACGTCCCGCCAAGCGGGAGTTGACAAATGCCGCAAAGTCCCGTGCCACAGGCGGGGTCTTCGGCGCTATCACCACATACATCGACTTGAACAGGGGATAGATGCCGTTGGCAATGTTTTTCACATCCGGCTTGACACCGTTGAAGGTAAGAATGTTTACCGGACGCTTCTCGCTGATAATCTCGCTCAGGGTGGCGCACCCAAGGGCGCCGGGCGTTTTCACTACTGCATCGGTTGACTCCTGGTCTGAAATTGCCTGGATCATGCCGGGACGGGCGTGGACTGCCTTCATGGCCTGTTCCATGGCCGGAGAAAGACTTCGCACCATGCTTGTGTCGATATCTTTTTCCGGACGCAGTATCAGACGGATCCGGCTGCCATCGGGCCAGTGTGGAGCCGGATCCGTATAAATCCTTTCCAGTTCCGGGACCGTGATGTCCTTTTTGCTACTTGTGGCGTTGGTGATGAAAACGAAAGGAGAGCGGGCATATTCGACCGCCACGGCCCCCTGCTGCTGTTCATTCTGCTTCAAAGGTCGGCTGGCCACTCCCAGATTGATCCCCCCGTCAAGGACCGCCTTGATTCCCGCCGTACTGCCAAGACTCGGCAGAATCCGGATGCGGACTCCCGGGTGGGTTTTCTCGTACAACCCGGCAAGCTGCTTCATAGTTCCCAGAGCACTCCCGGTTCCGCCGACCGTGACAATCGTTTCCGCCACAACTACAATAGGAAGCGCACCGACAACGGTCATCAAGACTACAGCGCATACAATTGCAAACCGTTTATTCTGATTCATCGTATTTCCTCGTGAGAATGAAATGGTTTGGCAAGTGTAGCCTGATTCGCGGATTATTCAACCAGAAACGATTACAAGTATCGTGAGTAAAATACAAAAAAGGCACTTACCCGGTTAGGGATAAGTGCCTTGAATGTTTGGTGAGCCGCGTTGGGGTCGAACCAACGACCACCTGATTAAAAGTCAGGTGCTCTACCGACTGAGCTAGCGGCTCAAAAAGAAGAATTATTTACCGCATTATTTCATCTGTGTCAACTTTTATTTTGTTGTTGATGATATTTATTTAGCATGGAGTCCTCCGGATTGAATACAAAAACCGCCTGATCCTGCCACCGTACGAGCACCTGAGCAAACGAATCGATCTAATCGATAATACGGCAGACTGCTATTTCTGATACTAATTCAAGCGCACCATCTACCCACTCATATTATCAGCAGCCTAATTCCCACATAATAATAGAACATAGTTTAAATTTTAGTCGATTTTGTATTGCTTTTGCCAATGCAATAATGTTATCACTACCAAAGACAGCAGGTTTTTTTCTTGATACGAGCTTAAAATAGTTTTGCAACATACTTATATAAATACATTTTTAAATATTTGCCTGTCATTTTAACCCCATTTTGTTTTAGTCAAATATCTATTTTATTAGTTCGCGTATACAGTTTATTGAAATTTTTTTTTACTTCTATATTGTTCTCATATGCTTCGTTTAGAGTTGTTAACATCAAATAGATTGATCAGACGCTGTTACAGCAACCATGTTTATTCACTAAAACGAGAGGAGACGCCTTCGGCAGACGCAGCAGTACACTTTTGCACAAAACAAGAAAGGAGTAACTAATGGCAGAAAAACAGTATGATTGGGCAAAAATTGCCAAAGATCCACGTTTCGTTGAACTGCACCACAAAAAGACAGCGTTTTTGTTTGGCTGGTGGATTTTCTCCACTCTGTATTACTTCCTGCTCCCCATCGGGGCAGCGTATGCGCCCGGTCTCTTCAAAATCAAGGTAATCGGGGTTATCAATTTTGGTTACGTATTTGCGTTGTCCCAGTTCTTTGTTTCATGGGCACTGGCTCTCTACTATGCAAAAATTGCTAACAACGACTTCGACCGTCTGACCAGAGAACTGGTCAATGAACTTCAGTAAAGGAGGATACGACATGACATTTAAGAACATCATCATCGCCACAAGCTTGGTCCTTTCCGTTGCCGCAGCCGCCTTTGCTGAAGAGCCCAAGAAGGCTCCGGTTGCTCCCGGCGCGCCTGCCGCTGCTTCCGCCCCTGCTACCCCTGGGGCACCCGTAGTTGCCGCTTCCGGCGCTGTTGCTCCCGCACCTGCCGCCGCACCTGCTCCGGCTAAAAAAAGAGAGCTGAAAGCTAACAAAGCCATCACTCTTTCCATGTTTGCCGTCATCATCGGTATCACCATGGGCGTCGTT
>MGZJ01000019.1:41148-41425 GCA_001802645.1 Geobacteraceae bacterium GWC2_53_11 | reverse complement strand
ACTTTGCCGGTGGCATAATCATCATCACTCAGTTTATCCGCCCTGAGCTTCAGGCCGATTACCAGGCTGAACCCCAGTTGGAACAACCGTTTCAGGTGCTCGCCGGTAACGATTTCGACTCCCTTTGTTTCATCCCCTTTGCTCAGGTACTCCAGGGCAATGTTCAGATAACCGTACACCCGCTCCACCACGGACTTCATCTGTTCCATGTCGGCGAGATGAGCTTCGTCGGCCACCAGCGCGGTATTGATCAGATAATTCAGCTCCATGCGGAACA
>MGZJ01000019.1:32972-41118 GCA_001802645.1 Geobacteraceae bacterium GWC2_53_11 | reverse complement strand
GTCGCTTCAACCGCCTGCAGGAGCTCTTTGCTGCGACCGGGGGTAAACGTGGCCGGGTTGATACGGGAGTAGATCTCAATCGCCTCATCATGGGGAGGAAAGCCCAGGTCGGCCAGGCGGCCCGATTTTGTGTGATAGCACTCCTCTTCCGATTCAATGTCGATTTCGCCGCTGACGCTTTCCATAAGCGACGTGTACAGCGGATTGTCCAGGCGGCAAAGCATTTCCAGGAACATGCCGATTATCGGGGTGTGTTTGGGGTTCTTGAATTTAATCAGGAATACATCGTCAAAGGTGTGATCCCAATCGGTCTGGCGCACTTCATCCGTATCGATATCGCCGATGCCCCCCGCAACCACAAGTTCCCGGCCCAGAAACAGGGAGAGGAGGTTGAAATCAAGGTGCGGCAGCAATTCCAGAAAATGATCTTCACTCCCGAGCATAATATATCCCAGATATTCGGCCGCCTTGTTTTCCTGAAACGACCACCCTTTCCAGAGTTCCATATCAAGGATGAAAACGCACTGCTCCGGGCTTGCCAGCGCCAGCAGTTCCATGGCGTCAGGCCCGCCGTTCTCCTTAAAAAGCCAGTACAACTCATGGGGTTGCAGGGCCCTGGCCAGTTTTGTGCTCTCCGGGTCGCCCAGGATCAGGGCCAGTTTCTCCGCGGGGAGTACCCTGTCTAGATAGCTGCGCTTGTCGGCAAACGGAAGGGTGCGGAACTCTTCTTCACCAACTCGTGCGTTCGTTACGACTGTTTTTCCGGTTTTTCCGGTTACGTTTTTCTTAGACATATCTGTTCCTTGCCAAGCTGGTTTATAGTAATCGTTTGTCCATAACTTTCTCTTGTAACTATACGGCGGCAGGCCGCTTATTGATACACCTATCTGCTGTTTACCGGTATTGCAACTGTTAATAAGACTGAGCAGTGGCGTGACATTTCGGGCTGCGGCAGGTATATTGGCTTTGAATCGAGACCGGACAAGGGAGATATACGATGAACAATTATATGCTTTATCTGCTGATGCTCTGCGGAGGTATTGCCGTGGCTGTCCAGCCCACCATCAACGCCCGTCTTGCCCGTCTCATCGGAGTGCTGGAAAGTTCATGCATCTCGTTTGCCGTGGGTACCTTGGCGCTCTTCATGGCGGTGCTGCTGGCCGGTCGCGGAAACATGCGGGGGATTGCCGGGGCCTCGTGGTGGGAGTTGAGTGGCGGACTGCTGGGAGCGTTATTCGTGACGATGACGATTTTCGTTGTGCCGCGGATCGGCACCGCCGCTGCGATGGCGGCCATCATTGCGGGGCAGCTTGCCACCGGCCTACTGATGGATCACTTCGGGCTGCTCGGCGGTCGCCACATCCCGCTCGATTCAAGCCGCGTGATCGGCGTCGTTCTTCTGATGGCAGGCGGCTGGCTGGTTTTCCGCCGTGTCGCGAGCTGAACCATAATCCCTCCCGTTATTTCCTGATCATCAGCGCCACCGGGCGGTAGATCCAGTATTTACCGCCGGTTACCTTGGCAAGATTGATGTCGCTCGTCAGCACGATCCGCTTTCCCCCGATATTCTGGTGCGCCAGCGTGTACCGTTTTTTGCCGAGAACCTTGTAGACTATTGCCGTGTGGTCGGGGGCGCCCAGGGTTTCCCACCTCGTGCCTCCGCCCGGCAGATGTTCGGTGGTTTTGACGCTGCGGAACTGGATGATATCCCCCGCCTTTATCTCGTCTTTTTCGGGGTTAAGGGGGAGGCCGAAGGATGTGGGACGGGTCCAGTCCGCCAGGCTCGTGTCGAGTGCCTGTTGGGCAAGATCCCAGCACTCGCCGCTTCCCACCTGGGTTCCCATCACGCCGTTGACAAATGCAAGCACCTCGCCATTCAGCTCAAGGTGAAGCAGGTTGGCGGGAAGAGCCTTTGTGACCGTAAGGGTGAAAAAGCCCAGTCCCTGGTAGTTCAAAGCGTTCTTTTGGCTGCTGCCGAACAGGGTGACCGTGTAGGTGCCGATGCCGTCTTTGATCAGGTAGCGGACGTTGAACGAGCCGTCGGCAGCGAGGGGTACAGGGTTGCTGCGCGCTGTGCCCCCTTTTTTGGCGACCTTCACAACCAGGGTTTTCTGCGTGGTGGCACCGGCAAGGACGAGGCTTGACGACAGGTCCACCGGTATGGGATCAAGGCTCAGTTTGGCTTCGCCACCTGTATACCAGGTTATGGCAGCCTTGCCGGTCTGGTTCGAATTCCCCGGTGTCGCACAGCCAAAAGTCAGGTATGCCAGCAGTATCAGTGAAATCACTCGTGCCGTTTTCATGCGTCGAGCTTCTCCCTGACTCTCCTCAACAGTTCCATCGGCTGAACCGGCTTCGTGATCAGGTCGATTCCTTCTTCCGAGACCCCCCGGTTCTGCATGAACTCAGCCGTATAACCGCTGCAATAGAGTATCCTTACCCGCGGTTTCAGCTGGCAGATTTCGGCATACGCCTCTTTGCCGCTTTTTTTCGGCATGATCATATCCATCAGGATCAGGGAGATCCGGTCGCGGTTGGCGGCAAACAGGTCAACGGCGTCCTGTCCATCCTCCGCCTCAATAACGTCATAGCCGAATTGTGTCAAGACGGTGGATTCAAGCTTGCGGACGGCGTCATCATCCTCTGCCAGCAGTATGGTCTCGCTTCCTCCCTGCGGTGGCTGCGGGACCTCTTTCTCATCGCAATTCGCCTGTTCTTCGGCAACAAGGGGGAGATACACCCTGAAGATGGTCCCCATGCCAGGCTCGCTGTAAACATTGATAAAGCCGTTGTGCTGGCGGACTATGCCGTAGACAATAGCCATGCCGAGGCCGGTTCCCTTGCCGACTTCCTTGGTCGTAAAAAACGGCTCGAAGATTCTGGCACAGGTTTCCGTATCCATGCCGCCGCCGGTGTCGGACACCGTGATGCAGGCATAACGGCCCGGCACGACAGAATCAAAGCCATGCACATGCTCAGCTGCCGCATCAATCTCCCGAATCCCGGTTTCAATCGTCAATACGCCGCCTTTCTGCATGGCATCTCGGGCATTGGTCGCCAGGTTGATCAGCACCTGCTCGATCTGTCCGTTGTCAACGCTGACCGGCAGCTTCAGATCGTTGATAATCAGCTTCAGCTGGATATCCTCGCCGATGATCCGTACCAGAAATTTCTGCACGTGCTGCATGATCTGGTTAAGGTCGCTGATTTTGAACTCCAGAAGCTGCTTGCGGCTGAAGGCCAGCAGCCCCCTGGTCAGCTGGGCTGCCTTCTCCGATGAACTGGTGATCTGCTCGATCGCGTCACTTTGCCGCGTATCCAGATTCTTTCCCAGGGAGAGGAGATTGGCATATCCCATGATAACAGTAAGGATGTTGTTGAAATCATGGGCAACGCCGCCGGCGAGTTGCCCGACTGCCTCCATCTTTTGCGCGTGGCGCAGCTGATCTTCCAGATGCCGGTGGTCGGTTACGTCGATGCCGATACTGGCGACTCCGGAGATGGAATTGTCGGGATTGTGCAGCATCGTGTTGTCCCAGACGATAGTGCGGATTTTTCCGTCACGGGTGACAATCTGGTTCTCAAAGTGCGAAGCGTGGGCGTCGCCGATCATGACGTTATCAAAAACAGTTTTTATCTCTGTATTAACGCCCTCCGGAATAAACGTATCAAACCAGTTTTTGCCGACGATATCATCTTTTTCCCATCCGGATAGCTGTGACAGGAAATTGTTACAGAAAGTTATGGAGCCGTGTGTGTCGAGCGTTACCGCAAGCATCCGCACATTCTCAAGCAGTTCCCGGAAACGCTTTTCAGATGCAAGCTGTTCGGCTTCCGCCCTGATGCGGTCGTCAACCTCCTCCTCAAGTTGTGCCGTCTGTTCCTCCAGTGCTTCTTGTGCCATCTGCCGTTCGGCACATTCCGATTTGAGTTGGGCGGTTTTGCGTTTCACCTGGATGCGAAGCATGATTATGAACGCAGTTCCCACCCCCGAAGCACCAAGGAACAGGATGAAGGCGTTCTTCAGCCATGAAGGGATAACGGGAATGGTCGAGGCCGTGCCGTGCGCCCAGCGCTGACGTGCCTGATGATAGGGGGACGACTCGGCGTTGCGCCATTCGGTAAGGTAGGTGTCAAGTGTTTCAAGGGTCTGGCGGTTTTTTCCCTTGGCGACCGTAAAATAGATGTCAAAGGGGTTGAAGATGACGCCGGACGATTTGATGTCGTACTCATGCTGCTTTGCGGCACCAAAGGTGTTGTTGACAATACCGCCGTCCACCTGTCGGGAGGATACCGCTTGAAAAACCTCTTCAAAATTTCCGTATTCGATCAGCTGGCAGGGTATCTCAAACTTTTCCACCAGATTGCGGAAGTTGGCGGCGTTAAAATCACCCTTCATCAGCGCAATTTTTTTTCCCTTTACCTGCCGGATGTTGTCGATACTTGAATCGGCGGGAACGTAGAGCTCGGCCCAGACGGTAAGCAACTGCGTCTTGCCGTAATCCATGAATTCGGCGCGATCCCTGGTGAAGGCCACGTTGGTGAGCACATCGACTTCGCCGGTTTTAATGCGTGCCAGTCCGTCCGACCAGTTGCCGTAGACGTACTCGATATTCCACCCTTCCCGTTGCGCGATTTCTTTCAGAAAATCCACGTAGAAGCCTTGGACGGTGCCGTCCTTGGCCTGGAAAATGGCAGGGTAGAAGTTGAAGGCAGCGATGCGGATGGTTTGCGGCGGCGCGGAAACCGCGGGGAGGGGTGAGAAGAGTATGATATTCAGCAACAGCAGGCAGAGCAACATCTGAAACCGTTTCATGTACACCCTCGTGTATTGCTTCAAAGATTACAGCTGAAACCGTGTCACCAGAGCTTGCAGCTCTTCCGCATGGGCATCCAGAAGTGAAGCTGCCGCGGCTGCTTCCTGTGCGCCATTGGCGGTCTGCTGAATCACTTCGGATATCTGATGCATATTGGATGAAATGTCATTGGAGGTGGCTGTCTGCTCTTCGGCTGCAGTGGCAATCTGATTTACCTGCATGGTTATGGCATTGATCTGTTCCAGGATGTTCCGCAAGGCTTCTCCTGACCGGGCAGCTTCGTCTGTTCCCGATTCTACCTGGCTGACCCCCTGCTGCATCAATGCAACGGCTCCGCCGGTTTCCTTTTGAATCCCCTTGATCATCTCGCTGATCTCCCGGGTTGCACGGGTAGTGCGTTCGGCCAGGGCGCGGACTTCATCGGCAACGACGGCAAATCCCCGCCCCTGCTCACCGGCACGTGCCGCTTCTATGGCGGCATTGAGCGCCAGCAGGTTGGTCTGGTCGGCAATGTCTTCGATAGTGCCGATGATGGCTCCGATCTGATCGCTTCGTACGCCAAGGTTTTCGATGGTTTTTGCAGACTCCTGCACCCTCTCCGCAATCTGTCCCATGATGGTCACGGTCCTTTCCACCACGGCGACACCGGCATTGGCAGCTTGCGAGGCGCGCTGGACTTCTTCGGCTGCCATCATGCAGTTCTGGGCGATGTCGGAAGACGTGGCAGTCATCTCTTCGTCGGCAGTTGCCACGGTGACGGCTTGGGCCGCGACCTCTTCAGCGCCGGTGGCAATCTGTTCGGATGATGTGTGCAGCTGGCTGGCTGCCGAAGCCACCTGGGAAGACGTGTCGGCAATCTTGCTGATGTCGCTGTGCAGCTCTTCTACCAGATGGTTGAGCATATTGCTGACCTGGCTTATCTCGTCGTTGCCCGTGGAGTGGAATCTCCTGCTGAGATTGCCTTTTGCAAGAAAGCTGACTTCTTCAACAATCCGGGTAAGCGGTTTTACAATTGAAAGCCGCAGGAAAAACATCATGATGATCACCACGATGCTGATGACAGCCACAATCCAGCCACTGGTTTTAACCTGACTCGAAAGCCCTGAAAGCTTATTCGAGACCTGGTTCATCTGGGTACGTCCATCCAGTTTGCTCTTGGAGGAAATTTCCGCCGCCGTATTGATTACCCGGTCACAGGCCTTGTCATACTCATCCATGGCTTTGTTGCCTTCCTCAGCACTGTTGCCATAGGCTTCGTACATCATGGTTCCGGTCTGCCACATGGCCGGAAGCGCCTGGTGGATCGTGTGTAATCTGGCAGTGTGATCCTTGTCGTCCTTATTGCTTTCAAGCAGCTTTGCGACAATCTGCAGCGATTTTTCATAGGCTGGTTTTGCTTCTTTTTCGATGACCTCCCTTTCTCTGGTCAGACTGGCATCGGTGATAAACTGCCAGACATTGGCCACTTGCAGCTGAAGGTCCTGGGTAAGATAAATTTCGTTCTGTAGATTCTCGTACGATGATAGTTGAGAACGCACGTCATACAATCCCCGGGAAGTCAATTGCGGACTCAGGATACAAATCAGGGCAATAACGGACGACATTCCAACGGCAATCATAAGTTTTTTTGCGATGCTCATTCAGACACCTCTCGGGGAGATTACATGCGTAAATATTCGATGGAGTACTATAGCAGGAATTTGTGCAGTTGCACCTATAACCTCAATGCCCGGCACTCTTTTCTACCGTTCAGGACGCGGAAACTGGCGGTGCCCTGGTCAAGGGCAAGGATGAAGCTCAATGTCCATGGCCTCCGGCGGGCTATGCTTGAAGGGGAATTTACATTTTTCTGCTGTCGTAGGCCCAGTGCAGAAGTGCTTGACGCTGCTTCCTTCGGCAGAACAGGTGCCCCTCCGGGCAGTTCTTGCGCAACTGGGCTATATGCCGTGTCATTGCCTTCCATCTCTTGATCTGCCGCTCGTCATCGGAGCACCTTCTCCCCATGTAGTACCGGCAGTACCACTGGAACCATCCGCGCGGGTCATCTGTATGAATCCAGCCCTTTTCCCGCCAGTAGGTCAGAGGTTTCGAAGCGTTGACGCCGAAAAAGTTCAACTCGGGTACATGGCGCTCGTGACAGAGCCTGGCATTGGTGAACCACTCGTGCGGAAACTCGCCGGTGCAATCGGTCATATACTTACCGCCGAAAACACCCAGTTCAAGCATCTCCTTAGGTGTCAATTCAGGCCTGAAGTCGGGATGGAAGTTTTTACCCGGCGGTTCCGTCAGTTCATAGACGTAGTTCGTCTGCATCATATCGTTGACGCATGTGCGTATTTTTTCCATGGTTTTCATCACTCCGGTATCTCGGCCTCGACCAGCTGTGCCAGCAGGGTGAGCGATTCCTGCCAGCCAAGATAGCACCCCTCTACAGGAATGGCTTCAGGGATTCCTTCCTGCACGATGTTCAGTTCGGTTCCGCACGACACCTGCCGCAGGGAGACGGTTGTCACCATTTCGCCCGGCAGATTGGGATCGTCGAACGCGTCGGTGTTGCGAATGCGCTCATTCGGAACCAGTTCGAGATATTTTCCTCCAAAAGCGATTGTTTGACCATTTGAGAAGTTAGTGAACGACATCTTATAGGTGCCGCCGACGGTGGCGTCGCTATGGTGAACCTTGCCGGTGAAGCCGTTCGGCGGCATCCATTTGGCCAACGCATCGGGATCGAGAAACGCCCGGTAGACCCGCTCGGCCGGTGCGCGAATAACACGGTGAAGTCTGACGGTGCTGGTAGTCATGACCATTTCTCCTTTCTCGTGAGATGACTCATTATAGCATCATCCTATCTCGAAAACGTGCTGAGATTTTCAAAGGAGTTGAGTGCGTTGAACCGGATATTTTAGGTTGTGTCTCAGCTATAGACATTGTCAGGAGTTAAGATACGACCCTTTTTCATTTCTTCTACGACAAAAGCCGCCCATTACTGAGCGGCTTTATCATGCTGCATTTATCCTCTTGTCCAACTAGGCGTGCTTCCCTCTTGGGATCATGTGTTTCATTTTATGCGGGCCACTATAAAAGGTCTGTTTTATGATGGCGCGTCTTTCTTTAAGATCCTTCCTCTCGTCGTCTTTCTCAATCGATAGTTCGGCATCAAAGGCCAACTCCTCGATCATTTTGACTTCTTTCTCATCAGTAAAGGTTGCCATAATGCACCTCCTCTTTCCCTGTTTTTACACATCAATTTTCTCACAATGCAGCAAAGAAAACAATTGCAGCAACGTGTCGTGGTATTTTATACGATGGCTGTGGGACATCCCCGGCCG
>MGZJ01000019.1:30739-32938 GCA_001802645.1 Geobacteraceae bacterium GWC2_53_11 | reverse complement strand
TGTGAGGGCATGAGTGGGGGCTTGTGTGAGGTAGATGGTGAAGATGTCTGGTGGCGGGTAATATTCAACACTTTATGTAAGAATGTAGACCATTCTATTTTTTATATGATGTGTTTTTGTCTAAGTTTAGGTGCTTTATTTCCTTTGATATAGCGAATTTCAATATCGATCTGCCTTGGTGCAAGTAATGCTTCTGATTGCTGTCCAATTCAGTTGCGTTTCCATGAACTAGCTTCGACCTTACACCATATATTTTTTTAAAGTCGTCCTTGATTTTTTTCCTACCTTTTATGTCGCCACTGATCAGATATGCACACCTATCTGCCAGTGTCTCTACCAAAGCTCCATTGTATACGTCATCACCTAAAAGAGCTTCTAACCCTATACAAACCTGAAGAAAAGCTAGAGTTGGACTGCTAGCTATGCATGATTCGAAGTACCATAAAATGGAAGCCTTAACTCTCTTCGATTCTTCAGCATCACATTCAATAAGATTAATTGCGTTGCCAAGATGTTCATTTACATGTTGAGCAATATCTTCACCTGTTCGGAATCGAAGCAAACTCGGTTCCTGATTGTTGTGCGAATAATTAATGCTGCATATATATTCGCTAAAGCTTACTGGAAGCTCTACTCCCTTAGCCTTTTCACTTGAATCTGTTTTGTCTACGTTAACCAGATATATCTTTGGTATCTGGAAATGACTATATCCACCTATTATCCTTTTTGGTTTGTCCGTGACAAAAATATTTTTAAACATACCTAACTGTATGATTATTTTGAAATTATTAATGGCTTCTTTAATGGTAAAGTTTTCTATCCTGTTTCCACAGAAACCTGAAACACGTTGACTTAGATAAACTTTGTTTGGCTCAAGCGAGTTAGTAGGCTGACTAAGGCCAGATAACAGGGAGCGCATGGAATTGTTAAATCCTCCTGGAATTCCCTCCGTATCATTAAAAACAATCAGAGAAAAATTTTCGCTTAATCTAAGGTTATTCAGGTCACCAGATAAATTTGGAAGAGGGATAAATAAATCGTACGTTCTTGGAATAGTTACAATATAGTCTATGAACCTGTTTATCAGTTCCGTACCTTTCTCTTCACCAATAATATCCCATAAACAGCCATCCTTAGGTGGAGTTTCCATTCCGTTAGCGGTTAGTGCTTCGACCACAACCTCATAATAGATATTGAAGACATCAATGATATCAATCCATTTGCTTTTACATTTTAATACTTCATCGCCGAGTGAGGTCACATGTGTTTCAAATGAATCGTACTGAGGCCAATTGTCGACGACGTTAGTGTTGACGAACGACCCTTTTAGTTTTCTCTTCATTTTATCAATCGCATTTTGATTCATTTTTGGGTTCCTCTGTTGCACTTTTAGGAAAATATCTTGTGGGCAAGTCTTGACTTATCAGTATTTATGTTTCCGGACACGAATCACGCCCCACCAACCGCTTGGCATCCTTATCCTTCAGCTCCAACACAGGTGAAGTACTCTTTATACGCTTCTCAACCTCGTTGATTTGCTCGGCAGGCGGAATCTGTTTCGGCATGGCAATCAAAAGGCTGTCTCACGCAACGACGCAACGAAAATCTAAAACACATCTAAACCATTAGCAACTCGTTTGAAACCATCCTTCATAAGGTTTTCCCCGAAATTGATCAAAAGCCCAAGACGACAGCCGGTCAAACGCAAATAGGTAAGCAACTGTTTTGAATGCACCGGCAGCAATCGCTCAACTGACTTCAATTCAATGATGACCTTCTTTTCCACTATCAAATCTGCCCGAAAACCTTCATCAAAAGCAGTCCCCTGAAAATGAATCGGAACAGCAACCTGCCGTTCAACTATCAAACCCATGTCGCTTAGTAGCTTGGCTAGTACGACTTCATAGACACTTTCCAAAAGCCCCGGCCCTAACTCGCGGTGGATAAGAAAGGAAGCGTCCATTACTTTTGCCGCAATTTCATTTTCAGTCATAGTTGCTCCAGTCTTGAGAATTTTACTCACACGACGAAATTCTAAAAACATGAACCAAAATCAAAGGAATTTGTCACGCAACGACGCGACGACGCAACGAAATACCAAAATCAAATAACAAGAAACGTATATGGCTGTAACGTGCTGATAACAGGCTATTAATGAGTTTTCCTGTCTACGGCTTTAAAGTTTTTCGCTTCTCGTTG
>MGZJ01000019.1:11467-30672 GCA_001802645.1 Geobacteraceae bacterium GWC2_53_11 | reverse complement strand
CTGCCCCATCAACCCATCGCCGGCCGTCCCGCCGCCTGTAACAAGAACATCCGGCACAATCTTGATCTTGCCGTTCTCGATAGCCGCCGCAATCAGCTCCACGATCTTGATCTGCTTGATCGCCTCTTCGCCGATGGCCTCCTGCTGCTTGTTGTAGGCCTGGGCGGTCGCTTCACCTATTGCCGCGATCTTGGATGCCTCGCCGTCGCCGATGGCTTTCAGCCGCTTCCCTTCGCCGATCCCCTCCAGCGCTTTCGATTCGGCGTTACCTTCGGCCAGGGTGATCATCTCGGTCTTCTTCTGGGTCGCCACCTTCACGGCGATCTCCGAGGCAACCAGCGTCGGCTGCTGGTCGGCCGTGGCCCGCATCTTCTCCATCTCGGTGCGCTCGGCCTGCGAGCGCTGCTCCATCTTGTACATCTCCTGCTGCTGCTCGGCGATGATCCTTTTTGTCTGGGTCTGCATCAGATCCTCGGGCAGCTTGATCTGGCAGATCAGCACCGACACACACTCGACGTGGTATTTTTCCAGATCGACGCGGGCGCGGGTTTCGGCCTTGGTCTGCTCCTCCGAACGGCTCTGGAGAAAGTTCATCGCCGAAGCGGTGGAGGCCTGGTTGCGGAAGGAGGAATCGATCATCGGGTGGATGACGTGCTGGATCAGGTTGTCGATGGAACCGACCTTGGCCACCATGTAGGGGGCCTGATCCGGGCGGACGCGGATGACGACCTTGACTGCCACCTGGATCGGGAAACCGTCCTTGGAGATGACCGTCAACTGGTCAAAGCGGGTATCTTCCTGATCGTCCCAGTCGATGGTGATGTTGGTGGTGTCGATGATGTAACACATGAACGCCCGCCGGTTGAGGTAGTAGCGTCCCGGTCCGGCTACCTCTTCCTGGATGCCGCGGAACCCTTTCGGCACGACGTACTTTTCCTTCCCTTCTTCCGCCGAGGCCCCGGCCTGGGTCGAACCGAGCCGCTTCTTCATCTCCGCCGTCGGGTCTTCCCCCACGTTGGAGACGATAACCCCGACCTGGCCGCGCTCGATGACCGCCACATCATCTACCGCCACGCTGAACATGAAGGGGTTGATGTAGTAGGTGCCGGGACGGAGCACATCCAGCTGCGGGCCGCGCTGGCCATTCTTGGTGAGGAAGGCGGAGCCGTCCTGGTAATCGTTGTGGCCGGTGACCGGAGAGGCCACGTATTCACGCTCGGGCAGCGGAATGCCGTCCAGCGCGGTGACCAGGCCGATTTTGTTGGCTTCGATAACCACGGCGGGGGCAATCTGCACCTGGAACAGGTTCAGGTTGATACGGTAGGTACCGGGGAGCAGCACGTCGATCTGCGGCCCCTTCTGGCCGCCGTTTTTCAGGAAAGCCTCGCCGCTTTCGTAATTGGAGTGTCCCGGTACGCTCTGGGCCAGGAGCCGCCCCATGGGAATCGGCTGGCCATCCTGCGCGGTGACCATGCCGACTTCACCCTTGGCGATGATCACGGCGGCAGCCTTGGTGATCTTGAACAGGTTCGGGTGGATACGGTACACACCCGGCGGCAGGATCTCGGTCTGCGGCCCTTTCTGGCCGCCGTTGGTGATGAAGTCCTGGCCGGACTGGAAGGCGTTGTGTCCCGGCACCACGGTGGCGAAGATGCGCCCCGCCGGAATCGCCGCACCGTCGGCCGATTCGACCAGGCCGATCTCGCCGTCACCGATCTTGGTGGCGGCCCCTTTGGTGACCTTGAACAGGTAGGGGTTGATACGGTAGCTGCCTGGCGGGATAATCTCGATCTGCGGCCCTTTCTGACCTCCGTTGGTGATGAACGCCTCGCCGTTCTGGAACGAGGAGTGCCCCTCAACCGCCTGGGCAAAGATCTTCCCTTCCGCGATGGCGACGCCGTCAACCGACTCGACGATGCCGATCTCGAAATCCTTGATCTCGGTGACAGTTCCCTTGGTCAGCTTGAACAGGTACGGGTTGATGCGGTACTTGCCCGGAGGTAGCACATCGATCTGCGGCCCCTTCTGGCCGCCGTTTTTGATGAACGCCTCGCCGTCCTGAAACGAATTGTGCCCGGCCACCACGGCGGCAAAGATCCGCCCGGAGGGGATGGACGAGCCGTCCACCGATTCGATAAGACCAATTTCGTTTTCCAGGATCTCGGTGAAGACGCTCTTGGTCGCCTTGTAGATGAACGGAATCAGGAAGTGCAGGCCAGGTCCGAGGGTGCGCGCCTGGATGCCGACCTCGTTCCCCAGCGCCACCACGCGCCCCTGCGGCATCTTGCTGCCGAACCAGCGCCGCTCGATCAGGGCGATCTCGTTGCCGCTGACAATTACCACCGAGTTCCAGATCAGGACGACGAGGATGGCCAGGGCGAAAAGGTACGAATAATGGTTGCCAATCCAGATAAACAGAGCTGCAGGGTCGTTCATGTGTTCCTCCTTGGGGTGTGTCTTGTTTCAATGTGATGGTCGTTAAATAACTACCCTACGATTTTACCTAACCTTGTCACTCAAACATCATGACATTTTCCCCGGCTGCTCGAAGCAGTTTCTGCACGAATTTGTTTTTAATCACGGCATCACCGGGTTCGGGCACATCCACGCCTTTGTTCATTATGGCGCGCTTCATTTCTAGCAGCTCAGCACCGCCGCCGAATTTTTTAACCAACTCCTCCATCTCTTGCTTACTGGCAGTCAGGGTGAACAGGTGTTTCATCGGCGGACGTCGTTCCGTGACCATGTTCTGGTAGATTGTCCAGAGCCCCCTGACATCCGTTACCTCTCCGTGGTTCAGCCTGCTGTGGCGGTTCAGCGGATCGAGCTGTACCATGCGCAAGGCAATATCATCCATTTCGGATTGACTGAGGAAAACATCGTTGCGCAGCTCATAGACCGCCTTCCAGGCATCAAGATACTGGGGGTCAAGGTCGGAAGCCCTGCGGAAATGGGCGTAGGCCTCCGCCTTGCGTCCCTGCGCTTCACGCAACTGGCCGAGCAGGTAGTGAACCTGAGGTTTGTTCGGCGATGATTTGGCTACGCCTGTCAAGACCTCTTCAGCCACGCTGACGCTTTGCTGGTGGGTAAAAACGCCCTCGCAGCCGAAGCAGAAATGGGCGACCTGCCCGAACTGCTCAGGCATCCGTTCGAAGGCGATTTCATAATGTTTTTTTGCCCCGGACAGATCGCCAATGGAGGCGAGCCGTTCGGCAAGCCGCCACTGAACGCAGTAGGCATCGGCAAACTGCTCCGAGGCCTGCTCATACGTTGTCAGACTTTTGCGCAGAAGACCGGCCTCGGTCAATTTGTCCCCTTTTTCGGCCAGCCTCACTGACTGAATCACCCGCTCGAAGAACGCGGCATCATCCAGCTTTCCCTTTGCTTTGAGTATTTCGCCCAGTACGGTATAGGCGCGAACCCGGTCGCCGGGAGGCTGTTCGCCGTCGGTGGGATCGATCTTCAGCGCTTGACGTATCACGGATTCTGCCTCGTCCAGCTTGCCTTCCTTCTTCAGCAGCACCGCCTTCCAGATCAACGGGCGTTCCTCAAAGCGATCCCGCAGTTGCAACCGCTCAAGCCAGGGGATGAGCGAAGAGCCGAGTATATCGGTCAATATCTGGTAGGCGGCGTCATCACCAGGTTTGGCGTACAGAGACCACTTGAGGATGTCTACTGATTCGGCATCGCGCCCGCTTTTGTGCAGTGCCATGGCGGCAATCGGAGCCGGGGAGGGGGTGTTCTCATTGATGTCAATCAGATCGGTGGCGCCCCACCAGCGTGACTTTTCCAGCAGGGTCATGGTGTCGTTAAAACGTCCTGCCTTGTTGTAAATCTGGGCCAGACGGATCAATTGGCCTGTTATGGCGCCGCCGGACAGGGCGAGATCCCTGGCTATCGGATTACTGCTCAGTTCCGGTGACTTCAGCGTTGCCTGAATGAGCGCTATGGTAACCTGTTCCGCCTTGGCCAGTTGGCCGTCATCGATATAGCCGTTGATCAGTTCGTCCAGAGCCTGTCGCACCTCCCAACCGGTCGTATCGGTCATGCTGAGCTGCACGTTTCCGCTGCTCAGCAGATTCATCACCCCGGCATCTCCCTCGTCCATCAGCTCTTTGCGTGAAAGGAGTCTGCCGAGGGTAAGCAGGCGTGGAGCCATGCGAAGTTTGACTTTGGCGACAACAAGGCGGGACTGGGGTGTCTCTTTGCTGTCATCTGCCTTGACGATTGCCTGCACCAGCTTAACGGCGTCATCTGTGCGATCCATGGCCAGCAGCAGCTCCACCTCGCGCGATTGCACAGTCAGCCGTGTTTCGAGGCTGAGATTCTGTTTCTTGGTGGCGGCATCAAGAATAGCAACCAGAGGTGCCGCATTTTTGTTGTCGGTGGCGATCAAACCGCACTGCTTCCACAACGGCAGCTCCGGTCGATCCGTCAACACCGCTTGGCACCACTGGTTTAACCCCTGTGCATAGCGGTTTTTGTCGAATGAATGCCAGCGCTTTTCGAATTCCGATGCATGGAATTCATCGGCCTCCATCCGTTTGCCCAGTGCCACGGCATCGTCAAGCCTGTTTTTTCCGATCATCCCCAGCAGGTAGAGAACCTTGGCGGTGTTTCTCGCGGTGTCTGTTTCACGAGGCATGTATTCACGCTCTACCGCCTGATAAATGTCCGGGCCTGACTTGTCTTTGGCCGCCTTCTCGGGAAAACGGTTGTTCATTGCTTCGTACAGCTCCGTATCGTTCAGTCCGGTTACCAGCTCCCACTGCGGCTCGGTGAGCAAGTCAACGCGCTTGACAGCAAGCCGTTTGGCCAGATTGAGAGTGCTACCTCCTGACGGTACCCGTAGAGAAACGCCTGGAACCGCCATGGCGTTGAGAATCAGCTCTTCGGCTCGTTTTTCTCCTGCCATGGCGACCAGGTCGGGCATCAACAGCTTGATCCTTCCCTTTGGCCGTTCCCCATGCAGAGTTTGCAGATAGATCTCAAAACTCTCGACTGTTGGAGTTCCTCCCTTTCCTATTCCGGGACGTTGCAGTTCGCTGCTCAGCTCCATCATGTTGAAATCGTAACGTTGAGTGCCCGACATAGTCTGGGCTGCCTTCAGCTCGCCAAGTCCCTTGTCAATGGCTGGTTTGTCCCCGGTCAGGTAGGCAAGCAGCACGCGTAGTGTCGTATCCTGAGTTGTATTGCCTGAAGGCGGAAGCTCCGTCAGGCGGGATTTAAGAAGACTCCAGGCTGTGGGTGGCGGGATGGAGGAAACCAGAGATGTCAGTGACGGTGTCTTGGCGTCGGGTGGGGCAAATGGGTTGAGGGTTGTGCCTTTGATTGCTTCAGGAGGCAGCATTCTGAAGCGTTCATACAATTTCAGCCAGCGCTCCACCGCCGCATCAACCGGCAGTTTTGCACGCTCGGTCCTGAACAACTCAAGGTCGTGCATGAACAGCTCAGCCTCGCCCTTTGCCGGGCCGGCTTTCTTTTCCTCGGCTCCGACCGCTTTGCCGATGCGCGCCAGCACCTTGTCTGCGCCGATCAGATCATCGGCAAAAGCTGCCGTCGAACCGACACAAACCGACGCAAGCGTAAACGCCGTCAGGACAGAACCAAACCTCCACTGCATGGAACGAACAGGACTCATTGCATACCTCCTTGGGGTAAAAAACTTTCATGCATCTATTTTCGCGTCAGATGTTCATGTGGGTTCAAATAAAACATGCGATCTAATCCGTACTTTCCTGTTTCAAAGAGCCAGAAATAGGGGATCTGGGTGATGATTGCATAATGAAGATGAGGTGCCTTGCCCACCGCGTTACCGGTTGTGCCAACAGTCCCTATGGTTTCGCCCTGCCTGATGAATTCACCGTTGTTCACTTTTATGGTTTTCAGGTGCGCGTAGTAATGAACCCGCCACTTCGGGCCAAGAACTGACACAACATTGCCGCCGCCCGGTGTAAACCCGGCATTAACCACGAGACCGGGGCTGGCGGCAATAACCGATGTCCCTTCCTTGGCGAAGATGTCGATTCCCTTGTGCACCCCCGACTTCCCCCACGGGCTGAACCAAAAGCTTTTGGAGTTCCAATCTGCCCTTGTGGCGCCTTGCACCGGGATAAGCAATTTCTCGGAAAGCAGGAGGCCAGCTGTCAGCAGAGCCAGTACTATTCCGACAGCGAGCATTGCGACAACTTTTACTTGCTTTGAACGAGAGGAGGTTTTCTTATGTGACACCGCTATCATGGCAACTGCTTGTCCACAGCAGTGGAGTTCATTGGCCTAACCCGTTCAAGGATGAGCACCGACAAATGCAGACAATAGGCAGGAAGGGCAAGTACCCAGATATGGCTAGTGATACCTCTATTGAATACGCCCATCATCATCATCATCATTGTCAGCGGCACACTCATAACTGCCACAAACATGCCTGCAACTTTGCCTATCATAAGCGTCGGAATAAGCAATGGTGATGCCCCGCGAGCGGCAAAGTACCAATACATGAGCAGCCCGCAAGAAAGCCCGAACACCATATGCTGCATAAACATGCCACCAGACAGACGACCAGTTATAATACTGCTGCCAAACCAGCAGAAAACGCCACTGGCAAAACCGACCGCTGCGGCTTTGTACGACTCTTGCCTGTTGCCAGTGCTGCGCCATGTTGTCATTCCAAACAGCGCAGCCATGGCGGCTCCCCAGCCAGGAGACATCATGATTTCGGGATGGAATCCTCGAATTGATCTGACAACGGTTTGCTTTAGGACAGGCGACATATTAAAGAATGCCATCCATGCTACCTGAACACCAAATGCGATAATCATGGTAATCAGCGGAGGTTGTAATACAGACAAAACGCCTTGGGTGGTAATTCTCAGAGTTGGCAAGTCGTAATAGCGGCGCATACCATCAACTACCATGGATACCCACAGGATGGCCGTCAGTGTGCCGAATATAAAAATTAACTGGAAATGGGTGCCCAACATGTCAAACAACGAGTAATCGATGCCACCGATAGAGCTGTCATGGCCGACAGCAAGCGTCAATATGGACCAGATAACAGTCCATGTCAGCCAGCCAAGCAGCGCCAAGAGCCACGCAGCCCGGCTGAACCTGCCGCTCAGGAAGTACCCGGCTCCTGGCACCGTTTCAAGTAGCAGTCTGGCGCGGCACGGTGTCATGGCTGCCAGCTTCTTTGTCAACCATGTGCGGATTGTTTCGCCGGTGGCCTGGCTGAAAAGTTTGCGCCCCTTATTGGCCACTAAACCGGCGTCAATGGCGCTGGTAACGTACAGGAACAACAGCCAGCCACAGCTCTGTAGCAGCCAGTTGTACCCGGTACTGCCGGTTTCCGCAGATCTGTCTAACATCTTAGTGACCGGCATGGTCATCGAAAGAATACCGGCACTGAATACCGCACTATAGACAGCGCCGTTCCACAATTCACGGTTATAGAACTGCCCCAAACCCGGAAACAGCAGCGAAAGGAACACCGGTGTGCGGTTACGTTTCCGTTCGGGGCAGCAAGTGCAATGCGCTCCCTGTAGCGGCTGGTAGCAGGTGTCGCAAAGCACCGCATCGGCAACTGACTCTTCGGTTGTACTCCGAGTTTCCAGATACTGCTTAATGCGGCCAAGCAGGGATTCGTCGCAGTTGTACAAACTGAGTATCGAAGCAGTACCCGATTCGGTTGCCAGCGACAGGCCAAAATAGGTGAATGGCAGGTAGGCTGACGGCTTCAGTGTCTTGATTGTCCTGGCTGCCAGTGACCCATAGTCAAGTTGCCTGATACCGGCATTGTTGACGGTATAATCGCATACCAGCACGCGACGATTGGTAAACAGGAGCAGCGCCGCCTGTTTTCTGGTCGGCTGTAGCCAGGCTGCCGTGCACACTTCCACACGCTCTCCCGGAGTCAACACGGAGGCTGTTTTCAGAAAGGCGATTTTGACCAGCTGTAGCAGTGTTTCCTCTCGTGAAGGATTGAGATATCCACTGGCAATTGAAAGGTACAAATATCCGTACCATGCCAATGCTGCATGAGCCAGGTAACAAAGCAGACCCAACAAAATGTGGAGCTTTGTGATCAACAGGAAACTGGCCGCAAAAATACCAAGCGATACGAGCATGATGAGTACAGCTACAAGCGATTTCTGCCGGTTATAAGGGCTCGCCCAGATAGCTGAAGAGGGGATCATGGCGCTGCTGTCGGTGGAGGCTATTTTCTTCTGTTCCTGCCGTCTGAAACGAAGATAGAAAAACAGCAGAGGTACAGCGGCTACCAGCATGATTACGAGGGCCAGATTGGCAAGGAGCTGGTAGCGTCGCTGCATCTTGGCATCCGCCATACCGAGCGCTTCCAAGTCGGTGCTGAACGGCCCCAGGTAATCACGGGTATCGGCGGAGAAACGGTAGACCTTCCGCTCCTTCTGATCCGATACCAGGATGTCACCAGATATCGCGGCGATATCGCCCGATTCCTCGATCTGTGTGGGAGTTGTCAGCTCGCCAATGGCCTGGCCGTCCTCGCCGTAGAGCATGACCTTTGCCTTGCGCAGATCGATGGTGTGCAGGAAGGCGAACCGGTCACCAACGCGGGTCATGAGTGTAGGGAAGCGATACAAGTCGATCCCTTTTACGTTGGCGATGGTTTTCAGGAATTCCCCCTGGCGGGAGAATAGGTCTAAGCGTAAGCAATTGGTGTTTGCCACGATAAGATTGCCTGACTGATCGAACAGAATCGAATTCGGGAATTTCAGTTCACCCGGCCCTTTTCCTTCCCGGCCGAAACTCCTGACATAGCTGCCGTCAATCATGAATTGGTGGATGATGTGGTTTGACGAGTCGGTGACGAATATCTCGCCGCTCTTCAGATCAACTGCACATTTGAATGCCCCGCGAAATCTGTCTCCCCCGCTTATCACTGTTTCCCAGGAACCGTTGTGAAGCCGCCGGACTGAATTGGAGGTATGATCGGCGTGCCAGAGTTCATCACCGACGTAGAGTAGCTGGGTCAGTAACGTTCCCTTCGGAAGCTTTTGTCTGCCGGTCACCTTCCCTGCATGATCCAACAGGATAACTTCTTCGCCCCAGGATACCGCCACGCTTTGGGTAGACGTCGCTATGAAATTTGGGAATGGCACATCCCGCTTTTTACCATCAGCCCAGAGCCGTACGCCGACGAGGACAACGACCAGTAGCAGGAAGAAGAGCAACAAGGACTTGGCGCGATTACCACCCTGCTGAAGAGGCATATCTCTGATGGGAGCTTTGGGTGGGATTTGTGATGAAGAAGGCGCCGCTGCTTTCTCACGTTGTTCTGTTGAAGGATTAGGAACGGCGGATGTTAGCAGGGTTCCGCCGGAGATAGGGAACCGGTGGTTGCAGTTCGGGCAGGTCGCCTGTGCCGCAGTGGCAGGGATTTTCTCTGCTGCAACATCCTTGCTCAGGCCGCACTTGGGGCAGGTGATATGTACGACAGCCATGCTAGAAACCTCCGGATAACTTCAACGTAATTTCATTCAATATGCTTCCCTTGTGCAGAAACCGCAGTTTCCCTTTTGCGGAGGCCACACTGTCGGCGAACGTCTCTCCCCGCACCTCTTTGATTCCGGAAAAGCCGAAACCGTTCCATCTGTAGGACATAATCGTCCGCTCCTTGGTGGATGGGGTTCTTGCAAGAAATGAATCGGCGGAGTGGAGCGCCACGAGGAATGGTTTTCCCTTGCCTTCCCGCGTAAAGGTCGCATCCAGCAGCGGCCTGCTCAGTGCGCTTCCTCGCCAGAGCGCGTGGAAGCCGCCATCCATGCTGTAGAGGTAAACCCTTTTTGCCGTTTCCCGGTCAAATGCTGAGTAGATCTCCTGAATAAGCATAATCTCCGTGATGCCGTCACTGTTAAGATCGACCGGCTGTACCTTTCTGATCGGCATCGGCGGGGTTTTCGCTTCCCGTTTTCCCGACGTCAGATCATAGAGTTCGAGGAATGAGAGGGAATGTGCCGCATCCGCTCCCTTTATAACCAATCTCTTCTCCCGCTTGTCTCTGGTGAATTTTCCGATCCAGGTTCTGGTTACTTCAGGTGTGCATGCGGCAAGCACACTGTTTTCCACCTTATGCGGGTCACCCACCGAAAGGGCCGGCAAGTATGAATTGAGAGCTGTTTCGTGACCGATAAGTGAACATCTGAGCTTGCCGTCATCTCCAATGGCGCAATCAAGCACCGCACCCTTTTTGGTCGATTCGTACTTCTGGTCAAAGAGGAAGTTTCCCAGCGACCAGACGACCGGCTTTCCCTCTACGCATGCTGCTGATCCCGCCACATGCGGATGCGTTCCGACAATGACGTCGGCACCGGCGGCCACATATTTATGTGCGAGCCCCTGCATCCGCTCCGTTGCAACCGGGAGGAGTTCCCGACCCCAGTGGACATAGACCGCAACGACAGTCGAGCGTGCCTTCAAGCGACGAATCTCCTGCAGTACTTCCTCTGAATCGGCCATTGCCAGATGACTGCGGTCAGCAGCGGCATTGACTACATCAGTAACCGCGACCACGGCGATGTTGCCGTGATCGGTGGTAGCCACAGTGGAAAAACGTTTGCCTTCAAGGGGAACGAGCTTCAGCTTTTTCAGCTCGCGTGCCGCAGCTTTCAACCCCTTTGTGCCCAGATCCATGGAATGGTTGTTTTCCAACGAGACAATATCGAAACCGTCGAGGAGACTGAGAAGCTTCTCCCAGGTTGCGAAACATGGTGTGTGTCCGGCGGCGCATCCGGCAGCATCGCCCACTGCCCCTTCCAGGTTGACCACGTTGATGCCATCCCGCCGGAGAAAAGGAGCCAGTGCTTCATGAACCGGTTTGTTCCCTTGTGCAGCAACAAATTTATCAATTCCCCGGGAAAGGAGAATGTCGCCGTAGAACCTGAGCCCCTGCGCCTGAACGGTGGAGGGGATGGTGAACAGCAGAATACTGAATACAAGGACAAGTGACCGCATGCTACTTCATGTCGGGAAGCGTTGTCAGGGAAGACGTACTTTTTCCCTCGTAATAGTTCCTGATCCAGGCGGGAGGTTCCTGTTTGCCCGCCTTGCGCCACTTCTCGCTGTTCAGCGCTTCGCCGGACGTGAACTCGTGATAGGAGTAAACCGGCCCCTTGACGATTGCCTGTCTGCCGTAGAACGGTACGGCAACATTGACCTCATTGACGAAACCGAGTGCTGCGTAGAGTCGAGTGGCACCGTCTGGGGCTTTCTGTATATCGACAATCTTGCGGATCGGTTCCGGATTACGGATCGCCTGATCGTCATCCTTGCCGTTCAGGCTTCCCATGAGGACTATGAAATGTTCTACGGTTCCTCCAATATTGAGGATTTCGCCGTACTCCTCGTCGGTAAGGGGAGTATTGTCCAGTTCTTTGCGGGCAATGGTTTCAAGAGCCTTCAAGTGCTGCCGGTAGGTGGCGATCTTTTCCGATGCGCCCTTCTTCAGTTCCGGGCTTTTGATCGATCGTTCCAACTGAACCGCCAGTTTGCCGAAGCCATCATCGAGCCGGCGGAAAAACTCCGGGTTCGGTTCAACATAGCCACGGGGCTTGCCGATGTTGATGGTTTCGTAACCACCTTCGCCGCATTCCGAGGCAACCTGCTCGACAACGGCAATCGTCTCGTAGCGCAGATTTACCCAGCTTCCCAGCGCGGTGTTTAACTGTTTTCGTTTCCATGCGGCAGTTTTGGTGAACGCAGGGCTCTTGGCGTCCGGCTCTCTTACGAGGGTGCCGAGGGCGTCGAGCCAGTTCTGGTAGAGGTTCCCATCCCAGGCGCTACGGGAGAACCTGCTGATCTTGTCAGTTACGTTGGTAAGCGATTTCTCGTAATTCGGGTATCGTCCCTCTTTCAGCTCGTCAAGAAGGATCTTGCGCGCCTCCTGTGAGCCGAAAGCGGCCATGATATCCAGCCCCATCGGAAGTACACGTCCCTGCGGCGATTCCGGATTTTTCGCGTGCCATATCAGTTCGTCGAAGACATGAGCATCAAGGGTATAGATGGACGGGAGCAACCGGAATGAACCGGTGCCCGCTACCCATGGCAGTCCGTTCTTGAACTCCGGCAACGGCCCGGTTGACGGAATCTCCTTCAGATTTAGTGGGTTGTAATAACGGGATTCGCCGATCATGTCCCGGTAGATGGCGTAGATCCGCTCCAGTGATGGGCGAACCTTTGCCGCACCGGCAACGGCAAGCATGTCGGCGGCTTGCCTGCGTTGCGGCTCCTGATTGAGGTCAAAGGTAAAGGACTGAAACCACTTGATAGCCCGGAAATATCCCTGTAGATCCTTGTCACGCTCATATTTGCCGCGAATATAGAAGTCTCCGTAGTCAAGCTCCTTGCCGAAAAACGACTCTCCTTTTCCTTCTCCCTTTTCAACCCGCGCCACCTCATCACGCACCACGGCAGGCGCACTCTTCACGGCATCTTTTTTCAGCAACCCCAGGCCGGTAAGGAAAAAATTCTCTACATCCTTTGACGCCCCCTTTTCACGGGCCGTTTCCGCGCCTGTTCGGGCAAATTCCTCCAGAACACCTGCAAGCTCCGCCCGCTCGACCTGGGCATAGAGCGCTGCAAAAGCGGCATAGAAGGTTTCCAGTACCGCATCGCTCGTCACCAGATACGGCCGGGCGTGAGCCCCCATATCCACACCACCTGAACTGCCGTAGCGTTCGGAATCGTAGAGATTGTAGATCTGGTCGTAGTCTGCTTTGAGGAACAGAAGCTGGTTTTTGGTCAGTTTGTCAGATTGTGTCCGGTTGTAGGGGTACATCCATAGATTTGCCACATCACCCAGCGGGTCGTCGTACGGTTCAATGGCAATGATGCTCCGCCCTTGTTTTTGAATGGTGCAGACGAAGCCTTTGCCGTCCGGAAAGAAGCCGGGCGGAGAGGTCAAGGATTTGCCGCCCATAACCGGTTTGCGTTTGAGGGAATCTCGCGTGATGATTGCGGCTTTACCGTTCCCGCTATTGTATTCAAGGTATGAAACCTGATTGGGAGCCCAGGAGAGGATTCCGGGGGAGGGCGGGAAGTCCGCTTTAAGTTCTTTCCACCAGTCTTCATAACTGTATGAAAGAACGGAGTATCCTTTTGCCGTCCGGTAGAGCATGAGATTGCCGCTCGGTGACCACTCGGGCATGTTGCCGCCTGACGTTATGAGGGTGGGTGCTCCGCCGCTGGTGCCGATCTCGCTCCAGTACGGGGAACTGCTGAACTCCTTCTCCCGTTCGGCGGGGAAGGTTACCGGCTGGTCATATTGGCCGGATTCGCGCACCCACCAGATATCCTTCCGGCCATGCTCCTCGGAAACATAGGAAATGCGGTAATTATCGTCAAATTTGTAGGGGGAAAGGCGTGGCCAAGACTTCTTCCGTTTCGGGTCATTTGTCACCGGTTGCAGTTTTTTTTCTCCCTGATCGTAGAGGTAAATCTCCCAGACACCTTTTTTTGCTCCGGCAAAAACGATCTTCTTCCCGTCCGGGCTCCACGCGGGATCTGAAATATCATCGAGATCAACTGCGAGTGGTGATACTGCGCCTCCAGGCAGTGTGGCGATTGAGATGCTGTTCTTTTCGCCGGTTTTCGTGATGAAGACGATCCGGCTGCCGTCCGGCGAGACTCTGGGGGCGTAAGCGTCGCCCTCTGTCAGGGTGATTTCCTGGTATTTCTCTACGTGAAACGTGATCGGAACGACTTCAATAAAACTTTCCTTTGGCGGGCCATTGCCTGCTTTTGCACCATTTTGCGGGACTGGCTTTGGAGAGAACAGGTGGAACTTTTTGACGACGAGGAAAGAAATGAAAGCAACAAGAACCACAATCACTGCTACCCACCGCTTATTGTTGAAATTGGCCATTATCTCTCCTAGGTTATGTCCGTGATGGATACAAATATTTAAAAATCACATTTAGGAACATTTAAGCAAATTCTTGCTTTTCAGGGCTTGACCCCGTTACGGCTGACCTGTGACCGCCATTCCCTTCAAGCCGAGGAATTCTCTCCCCTTTAGGCTGAGCTTCAAGTGCCCTTTATCGATAACAACCAACTCCAGCTTCGCCAGCGCCCGGACAGTATCCACCACAGAAACCTTGCCCGCCGTGCGCATGCGCGACATGACCCCGGTGACATCCCGTGCCGCCAGCCCCTGCAGCAATGCCACCGAGGCGGTTAGTTCTTCTTCCTGCAAACCATGCCAGAGCCACCTGCTGCCGAAGATCGCTCCGTAGGATTCCAGAATCAGGTGCGACAGGGACACAGCAAAGCCAAGGGTGAGGTGCGCACGGTCGATGTCGTCCTGAATCGTAAACGGGTCGTCCATCAGCAGCGGCCCGGACGTCCAGCCCAGGTAGTAATCGTCCTTGGGTTCGTAGGCATGGCCGATACACCCCAGCATGGCAATAGCCAACAACAGGTAGAGCGTCCAGAACCAGCCGGGATGGGTCTGGGCAAGTTGGGTAGCATAGGAGAGGGCGAGGATGGCGCAGAACAGGCCAAAAGCCACGAGCAGCCAGTTGTTGTCACTCTCCTGCCGCTGGTACTGCTCCTTTGGCCTCAGAAAATACGAGGCGGCCATGAACGCCAGGCAGAGGTTCGCACCGGTGATAAACGACAACCGGTAGCCGAGATGGTCGATCACCGGCAGATCGACAAAGGCAAGCGCGAAGAGAAGAATGAGGATGATGGCTGCAACCGCCAAGGGGGTCAGCAGTACCGTCAAAACTGTAAAAATAGCCGCGTCATGCTGTGCGCTGGCGCAGAGGTCTCGCAATTTCGTGCGAAGGGCCCGGTTGATGGCATGTTGTTCCATAAGCTGTTTCCTTGAGTCTCAACAATTGGTTACGCGCCGCTGCACCGATGCTGTACACCCAGCATTTAACTTTTCTAAGCCAACTTCCCCTGTAAATCAATAGTAATATCAACACGTTAAAATCGTGAAAAAGTGTACCATTTTGTTACAGTGCGCCAATTTAGATTGTTATTACAGTATGTTGCAAACTGTAACATTTTGTTACAGCTGGCGTAACATGCCGTTATTGCAGGATTCTGACTTTTTGCTGTTACTGGATGTTTTTGGGGAAATATGGTGTGCCGGGATGTGTTCAGGAAACTGCTGAATGCCGGTAAGAAGGCACAGAGGCATCACGGATTCAGGATAACTTCATGGCCTGTCATCCTTCATGATCCTGCGAATCCTGTCCCCGGTGTCCGGGTGGGTGGAAAGGTAGTTGCGCGCCGGATGCTTCTTGTCAAAGGCTTCGCCGGTGCGGGCATCGAGCTGGGCTTGCAGGCGTCCCAGTATCTCGGCGTAGCGGTGCGGCGGCACACCGGCGTTTTTCATCCATGCTAGTGCCGCGTCATCCGCCTCCCGCTCGAACGTCCTTGAAAACGAGGCATCAACCAGGGCGGTGGGGAGGGTGGCGGCCAGCGAGGTGATCGACACCAGGTCGCCGGTGAGGGTGGCCATGATCAGGCCGGTGGCGGAATTCTGCAATACGTGGCGCAGGGCGTGGCGCTGGCGGACGTGTCCCAGTTCGTGGGACAGGATTGCGCCGATCTCGTCGTCGTGCTTTGCCAGCTCGACCAGCTGGTCGGTGATGATAACGATGCCGGAGGGGAGGGCAAAGGCGTTGGCGCCGATGCGGCCGCCGTTGCGGAATTCAATCCGGCAGCCGGGGGAGGCGCCGCCGGCCGCTGCCACCCGCCGGAAGAGGGCGGTAAGTTCGGCGCGGCGATCCGCGGGCAGTTTGGTCGGTTTGGTAAACAGGCGGTCGAGCACGGCCAGCGATTCGCGCCCCATGCTGCTTTCCATGGCAGGCGGAAGGGCAAAGGCGGCTTGGCGGGAGAGGGCGGGTACGCCGAAGCGCATGAACAGCACCACGATCAGCGCTATTCCTCCAAGAGCCGCCGCTACCAGAACCAGGCTTTTCTCCCAGCGGTGCAGCAGCGTGGCTTTTGTGCCGTTGCCGACGTGCTGTTCCAGCTCAGCCACAAAATCATGGTCGGACGTCTCGCAGACGCCGCCGTCCGGCAGACGGATGGTGCGGCGGATCGAGCCGACCGCCGGAGGTATTTGTAGAGCCGTAGCAGGATAGGACTGTTCCTCGCCATCGCAGACAATGGTGACCCGTTCGCCGACAAGTGACAACATGGCTTCCCGGCGGGTCGAAACCTTGCCGTCGAAATATGTGACCTCTATAGTTTTTTGTGGTTCATTTGTCATTTAAGACCTTAAAGCCAAACTAATTTAACAGGGATAATGGGGATGAACAGGATAACGTCTATTAAGCCTTAGCTTAGCGTTGTCCACTTGGAGTTCCCCTCCTTCCTTTCAAGGAGGGGGTAGGGGTGGTTCTCATCTATCTATAAGGATAAAACGAAGTCAAAATCAAAACCTGACCACCCCCAGCCCCTCCTTAAAAACAGGAGGGGGGCTAAAAACATACTTCTAATGGCTTGCAATCAATTAACAGGACAATGCTGTGATGTTCTAAAAGTTTACAGCGAAATATCCACCGACATGCCGAAGACATCGCCGATCTCCTCACCGGTGGCGCTGATCCCCGGCTCGCTTCCGGCTGCGGCCACGATGTTGTCCAGGCCCTTGTCGGCATACAGCGCCAGGTTGTCGAAACGGTAGCGGGTCAGGCGTACGGCGGCCCAGGGCATCAGAAGGCCGAAGCTGAACAGGATTGCCAGCGCGTTGGTGATGAACAGCAGCGCCATGGTGCGGGTGCGCAGTGTGCTCTGGAAACTGTTTCCGGCCAGTTTTGTGGCGTTCCAGCTCAGGTTTGCCAGCAGCGTCTGGGCATAGACGATGACGATGAAGTAGACCAGCGGGAAGGTGAAGAACGGGATGAGTGCCAGGCCGCCGGGGGTCCACTTGCCTGAGCCCGCAGCAGCGGCAGCGGCCTTGCCGCCGGTCAGGGCGAACATGATCGCCAGCGGGGCAATTGCACCGAAAAAGGCGAGCACGATCTTGAGGGCGGCCAGGTAAAACTCTTTGGCAGTGGCGGTGAAGACAAAGGGAGATGCTCCGTACGAGCTGTTTTCGATCATGAATTTGCGCTGGCGGAAGAGCATGTAGGGGGTCAGCAGCCCCATGGTCATCATCGACACAATCGGCAGGGCGGCGTACACCGTGTAGGCCTGGCTGTAGTCGGGCTTGAACGAGAAGCGGATGTTGCGGTGCGACGAGTTTGAGGCGTTGAACATGCGTGACCGCACCAGCAGCCAGGGGAAGACGGCGAAGATTACCAGGCCGACCACCATGCTGAGCAACGGGCTGACCTGGGAGCCGAGCGCGTAAAGCAAAAAGGCGACGGCGGCGATCACCCAACCCTTGAACAGTGCCAGCGGGTCTGCCAGATATTCGAACGGTTGATGGCCGAGGGTCGTGCTGCCGTAAAAGAAGCGGCGTTTGCGCACCTTGGCCCAGGCCGAGTAGATGCCGAAGGTCACAAGTTTTAGCAGGGTGTTGACGATCCAGATGCCGAAATAATCGCGTGCCGATCCGGTGAAGCTGAAGGTGAGCAGGACGGGTGGCGATACGGCACGAGAAAATGCCGGCGGAGCTGAAGGCGGCAGTGGCGGCGGAGACTCTTCCGCTGCCGGCGGCGGGCAAGCCGTCACTGTAGCGTCATTCAAGGCAAACGACTGGCGACAACTTGGGCAGTTGCCCCTGGTGGCCGCCTCCGGAATCATGGTTTTCGGGACATTTTTGCGAAACCCGCATTCGGGACAGGTGATACAGATCTGTTCGGTCATAACCAGCCCCTTTTATCCTTCATACTCCGACCCGCTAAAGGCCAGCAGCGGTATAAAAATCATCGGCAGAAGAAAAAGCCCGACGCCGAACAACTCGCTTCTGCCAAATTTTTTGGCCAGAGAGAGGAAGGCAAAAAGAAATATGATCACGTTAACAAGCGGAACAAACAGCAGGAACATCCACCATCCCGGCTTGCCGGATATTACCATCAGAATGTACATGTTGTAGAACGGTATCAGACTCTTCCACCCCGCTTGACCGGCCTTTTGGAAGATGACCCACTGGCCGACGATGATCAGAAGAAAGAGAGCAAGAGCCAACAGCAGCACCGTCATCGGAAAGCCGGAGGTCATTTGCGCTGGATCGCCCATGAGTTTTACAGCCTCCAGCTTTCCGCGATCCAGTCCGGCTTTGTCAGGCTGGGATGCAGAGTCCGCCGGGACGCTTGTGGCCGCTGCCGGTTGTAGAGGCGTTTTAACCATAGGGAGAGCTGGAGCGGCAGGCGGAGAAGCTGCGCCGGGCTTGGGCTGAACAGCCGGTTGCGATTCAGGTTTCGCGACAGCCGAAGCGGGCGCCGCGCTCTTGGCGGCCTCAGTTGCCGGATCTGCAGTGACTTTGCGAGGCGACTGGCGTTTCGATGCTGCGGATTTCGGGAAGGTGCGGCGCAGGTCGATTTCGCTTGAGTTGAATTCTGCAATGATATCCCGGTTAACCTTGACGAAGACTTTGTCCCCCTGTCGCCAGACAGACTGGCTGTCGATGATGCCGCCATCTTTCAGGTAGACCTGCTTGCCGAAACTGACCCCGGCCAGCGTCAGCAACATGAACAGAACCAATATTATTTGCCGCACAAGTGCATTCATCCCCGCCCCCTTTACTTCGTGCTCCAGCTTTGGAGTCGCATTATACCTAACTCATGCACATTGGCAATCGTATTGTGTTTTTGAGAGCTTCCGGCTATTGTGCCTGAACAAGCATCTGAAACAGAGTGTGCAAGGATAGCCATTGCTCCGCGCTTTAAATGCCTTTTATTTACTTGAAAAGTGACTATGTCTGATACATACCTCCCCCAAAATATAATTTCATATCTGAGCAAGCGGGCTGCAGGCGTGCCCTGGAGGATCAACGAAATTCCCGCGCGCCGTTTTTCCGGCGCTGTTGTCATCCCTTCTCTTGCCGAGGCTGTCAATCTTCCACAGACTTTGGAGTCGCTTTCCCGAAATCCTGCCGTTCTGCTGGATTGCTTCCTCATCCTGGTCGTTGTCAATCAGCGTGTTGACGCTACTGATGCGGAAACCGCCGACAACCTGGAGACCTTGAGGATGTTGCCATTCTGGAAGCAGGGGTATGGCTTAAAGAACCTGTTCTGGGTTGACGCCGCCTCAGTCGGGGCAGAATT
>MGZJ01000019.1:11237-11446 GCA_001802645.1 Geobacteraceae bacterium GWC2_53_11 | reverse complement strand
CCTGGCGCGCAAGATCGGCCTTGATCTGTCACTGACGTTGCTGGATTACAATCATGGCGATCCGCTCCTGATCTGCCTCGATGCCGACACTCTGGTACAGCCTGACTACCTCTCTGCCATCGCCGCTCATTTTGCCTCTTCATCGGCAGGCGGCGCGGTTATCCCTTATCGACACCGGCCTGCCGCCGACCAGGCAGGCCAATCCGCAA
>MGZJ01000019.1:5429-11194 GCA_001802645.1 Geobacteraceae bacterium GWC2_53_11 | reverse complement strand
GGAGCTGGCGGGATCACCCTATGCCTTCCACACCGTGGGGAGCGCAATGGCCTGCCGTGCTTCGTCCTATACAGCATCCGGCGGCATGAACCGCCGTCTGGCCGGAGAGGATTTCTATTTCCTGCAGCAGGTACACAAAACGTCCGGAGTTGCGACAGTGGACGGAACAGTCGTGCATCCCTCCCCGCGTTCTTCGCACCGCGTGCCGTTCGGGACCGGACGGGCCGTCGGAGATATGCTGGCCGAGGGTGAACAGCGGCTGCTTTTCTATCAGCCGGTTGTTTTTTCAATTGTCGGGGAATGGCTGAAATGCGTAAATGAGAACCCGGGGGCAGAGGCAGGATCATTACTTGATAGCGCCATCAGGATAGCGCCGGTTCTGCACGATTTTCTGGTTCAGTCGGATTTTAAAAATTCATGGGATAATTTGAAAAAAAACAACCGTGAAAATACGAAATTGATTAAGGCATTCCACGGCTGGTTTGATGCTTTCCGCACCATGCGGCTGGTACACGAGCTAAGTGACAGGGTCTATCCACGCATTGCGCCTGAGGTGGCGACAGCTGCACTGCTTGAGCGCGCCGGGCACCCCTCCCCTGATGACGTTGGCGGACAACTGAAGCTGCTGCAGAAGCTCACCTAGTAAAATCACACTCCCATTGCGATTGCATGCACGGTTTTTGCAGCCTCCATTATAGTTGCTTCAAGTTCTCCCAGGACAGATGCGCTCACTTTGAATGAACCCGCCCCTGAAGCAGCAGGCATATCCGGCTTAAGATCCGGATCTATGCCTATTCCAAGCCTGTTGCAGGTATGGTTGACGAGCCTTACAATCGCCAGCAGGGTATTATCGGTCCGCCACTGGTCGAGGTGATGATCACGAACCACGTCAATGTAAATTTCCGGCAGATTCCACCGTTCCATGAGCAGGGTTCCCTCCGCGACGTGCATGATGTTCAGCGTTTCAATCATCAGCTCAAGCGAAAGTACATTTCTGAATTCGCTGCTCCTTGACATCTCTTCCAATATTTTTAAAATATAGAGCTTGCCAATATCGTGCAGAAGGCCTGCAAGGAAGGCTTCCTGAGCTATTGAGGCAAAATTGGTCTTGCCTGCAAGCCAGCGGGAGCCAATGGCGGTACAAAGGGCATGTTCCCACAAGGTTTTCATTGTCCGGTTTATCCGCGAGTCTGCCGAGCGGTATAATTCCTGCTGGGAAGCGGTCATGGCAATATTGGCCATTTCACTTGCGCCTATTCTGATCGTTGCTTCGCGGATACTGGCGACTTTGGGAAGTCCTGAGTAAAATGCCGAGTTCGATATCCGCAGAACCTGACTTGTCAGCTTGGAATCAGTCATTATCAGCTGTATAACGGCCTCAATATTGAAGTCCGGAGCTGCCAGCACCTGCTGCAACTTGAAAGCTACGGCGTGAAAGGCGGTAACTTCCAAACTATCGTTGGCAAGCTTCTCTCTTATATAATCAACGATTGGTCTGTTCTCTTGCATAAAATGATTCCCCGATGGGTCAGTATTTAAAAAGCAGCGTCACAGTTATTTTACCCCTCTCAGCTAGCAGGAAGCAACAATTGAGATATCAGGAATGTCATCCGAGCTTGACCGTCTTATAGAGAAAATTCTTGAACCGGAACAGCTGCCGTTGCTCTTCCTCCTTCTCCAGCCCGTCAGTCAGAGCCTTAAGATAGCGCGCCACTGCCGGCATGGTTTTACCGGCCTTGACACGAGCCATCTCTATGACTGACCGCACCGTTTCGCGTGAAATATCGTTGCGTGAGAATGGTTCGTAAATATCCGTCCAGAAATCACCTCCGGCTTCAATCCTGTCGATTATTTCACCTGCCAGCCGCTGGTCAAGATCATGGGTGACTGATGACCGAGTACGTTCTTCCAGACGGCCGGTTCCGGCTATTGCATCCCTGATGGCTTCACCTGTAATGACGCTTTTTTGCCTGAAAAACAACGCCCGCAGCAAAATACTGCGCAGCTCCCTGATATTGCCTTTGTAATTGTGGCGCATCAGGATCTCTTTTGCTTCTTTAGAGAGGTAGGGCGGCGTTTCCCCGGTATCATTCTCGGCCCGGTACGTCCGGTAGAGCTTGCCCAGAAAGTGAACCGAAAGGTCGGGAATGTCTTCGCGGCGCTCGTTAAGTGACGGCAGACGTATGGAAAGTTCGGAGAGCCGGTGGTAGAGATCTTCGCGAAAACGGCCGGCGGCAATTTCATCAGCAAGATTCTTGTTGGTTGCCGCCACCAACAGCACCCTGCTGTAGCGTTCGGCGTTCTCGCCAAGCCTCATGAAACCGCCATTATCGAGGAAGCGGAGCAGCTGCACCTGTGTTTTGGGATCGGCATCACCAATTTCATCCAGAAAAACGATGCCGCCGATGTTCTCTTCCAGAATTCCGCGCCGATCGGTATATGCTCCGGTAAAAGCCCCTTTTTTATGCCCGAAGAGCTCCGAATAGGTCAGTTCACCAGAATATGCTGCGATGTTTGTCTTCTTGACCGGCAGCTCTCCGGAAGGGTTGATATCCCGGCGATAAAGCTCGTTAAGCTTGTTATAGAGGTTGTTGAAGAAGAACTCCTTGCCCGAACCGGTCTGGCCTGTCACAAGGACTGAAGGCAGTCCGATGGTCGCTTCCTGGAGAATGTTGCGTGACCAGAAAACGATGCGGTTAAACAGAGGCGGCGACACGGTGTTGATGAAATCAATGATCTCCTGCGATTTCGGGCTGTTGCCGATGATGTTGCCGAGGCGGTATGAGGAAACATGAGGATCCTTGTAGGCGACATCTGTTGTAAGGCGGTTTACTTCGCCCTGGAGCCGCTCGATCCGCTGAAGATCAGAGATATGGCGAGCCGTCAGGGAGCCGATGATCTGCAATATGCGGCGATGCTCTTCGCGGAAATAATCATACTGGAGCGAGTTCAGGCATATTACCGCGATAACCTCGTCATCACAGATGATCGGCACCGCAATCTCGCTTTTTAACAAAGCGCTCATGGAGCGATGGAAGCCGCCTCCCATCAGCTCTGCCTCGACACGCGCAGTTATTTTCGGCTGTTTGGTAAACGCAACGTATCCGGTCAGGCTTCTCTCTTCTTTTGGCAGCTCTTTACCGCCGACTTTGAGCGGCGGGATATATTTTTTCAGCCACTCCTTGTTTTTAGCACCGATAATGGTGCCGCTCTCGTCCTCCACCAGCAGCCACCTGCTGCCATCCCGCTCAGCAACTACTGCGATGCTGCCGGTGTCGGCGCCGATCAATTCAGTTGCCTTGGAAAGAACCCTGGTTAGAAACGGCTGGAGAGTCTCCGTCCGCTCATTCAAAAGTTCACTGATTTCGGAGAGGACCCGGATTTCAAGATGTTCGCCGCCAACCTCACTGATGACCTTTTCGACCATTTCGGCATGAGTTTGCAGCAGCCCCATTTCAAAATCGTTGAACTGATACAGATCATGAGAGTAGTAGTTGAGCAGGCAGATAATGCGGCGCGTTTCCGGGTTGTAGCGGGGGACTACATATAACGAACGGAGCTCCATCGATTCAATCAGCGCGCGATTCTGCAGGTTATGCTGTGTCAGGTCGGCAATAAATAGCGGCTGCAAGAGCCGTTCATCAATAATTACCCCCCGATCGTTGATATAGTTCGAAATCAGCGACATCCCTTTGCGGAGATCGAGCGCGCCGAGCTTGTCATATGTTTTTTTAAGATTCTCATCCGCCGAAAAACTGGCAAGATTTTCCAGCACTCCGGCGACCCCCTCTTCATGGGTCGGCACCAGCACAGCCGCCAGAGAAACCCTCTCAATAAGCTTAACCGCTGATCGGACCATCATTCCGGCAGCTTCACGAGCCTTATACTCTTCCAGACGCCTGGCGAGACGAACCTGCTGGTGATATATTCTGGCGCGATCAAGAGAATCTGCGATAATTGCGGTCAGTTCTGCCAGTTCTGTTTTTGAAGTATTGTTTAACAATTCGCCGGGATGATCCTGATCGACGCAGAGCACTCCGATAGATTTTCCGGTAGTGACGATCGGCAAAATATAACTGGTGCGGAACTTGAACCGGGAGGCGCATTCGAAATCCGGAGACTCCTTGCTCACTCCGGAAAGTTTGAAGTCAAGCGGGATCTGGCTGACAAAAACCCTGGAAACCGCCGTTTCCATCGAAACAATCGGAAAAGATGTCTCAACCAGTTCCTTTCCGAGCGCTCCTGTGGCATGGACGCAGGTGAGCGCTCCTCTGGTCAGATCCTCCAGGTAGATTCGAACCTGCTCACACCCGGAAAGCCGTTTGGCGTTTTCAGCGAGTGCGTACAGCAGCTCCCCGAGATTTTCCTTGCCGTAAGCTGCAATTGCGGTCTGGAACTCTGTGAAGCGGGATGATGCCGGCATGATGTCTCCTGCGACTAGCTCAAGAAATGAACACGTGTGAGTATAAAATGTACACAGCAGGAATGTAGCGTGGCAGGAGGGTCAGGTCAAGCAGGAATCGGGACTGGTTTGATTTTCTTTCACTGCCCTTTGAGTATGTTCAACATTTTATCGGCTACATGTTTGCCGCTGATATTATAGGTGCCTTCAGCCAGCTGTTGCCGGATGATCTCCAGACGCTCGCGACGCGCTTCATCTTCTGCAAGCTGAACAGCGTCCGAAGAGATGTCAACCGCAACCGGTGTTGTTTCGGCAGCGGCCTCTGCCCCCACATGTGAGGCGGGTTTAAGTGATTCGTTTTTCAACAGCTCCATGTAGCCTGAAACGCGATCCTCAATTTTCATGATGGACTCCGGAAATTGTGTCTTCGATCGTTATGATATTCAATTCGGCAGAATCCCGAGAAACTTTAGCACCTTCCCGGACGGAAACTAGCTGAGCCCTTTCCTGATCTGGTACAGCCCTTCGATATCCAGGCCGTTTTTTTCATAGTACTCACGTTCGAGCTCTTCAACATAAAAGCGGTCAAGCCCGGAATTTTCAAGAAAATCCTCCCGCAGACCAACGTTGCGCTCCGTAATGATCTGCGGCAACAGCGAATGCAGATACATGGCTTCTTTTTTGATGGTAATAATGGTCTCGTTAAACAGATGATCCGGGATATCAGCGCTGATCCGTTTTTTTGTTCTCAATTCTTCAACAACTTCTCTCCGCAACGCATCCTGATCGGCTTTTGTGGAAAACTTTGAGTAAAAATTGCGGATACGGTCACGAACATGCTCCAGAAGGACAATTGATATGCGCTCTTCCTGATCGATTTCTGTCAATTTCAGAAACAGCTCCTCGATTGATGACCTGCGCGCTTCTATCGCTGTCAGACCTTCCATCATGGTTTTTACCTTGCGTCGGCCGAATGTTCCAAGATAGGCATTGCTAAACAGCTCGCAAATGAAGAGCTCATGAAAACTGTTTTCGTGCAGGTTGTCAAAAGCGGCTTTATGCTCCAGCAGGCCACGCAGCATCTCTTCGTTAATCTTGACATTTTCCATGAAAGCCAGCTGGCTGATCAGGTTTGAAACGGAATCGAAACGATCAAGATAGGTTATTACATACGAAAAGCCATCCAACAGAGAGGCATCGGCGCCGTCGCGGATCTTTTCGTCACATTCCTTGCTGACGTCCAGCATCAACTGGTCAAAGCTTTGGTCCCGGTTCTCCATCGCTTTTTTCTTGGCCTGTATCAATTTAAGCATATCAGCCCGGTCAATACGGCTTTCAATCTCGATTTCCCTGAAAAAGATCC
>MGZJ01000019.1:2925-5377 GCA_001802645.1 Geobacteraceae bacterium GWC2_53_11 | reverse complement strand
GAGGTTTCGGCCCTTTTTTAACATTTCATCCAGGGTATAGAACAGGGCGCCTGGTATCTTGTTGCGTACCGAAAGCGTTTTGAGACGCGTAAGGCGGGCGTTGTCAAGATTGCTGATCTCGCCTTTGGCATTGCACGCAAGCAGAATATTCCGATATTCGTCAACAATGCGCTTGTTCGCGGGGCTACGGTACATTGCGTCAATTCTGATGCGTTCCTGCTGATATCGATCGATTTTATAGTTTGCGGCAAGAGTGACAAGCCGGGCAAAATCCTCATCAGATATTTTTTTGTTTTTGAAATAAAAACTGCGGAAAAGGTCTCGATATTCACGGTGATGGCGGTTCATCAATTTGACGACAAAGAGCTGGGAGGTTTCATCTTTCAAAAGCGGGAACAGCTCGGAGATAATAACGTCATCCCGCTCTTCTCCGACGGCCTCCGACCGTTTGATACTCTTGCCGAGCAGCTTGACGAGTTCTTCCTGCTGATTTTTCAGCTTGCGCGAAAGAAGGCTGGAATGAACGAAAAAGAAATAATTACAGACCGCATTACCTTCAAAAAAGATGTTATCGTACGTTTCCGAACCTGAAGTCCGGTCACTGAAACGGACCGCGCCATCCTCTTCGGAACGGGCTCCATACATGACCAGGCGGTTGATGATCTCCGGTTTAGAAAGATCGGACGTTGGCTGGTCCACTCCGAACATATATTCGCAAAAATTGCCGCCGTTTCCCTGGTAACTGATCCCATCCGGTGAAATTATCATCTCATTGCCGGGAGAGAAGATGCGCAGCTGGTCCTCCTCCTGAACTATGTTGAAAAAATAGCGCTGGTAAGCATCGTTGCCGACCACCATGACAAAATACTCTGTCTGCTCCCCCATCATGCCATGCAGCCGAATGTCCTTGTGCATCTGACTATTCTCCTAACGCTGAAACCGGGTACGTTTACAGGTCGAATTCCATGCCGTCATACGCCAGTTCAAAGCCGTGCGGCAGTTTGTATTCATCAGAATAAGCGATCTGGTGAGTAAGGTGGGTCAGGATTGTGCGAGGCGATTTTAGCTGCCTTGCAGCATCTATTGCCCCGGTAATATTGAAATGAAACGGATGGGGTGCCCAGCGCAGGCCATCTATCACCAGCAGATCCAGCCCCTGCAGTAACTCCATAGATGTTTCCGGGATGGCGTTGCAGTCAGTCAGATAGGCGAAATTACCAATCCGGTAACCGAGCGATGCAGTTTTGCCGTGCAGCAGTGGTATCGGCGTAATTGTCCGGCCGAACAGCTCAAACGGGCCGCTAATCTCGTGCGCTGACAATAACGGTGTGTAACCGGAACCGTCATTTTCATTAAAAATGTAACTGAAGCCTCCCCGCAAAGTTTCAAGTGTTGCGGGAGATGCAAAGCAGGGGATTATTTCTTTATGGAGGAAATGAAATCCGCGCAGATCATCAATGCCATTGACATGGTCTGCGTGGGCGTGGCTGAAGAGGACGGCATCGATGCGACGAATATTATGGTGCAACGCCTGTGTTCTCAAATCGGTGGAGGTATCTATCAGGACGGCGTGGTCATTGTAGCAGATCAAAAGTGATGCACGAGTCCGCTTGTCGCGCGGTTCATCCGACCTGCAAACCGTGCAGTCGCAACCTACCATTGGAACCCCGGTAGAGGTGCCGCACCCCATAATGATTATCTTCATGCCGGTCAACTTTCTCTTTTGATGAGCTCATAAATAGCAGAATCGGATCAGGCAGGCAAGGCGGTTTTGGTTGAGGATATATATTGACAGGATTGTCATTTATCGAAAAGAATCAGCTGGTTTCCGTCCGGAAACTTCAACCAGCCGGTATCGATAACAGAGACATGATGGGTTAAGGGTTTTGTGACGGTTATGGTAAATTGCCGCCAAGGGCAGATTCAACCTGTTCCTGCGCATCGTTGATGTACTGCAGGGAATATTTAACGTAATTACCGGGTGATTTTTTCAGCCAGGCCACCTCGGCAGGGGTCAGGTCCCGCTTGTATTTGGCGGGTGCGCCGACCCAGAGAGTATGCGGCGGTACAATCGTTCCTTCGGTTACAAGCGCCCTGGCGCCTATCAGCGCGCCTTCCCCAACAACGGCATGATCCATTACCATAGCCTGCATTCCGATAAAACAGCCATTCTGCAAGGTACAGCCATGCAGGGTGACACTGTGGCCGATAGTGACGTCATCGCCGATAATCAGCGGCGCGCCGGGGTCTTCGGCGTGTTTTTTATGGGTCACGTGCAGCATGGAGAGATCCTGCACGTTGCTTCGGGCTCCGATCCGGATATGGTTGACATCGCCACGTACAACGCAGTTGTACCAGACACTCGATTGCGCGCCTATTTCAACATCACCGATAATCACCGCAGTTTCGGCAATAAAGGCGGTGGGATCAATCGTTGGGCAGACACCCTGGA
>MGZJ01000019.1:0-2869 GCA_001802645.1 Geobacteraceae bacterium GWC2_53_11 | reverse complement strand
GTCTTGATTTCCCCCCCCATCTGCTTCCTCGCCTTGGTCGGATCGCCCAGCAGCAGATCAACTTCTGCCGGGCGGAAATATTTCGGGTCGATCTGTATGACCGTCCTGCCGCTTGCCGTATCGATTCCTTTTTCTTCAACGCCGCTCCCCTGCCACTCAAGCTGCATGCCAAGGCGCGAGAATACTTTTTCGGCGAAAGTTCGAACCATGTAGGTTTCGCCGGTGGCAATGACGTAATCTTCAGGCTGGTCCTGCTGCAGCATCAGCCACATGGCTTCGACATAATCGCCCGCAAAGCCCCAGTCGCGCTTGGCATCGATGTTACCGAGGTAGAGGCATTCCTGCAGCCCCAACTTGATTCGGGCGGCGGCACGGGTAATCTTTCGGGTGACGAAGGTTTCGCCACGACGGGGCGATTCGTGGTTGAAGAGAATGCCGTTAGATGCGTGCATGCCGTAGCTTTCGCGGTAATTCTGGGTAATGTAAAAGGCGTAGGCTTTGGCGCAGGCATAGGGAGAACGGGGATAGAACGGGGTGGTCTCCTTCTGGGGTGTCTCAACCACCTTGCCGTACAGTTCGGATGACGACGCCTGGTAAAACCTCGTCACCAGGCCGGTTTCCCTGATTCCTTCCAGAATGCGCACCGCACCAAGTCCGTCAACGTCAGCGGTATACTCCGGGACATCAAAGGAGACGCGGACGTGACTCTGGGCGCCCAGGTTGTAAATCTCCTCCGGCTGGATGGCCCGCAGAATCATATTAATGGAGCTGGCATCGTTCAGGTCGCCGTAATGCAGAAAGAGGCGCACACCTTTTTCGTGGCGATCCTTGTAGATATGGTCGATGCGGCCGGTGTTAAAAGAAGATGAGCGGCGGATCATGCCGTGAACTTCATACCCTTTTGCGAGGAGCAGTTCAGCAAGATATGAGCCGTCCTGGCCGGTGATGCCGGTAATAAGTGCTTTTTTCATTGAGGTTTCCTCCAAGAAAACAATAATTAGGACAACGCAGTCTTTAAATCTAACCCCCCTCAATCCCCCCTTACCTAAGGGGGGAAGCCTTGAAGTCTCCCCTTAGGTAAGGGGAGATTTAGAGGGGTTAGTTTTATTTTCCCAGCAGGGGGCTCATGACCTGATAGGTCAGGTACGCTACCAGCGCAGAGGCAGGAATAGTAAGAACCCATGCAACCAGAATTCGCTTGGCAACATTCCAGTTAACGGCTGTCAGCCGCTTGGAGAGCCCGACCCCCAGGATGGTCGAGGTAATGACATGGGTGGTACTGGTCGGCATGCCAAATGCCGAGGCGCCGAGGATAACACCCGCTGAGGCGGTTTCTACACAGAAGCCGTGTACCGGCTGCAGTTTAACAAAGTCGTGGCCGACCGTCTTGATGATACGCCAGCCACCGGCAGCGGTACCAAGCGCCATTGCGGTAGCACAGGCCACCATGACCTCCCATGGTACGGCAAATGTTTTGATACTCCCATAGCTGACCAGTGCCAGGGTAATGACCCCCATAGATTTCTGGGCGTCAGCGGTACCGTGGGAAAAGGCCATCATGCCTGCCGACAAGATCTGCAACCGGCGGAAGTACTTGTTGAGCCCGCTCGGGGCGCTGTTGGCGAATATCTTGTACAGGATCAACATAAAGATAAATCCGATGACGATGCCGAGGATTGGAGAGAAAATCAAACTCATGACAATTTTCTTGATGCCGGCCCACTTCAGGGCATCCAAGCCTGCATGGGCAAACACCGCCCCGCAGATACCTCCGATGATGGCATGCGACGAGGAAGATGGCAGGCCGTAATACCAGGTGACCAGATTCCAGATAATCGCACCGGCTACGCCCGCCAGCACGACCATCTGGGTTACATTGGAGCCGTCCACAATCCCTTTGCCGATAGTTGTGGCAACTTTGGTGGAGATCATCGCACCGGCAAAATTCAGCACTGCGGCCATAATAATGGCAGACCTGACCGAGAGGGCGCGGGTCGATATACAGGTGGCAATTGCGTTGGCAGTATCGTGGAACCCGTTGATATAGTCAAAAACCAGTGCCGCCAGGATAACCAGGCAAAGCATCAGGAAGGCCGGCTCAAGCATTTTTTACCACCACGCTTTCGAGGATGTTGGAGGCGTCCTCGCACCTGTCAGTCGCCTTTTCCAGCGTTTCGTAGATCTCCTTCCATTTAATCAGCTGGATCGGGTCCTTCTCCTCATCGAACAGACGGCTGATCGCTTCACGTGAAACACGATCGGCTTCATTTTCCAGGGAATTGATCTCTACGCAAGCCTCGAAAATCTGCTCGTTGGTCTTCTTGCCGAGCATCGCCACAGCTTTGTCAACCGCATAACAGGACTGAAGGATTATGAATCCCAGGGACTTGGCTTCGGGAGGGATTGCTTCGACATTATACATGATGATCCGCTGGGCGGAGGCATCGATCAGGTCGAGGATGTCGTCAAGCTTGGATGCCAGGGCGTAGATATCTTCCCGATCAAGGGGCGTGACAAAAGTCTTGTTCAACTTCTGGATGATATCGTGCGTGATCGAATCGCCTTTATGTTCCAAATCCTTGATCCTGCGCTGGCTTTCAGCAGGGTTCTCAAAGTTATCAAGCATCTCTTTCAGAAGCTTGGCCCCCTCGATGATATTTCCTGTCATTTCCTTGAAAAGTACAAAGAACTTTTCTTCCTTTGGTATTAATCCGAACATGGGTTACGCCTCCGTTAATTTGTACAGACCGCATAAAAACTTGTCATTAATAGCATACTTTCAACCCCGTTTATAGAGTAAATTTTTTTGCACCTGCCAACTTGAAGGAGCATGAAACGGGTTTTTTCCACGCGCAGAGCCTCTCTCCCT
>MGZJ01000018.1:4736-28006 GCA_001802645.1 Geobacteraceae bacterium GWC2_53_11 | reverse complement strand
TACAGCAGCAGACTCCAGAGCAGTCCGGCAAAAGTTCCTTTGACGGCAAAGCTGCGCCCCGGCAGCCACGGAAGCAGCGCCGGTCCCAGCACGATGCCGGACAGACAGGCCCCAACATACGCGTAGAAGGCAAACAATGCCGCCGGCGCACTCCCCGCCAGAAACACCAGCAGCAGCGCCACAACACCGATAACGGCAATAGACTTGAGGGCCAGCACGATCTCGACCGGAATCAGCACCAGGCGCTCGTAAAAGGTAAACGTCAGCTCACGCATCTCCGGTGTGGTGACCATGCCGTTATCCAGATACTCCGGCAGATCAACAGCCCGGATCGCGGCGTAGCTCACGTTGAAACCGGTTTGCTTGGCCACTTCATGGGCAGCTACGCCCGGAGCGCCCAGAATCGGCAGGATCAGGCGGCGGTGGCTGACGATCGTGTCCAGCCGGGTCGCTTTGACCCGTCGCACCAGCTCGCCGGTGCCGAACGTTCCCTTACCTGCCGCGCACCAGACATTGACGCCAAAGGTTTCCAGCACCAGCAGCCAGCAGCTTCGACCCACCAAGGACCGCCGGACAAGGTCATAACTCATTTTGTAGTTGGCCGTCACCAGCACCGGGTCCGCTGCCATGGGGTTTCCGATGGCGTACAGGCCGGGTGGGACGATAAAATCCATGCGTCCGAGGCCCCAGCGCGCCTTGCAGGCGCCCAGATGGTCGCCGAAGGTCAACTCAGACGCGATGCGCGGCACACGCCCGCCCGGCGTCTCCTGCCATTCGATGAAACCGGGCACCTTTTCCGTTATTCCTCCACCGCCGGTGGGGGTTGGGGGGCCTCAACAGGGGGGCTTATCGCTGCCATTTCCCGGTTCTGAAGTGCTGCATGCACTCACTTTGGGCGAAACAGCCTTCCGTACGCTTTTAATTTTGAATTGTCCTGTCCTGCCATCATTTACTTGCAACATGCAATCGTACCTCCCAAACCTGCATCGGCATCCCCGGCTTTTGCAACAGCCTCATTCAGTAGCCCCAGCGATCTGACCACGGTTTCCCGCTCAAAAGTAGTCATGCCGCCGAACACTCTTTCCAGCCGCGCCGCCATGTAGTGGTCAATTTTCTCCACTACCTCGCGGCCGGCGCCGGTCAACCCGAGAATAGTTACCCGGCGATCATCGGGAGACACACGGCGGGAAACGAGACCCCTGGCTTCCAGCACCTTGACCTGGCGACTGAACGTCGTCACATCAACCCCCAATTCTTCAGCCACCTGCTGCATTGACGGACTTGCCAATCGGCGCACCTCGAACAGGATATGACTCTGGGTCATGCTGACCTGCTCGCCGCAGCATTCGTCGCAGCAGGACTCGTTCAACAGGCCGAAGCGACGGGTGAATATCTGTAACTGCTCGCGTATTGATTCCATAGCACTCTCTCCCTCTGACAACGCTACCGTTTTTATTTGCATTTTGCAACTAAATATTTTACTAATTATAACCGTATCATGACACGAGTAGGGCTCACCGGTGGTGCAGCCTTGACATAAAGGCCGTCATACGCCATTGTATATGCTTAAATTCAGTATCGGACCGCACATAAGTCACCCGAACAAAGAGGAATCATGCTTGAACGTCTGCAAAAAATAATATCCGCCGCCGGAATCACCTCCCGCCGCGCATCAGAAGCACTGATCCTGAACGGTCAGGTTGCCGTCAACGGAGTCGTGGTAACCGAACTGGGGAGCAAGGCAGACCCCGCCAAGGACATCATCACGGTGGACGGCAAAGCTCTTAAGATCAACGCCCAGCGCCTCTACATTCTGCTCAACAAGCCGCCCGGATACATCACGGCGCTTAAAGACAGCCAGAATCGTCCGTTGGTCACCGATCTGCTCAAGGATATGCCGGAGCGGGTCTACCCGGTGGGACGGCTCGATTACAACACCGAAGGGCTGCTGCTGTTGACCAACGACGGCGAATGGGCCAACCGCCTGATGCATCCCAGCCATGAAATCGAGAAAGAGTACCATGTCCGGGTACGGGGCAAGGTCATCGACCAACAACTGAAACGGATGGCTGACGGGGTTGAACTGGAAGACGGCATGACCGCCCCGGCAGTGGTCAATCTGGTAAAAAGCGGCGAACAGAACGACTGGATATCGGTCGCTATCCATGAAGGGCGCAACCGCCAGGTGCGCCGCATGTGCGAAGCGGTCAGTCTCTCCGTGGTACGGCTCAAGCGTATCCGTTACGGCTCGCTGATGCTCGGAACCCTCAGGGCCGGGCAGTTCCGCTATCTGACAGAGGCAGAGGTGCGCCAGCTGGCGGACATCCCGGTTGTTCCGGAATCGGAAAAACGGACACCGCGCGAGCCGCGTAAGAAAATTGTACGATCGGGAGGGAAAAGCAGTGGAAGAAGGCAGTAGTCGAAAGTCCGGTTTCATCGAACGCTTCAGTCGTTTGGTAACCGGACGCAAGCGGACAACCGAACAGGATATCAACGATTTCATCGACGCATCGGAAGAAGAAGGCCTGGTTAACGAAGAAGAGAGCGAAATGATCCGCTCCATTTTTTCGCTCGGGACGACCATTGTACGGGAAGTCATGATCCCCCGCACCGAAATGGCATGCGTCAAGGTTGATGCCACCGTGCGCGAACTGCTGGATACCATCATTGCCTGCGGCCATTCCCGCATCCCGGTTTACGAAGATACCATCGATAATGTTATCGGGCTGCTCTATGCAAAGGATCTTCTCAAGCAGTGGGGCACCGATGAGCAGAGACTCTCCGTACGCAACATCATGCGTCCCCCTTATTTTATCCCCGAATCGAAAAACCTTGAGCAGCTGCTGCAGGAGTTCAAACGCAAACGGGTTCATCTGGCAATTGTCATTGACGAGTACGGCGGCACCTCCGGCCTGATCACCATTGAAGACCTTCTGGAACAGATTGTCGGCGATATCCAGGACGAGTATGACCGCGAAGAAGTACTTCTGACCGTCAACCAGGACGGCTCTGTCACCGCCGATGGACGTCTGCCGGTCGAAGAGCTTGAAGAGCATTTTGCCATTGAGATCGAACGGGACAAATTTGATTCCGTGGGGGGACTCGTTTTTCATCTGACCGGCAAGATTCCGGCTACCGGAGATACCATCGAAGGCGCCGGTCTCTGCCTGAAAGTTCTCGATGCGGATCTCCGGCGGGTGAAAAAGGTCGCCATCAGCCTCTTAAACGGCGCTCCTGTTGAAGATACGGGGCGTGAGTGAACATTCCGGTTTCTTATTCATTGCTCCGGCAGCTGTTTGACCGTCGCGGCCTGCTCGCCATCGCCAGCGGAATTCTGATCGCCCTCTCCTTCCCGACCCCCGGACTTTCGTTCCTGGCCTGGATTGCTCTCATTCCGCTATTGATTGCGCTGGAAGAGAGCTCCCCGCGGACGGCTTTCCGGGTCGGCATGACCTGCGGCATCAGCGCGTACGCCCTTATCCTCTACTGGCTCAATATTGTCTTCACCCAGTACGGCCATCTCCCCTGGTCGGTCAGCATTCCGGTCTACCTGTTGCTGGTGCTCTGGCTGGCGATGTTTTACGGTTTGAGTACCGGCGTTGCCCGGCTGGGGGAATTGATCGGCATCAAAGCCGCTTTTACCCTGCCGGTCGCCTGGGTTGCCTTCGATTTCATCCGCTCGTTCCTGTTTTCCGGCTTTGCCTGGGCCATGCTCGGCCACTCCCAGTTCCGCACACTGCCGCTGATCCAGATCGCCGATCTGGCGGGGGTCTACGGCATTACCCTGCTGATCGTGCTGGCTAACATCGTTCTCCACCGTGTCCTGCGAGCGGTTTCCGGCGCCGGAGTTCCCTATCCGGTTAAAAGCCTGGCCATTCTCCTGATGCTCCTGATCGGTACGCTCTTTTACGGTTTTGATCGCTTGACCGTCAACGGAGTATCCAGTACAAAGCCGATCCGGGTGGCCCTTATCCAGGGAAACATCCCCCAGGACGTCAAGTGGAGCCCTGCGTTCAGGGAACGGACCATGGACACCTATGAGCGCCTCACCAGGGAAGCGGCCAAGGGGGGCGTTGACCTGATCGTCTGGCCGGAAAGCGCCGTACCGTTCTTTTTTCAGGATGAACCTCTCCAGGCGGAGCGGATCAGAAACCTGGCCAAAGAAATGAATTCGTTCCTGCTGTTCGGCAGCCCGGCCCATGAACTCCGCAACGGCAAAAGCACCTTTCTGAACAGTGCCTTCATGCTGTCGCCGCGTGGTGAAACGCTTGGCCGAGCCGACAAACTCCACCTGGTACCGCTGGGCGAATATGTGCCGCTGGGAAGATTCCTGACATTCATCAACAAGCTTGTAGTCGGCATTGGTGATTTTTCTCCCGGTGAGCGGGCGATCCCGTTGGACATGGGGAGCACGAAACTCGGCATCCAGGTCTGTTATGAAGTCATCTTCCCGGAACTGGCCAGGCAGTACGTCCAGGCCGGCGCCCGCGTCCTGGTGGCAATCACCAATGACGCCTGGTTTGGCCGTTCATCGGCCCCCTACCAGCATCTGGCCATCTCGACCTTTCGTGCCATAGAAACCCGCACACCGCTGATCCGCGCCGCAAATACCGGTGTGACCGCCATTGTTGATCAGAACGGCCATATCCGCACCATGACCGGCATATTTGCCGAAGGGTTCCGCACCGGCGAGATTCAACCGGGGATAGGCAGATCGCTCTACCTCACCATCGGCGATGCTCCAGCCTGGCTCTGTGTGTTGGTGACTGCCGGAATCGCCCTGCTGGCATGGCTCAAACGAAAAAATATCACTACTCTATAACTTACCAAGGAGCATCTACCATGTACCGTGAAGAAATCGCCAAACTGAAGGATTGTGAAGAACGGATCGCCAAGCTTCGGGGGTCTCTTTGACATAGAGGTCAAACGGGAGTCGATTCAGGAAATTGAATCAATCATGGCCGTGCCCGGATTCTGGGATGATACCAGAAAATCCCAGGAGATCATCAAGAAGCGGACACTCCTGGAAAAAGCCGTTCAGATGTGGGACGGACTCGTGCGGCAGACGGATGATGTCCGGGTGATGATCGAACTGGGAGAAGAGGCTCAGGACGAAGAAACGCTGGTGGAAGTAGCCGGAATGACCGGCCGTCTGATCAAGGAGGTTGAGGCCGCCGAATTCCAGCGCATGCTCTCCGGCCCCCATGACCGCAATTCCTGCTTCATCACCATCAATCCGGGCGCGGGGGGCACCGAATCCCAGGACTGGGCCGAGATGATCCTGCGCATGTACCTGCGCTACTGCGAGAAAAAGGGGTGGAAGACCGTCATCACCGAATACCAGGCGGGTGACGAGGCAGGACTCAAATCCGCGACCTTCAATGTCAGCGGCGAGTACGCCTACGGATATCTCAGGGCGGAAGCCGGCATTCACCGTCTGGTGCGCATATCACCGTTCGACAGCAATGCGCGACGCCACACGTCGTTTGCCTCGATGTATGCCTTCCCGGAAATAGAGGAAGAGGATATCGAAATAAAGATCAGCGATGCCGACCTGAAGGTGGATACGTTCCGCTCCGGCGGCGCCGGTGGTCAGCACGTCAACACAACGGATTCGGCCGTCAGGATCACTCACATGCCGACCGGGATTATCGTTGCCTGCCAGTCAGAGCGGAGCCAGATCTCAAACCGCGCCACCGCCATGAAAGTTCTGCGCGCCAAACTGTATGAACGTGAAGTTGAGGAGCGTAAGGACAAGGCTTCGGAAATTGCCGCCGAAAAGAAGGAAATCGGCTGGGGGAGCCAGATTCGCTCTTATGTACTGCACCCCTACAAGATGGTGAAGGACCTGCGTACCGGCGTCGAATCAGGCAACCCGGATTCCGTACTGGATGGCAATCTGGAAGAGTTTGTCGTTGCGTATTTGATGGGGGTCAGGCGAAACGTCGGAGATGTGGAGTAATACGGCGAAGCGCCAGAAGCATCTATCTTATTTCTCCAGCGGTGCCGGAAAACAGACATTGTGGGGCAAATTAGCCTTTGCCCCGCATTTGCTGCACACGACCGTGGGAGCAGAACTTAAATGATACGACTCACTCAGCAATCCCATACGAGTAAGCCAACAGATATGCCCCCGGTGAAGCTCTCCACAACTGCATTCCGTTTCCGGCACGTCTGAATCCGGTTGTTCGTTATCAGAATCTTTGTTCACGTACATCGTTTTCTCCTGCCGCTGTTCCTCCCGCGACTCCATCAATCATTACTGTTTGTTCCCCACAAGTCCAGCCACTGCTGTTGCGGCGTCCGGCTATCGCCATATTGAACGATAACGCCGTCCTCCCGCGGATAGGAGCAGGACCACCCCGGTTTATCAGCGCCGTCAAACGCCGGGTATTCCTGCCGGTGGTCAAGCGCGTTATAAGGGGCGGAATACGTCCCGTCATCCCTGGGGGTAGGACAGCGTTCGTCCCCCTTGTACCACTCTTTTTCGGCGCCATGTGCCAGCGAAGCAACCATAAGTGAGGCACATAGAACGGCAACAAACATTTTCATAGGCGCCTCCGGGTCAACAGCCGGTCAAGTGACGAAGCAAAGCGCTGTTTGTCGGCCGGACTGAATTGGGAAGGACCTCCCTGTACAAGACCCCCGCCGCGCAACTCCATCATCAAATCACGCATGGACAAACGCTCGCCAATATTTTCATCCGTGTACAACTCGCCCCTCGGATCAAGTGCTACTCCGCCCTTGGCAACAACCCGTGCTGCCAGAGGAATATCCGCAGTAATAACCAGATCATCTGCCGAAGCATGTTCAGCGATATAATCATCGGCAACGTCAAAACCGCCGGGAACCACAACAGACTCCACAAGGCGGGTGTCATGCTTGGCCAGGCTCGTGTTTGCCACAAGCACAACGGAGAGTTCAAGCCGCTCGGAGGCGCGAAACACAATATCCTTGATCACCCGCGGGCATGCGTCAGCATCAATCCACAGTTTCATGGTGCACTTTCCTGTTATTCATCAGCAGTACCATCAGAAGATATGATACCACGCCGACGTTAATAACGAGTACGCTAATACCAAAAGAGAGCAACAATGTGCAGACCTTGTGAAGCTGATTTTACGGCAGGATGTTTGCGGATTCGAGAGCGAGTCATGATTGATGGCAATAGTATCTCGCACCATTCAACGCCCCGAACGGTACGGAGGCGGGCAAGCTATTTGGTTTTGAATTCACTTCCCGTATGGCACCCCTCACAGGAGGTTGGTCCTTCTTTAAAGGTGTCATGGCACTCGATACAATTTTTATGAGACCATTCCTTGCCAAAACCGGCGATCTTCCCTGGGTCATTCTCATGACACGCGGAACAGATACCGACTTTTTCAGTTTGATGTTTTGTATGGTTAAACTTCATGCCGTTTTTAAATTGCAGCATTTCATCAGCATACGCAGTTGAAGCAATCAATAACAAAAGAACCATCAACACTTTCATGAGCCGCTCCTTTACCATTCGGAAAATGTTCATTGCCGCTACGCTACAGGACAAGCCTCTAATGAACAATTACTTTAGTCGTATAAGCAACAATAACCAATAGATTTCGACCGTCTCAAAAAACAAAAGGGTTGCCGCCATAAGCGGTAACCCTTTGTATTATGGAGCCATTTGTCGGAATCGAACCGACGACCTCATCATTACGAGTGATGTGCTCTACCAACTGAGCTAAAATGGCAGTGACTCTTTCCGGCATTCTCGGCCATCAAGGCCTGTGAAAATACCTCAAAAGTATGACCACTGTCAATGCCCTAAGCCGCTTTGCAGGTAAATTTCTGCTTTACCACCGCTGCGATTACGGCTAGTATCTCACACCGGTAGCATTTCAACTCAATTTCACCATGGCATCCCATGATTTTACGTACCCAGCTGACATTCCTGTTGCTTTTCCTTTTCGCTTTGACAGCCCACGCTGCCAAATCGACCGGCATTTCCCGCATCGGGCACGCCATTCAGATGGGCGCGTTTGCCGATGTTAAAAATGCCGAACGGTTTACCGCCAAACTGCAGGCAAAAGGAATTGAAGCGTTCTATTTCCGCAAGGATAACGGGGTCTATGCCGTACGCTTCGGCGATTTTCCCACCAAGGAGAAGGCGCGGGCCGTTGCGAAAAAGCTGGTGGCTGAACGCATGATCGCCAGCTATTACATCGCTCCACCCAACGAAGTTGTCTTCAGCCGCCCCAAGGGTCCGGGATGGCAGAAACCGCAGCCCGACGAAATAAAAAATTCCGGCGAGCACCTGCAACCGGTCGTACCGGCTGAATCACCTGCGAAACCGCCCGTAAAAAAGGCTAAGGACACGAAGGACATGGGAGCCATTGCCGCCCGCACCGCCGAACGCTTCGTCGGCATTCCCTATCGTTGGGGTGGCGACAATGTTGTTGAAGGCATGGACTGTAGCGGCTTTGTCAGGGCGGTCTACAATCTGTGCGGCCTCAGCATTCCGCGCACCTCCCGCGACCAGTTCAAGGCCGGTGACGATGTCAATAGAAACGATCTGCGGGACGGAGATCTTGTATTTTTCGGCTCTTCAGCCGACAAAATAAACCACGTCGGCATTTATGTCGGTGACGGCAAATTCGTTCATGCCCCCCGGAGGGGAGAAGAGATCAAGATAACGGCAGTAACGGAAAGTTACTTCGAGAAGCGTTTTGTGGGAGCAAGACGGTATTTTTAGTCAGGACGGAGAATAAAGCATGTCTATCATCAAACCCTTCCGGGCACTGCGCCCCCCTAAAGAACTGGCGGAAAAGGTGTCCGCCCTTCCCTATGACGTGATGAACGTCGCGGAGGCCTGTGACATGGCGGCCGGAAACCCCAACAGCTTTCTGCACATTTCCCGCCCCGAGATCGACCTTTCACCGGACATTGATCCCCATGACGAATCTGTGTACGTACAGGGAAAAGCCAACCTGGACGAGTTCATCCGCCGCGGTATCCTGATGCAGGATGGCCGCGACTGTTTCTACGTCTATCGTCAACGTATGGGAGCCATCAGCCAGACCGGCCTGGTGGTCTGCGCCAGTGTTGACGACTACCAGTCCGGAGTTATCAAGAAACATGAGCACACCAGGGCTGACAAGGAAGAGGACCGCGTCAAGCATATCGACTATCTGGATGCCAATGACGAACCGGTTTTCTACCTGTCCCGCTCCTGCTCAGAGGTGGAAGGGATCATTGAAGGGGTTACCAATGGTCCGCCTGAATACGATTTCATTTCGGACGACGGTGTCGGACACACCGCCTGGATCATTGCCGACCAGCCCCTGATCGACCGTCTGGTCGTGCTGTTTGCCGCCATTCCAAAACTGTACGTTGCCGATGGTCACCATCGCAGCGCCGCCGCAGGGCGGGTGCGGGAACTGCGCCGCGACAAGAATCCGGGCCATACCGGCAGTGAAGAGTACAACTCTTTCCTGACCGTCATATTCCCGGAAAATCAGCTTAACATCATGCCCTACAACCGGGCGGTCAAGGATTTGAACGGCCACTCCGTGGCTGAATTTATCACGGTGGTAGAGAGCGGCTTTGAAATGCTCCCCTCAAGCGTACCGGTCGTTCCTGCGGAGCGGCATCACTTCGGCATGTATCTGGATGGCCGTTGGTATCGGCTCCATGCCCGCCCGGCTATCGTCAACGAAAACGACACCGTCGGTAGGCTGGATGTCTCAATCCTGCAGAATTCGCTGCTGTCACCGCTGCTCGGCATCCACAACCCGCGCACCGACCAGCGAATCCATTTTGTCGGCGGCATCCGCGGCAACGACGAACTGGTCAAACTGGTTGATTCCGGCGAATACGCCGTGGCGTTTGCTCTTCACCCCACGTCAATCCGCGAGCTGATCGAACTGGCCGACCAGGATCAGATCATGCCCCCCAAATCCACCTGGTTTGAACCAAAATTGCGCAGCGGACTATTCGTGCACAAGCTTTCCTGAGTAACTACTGCACCGCACACAAAAAGACCTCCCGGCATTCAGCGTCGGGAGGTCTTTTATATTTTCACACTGTTCAAGAAGCAAACTACCGCTTCATCGCATCATCCATCAGCTTGTAGGCACAGAATTCACCGCACATCGTGCAGGCGCCGTGGTCAGCCACCGGCGAGTTGGCCCGGTACTCACGGGCCTTGTCCGGGTCCATTGCCAGGGCGAACTGCCCTTCCCAGTCAAGCTTTTTCCGGCATTTTGCCATGGCGATATCCTTCGCCATCGCCCCCTTGACACCCTTGGCAATATCTGCGGCATGGGCGGCAATACGGGTCGCAATGACGCCGTCGCGCACATCCTGTACGTTCGGCAGACAAAGATGTTCGGATGGGGTCACATAACAGAGGAAGTCAGCTCCGGCCGCAGCGGCAATGGCGCCTCCAATGGCGCAGGTGATATGGTCATAGCCGGGAGCAATATCGGTAACCAGCGGTCCCAACACGTAAAACGGCGCGCCGTGGCAGAGCCGCTTCTGCAGCTGGATGTTGGTCTGGATCTGGTTCAGGGGCACGTGTCCCGGTCCCTCGATCATGACCTGCACGCCCGCATCCTGGGCACGCTGGGTCAATTCGCCGAGCAGGATCAGCTCGTGGATCTGAGCGCGGTCGGTGGCATCGGCCAGACAGCCGGGGCGGAAGCCGTCGCCCAGCGACAGGGTCATATCATACTCTTTGGTGATCTCCAGCAGTTTGTCGAAGTGTTCAAAAAGTGGATTTTCCTTGTTGTTGTAACTCATCCATTCGATGGTGAAGGCACCGCCGCGCGACACAACGTCCATGATGCGCCCTTCATTCTTCATCCGTTCCACTGTGCCGCGCGTCACGCCGCAGTGCACGGTGATAAAATCGACGCCGTCCTCGGCATGTTTGATGACACCGGCAAAGATATCGTCAACGGTCATGTCAACGATGGCCTTGTTCTTGTTGCGGACCGCATCCAGAGCGGCCTGATAGAGCGGCACGGTGCCGATGCAGGCACTCGTCTCGGCGATGATCGCCTTCCTGATTTCATCCACCGGACCGCCTGTGGAAAGATCCATGATGGCATCGGCGCCGTATTTGACCGCAATGCGGGCTTTTTCCAGCTCCTTCTCCATATCCATATCGTCGGAAGACGAGCCGATGTTGGCATTGACTTTCGTGCGCAGCCCGGCACCGACGGCCAGTGGCGTGCCGTTAAGGTGCTTGATGTTGTGGCAGATAATGATATTCCCGGCAGCGATGCCGTCCCGGATGAATTCAGGTGAGACACCTTCCGCTGCGGCAGCAAGTTGCATTTTTTCGGTGATGACGCCCCGGCGGGCATATTCAAGTTGAGTCATGTGCGTGATCCTTTGATAAGAGTTCTATGAATTATTGCAGCAGTTCTTGTGCTGCCAGAAAATGATTAACCGGGCTGTGCCCCTTCCCCAAAGAGCGGGAGTGGCGTATTGCCAAGGTGATGAATTGTTTGGCCCGATGAACCGCCGTCAGCAGCGGTTCCCCCTGGGCCAGCAGGGCGGCAATAGCGGAAGCATAGCTGCAGCCGGTGCCGTGGGTATTACTGGTAAAAATCCGCTCAGAGGAGAAACGGTGGCACCTTGTGCCGTCAAAGAGGATATCCGTCGAGCTATGCCCGGTCAGGTGTCCCCCCTTGACAAGAACGTTGGCCGCCCCCATGGCGTGCAGATCAGCGGCTGCCTTCTCCATATCCCCTTCGTTGTGAATAGCCCGTCCCAAAAGCCGCTCCGCTTCGGGCACATTGGGGGTTAGCAGATAGGCCATGGGCAACAATTGATCGCAAAAGACCTGTACCGCTTCCCGCTCCAAGAGCGCCGCCCCACCTTTGGCAATCATGACCGGATCGATCACCATCGGCACGATCACGCTTCTCGCTCCCAGGTATTCCGCGAGGGCTGCAATAATGGCTGGAGTATGCAGCATACCGGTTTTGATGACATCAACCGGAATATCCGTCAACACGGCGTCAAGCTGATCACACACAAAACTGGGCGGCAGGCCGTGAATGCCTGAGACTCCACGCGTGTTCTGGGCGGTCAGGGCGGTTATCACGCTGGCTGCGTAACTGCCAAGCAGGGTGACCGTCTTGATATCGGCCTGAATGCCTGCGCCACCGCCGGAATCGCTCCCGGCAATGCTTAATACGGCACCGCGAGGAAAAGGACACGTACGGTTAAAGAGCAGCAGCAGTTCAGCCGCGGCCATATCGGGGCGAGGATGCGAGAGCACCGACGAAATTACGGCCAGAGCGTCGGCACCCGCGTCGATCACCTGACAGGCGTTGGCGGGAGTAATACCACCAATGGCAACAATCGGGATCTTGACCGATGAGCGAATCGCCGCCAGTCCATCGACGCCGGGACGGTGCGAAACTATTTTGCTGCCGGTCGGGTATATGGCACCGAAACCGATATAATCAGCGCCTTCGCGCTCGGCACGCTGCGCTTCTTCCAGATTATGGGTAGACCTGCCGATAACCTTGCCCGGTCCCAGCAGTGCCCTGGCTTCGGCAAGAGAGCCATCGTCCTGTCCCAGATGTACGCCGTCGGCATCAAGTTCCCTGGCGAGGTGAAGGTCATCGTTAACGATAAACGGTACGCCAAAACGGGCACAGAGGCGTTTCAGTTCTCCCCCCTCCGCTACGCGTTCCTGGTACGATGCATCCTTTGCGCGATACTGCAGAACCGAAACGCCGCCGCGAAGCGCCTGGCAAACCCTGTCCACAAGGTTGTGACCCTGATCGGTGATCAGGTAGACTCCGGATATTTCAGGAAGCTGTGAAGACTTGTTGACAACGAGGCGAAATGGTCTGGCTTCACTCACGCAGTACATCCTCTCCAAAAACTGCACACATACAAAAATAAAAACCGCGCTGACGTACAAAATCAGGCGGCTGGATAATGGTAACATCCTGCAAGCCGCTTTCCTACGCCGGAATTACCCGGTTCAGGTGCAAAGGGTTCCCGCTGTGCGAAGACATCTTCGGCAGCATACGGATCTCAGTTCTATCGAACTCCCCCAGGGCCGTGTTGGGGTCGTACAGTACTGCAATGGAGCGGTAATGTCAATCGGTACTACCTTGAACCGGTCAACGGGACATCCGGATACTCCGAAAAGAGATACCCTGCCGCCATATTCAGAAAGCCGTTAATGCGCAGATAGTGTCAGAAAGTGTCAGAAATTTCTTTGTATATTTTTTCACGTTATGTCGTATAGTTAAAATATGAAACACTGTTATCTTAACATTGATTTCCATCCAGAGGGACCACACGAATGACCAGGGTGACAGAACAAACCGATGTAACGTCATTGCGTATCATTGTGGTGGAAGACAACCATGAGTTGCGCGACATCCTCGTAACCGGGCTGCGTTATTTTGGCCATCATTTGCTGGGCGTTGGCGACGGACCGGCTTTAGACAAAACCCTGGCGGAATCTGCCGCAGATATCGTCATACTCGACCTTGGTCTGCCGGGAGAAGACGGAATTTCCATTGCCAGGCGTCTTCGTTCAAGTCACTCCTGCGGGATCGTCATGGTTACCGCCCGCGGCAGACTGGATGAGCGTGTGCTTGGCCATGAAACAGGAGCAGATCTTTACTTTGTCAAACCGGTAGATATCCGGGAACTGAATGCAGCCATGATCAACCTGGCCCGGCGGCTCTTTAAAAAATCCGAACCAGCATGGCGCTTTTCTGCACGGACCTCGACGCTTCAGACCCCTCATGGCATGACCATCCCCTTAACTGCTCAAGAGTGCATCCTGATGCAAAAGCTGCTGGAATTGCCGGGCACCAATGTCTCCCGCAGGGACATTTTTGCAGCACTCAATCAGCCGGACGATCTTTACGCTGATAAGCGTCTTGAAGCACTGGTAAGCCGATTGAGAGGAAAGGTAAAATCCGCCGATGCAGCAAGCGAATTACCGGTGCGCGCCCGGCATAATCTGGGATACGCTTTTCTTGACGAGGTAGCAGTATGAGCAGTGACAACATTACCGCGCTGCACACCGCTCTTGCAGGAGCTAAAGCTGCCATCCGCGAGCGGGAAGAAGCGGTCCAAGCCTCGCGTGCAGCGGCGCTTCTGCTGCAAAAAACATTCGCCAGCCTCAACGAGGCGGTCTTTATCGTTCAGACCGGCACCAGAGTTATTGTTGATGTTAACAAAGCTGTCGAAACGCTCTTCGGGTATACCTGGGATGAAATAGTCGGTCGCGACACCTCATGCCTTCATCTCAACGAACAGTTGTCTATCCGTTTCGGGCGCGAGATGGTTACAGCTTATCAGGAAAAAGGCTTTTACGAGACGACCTACCAGATGCTCCGCAAGGATGGGACCGCCTTTGATTCAGAACATTGCGTCACACCCATTTACGATGGTAATGGAGAAATCTACCGTCACGTCTGCGTGGTGCGTGACATAACCGAGCGGAAACGTTCCGAAGAACAGCTAAAAATGCTGGCGCGCGAACAGAGCATCATCCTCGATAACGCCTGTGTCGGCATTACATTGACCAGAGATCGCAGGTTTGTCTGGTCGAATGACAAGTTTGATGAAATGTTCGGCTATGACAAAAACGAACTGGAAGGGCAAAGTACCGAAATCATCTATCCTTCGAAAGAGGTATATGAACAATCTGGCGTGCAAACCTACGCAACCGTTGCCAAGGGGCACCAGTATGTGTCAGAGCTGCAACTAATGCGGAAAGATGGTTCTGTCTTCTGGGCAAAGTACTACGGGAAAGCAATTGATCCCGCTCATCTTTCCGCCGGAACCATATGGATTTTAGAAGATATCAATGACCGGCGGCAGGCCGAGTGGGAACTGATCAGAAAGTCGCGCCAGCTGAAAGATCTCAACGACAACCTTGAAATGCGAATATCGCAGGCTGTGGAGGAGTTAAGCCGCAAAGATGCTGTACTTGCCAGCCAGAACAAACTTCTGATCGACCTTGCCCCTGAAGCCATCATCGTCTTCGATACGGATCTGGACCGCATCGTCGATGCCAATGCCAAGGCGGAACAGCTATTCGGCTGCAGCCGTGAAGTTCTGCTGGCATCAACTCCCCGGCAGTTTTATATGCAACAACAGCCTGACAGCCGTCCGGCGGAAGCAAGCTTTTTTGAAAATTCCGACAGGGTCATGGCCGGAGAGACACTGGTCATTGAACGGGCCATTCGGAGCGCTTCCGGGACCGAAGCGGTCTGCGAAGTGCGCCTGGTCAGACTTCCTTCCCCCCACAGCCTGCTGATCCGGGCCAGCTTCTTTGACATTACGGAACGAGCGTTGGCTCAAAGAGAGCTGACCAAGGCCCTTGCCACCGAACACCGCTTGAACGAGGAACAGCGGCAGTTCATGGGGCTTGTCTCTCACGAATTGCGTACTCCGTTGTCAGTGATCGACGGTACGGCGCAGTTACTGGTCATGACCGCCTGCAAGGACAAGGAGTGCTTTAAATATGCCGAACGCATCCTCTCCTCCACCAAGCGCATCACCAGCCTGATCGACACCTGCCTCACCGAAGAGCGCCTCTGCACATCCGGCTGGGCACCCGTGATGCAGCCTGAAGACATCCGGCGATTGGCCCGCAATGCTGTTGTCCATGCCCAGTCCGGTACTGCGCAGCATACAATTTCATGCGATCTGGACGAACTGCCTGATCAGTACAACTGTGATTCCATGCTGATTCAGGTGATGCTCAGCAACCTGCTCGACAATGCCGTCAAATATTCGCCTGAAGGTGGCACCATCAATGTACGCGGCGGGTGCAGCAACGATGGCGAACTGTTCTTCGAAGTCGCCGATCAGGGCATAGGCATCGCCGCTGACCAGCTTGACAAGGCATTCGATCGTTTTTATCGCATCTGGCAAATCCCCGGAATAGCCGGTGCAGGCCTCGGACTGCATATCGTTAAACGTGTTGCCGAACTTCATGGCGGCACTGCCTGCTGCAGCAGTGAGCCGGGACGCGGTTCCACGTTCACCGTGCGGTTGTTCAGCAGTCCGGCTTCCTAACGCTCACTCCTCACTCCTCACTCTCCAGCTGTCAGTAAATGTCAGCAACTGTCAGTTCAAATGACTATGCAAAGTCCCCGGATTCGTCTATTCACTTAGACAGCTTTAAAGAAATCTTTTAAAGCTGCCGGGAGGACAGTACATGCAATGGTTTGGAGATCAAGCCGATGTAATCAAGGCGGATCGAAGCGTAGCGGTAAAGACCGTCGCCAGCTACGCGCTCTTCAGTAGCCTTTGGATCGCTCTTTCTGACGTCATTCTGAAAAAGTTTGTACCTGATCCAACCTTCCTTGGCCGGATCAACTTCTTTAAAGATATCCTCTTCATTTTCCTTACCATCACCCTGCTCTATCAACTCATTAAACGCTATTCCCTGCTCGCCCATCAGGCCGAAGAAACAAAACTCCGGCTCGAATCAAATACCGCGGCTCTTGACCATTTCAAAGCTTCTCATCAGGATGCCCTGAAAAATCTTGCCATTGTTGCCGATGGAGTTCCGACTCTTATTGCCCATATGGATTTGAACCAACGCTATCTGTATGTTAATGCCAACTATGCGACCTGGGTGGGACGGCCGGAACATGAGATTGTTGGCGCAACGGTCAGGGAGGTAATCGGCGAGGAGATCTATCAGACCACTGTCGGCTGCATCCGGCAGGTTCTGAGTGGCAGGTTTGCCTTCATGAAACGAACCGCAGGTCTCCTTGCTGAGGAGCGGATTCAGCACATGTCGTTTGTCCCCCGCTTTGACGAACAGGGGGCCGTAATATCATATTTTGCCCTGATCAACGATATCACCGACATTACACAGACGGAACAGGCTCTTCAGGCCTCTGTCACTGAACAGCGAAGAATCGAGGAACAGTTGCGCCAGGCCCAGAAAATGGAGGCGATCGGTACCATGGCCGGCGGAGTGGCTCACGACTTCAACAACATTCTGACCATTATCCTGGGATGCGCGGAGATGATGCAGAGCAGGGCCGACGAAACGTACCCTCATTCGGGCCCGTACCTTGGGCAGATCATCGATGCCGCTAACCGGGCAGCCGGATTTACCCGCAGCTTGCTGGCTTTCAGCCGGCAACAGGGCATAGAGATGGCCGCTATTGACCTGAACGGCCGGATCAGGCAACTTGAAGAACTGCTCAAACGGATTATCGGCGAGGACATTACCATCACGCTGTCTCTCGGCAGTCAGCAGTTGAATGTCATGGCTGATGGCGGCCAAATGGACCAGGTCATCATGAATATGATCAGTAATGCCAGGGATGCCATGCCTCAGGGTGGCTGCCTTACCATTACAACGTATCAGACTGAGCACGCTCTGCCGCCACAGAATGGTAATGTTGAATCAACCCTTGTGCCGTGCGCCGTTCTGGAAATTGCCGACACCGGCTCCGGCATGAACAGCGCGACGCTGGAACGGATTTTCGATCCTTTCTATACGACCAAAGAAGTTGGCAAGGGAACCGGGCTCGGCCTTTCCATGGCATATGGCATCGTCAAGAGTCATAACGGCGTGATCGACGTGACCAGCGAGCAGGACAAAGGGGCCACCTTCAGGATCATTCTCCCCTGTGTCACTCCGGCTCCGGCAAGAGCTCCGAAAAGACAGGTTCCTCTCGTCATGAAGGGGAATGAGACCATCCTGCTCGTGGAGGATGATCCGGTTGTACGGCATATGGTCAAAACGCTTCTGCAACGATACGATTACCGGATACTTACGGCACAGGACGGCGAAGAAGGGCTTGACCTGTTCCGGAACACGTATGAACCGGTCCACCTGATTCTCTCCGATGTGATCATGCCCCGAAAAAACGGCATTGAGATGTGCAGGGAAATACGTGCTTTGCATCCCGGAATCCCTGTAATATTCATGAGCGGTTACGCTGCCGACTTCATGGACAAACTCAGGAGTTCCGGGGAGGCAGTCAACTTTATTGCAAAGCCGTTGAACATGCCGCTTCTACTCAAAACTCTGCGTGAAGCGCTGGCAACGGCATATCCGCTGCCGGCTCCTGATGCCGGCAGCGCGCTGTTCCACACCATGGGAGAAGCGCCAACTTAAGCTGCGGAACCTAAACAATACAATTCTTATAGATATTATATTTTTATATTGACACCTGTTTTCGTCTTTGGTATTGTGGCCAACAGATAACGCACAATGTTCGGAAATAATAGTTTCCGAAGCACTGTCTCATACAACTGAAGACTGACCAGAAAAACTGGAGGTCAAGGAAAGAGCGAATCAGCTCTCAATCCTTGACCTCTTTTTTTATGTTCGCGGCAGGACACAGCAATAACAGGCCGGTAATCCCGGCACGAGCTGACCAAACAGAATGGAGGCTGCATACCCGGATTGATGAAGGAGGATTTCCTGGATTTGAAGTCTCGGGATGGGCAGGCATCCCAGCGCAGTGTGGTCGACAACAATTCAATACAAAGGAGCATTACATGAATTTACGAACACTTTTTGCCATTCTCGCCCTTTCAGCAACCACAACCGGAGCAGCTCTCCTCTCCGGATGCAACAGTTCCTCGGCTACGGCAGCCTCGGCACCTTCAACAACAGCGACCTTGAGCGACTATTTCAAAACAACCGATTGGGTGGCAACGCATGCCAGCGATGCCAATTTCGTCATCGTTGACACCCGCTCTAAAGCTAATTATGACCTGGGGCATATTCCCGGAGCAATCAGCATTCCTCGCGACCAGTTCTATTTCCCTCGTAAGGTCATTGACGCAACAACCGGTAAATACAAACTTCAGGCTGACGGTGTTACACCGGTGCAGCTCGCCTATGATATCCCGACTCCGGCGGAACTGATCGACATCCTGACCAGAAACGGCATTACTCCTGACACAACGGTTGTTTCCTATGACAACGACACCTCATCCTATGGCCCACGCGTAACATGGGTATTGAAGTCGTATGGCCACGCCAAGGCATATGCAATTGATGGCGGCATCGACAAATGGAAGGATGTTGACGGCAGAGCACTTGAAACGGCAGCCGTAACTCCAACTGCAGCGGCAAAACCGTACAAGATTGCCAGCTACAACAACTATCGCATCACAAAATCAGACCTTGCCGCAGCTATCGACACCGCCAACGGCAATGTCACAAAAGCCGGTTACGTGATCTCCGACGTGAGAACGCCAAGCGAATACACCGGATTTGGCACTACCGTTACTTCCGGAACCGCTTCGGCCGGAACCTGGACACAAAACACGACACCATTTATTTACCGCACAACAGCCGACGGCGCCCGTCCGGGACATATCCCGTATGACAAGTTCAGCGACTATGAATCCGCAGTTTTCACGGACTACATCAACCCGGCCACTAACCAACCGGTTGCCAGTACCCTGCAGTCAGGCAGGAACGTAAAAGTGCTCAAGAGCGCCACAGACATTCAGGCCCACTTCATAAGCCTTGGCATTACCAAGGACAAGATTGTCTACAACTTTTGCGAAGGCGGCTTCCGTTCCGGTGTCTACACCCTGATCCAGCTTGGCCTCGGTTACACCAGTGTCTATAACTACGACGGCTCATGGAATGAATGGTCCATCCAGGACGCAACCCTCTATCCGGTTGTAACCGGCGACGGCAGAATCAGCGGGCCATAAGTATAAGGTGCAAGCTACAAACAAACTGCTGTGGGTGGCACGAAGACAACAGTCCGCCCACAGCAGTACAAACGGACGCATCAAGTAGTCGTAACAGGTAAAACACTGCTCTTTGAAATCTGCGTGGTTATACGGTACCACCCCATATATATCGGTAAAAACGATTTTATGTATCGCAATTATCTATTTTATCAATTTGACTTATCTATCTGTTTTCACTTAGAACTAACAGCCAGAAAACCAGATAAAAAAGGAGAATTGCAGATGGGGTGGCATGAGTTAAAGAGAGTAGTGACCGTGTTGACGACTGTTATGTTCATGGCGGGATGCGGCAGCAGCGCGACAGAGAAAACACAAACAACGACAGCAAAACCGTACGGTGACCCAACCATGATTACTGACGCGGCATCCGTGAAAGCGTCGCTTGGCAAAGCGGAAACCGTTATCATCGATGCACGCTCTGCGGCAGCATATAACGCAGGTCACATCCCCGGAGCAATCAACTGTATCTGGCAGACATTCGCCACCGTAGCAACGGGAGCCCCGGGTGATGCAAACTGGGGTGTTTTAAAAACTCCCGCTGAAATTGGCACCGCCCTTGGCAACCTGGGCATTACCGCATCTTCCGAGGTTATCGTCTATGCAGATGCGCCAAGTGGATGGGGTGAGGATGGCCGTATTGTCTGGATGCTACGGATGGCCGGGGTGACCAATTCTAAAATGCTGAACGGCGGACGCCAGGGATGGACAGCCGCCGGTTACGCACTTACCACCGATGCGTCGCCTGCGCCAGTTACAGCAACGTTCCCGCTTGCTTCTCTTGATACCAGCTATGTTGCCGATCTGTCCTGGATTCGTGCCAACATGAACAGCAGCAGCGTAAAAATCGTCGATGCCCGCGCTCCCGAGGAGTATGCCGGAGCCATCAAATACGGCGAGAAACGCGGCGGGCATATCCCCGGCGCAGTAAGCCTGCCGTTTAATTTGTCCCTGTACACGAACGATACCGCCAATCCCGGCATCATCAAAAGCCAGGAGGAGATCGAGGCTCTTATGACCGCTGCCGGCATCGCCAAAACCGATACGATCATCTGCTATTGCACCAAAGGTATACGATCCGGCCTGATGACTATGGTTCTGCGTATGGCCGGTTACAGCAAAGCGGTTAATTACGACGCATCCTTTTACGAATGGGCAGGAGATTCAAGTTTGACGGTCTTATAGTCAGGTACGGAAAAATTTGTAGAAGTACACCGGAAGGCGTCATTTTTGGCGCCTTCCGCACTCATACTACCGAGGGAATTATGATAAGAAAATTTCTGCAACGATCATTCGTGGCGCTGACACTGGTTGCCGTATCAGCCACCACCGGTTTTGCCGGTGCCTGGACCGCCAAACAGGGCGCCTATTACGACAAGCTGGCCTATAACTACTATTATTCACACGAAACCTTCAACACCACCGGAAACCGTGGAGCCACGCCCAACAACGGCAAATTCACCGACCATAACGTCAGCAACTATTTCGAATACGGCTTGCTCGACAACCTGACCGTGATCAACTCTCTCTCCTACAAGTGGCTGGAGAACGAAGACAACACCCTTCGCACCAAGGGTTACGGTCTGGGGGACGTTGATCTGGGAGCCCGCTACAAACTGCTGGACAGCGACAGATTCGGCATCGTTTCCAGCCAGCTGCTGGTGAAGATTCCGGGCGCCTACAGTAAAAACGATGCGCTGCCGCTCGGCAACGGCCAGTATGACACCGAGCTGCGTCTGCTCTATGGCCGCTCTCTCTATCCGCTGATTCCGGGCTACGGCAACGTGGAGATCGGCTATCGCTGGCGGGCCGAAGCTCCTTCCGACGAAATCCGCTTTCTGGTCGAGTGCGGCGTGGATATCTCAAAGGATTTCTATACCCGCGCCAAACTGGACGGAACAATCAGCGTGAACAACGGCACCAAGCTCGACACCAACGGCAATCCAACTTCATCGAACAATTTCGACCTGGGCAAGCTGGATCTTACCGTGGGCTACAAAGCGGCGCCGAACTGGGGTGTCGAGGCGTCGTATGTTCCGTCACTGTACGGTCAGAACACCGCCGCCGGAGCGACTTATTCGTTGGCGCTTTATCTCAAAACCCCATAGTAGGGGCAAATAATTATTTGCCCCTACAGCCATTAGGACATGACCATGACTACAATTACCACAACACAACTCCGCCCCGAACTTCAAACGCAGCTTGCCGCAACCCGCACCGGCTGCACCAATTGCGGCGAATGCGTGCGGGACTGCACCTTCCTCAAAAAGCACGGCACGCCCAAGGCGATAGCCGACAGCTTTGATGCCGCCAATCAGGCATCATTGACCCGCTCTTTCGAGTGCAGCCTGTGCGGCCTCTGTTCACTCACCTGCCCGGAGCAGCTCGATCTGGACGGACTGTTTCTGGAGATGCGGCGCGAGGCGGTGGATCGCGGTTTCGGCGATTTCAAGAAGCATGCACCGCTCGTCACCTACGAGCGGCTCGGCACATCGCGCCGTTTCAGCCTGTACCAGTTGCCGCAGGGATGCACGACCATCTTCTTCCCCGGCTGCTCCCTCTCCGGCACCCGTCCGGACGGCGTCAACAAGGTGTTTGCCGAATTGCACAAGGTCGACCCGAGCGTCGGCATCGTCTTTGACTGCTGCCTGAAGCCGTCCCATATCCTGGGGCGCGAACAGTACGTGGGTGAAATGTTCGCCGAAATGAACAACTGGCTGGTACAGCAGGGAGTGCAGGAGGTGCTGGTGGCCTGCCCCAACTGCCAATCAATGTTCGAAAAACTCGGCAGTGGCTTACAGGTCAGAACAGTATGGGAAAAACTGGCCGAATCAGGCTTGGAGCTGGAAGCGGCAAGTGGAACGGTGACGGTGCATGATCCGTGCGTGATCCGCCATGCACAACCTGTTCACCAGGCGGTGCGCGACCTGCTGAAACGCCAGGGGTTAACGGTCGAAGAAATGCCGCATTCCGGAAGAAATACCGTCTGCTGCGGCAAAGGCGGTGCGGTGGATATGCTGAATCCGGAACTGGCTGATTCCTGGGGCGCATTGCGCAGGAATGAAGCAGACGGCAGGAGAATCATCACCTACTGCGCCGGCTGCGTCCAGGCGTTGGGGAGCCACACGCCCACCAACCACCTGGTCGATGTGCTGTTTGCGCCCGGCCAAACCCTGGCCGGAAAGAAAAAGGGGGCCGGCGCGCCCGTCACCTATCTGAACCGGCTGTTACTAAAAAGAGCGTACAAACGCAAGGAGGGATTTGCCGTGAGTCGAGAACGAACATTTATACCGGAAACGGGAGCGCCTAAAAAGCGCTCCTTCAAACCGCTGATCTTTCTGGCGCTGCTGGTAGCGGCGGTTGCCGGCGTGCATCTGACCGGAGCCGCCCAGTACCTTCAGCAGGAAAAACTACAGGCGCTGATCGGCTCGTACGGCGTTCTGGCGCCGGCCATCTACATCCTGATCTACGCCCTGGCGCCGGTGCTGTTTTTGCCCGGACTGCCGATCACCATCGTGGGGGGCATCGTCTTCGGACCGTTCTGG
>MGZJ01000018.1:0-4727 GCA_001802645.1 Geobacteraceae bacterium GWC2_53_11 | reverse complement strand
TATACCATCACCGGCGCCACCATCGGCGCATCGCTGGCCTTTCTGGTGGCGCGCTACGGAGCCCGCGACTGGATCTCGGCCAAACTGACCGGGCCGAAATGGGAAAAACTGGATAGCGAAGTGGCCCAGCACGGCTGGAAAGTGGTAGCGTTCACCCGCCTGATCCCGGCCTTCCCGTTTAACCTGCTCAATTACGCCTTCGGACTGACCAAGGTGTCGTTCTTCCACTATGCGGTAACCTCGTTCATCTGCATGCTGCCGGGGTGCATCGCCTTTATCGTGTTTTCCAGCTCCCTGCTGGGGTTGGTCACGGGCAATGTGTCGCCCACCGCCCTGCTCGGCATTGTGCTGATCGTGCTGGTATCACTGATTCCGGTGGTCTACCGAAAATTCAAGGGACGGCAGGTAGCCGAGGCGGTAGCGGAATAACAGCCTGATTCAGGAGGTCTTTTCATGAAGGTACGTGACAGCGGTATGCCTGAGGAGGAAATGTGGGAGCGGTTCTTTGATCCGGCAACTATCCTGACTTCATTCGGTCTTCATCATGGCGTATATGATCTGGCCGAATTCGGCTGCGGCTATGGAACCTTTACCCTGGCAGCAGCACGGTGTGTACAAGGAGTGGTTCATGCCTTCGATATAGAGCCGGATTTAGTGAGCATGGTTCAGGAAAAGTGCCGTTACGCCGGCTGCAACAACGTACGGGCAATGGTGCGTGATTTCATCGGCCAGGGTACGGGGCTACCGGATAATTCCATGGATGCCGCGCTGCTGTTCAACATCCTGCACCATGAAGAACCGGTGGCGCTGATGACGGAAGCCGGGCGTATCCTCAAACCGGGCGGTATACTGGCTGTGATTCATTGGAATTACGATCCGACCACGCCGCGCGGGCCGTCACTGGAGATCCGGCCACGTCCCGAACAGTGCATCAAGTGGGGACGGCAATCCGGGTTTGCCTTCGATGAACGCCACCGGTATGATTTCCCCCCTTATCACTACGGGCTGAAGTTTACCAAACAGAACGAAACAGAGACGATTCCATGGCAAACAGTCCAACAATAGCCCTGATCATTCCGGCCCGGAACGAGGAACTTTCCCTGCCGGGAGTGCTCAGCAGGGTACCGAAGCAGATTACGCAGGTTGTGGTGGTTGACAACGGCTCGACCGACGGCACTGCCCAGGTTGCCGTCGCCTATGGCGCGACAATTGTTTCCGAACCGGTGGCCGGATACGGCAGGGCATGCCTGACCGGATTGGCGGCATTACGCAACGATCCTCCGGATATCGTCGCCTTTGTCGATGCCGACGGCAGTGATGACCTGGCCTGTCTACCGGTACTGATCGCTCCGGTAGTTTCGGGAGAGCAAGACTTCGTGCTGGGGGAGAGGATTCCCGCTTCAAGAAAAGCGCTCAGTTTTCAGCAGCGCTTTGGCCATCTGCTGGCAACCGGGCTGATCAGGCTGTTCTGGAAGCATGGCTACCGTGACCTGGGCCCGATGCGGGTTATCGGGTGGGACGCTTTGGAGCGGCTGGGTATGACCGACCGGGACTTCGGCTGGACCGTGGAAATGCAGGTGCGGGCGATCAGGCAGCGCCTGAGAATACAGGAACTGCCGGTACCGTACCATCAACGGAGCGCGGGGAAATCGAAAATCAGCCGGACACTCTCCGGCACATTCAAGGCCGGAAGTACGATTCTGTGGGTTATCGGTAGGGAAGTAGTTCGCGGAAGAGCACTCAGCAGACATTCCCTCCCCCCTGGCGGGGGAGGGTTAGGGTGGGGGGGAGATTGCCATGGAATTGGCGTATTGCAACCTCACCCACCCCCTAACCCCCTCCCGTCAAGGGAGGGGGGACAATGTTTCTAATTTTGCAGATAATAAAATATGGGAGATGCACTCATGCATATAAATATGAAACTTATTCGGCAAAGCATAATAAACGAAGTTCAACGGATCCTGTCAATATCGCTGCTAGCCGCAGTAGTAATGCTGTCATGTGCCACAATCACCAGTGCGTCAGATCTTAAATTGATCGACGCCGCTACGCTGCAAAGCACAGCGTCAAAATACGTCATCCTCGATTCCCGCTCGAAATCCGACTGGGAGGCCGGCCACATTCCGGGTGCCATCCAGTTCTTTTGGGAAAGCTATACCCGCACCGACGCCAAAGGGGTGAAGTACAGCTCGTTACCACCACAGGAACTGGCCGCTGCTTTTGCCAGACTCGGCATTGACGAAAAGACGCCGCTGGTTATCTACGGCGATGCGGATAAAAGCTGGGGCAGCGAAGGATACAGCGTCTGGCTGTTCACCTGGCTGGGACACAAAGGGCCGATCCGGCTGCTGAACGGTGGCATCCAGTCCTGGCGCGCCCAGAACCTGCCCCTGGCAAAGAATGCGGAAAAGCCGGCTGCTGCCAAGGCCCGTTACAAGTTCGAGGTTAAACCCCAGTACATCGTTTCCACGGAAGATGTACAGAACAACAAAGGCGCTTTCAAGCTGATCGACACCCGTTCGACCTTCGAGTGGATCAAGGGGAAAATCCCCGGCGCCGTTCACATTCCCTGGGAGGATTTTTACACCGGCAAGGATCACCGCCCACTTTCCGCAGCAGAGCTGAAAAAACTGCTGTCCAAGCATGGGGTGGACACCTCAAAGCCTGTTGTGTATTACTGCCTCGGCGGCGTGCGGTCTGCCTATGCCTGGACAGTGCACCAACTGGCGGGACTACCGGACGCGAAGAACTACAAGGGAAGCTGGGCTGCGTGGGAGAAACGGGCGGGGCAGTAAGGCAATTTTGAATTAAACCTTACCACCCCCGACCCCTCCTAAAATAGGAGGGGAGCTAAAAGCTGAAGAGGCTTAAGCCCCCTCCTTCCTTTAAGGAGGGGGTTGGGGGTGGTTGATTTAAAAGCATTTCCGAAGAAAACAACTATATGATCAATAAGAACGCATTACATATCCTGCTGTCAGCGGCATTGCTTATAACGCTGTCAGCAACAATCTGCCACGCTGCCACCGGCAAAAAGAAGCTGCTGCTGTTCGCCAAGAATCCCGCCACCTGGGCCATTGTCAAGAACGGTGCCAGCGGGAAACTGGTATACAACGAAGCAAGCGGGGCCTTTACCCTGCAAGCATCCGGCTTGCCCCCCCGCTCGACCTATGCCCTGGTCAGATATACCGACACCCCGCCCCGCGGAGACATCCTGGCCAGGGGAACAAGCGATGCGCGGGGCAAACTGGAGTTGAACGGCGTCTGGCACAGCTGGATCAAAAAGTTCTGGCTGGTGGCAGGCGACGATGTGGCGGGAAATGTTGGCGAGTCCGCTACGCTGCGGGCATGGCGGCCGGAGAGATATCTGTTTGAAGAAAAACCGCTCGGGATTCCCTGCAACTGTCCCGAGCCGGAGGAACCATAACCATGACGGAATTATTCAGAACAAAACTTGTGGCGGTTGATAGCCGCTTTACCACCTTTACATCATTGAAAACCCTGCAGGTCAACCTGGGTGATCTCTGCAACCTGAGCTGCGCCCATTGCCACCACAACGCCTCGCCGCGCGGTGTCCGCATCATGGGACGGGACGTCATGAACAGGATAGTCGCCTTCCTGAAGCACAACCCCGGCCTGACGCTGGACATCACCGGCGGCTGCCCGGAAATGAATCTCTGCTTCCGTTATTTTGTCGAAGCCACGGCAGGATTGGCAGTCCGCCGTATCGTGCGGAGCAACCTGGCCATTGCCCTAGAAGCGGGCATGGAGTGGCTCCCCGACTTTTACCGCGAGCAGGAGCTGGTGGTCATGGCATCGCTCCCTTGCTATGAGGCGGATAACGTGGAACGGCAGCGGGGCGACGGGGTCTTCAACCGGAGCATCGAGGTGCTGCGCCGCCTCAACAAACAGGGGTATGGTCGGGATCGGGAACTGCACCTTGTCCATAATCCGGGCAACGGCTCCGTTGCCGGATCGCGCGACGTGCTGGAGAAGCATTACCGCACGGAGTTGCAGCAGCAGTTCGGCATCAGCTTCAACTCCCTGCACTGCATGAACAACACCCCCATCGGCCGCTTCCGGGATCACCTGGAGCGCAAAGGGACGTACCAGCACTACATCGAGCATCTGGCGGAAAAATTCAATCCCGAGGCGGCGGAGCAGATCATGTGCCGGACGCTGATCAGCGTCGGCTGGGACGGCGGACTGTACAACTGCGATTTCAACCTTGCTGCCGGCCTGCCGCTGCAACGGCCGGACGGCTCAACCGTGACCATCGACTCCATCGCTGAGGTAACTCGCTCCGGCAGCGCTATCCGTATGGCGGAGCACTGCTTCAGCTGCACCGCCGGACAGGGGTCGGGATGCGGAGGCACCGCGTTACGTTGCGATACTACAATTGTCACCGCACAACACAGTGAGCAGAGCGTGGGCGCATGCTTGCAGCAGTGATCCCGTTCCTGACCTTTCTCCATTTTGCCGCCCTGCTTGGCCTGTGCTGCTACGGAGTCCATCGCCTCTGGCTGATCTATTGCCTGCTGTCGTCCAAAGCTGGTACAGCCGCGCCTCCGGCTCCCTTTGCCGCGCCGGAAGAGTTTCCCCTGGTTACGATCCAGCTTCCTCTGTTCAACGAGCGCTTCGTGGCGCAGCGTTTGCTGGATGCCGCCGCCCGCCTTGACTGGCCGGTGGAGCGGTTTGAAATCCAGGTACTGGATGATTCCACTGACGAC
>MGZJ01000017.1 GCA_001802645.1 Geobacteraceae bacterium GWC2_53_11 | reverse complement strand
GGAGAAGAAACGTGAGCGTAAGGAATGGGTTCTGGAGATGGCCGGGATCGCGGACCGGCGGGGGGCGCTGACAAAAACCCTCTCGGGTGGTTTCAAGCAGCGGCTGGCGCTCGGTTGCGCAATCCTTCACGAACCTCCCATCATTTTTCTCGATGAACCGACCTCGGGGGTTGACCCAATCTCCCGACGCAATTTCTGGCGGCTCATCTATGCCATGTCTCGGGAGGGAAAGACCATCTTTGTTACCACTCACTACATGGACGAGGCGGAATATTGCGACCGGTTGGCCCTCATTTACCGGGGGAAGATCATCGCCGAAGGGACACCGACCACCCTGAAGCAGGAGTATATGGAAAGGGATGTTCTGGAAATCGAGGTTGAGCAGGTGGTGGATGCGCTTGAAGTCCTTGAACAGAGCGGCATCGAAACAGCCATTTTCGGCAGCGTCCTGCATGCCACCGTGACTGACGCCGGGCAGGAGTCCCAACGGATCAGGGAATCACTCGTCAAAGCGGGGCTAAAGGTCGTCCGCATCGAAAAGATCGTCCCGTCGCTGGAAGATGTGTTTGTAACCCTGATCGAGGTGTCTTGATATGAAACTTATCCGGGTCCGTGCCATAGCAAAAAAAGAGCTGATCCAGGTGTTCCGTGATCCCCTGAGCTTGGCCATGGCGTTCCTCATGCCGGTAATCCTGCTGTTGATCTTCGGCTACGCCATTACCATGGACGTGAACAACCTGAGGACCGTGGTTTACGATCTGGACAAAAGCAGCCTGAGTCGTGAGCTGGTAGCCCAGTTCCGGGAGTCGGGATACTTCACGATTGTCACTATCCTGGATCGTCCCTCGGATGTTGATGCAGCACTCGACGCAAACCGGGGGCAGGTGGCTCTCTGGATCCCTGCTGACTTCTCAGAGAATCTACGACGGGGAAAGATTGCTCCGCTGCAGGTGGTTGTGGACGGCAGTGATTCCAACACAGCCACCATTGCCCTTGGTTATGTGGAGGGGGTGACGGAACGCTTTGGCCAACGGGTTACAGGTGGAATAGCGCGCGCCCCCATAGATGCCAGGGTGCGGGTCTGGTACAATCCGGAGCTTAAATCACGCAATTACATCATTCCCGGACTGATTGCGGTAATCATGGCAGTCATTGCGGCACTTCTCACCTCGCTAACCATCGCCAGGGAATGGGAACGGGGCACCATGGAGCAGCTGATCGCCACGCCGGTAAAAACTACAGAGCTGATCGCCGGCAAACTGCTGCCCTACTTCTTCATCGGCTTTATCGACGTGGCCGTTTCCGTGGCCATGACGGTATTTATCTTCGACGTACCATTGCGGGGGAGCCTGTTACTACTCGCTTTCCTTACCTCCCTCTTTCTTTTTGGAGGTCTCTCCCTGGGAATACTCATCTCGGTTGTAGCCAAGTCCCAGCTAGTTGCCAGCCAGATTGCCATGGTAGTGAGTTTTTTACCGGCCTTCCTTCTGTCGGGGTTCATGTACGCCATCAGCAACATGCCGTTGCCGCTCCAGAATATGACCAGAATCATCCCTGCCCGTTATTTCGTAGCGATTCTCAAAGGAATTTTTCTCAAAGGGAGCACTCTCAGGCAACTGGCAACGGAAACGATTCTTCTTACACTGTTCGGCATAGTGACCTTCGCCCTTTCGGTCAGGAAATTCAAGAAAAGGATCGTGTGATATGTTCGAACGGATCAAGGAAATGGTGATCAAGGAGTTCAGTCAGGTGTTCCGGGACCGGAGGATGAAGGCTATCATCTTTGTGACCCCGATCCTACAACTCCTCATTTTCGGCTACGCGGTCACCACCGACGTAAAGAGCATAAACACCGCCTTCTACGACCTGGACCACTCCTATGAAAGTCGGGAACTGGGCCGGCGGCTCGAAGCATCCGGCTACTTCAGCATCACTGTCACCCCTTCTTCGGCGAAAGAGATAGGGGAACTCCTCGATCGGGGAAGAGTCCTCGCCGCGGTGCAGATCAACAAGGGCTTCGGCCGGGACCTGGCGCGGGGCATCCCCACGGAAGTGCAGATGATTGTGGACGGAACCGATTCGAATACAGCTTCCGTTGCCATGGACTACGCCACGCGGGTCATCACCCGTTTCGGCAGGGAGATCGGGACCCGGGTCGGCATGCAGCAGGTTGTAAAGCCGGCACGTATAGATCTGCGCTCCCGTGCCTGGTACAACCCTGAGCTGCGGAGCAGAAACTACAACGTGCCGGGGGTCATCGCCATCATAATCATGCTCACCTGTCTGCTGCTGACCGCCATGGCGGTGGTGCGGGAGCGAGAGATCGGGACCATGGAGCAGTTGATGGTTACGCCGCTGAAACCGGTGGAATTGATGCTGGGGAAGACCATCCCTTTTGCACTCATCAGTTTTTTCGACATGGCACTTGTAACAACCATTGGTGTCTTCTGGTTCGATGTCCCGATTAAAGGGAGTATTCCACTACTTGTTCTCTCTACAGCCATCTATCTGCTCTCGGTATTGGGGGTGGGGCTCTTCATTTCCACCATCTCCAGGACCCAGCAGCAGGCGCTGATGGCCACCTTCCTCTTCTACATACCCGCGGTCCTCCTCTCCGGGTTCATGTTTCCTATTGAGAACATGCCGGTGGCCATTCAGTACGGAACCTACCTGAATCCCCTTCGATATTTTCTGGTCATCATCAGAGGGATCTTCCTCAAGGGGAACGGGATCGATATTCTCTGGCCGCAGATGGCCGCCCTTCTTTTGCTTGGTGTAGTAGTCATAACGACCAGCTCCCTTCGGTTCAGGAAGAGGCTCGGGTAAGCGACGAGCGATGAAGATGCTTATTCAGATTCACATGGGTATTTGCTGTACATCGTGATATTCCGCAATGGCAAGGGAAATAAACCAAGCCTGATGTCTTTGACAAGCTGCCTGTTAGAGGCAGTAGAGCTAAAATTTGAAGCGTCCATAATATTTCGAGTCCAATATAAATAGCGTATGAAAGGATTTGCCATTCGTTTACGACTAGCTATTTAAGCAATTTGTGAAGCGTGTTTTAATTAATTGTTGTTTTGTACTGCTGAAATTACACAAGATTCAGGGTGATTAGAAAAATTGCTATAGTCATGTACACAAAAATATCAAAGCAGGGTCAGGCAATCTTTAGACATGTTATGAAGAGGATTTACTTACTATGAACGTAGACGATTTACGGCTTAGGGATCCAGCAAATGCCCGTGCATACATCCGTCAAATTGCTGACCAGATTGAAGAGCCAGAAGAGATGATGGAGTTCCTGAATGCATGTAATTTCACACAAGCTGCGTTAGCCTGTTGGCTGTTCGAAACAAAACGATATAATCTATTACTGCAAAGCCATAATATAAAAGGAGCATATGACCAAATAGAAAGCAAGATAGAACTGAAAGATGCCTGGAATGAGTATAGCATTGCATCAGAAGAGTTTCAGTACGCAAAAGAAAAGCTGAAGGAAATAATCAACAAATTGCATATAGAACCTGTGTTGATTCGGAAAAACATGACAAAGGCTTATAGATAACTGCTCAAGTCTGCTGAACGTGTATACCTTGATGTGCAAGCAAATTGATAGTAATGATTTAAGTTGATCAACTTGCAAATGACAATTATTAGATAATGTTTAATGGAGAGTTTGTTGTGAAGTTTAAATGGCGCTTGATGGTATTAATCACGTTTATTACCCACCAGCCTGTATTTGGCTATGACACGTTTCCCACGCTGGATACGACAGATCAGTATGGAAAGCTATTAAACAGGGAGTCGCTATTCAATAACAACAAAAAACATCTTATTGCTATAAGCATGACTAGGAAGGGCTTCGAAAGGGCAAAGAAAGTGACAACGGTGATACAGGGTTCCTACCTCCACAAAAAAGTCAGTATAGTGATGATTCCCAATTTAAGCACTGTCCCCAAATTTATGGAAGGGAGTGCAAAACGCTCCTTGCAATGGAGCAACGCACCACCGGTTTGGCTTGATTGGGAACACAAAAGCGCTAGATGGTCAGTGCCATCTGGAACAGATTTTGTGTGGATTTATGTGGTTGACAAGGAAAACAACATTATTGCCAAAATAGATGCAACCAGGAAGTTTAGTTTGGAGGATCTTCTAATGGTTCAGTAATACAGAATTTACTCTAAAGCTTGAACCAGTTTGTACTTGAAGATTTCAACTTATTCTTGATATAGGTCAAACACCCGCACACACTATTGCCGTAACGTATAATCACAATGCAAGCAGATTGCGGGAGGATATATGGACAGACTATTAAAACAGATGGTCAAGGATGCACCGGACGCGATTCTTGTCTCGGACCAGAAAGGGATTGTCCGCTTCTGGAACAGGGGAGCAGAGCAGATGTTTGGCCATACTGCAGCTGAAGCGGTCGGTCAATCACTTGATCTAATTATCCCTGAAAATTTGCGGAGTCGTCACTGGGAAGGTTATTGGCGGGTGATGGCGTCCGGTGAGACAAAATATAAAACCGGTCTGTTATCTTCACCCGGCATTCGCAAGGACGGCTCCCGTGTTTCCTTGGAATTCAGCATGGTTCTTCTACGAGATGAAGATGGTGTCATGGCAGGCTGTGCCTCAATCATGCGTGATGTGACTGAGCGGTGGAAGAAAGAAAAGTCATTGAAGGAGAGTTTGGCTGCTTGCAAAACAAAGCTAGCAGAAACAACGGACTAGGTTTCTTTAGAATATTTGGCTATCTATTTACTCAAATATTGCCTGCATCAAAGTTTTTCACACGTCTTATGGGATCGTTGATCCGGGATTAGCGACTTCAGAACATGATGCGACGGAATAATGATTATGATTATTACTAACAGACATAGCAGGATTCTGACTGTACTATTACTGCTGGTTCAGCTCTGTCTGCCGCTTTCGGGGTCGCTTTACGTCTCGACTAATATGAGTACTAGTGAAACCGGTCATACGGAAACTGCATGTGCCCATTCTGACGCCGATGCCGACCATGAATCCCGGGACAGGCACGATCAGATTCCTCACTGCCACGAACTTGATGCACCATGCGACACCGTATCCGGAACAGTAGTTAAACACTCTCCGCTCATTTCGCTTCACAAGGCCTCATACAACGGCGCCTTTCTGCCAGGCTACGGCGCTCCTCCGGAATTCCCTCCTAAATATAACGTTTGACTCATATCTGCCGGGATTAGCTTCTTTCGTTGTAAGGCAGTCCCGGCAATAACGTGCAAATTCGCTTAGTACTGGTGAATCAACCGTCAAACCATACATACAAAGGAAAATAACTCATGAGATATACACACATATTTAAAACAGGCATGTTGGCAGTTTCAGCATTTACGGTGCTATTTTTTGCAACACCTCGCGAAGCTGCTGCCCATTGTGACACCCTGGACGGCCCGGTTATCCAGGATGCCAGAAAGGCCATCGAAGCCAAGGATATCACCCCAATTTTGAAATGGGTGAAGCCAAAGGATGAAAAAGCTGTCCGAGCTGCCTTTAACAAAGTGTTGACCAGCAAATCAAAGAACCAGGAAGAAACAGAGCACAAATTCTTCGCAACCCTTGTCAAAATCCATCGCGCCGGAGAAGGTGCATCATTTACCGGTCTGAAACCGGCCGGCGCAGTAGAACCTGCCGTTGCCGAAGCTGACAAGGCCCTGGCGAGCGGTTCAGCCGACGCACTGGTGAAACTGGTCACCGACGATGTATCCGCTGGTATCAAGACCCGTTACGAGCATGCAGCGACTACATACAAGCACAAGGATGAGGGTGTTGCGCAGGGAAGGGAATTTGTGGAAGCCTATGTTGCCTACACCCATTATGTAGAGCGGCTTCATCAGGATGCAACCGCTAAAGGCGCACATGGTGAGCATGGCAAAGTCGAAAAACATAACGCGCATAAAAATGAGTCAGTGCCCTCTAAACACTGACGTTATGAGAGGTGTAACAGATTTGACCCCATAACACAGGATTGCTGCCTGGCAGGGACAACACCCCGTCAGGCAGCTTTTTACTGAGAGAACCATATCGTGGTCTATTGATACGTGACCAATAAGGAGATTTTACAATGAAAATAGAAGTGTTAGGTACCGGCTGTGTAGATTGCATCACACTTTACGAGAACACAAAGAAAGCACTCGCTGAAAGCGGAAAACAGGGCGAGGTGCTGAAGGTCGTGGAAATTTCCTCCATGTTGAAATATGGCATCACCAGTCTGCCCGCGCTGGTCATTGACGGTCAGCTCACGTGTTCTGGCAAATTGTTGTCAGTAGCCGAAATCAAGGGGATGATATGAAACTAATCGTTACAATATTTACCATGTCATTGCTGTTTGCCGGCGTAGCCAATGCGGAAATCCCTGCAGCCAGCGCGACAGTCGTCAATCAGGCCCTGTCATCCGGCAAGCCGACGCTGATCGATTTCGGCCTGCGCACCTGCAACGTCTGCAAGAAGATGGCACCCTACCTGGAATCACTTTCCAATGATTACCGGGGGCGTGCCAATATTCTTTTCATCGACGTACGTTCAGACCAGTCAACCGCACAAAAATTCCGCGTCCAGATGTTGCCCACCCAGATTTTCATCAACCCGCAGGGGAAAGAGGTACAACGTCACACCGGTTTTATGGACAAGGAAGGGATCATCAAGGGATTGAAATCGGCAGGACTCAAGTGACCTTCATCGACAACATTGAACAGATCATTGCTGCTTACCCGCTGCTGGCCTTCGGCGCAGTATTTCTGGCAGGCGTCATTTCTTCAGCTTCACCCTGTGTTCTCAGCACCATCCCCCTGGTGGTCGGTTTTGTCGGCGGTTATAGCGATGGTGACCGCTGGAAGGCATTCCGCTATTCCCTGATGTTCATTGTTGGATTGTCTCTCACCTTCACAGCCTTCGGCGCTGCCGCCGGATTGCTCGGCACAGTCTTCGGGGTTGTCGGTGGCTGGTGGTATGCTGTCGCCGGTACTGTGGCTCTGGTAATGGGTGGTCAGCTGATGGGGATGTATGAAATACGCCTGCCGGTAAAGCGCGACTTCAAACCGAAGCAGGGGGGCATCATCGGCGCGTTCATGCTTGGTCTGTTCTTTGGACTTGTATCCTCTCCCTGCGCCACACCGGTAATGGTTGTGCTGCTGACCGTTGTCACCGGCAAGGGACAGGTGCTCTACGGCATCATGCTGATGTTCAGTTATGCCGTCGGCCATTGCCTGCTCATGCTCGTTGCCGGCACATTTACCGGTTTTGTGGAATCTTTTGCCAAAACGCGTGGGGTGATCAACTTTTCGAACTGGAGCAGGAAAGTAAGCGGCTTCATAATCTCTCTTGCCGGGGCCTGGTTCATCTGGCAGGCATTCTAGCCCCACATAAACGGGGCTGGTGAAGAATGTTTCTCTAAACAGCATGATACGAAGAGGAGAATCATGTACCTAAATGGGATTTCTACAAAATCTGCCAGTACCATACGGACTGTTGTGCAGTGGTGCTTTATGTTGTGGGTGATCGGGATC
>MGZJ01000016.1:29765-33229 GCA_001802645.1 Geobacteraceae bacterium GWC2_53_11 | reverse complement strand
CAACGGAACGCTGGACGGATTCACAGCGGAACGGTGGACGCCATCACGTCAGTTTGACTGGACGCTTTCACCGGAATACGCACATTACCTCAACAGTGCAGGTTCTTGGTGATAATACTTGCGATTCCGGAACAATTAACATGGCAAATAACAGTTCCGTAAAAAAAATCCAGATCCAAAATTCAGCCCAAAATGGCATCAGTGGATATGCAAACATCGGGATTTCATTTGCCAATGTCATGGCCAAGGTTGAGGACGTCAAGGTACTTGTGGGTAATGCTGCGGTCGCTGGCGGTGTTATCACTGGTATTTGTTCAGGCGGATCATTAGGGCATGCCATTCTCAATAACGTAACTGCTGAAGCGAACAACGGATCTGCAAGCGCGTTTTGCTCTAACTCAGGCGGTAATATGACAATTTTAAACTCCAGGGGAGTGGCAGTTACGAATGGTACTGCAATTGCGGTTGATAGCAGGGGAGAGGGCCCTGTTGGAACAGTTGTGGTAACAAATTCATATCTGGAAGCAAAAGGGATTCAGGGTGGTGGTTCAAGAACAATCGATGCAGGCGCTTGTAACATTAACATCTCTAACTCTAAGATATTTGCACAAAATGATGGCTCCGGCCCGAGTTATAGCATGTATATTGGCTATGATTGCGTCATCAAAAACTCGGAAATTCGCGTGGCTGGGGGCGGGGCAGGGATTGAGGGCGCGAGTTCAACCACCAAGGTTGCAAACACTCTTATTCAAAACGGGTTTGGCGGTGGCTCAGGATACAAATCATTCAACAATTACGACGAAAACTTTTCCGCTATACCAAATCAATAATGCAAAATGTACACGGATGCCGGCAATGCCGACATCCGCTTAAAACTAACCGGGATCGAATTATCGTCCATACTAGCGGTTGCAAACGTTTGCACTTGATCTTATGATGACCAGATGGCTATTAACTGCCATCTGGTCATTTGTCTTTCTGGGCAATCTGAAAATCAGACACGGCAGGCGTATTCCACTCTGGTAGTTTGCATCTATTGACGGGTTCACGACAGTTGGTAACGGAATGAGACATGAAAGATAGTCACGTCTGCTCAAATAAAACAGTCTATGGCATAGCTTTCGTTGCGGCTCTGGTCTGCCTGCTGGTCTATCTGCGCGCGCTCTCCTGTGGTTTTGTCAATTGGGAGGATCAGGACTATGTCATCAACAATACGGCAATCAGGCACCTGAACCGGGACTTCTTCGTCTGGGCTTTTACGACCATGCCGATGGCGTTCTGGCTGCCGCTGACCTGGCTCTCTTTTGCCATTGATTATCATTTCTGGGGGCTGAACCCCTACGGGTACCATCTCACCAATATCCTGCTGCACGCCGCCAACTCCGGACTGGTAGTTCTGCTGGCAGACCGGCTGCTGCAACGGGGACGATGGCTGGAAAAGGTTCGGGGGAGCGGTTGGCCATACTACCTGTATCCGTTAATGCTGCTGTGTGCCGGACTGGTATGGGGCATCCACCCGGCACGGGTGGAATCGGTGGCCTGGGTGACCGAGCGCAAGGATGTGCTGAACGGTCTGTTTACCATCGGTTCGATGCTGCTTTACCTGCAGTATGTACAGAATAAAGAGTCCGGGGCGGGGAAAGGAACACTGTTCCGGGCATACGCGGGAGCCGTGCTGCTGTTCGCCTGCTCTCTGATGGCCAAACCGACCAGCGTTGTCCTGCCGGGACTGCTGCTGGTGATGGACTGGTATCCGCTGGGGCGGTTCAGAAAGGGTGCCGTTCTGAACGTGCTGGCTGAAAAAGTGCCCTTCATTGCCCTGTCTGCCGGGCTTACCCTGCTTACCGTCTATTCCGGTGCGCAACAAAACGCCTTAAATACGTTCAGCGAGTTTCCCTTCTGGCTGAGAATGGTCGCTTCGGGAAATTCACTGTTTGAATATGTCCGGGTGATGGTTTATCCGGTCGGAATTCTCCCCTATTACGACCTCCCCCGGGCAATTCCTCAGGTATATATCGTCAAAGCGGTGGTTGTTGCCGTTGTTTTGTGCTCCGTTATCTGGTGGGGGAAAAAACTCCCGTGGCTGGCAGCCGTGATGCTGTCGTTCATCCTTCCCCTTGTGCCGATACTCCACATTACCGCCAACGGGAATCAGCTCATCCTTGCTCCCCGCTATACCTACCTCTCCTCGCTGCTGCCCTGTCTCATCCTCACTGGAATGGCGGTGGCTGCTTTTCAGAAAGTGGCATGTTCATGGCCGAAATACCGGCAATGTGGCATTGCCGTGCTGATGGCAGGCCTGCTGGTGTTTTATGCGGCAATGACGCAGCGGGTGATCGGTTTCTGGCATGATTCGGGTGCAATGTGGTCACGGGTGATTGCGTATCAGCCCTTTGACAAAGCCTACTTTTACCGTGGATTATATTACGTGGACAGCGGCAATTTCCTTGCTGCCGTGGATGATTATTCGACCTGCCTGGCCTACGCCTTGAAGGACGGAAATCCGGAAATTTACAATTTGTATGCTTTCCGCGGTGAAGCCTTGATCAAGGCGGGGCGTTACGAGGAGGGGGTACAGGATTTCAGTGCCGCCATTTCGCTGTTTCCCCATCGGTTGTATTACTTCCACCGGGGGACAGCGCTGCAGGCTCTGGGTAAAATCCGGGAAGCCGGGGAAGACGTGGCACGGGCAGGACAGGCCAAGGGCCAGATTTACTGGTTTTCACACGGTTCATCGCTTCAGTAGCCGGACAATGTATGGTATTACTTTCTGCGGAAAAGGATCAGCGCATGGCAAAAGTTCTCATTATCAAGCTCGGTTATTCAGAAACCATTGATCCCGGGATCGGCAAAGTCACCAGTCTGGGGGACGTGCTGCGTACGACGGTTATCCTCTCCCCGTTTGTCAACGATCACGTGACCTGGCTGGTCGATGAACATGCCTATCCCCTGCTGGAGGGGAATCCGTATATTGCCCGCATACTCCCGTATGACCTGACATCGGTGCTGCAGCTGCAGCGGGAGCGATTTGACACGGTCATAAATCTTGAAAAAGTTCCGGGAATCTGTGCGCTTGCCGATTCCATTTCAGCGTGGCGCCGCTACGGGTTCCGGTTCGATGAGATGCAGGGAACCGCGGAAGCGTATGGCGGCTGCGAAAAGGTTTTTGGTCTTTGCCGGGACAGCGAATTCAAAAGATCCTACCAGGGATGCTGGCAGGAATCGCTGCTGCAAATTGTCGGCGCGCCATGGGAGGGGCAGGAGTACATCCTCGGTTATGCCCCGAAGAGCAGCGAGCAGTTTGATGTCGGGCTTAATTGGGCCGTCGGTTCCAAATGGCCGAACAAAGCGTGGCCAGCAGAAAAGTGGGACCAGCTGAAAGAGCTGATGGAGGGGCGCTATACCTATTCAACCCAGCAGGGGATGGACGATCTTAGGGATTACATGGAGTGGATCAATTCCTG
>MGZJ01000016.1:0-29755 GCA_001802645.1 Geobacteraceae bacterium GWC2_53_11 | reverse complement strand
TGTCGTGCTGTACGGGCCGACCAACCCGAACGAAACATATTTCTACAACCGCGGTACGGTGCTTTACCCGGCGGCTGGGTATGAATGCATTCCCTGTCTTGAACCACGCTGCAGCCAGACGGTTCCCTGCATGGAAACGATCGAAGCTCCGGCGGTGATGGCTGCGGTGGCAAAACTCCTGGCACCGCAGGAGTAATTGACGCAGAGTACCGTAAAATGCTATTTTCAGCAGATGTCATCTTCAGATAATTTCAGAATGGACAGCCACAAGCTCCTCTATCATCCCCGCCGTGTTTCCGACTGGCTTGACGGCAGCAGCATATACCCTCTCTACATGGAAATATCCCCCTCGGGCGCGTGCAATCACCGCTGCGTCTTTTGTGCGAAGGACTATATCGGGTATCTCCCCCGTTTTCTGGAGACGGCTGCGCTTCTGGCCTCCCTTCCGGAACTCTCCTCCGGTGGCGTCCGCAGCATTATGTACGGCGGAGAGGGGGAGCCCCTCCTGCATCCGGATATTTCGGATATCATACGAACGACCACCGCATTGGGCATTGACGTTGCGCTCTCCACAAACGGAGTAAACCTTCTGCCGGAGCTGTCGGAGAAGATTCTGCCTGAGCTGAGCTGGATCAGGGTGAGTATCAACGCCGGAAGCCCGGGCAGGTATGCCGCCATTCACTCTACCCGTGCCGATGATTTTGAAACTGTGTTGGACAATATCCGTGCCGCAGCCGTGATCATTAAAGCCTCCGGCCTGCGCTGCACTCTCGGCACGCAGTCCCTGCTCCTCCCTGAAAATGCCGATGACATGGAAACGCTTGCGGAACTGGTCAGGAACGCCGGCGCGGACTATCTCGTCATTAAACCCTATTCCCAGCATCACAGCAGTACAACGCGTAGATATGCGGACATTGACTACTCCGCCATGATGGCGCTTGACGGGCGCCTGGCACGCTTTAACAGCGATACCTTCCGGGTAATATTCCGAAGCGGCACCATGCGGAAAATGTCGCGGCCGAACCGTGGCTACGAACGCTGTCTCGCCCTTCCGTTCTGGTCGTACATCGATTCCGGCGGCAATGTGTGGGGGTGCAGCTCATTTATTGGTGATGACAGATTCTGCTACGGCAACATACAGGAAGAGAGCTTTGTTGCGATCTGGCAAGGGGAACGACGCCGTCAGTCACTCTGCTACGTGGCGGAGCAGCTGGATCCGGAGCAGTGCCGGATGAACTGCAGGATGGACGAAGTGAATCATTATCTGTGGGAACTGACGCATCCCGGCCCGCATGTGAATTTTATCTGAGATGGAGCCGGAATGAATACTGAACAGATTGCTGTTGTGTCACGCAGGATCAGGCAGGAGATTATCGGGATGGCATACCGTTCCGGCGGGCCTCATGTCGGTTCGGCGCTTTCCTGTGCTGATATCCTCGCAACACTCTACTTCGGACGGATGCAGCTTGATGAATGGGACAGCCGGGATATTTTCATCCTGAGCAAGGCGCACGCCTCTATGGCGCTGTACGCCACGCTTGCAGCACGGGGGATTTTGCCGCCATGGTTGCTGGAACAATACTGTTGTGAAAACGGCCTGCCCGGTCATCTCGATATGCAGACCGGCCACGGGGTTGAATGCTCGGCAGGATCGCTGGGGCATGGTTTTAACATCGGCCTTGGCATGGCATACGGGTTCAAGGCGAAAGGGTCTGGACGCCGGGTATATGCCCTTGTCGGCGATGGTGAATCTCAGGAGGGTTCCGTCTGGGAAGGCGCCATGTTCGCGCCCTCCATGGGACTCGACAACTTCACCGCGATCATGGACTGCAATAATCTCCAGGGATATGGCCGTGCCACGGAGATATGCAGTTTCGAGCCTGTTGCCGAAAAGTGGCGGGCTTTCGGCTGGCATGTCTGCGAGGTGGACGGGCATGATCACGCTGCAATCCTTGCCGCACTCGATGAAGCGACCGGTGGAAAACCGAAGATGATCATTGCACGAACGATTAAGGGTAAAGGGGTCTCCTACATGGAGGATCAGCTGATCTGGCACTACTATATCGTCACTTCGCAGCACAGGGATGCCGCTTTGAAAGAGCTGGCATGAGGAATGCTTTTATCGATACGGTTCTCGATGCCTGCTCAGAGCGCGACGATATCTTTATTCTGAGTGGCGATGCCGGCCTGGGCGTATTCGACCGCTTCAGGGAGGAACACCCCGGGCGATTCCGCAACATGGGCGTGGCCGAGCAGAACATGATCAGCTTTGCCGCGGGGTTGGCCATGACCGGTTTCAAGGTCGTAATCTACAACATAATCCCCTTTGTGCTCTATCGCTGTTATGAACAGGTTCGCAATGACATCTGCTATCAGGAGCTTCCGGTTGTTCTAGTCGGAACCGGCAGCGGCATCACCTATGCTCCGATGGGGATGAGCCACTATTCGGTAGAGGATCTCGGGCTGGTGCAGACCCTTCCCAATCTGGTTGCTCTTTCTCCAATAGACCCGGTTGAAGCGCGGGCTGCGGCCGTTTTTGCTCTTACGTGCGACAAGCCGGTTTATGTGCGATTGGCAAAGCGCGGCGAGATGCCTGTTCACGAAGATGCCGATTTTGACATCCTCTCTCCGCAGGTTGTGCGGGACGGGGCCGGAACCGCTGTCGTATTCCATGGGTCAATCGCCAATGAAGTTATTGCCGCCTATGAAATCCTGAAAATCCGAGGATGCGCTCCCTTGCTGATTTCAATCCCGGCTGTACAGCCTCTTGATGGCGTTGCGTTGCGTGAGCTGTTAGCTGATGTTCGGCAGGTGGTTTGTGTGGAAGAGCATTTTACTAATTGCGGATTGGGTAGTGTGCTTGCTCGTCTTAAAGTCGAACATACGACATCCTGGAAGTTAAGTCTCCTTGGTATTTCACCTCAGTTTATCCATGAAATCGGGGATCGTGACGTTTTGAGAGCTGCTCACGGGATTTCTTCTGCTGATATCGTACGAACAGTCGAGTCAGTATCTGTTAACCTTTAAATACCGTTGATCTTTATCCGTAACAGCTGAGGATGTTTAACTTAGCGCAGGTTACGTAATTGAAACACTGTGTCATCCATATGTTATATGCTTTAACGTGAGCGTTGAAGATAATATTTTGCATCAAGTTAGGAATTGTTACAGTGAGAAGTCGGAAAACTTCAATCATAATTATTGTGCTGCTTTCCTTGGCAATTGGAGTCTGTGTATTTGCCGTTAGCAGGTACAAGACATTAACATTGAGTATTGAAGGAAAAACGACAGAGAATGGCGTAGGATATGTTGTTGCAGAGGGAGTAGATCCTTATTCCAAGTACACTCGAACGTTCAAACTAAAGGGTGATAATAATTTAAAAAAAATATACGAAGTGACTTTTCCCGCTAACAATATCAGTTCGTTACGGTTGGCACCGCTATCTAGTAAGGGCAATTTTGAAATAGACAGGATAATGCTTGAGAATGGAGCAGTAAAATATACTTGGTTCGGACAAGGCATGTGTACGCAACAATCATTGCTGTCTGACAGTTTGGCTGGAAGAAGGGAATTTGAATGCAGTGCAGACTCTCCTACGATTTCAATACTTGAAGATTCATCTGTATCTATTTTATTTAAAACAATATCAGCGAGTTATATGGAGTTGTTGCCAAGAATAGCAGTTGCTCTTATAGCTTCAATGGCATTCTGCTTTGGCGGGTTGAGGCTGATAAAGCCAGATGCAAATAAACAAAATATTGATTTAATTGAATATTATTCTGTTCGAGGATTATGGCTACTGTTCGTAGCTTTCTACGTATATCAATTTTATACCATTACTCAATATTCAATGAATGTACCTTTTAATGATGAGTGGTATTTTTTTGCTCCTGGCAACCTCTCCCATGATTTCTCCTGGAGATGGATGATTGATTTCTCTTATGGAGTTCACAGAATAGCTCTTACAAAGCTCTTGACGTGGCTGAATCTTAAACTTTTTGGTCTGGATTTTGCTCTTCAGAAAAAGGTTAATTACATTGTTTTTGGCTGTTTGCTATGGGCTCTCGCTGTATTCAAAAATAAGGTGGTTGGCAGGACTAATTTTGTATTTTACCCGCTCTTTATGTTTTTTTTGTTGTCACCAATTGCAAGCGAAAATCATATGTGGGCATTACAGTCCGATTTTCATTTCTTTTTATTGTTTTCTGTTTTAGCTATTACATATGGCTTTAATCATGATTCCATAAGCAATACTTTTCTTGCCACTGCATGTGCTGTTATGGCCATGTACTCACTTAGTGCTGGCGTTGTAGCTGCCATAGTATACTTAATTGTTGTTACAATTTACTTGTATTCCGGCATTGCGCAAGACCGGTTTCCAATGAGAAACGGGATTATATGTATTGCAATTAATTGGCTCGTTTTGATTTCAGGTGTTTTGTTTTGGTTCCAAGGCTACAAAAAAAATGAATTGATGCCACCCCATGTTTATCCGTTTGAACTGAAGTTTTGGGTGAGTTATTTTAATATTGTGAGTTCAGGTTTTGGTTTCGATAGCATGAATGTGCTTGTGGGTATAATTTGTTTCTCTATTTTCACAGTCCCCCTCATTATTTTACTGCTCAGGACAGAGTCGCGTTGGCAAGAATCTACGTGGAGGATATTGTCGAGCGTACTTGTCATACTTGCTGTGCTTGCATCCATTACTGTAGGAAGGGCAAATACCGGAGTTAAATTTTCAAGATATACGGAAGTTAGTTTTTTGTTAATCCCGTACACTTCTTTAGCTTGGTGGCTTGTTCTGGAAAAGGCAAAGTCAAGGCGAGTGATTTTTCTTTCGCTATTTTGGGTATTTGTTTTTATTGCGTACTTCGATACGTGGTCTTCAGATGCTTACAGATCTATAAAGCAAGAAGATATTGCTACGCTTAAGTGTATGGATCGTTATTATCAACATACGGGTGATGGAGCTTGTGCTCAGGATTTTGCACACTTTCTTCCTGTTCCCCTTCCATCTATATTGGATCGGGCTAAGGAACTTGGGGTGACTTTCACTAAGTAAAATACCTCTGTATATGTATGATTTGTTTTAGGAGTTTATCCGGAGAATTTTATGAACTGCCTGATGGATATCGTCACTCCTCTCCACACCAGAACAACACGCGACTACCTGGCCAGGATGCAGGACGCCAAAGTTGACTGCATGCAGGTGGCGCGCCGGTACGATGCCGCTTACTGGGATGGCGATCGCCGTTACGGGTATGGCGGGTTTCATTATGACGGCCGCTGGAAGGGGGTCGCCGAGAGACTGGTCGCGACCTACTGCCTCAAGCCGGATGCGTCCATTCTGGACGTGGGGTGCGGCAAGGGGTTTCTGCTCTACGAGCTGAAGCAGCTTCTGCCTGAAGCAAGAATCTGCGGTTTTGATCTTTCGGAATATGCCGTTGTGCATGCCAAGGAAGAGATTCGGGACCGGCTCTTTATTCACCGTGCCCAGGATTCTTATCCTTTTGCCGACCGGGAATTTGATCTGGTGCTGTCTCTCACCACGCTGCATAATCTGCAGCTGCCGGACTTAAAGTCGGCATTGCGCGAAATGGAGCGGGTAGGGAAGAACAAGTACCTGGTGGTTGAGGGGTATCGCTCGGAGCAGGAGCTTTTCAACCTGCAGTGCTGGGCTCTTACCTGCGCCGCGTTCTTTACGCCGGAGGAGTGGGTCTGGCTTTTTGGTGAATTCGGCTATCACGGTGATTACGAGTTTATCTATTTTGAATAACGGGCAGGGCAGGCGGAGCGACCGGTGGGACTTCTCTATACCAGGATGAAAATATTTCACTTCAAGGAAAAGCTGGACTCGCTCCCGCAAGCTTCGGATTCGATCCTTCCGCCGCTGCAGGTGAGGATCAAGCCGACCAATGCCTGCAATCACAACTGCTGGTACTGCGCCTACCGGGCCGAAAATCTCCAGCTCGGGCAGGATATGAACCTGCAGGATTGCATCCCGCGTGAGAAGATGCTCGAAATTGTTGATGATCTTGCCGACATGGGAGTGCTCTCGGTAACCTTCAGCGGCGGCGGCGATCCATTCTGTTATCCGCATCTGCGGGAAACGGCGCAACGGCTGGCAGAGAAAAAGATTCAATTTGCCGCCCTAACCAATGGATCAAGGCTGCAGGGGGAGGTGGCGGACGTTTTCTCCCGTCATGCCACCTGGCTGAGGGTTTCCATGGACGGCTGGGATGATGCCAGTTATGCGGAGTACCGGGGCTGCCCGGAGGGGGAGTTCAGCCGGGTTCTTGCCAATATGGAGGCATTCAAGAAGCTTGGCGGCCCCTGTTATCTTGGAGTTTGTCTTGTGGTTGACAACCGGAACTGCAGCCACGTGTACGACCTGATTGGGCTGCTGCACGGAGCGGGGGTTGACAGCGTCAAGGTATCCCCCTGCATTGTGAGCAACAGCGGCCCGGAAAACAACCGGTATCATCAGCCGGTCTTTGCCACGGTGAAGGAACAGACGGCCCTCGCCATTGCCGAATTTGCCGGACAGGGTTTCGAAATTTTTGATTCCTACCACACCCAGTTGGAAACGTTTGCCAAAACGTATCGCTGGTGTCCTTACCTCCAGATCAGTCCGGTCATCGGTGCCGACCTGAATGTGTATTCCTGTCATGACAAGGCGTACAACGTGAAAGAGGGGCTCCTCGGTTCGATTCGCGATACCGGTTTCAAGGAGTTGTGGCGTTCCGGCAAAGACCGTTTTTTTCACATCGATCCCTCTGCGGTCTGCAACCACCATTGCGTTGTCGATGCCAGCAACCGGCAGATTCATGAGTATCTGGATGCCGACCCGGATCATCTTGCCTTCGTGTAAGCGTGGATATCCGATGCCTGTCATGAATGAGCATGGATTGCCGCTCATGCCGGCTACGGCGGTGTTCGGCGCCGACGGGTATATCGGCAGGAATCTGGTGCGGATTCTGCGGCAGGCCAATCCTGACAGTGTGGGGGTGGGCAGGCGCTCCGGTACGGGCCATCTTTTTCTCGATCTCGCCAGGCCGGATACCGGGCCGCTCAACCTGAAATCGCGGGGAATCACCCATGCGGTCATTGCCGCGGGCATTACAAACGTGGCTCTCTGCGAGCGGGAGCCGGAACGGTCGCGCACGGTCAATGTTCTTGGCACCGTAGAGCTTGCCCGGCAGCTGCAGCTGGACGGTGTCAGGGTGATTGCTCTTTCGTCCGATTATGTATTTGACGGCAGAACCGGCGGGTATGACGAAAATGCTCCCGTCAATCCGCTGAACGGATATGGCCGGCAGAAGGCTGAAATGGAAGAGAACCTGTTCGGCGCCTGTGGCGGGGACGTTCTTGTTGTCAGGTTGAGCAAGGTCTTTGACACGATCCGGGGCAGCGGTACGCTGCTGGATGAGATGGCTGAAAAGCTGCTCGGGGGGGGGATTGTTCGTGCGGCTTTCGACCAGTTCTTTTGTCCGGCCCTGATTGATGATGTTGTTTGCGGAGTATTGAGCCTGCTTGCGTCAGAGCGGACCGGTGTTGTGCATCTCTGCTCTCCGGTGCGGGTAAGCCGCCTGCAGCTTGCCGGTAAGCTGGCTTCCTCGCTTGGCTGTGACCCCGGTCGGGTGCAGGGGATTTCACTGCATGAACTGGGCGAGGATTTTGTCCGGCCTCTGGATACCAGTATGCTCTGCACACGAATTGCCGGTATGCCGCCGGAGCGTTTTACGTCAGTTGACGACTGTATTGCCCGTATGAACAGCAGCAACTATCGTGAGGATCATAACGGAATGGGTGTTACAGGATGACAAGTATTGTACTGCTTATTCCCAACAGCCGCTGGTTTGACAAGCGCGCCTGGGTCAGCATTCCGTATGCCGCCCTGATCCTTACGGCTCTGCTGAAGGATCGTTACGACTTTTCGATCATTGACGCCAACGGCGACAATCTTGATGAAGCGCAATGCCGCGAACGGCTTGTTGCGCTGGCTCCACAGCTGATTCTGGTGACGGCCCTGTCGGTTGAATATCATCGCCATGCCCATACGTCCCTGGCCATTGCCAGGAACGCCTGTCCCGAAGCGACAACCGTTCTTGGCGGAGTGTATCCGACGACGCTTCCCGAAGAGGCGGGAAAAGACCTGAATGCGGACTGGCTGTTCATGTATCACGCGGAGGAGAGGCTTGTCCCGTTTCTGGAACTCCTGCTTGAGGGAGATAAGCGGATTGAGACGTTTCCGGGCATTGCCTTTCGGGATGCCGCCGGCACGCTGATGGTCAATCCTCCGGCCAGTACCATCGGTGATGTCCCGGTGATGGTCCAGCCGGATTATTCACTGATTGATGCCGGAAAATACCTGCAGCATGACACCATGGATTATCAGCTGAATTCCGACCGCCCCACTGCATTCATCATCACCTCCTACGGTTGTCCGTACAACTGCGTCTTTTGCGCTGCACGGACGATTTCCGGCCGCCGAATCGTGTTCAGGCCGCTGGCCGATGTCCTGGCTGAAATTGAGTACCTGAAAGACAACTACGGAATCGAAAACGTCATTTTTCTGGATGATGCGCTGCTGGCGGATCGCAAGCGTGTAGTAGAACTGCTGAACGCCTTCATCGAGCGGGACTATACACTGACCTGGAAGGTGGTGACGGTCAGCGCCTGGCATCTCGATAATGAACTCCTGAAGCTGATGGCCCGGTCGGGCTGCACGCAGATTACCATCTCGGTCGAGTCCGGGAGCCAGAGGGTACTGGATGAGGTTATTCGCAAGCCGCTCCGGCTGGAGATCGTTGCGCCGCTGGTTCAGCAGTGCCGCGAGGCAGGGATCACCATGGGGGCAAATTTTGTGATCGGCATCCCGGGGGAAACCTGGGAGGAAATTCGCCAGACGTTCAGCTTTGCCGAAGCATGTGATTTTGACGTGGCACATTTCCATATTGCCACACCGCTTCCCCAGACCGACCTGTACAGGATCTGTCGGGAGAACGGTTATATTCCGGACGATTTCAGCTTTCTCGATCCGAATTTTTTCGGGTATGGCACCGGCTTTATTACGACGGACGAGTTCAATCCGTTTGAGTTGATGGTATTGCGGGCTTTCGAATGGGATCGCATCAATTTCAGTACCCCGGAAAAACGGGAACGGGTGGCCCGGCTCTACGGTATTTCTCCGGATGCTTTGAACGAACATCGGCGCCAGACCCGCCGCAAGCTGGGGGTACATTTCTGAATGATACGTGCATTATCCCTATACCGTCAGCACAGGAGCAACGATAGATGGCACTGACCGGGCAGACTATTGCGCATATCGATCATGCGGCCGTCTATTGTACCCCAGCGGTTCCGCCCCGTTCTCCCGACGGATCCGAGCTGGATCTGACGCTTTTTGTCGCCTGTTACAACGAAGAAGAAAATATCGTTGCTACTCTGGAAGAAATCACAGCGGCCATGGCCGAGCTCGACTTTTCATGGGAGATCATTGTCATTGACGATGCCTCGTCAGACCGCTCGGTATCGCTGGTTGTGCAGTATATGGAGGGTCATTCCGACAGCCGCATCATGCTGGTGGTGCGCGAGCAGAACGAGGGGGTTGCCCAGAATTTTATCGAGGCGGCTTTTCTTGGCCGCGGCAGGTACTACAAGCTGGTAAACGGGGATAATGTGGAGAATCGTCACCAGCTCGTTACGCTGTTGAGTCACATCGGCGAAGCGGGTATGGTGTTGCCGTTCCACAGCCATACCCTGAGCCGTACCCGCTTCCGGCGGTTGCTGTCCCGGCTGTTTACGCAGATGGTCAATGTCATCAGCGGCTATTCTATCAAGTACTACAACGGGTGCGGCATCAACTTCCGCTATAATGTCATGCGCTGGAATACCAATTACCACGGTTTTGGATTTCAGGCTGATCTGATCACGCGGCTGCTTGACCAGGGCAAGTCTTTTGTGGAAATTCCCGTGGTGGCCGGTGAACGTTCTGCCGGGACGTCAAAAGCACTGACCCTGAAAAATTTTTTTTCCGTCGCCCATTTCTTTCTGGATGTCGGGATACGCCGTGCGGGCAGAAGCTTTAACCGCAGGAAAAAGGGGTAGGGAATGTATAGCGATGACGCCCTTACCCCGCTTGTTCTGCCGGAAAAATATAACTATATCGGGGCATTCCTGACCTTTGACTGCAATCTCCGCTGCAGCTACTGTATCAACCGTTTTGGCGACTACTCCACGGTACGAAAAAAAATGTCGGGAGCCGAGTGGCTGCGCGGATTGAACCGGATCGTCCCGCGCCATGACCTGCCTGTCAGCCTGCAGGGAGGTGAACCGACCCTCCACCCCGACTTCCAAGCCATCGTCGCCAATATCCGCCGGGATCTGCATGTTGATCTGCTTACCAACCTTGAGGTTGATATGACCCGGTTCATGGCCGGAATAGATCCGGAACGGATGAAGCGTGACGCTCCGTACGCTTCCATCCGGGTCAGTTATCATCCGGAAGTAATGATTGTCGAGATTTTGGCGGCAAAGGTGCTGACACTTATGAAAGCCGGTTACAGTGTCGGCGTCTGGGGGGTGCTGCATCCACGCTGGAGCGATGAGGTTCTTCGAGCCCAGCATTATTGTACTTCCCTGGGGATCGATTTCCGCACCAAGGAATTTCTGGGGGAACAGGACGGGGTTCTGTATGGCCGGTTCACCTATCCGGGTGCCTGTGACCGGCGCGAGCGGAAAGTGGTGCAGTGCCGGACAACGGAACTGCTCATCGGTCCCGGCGGAGAGGTGTACCGCTGCCATGCGGATCTTTACGCGGGCCGGCAACCGGTGGGACATCTTCTGGATCCTGATTTCGTAATTGATGAGGGGTTCCGTCCATGCAGCGATTACGGTTCCTGCAATCCGTGTGATGTTAAAACAAAGACCAACCGTTTTCAGACGGACGGGCATACTTCAGTCGAGATTCTCTTTGATGAACGGTAAGGGGAAAATGTCGCGATCATCGCTGATGACTATTGTGGCTATGGTGCTGGCACTGTGTGCCGGGGCGTTTGTTTTTCTGGTCAGCGAACGGAAAGAGTCTACCCTGGTCTTGATGGCAACGTCACTGGAGGCGGGGGAGGGGCAGGTCCTTTTTGAGCCTGTGACGGGGGGCAAACATATCGTCAGACGTTTCCCGGTATTTGACACTGCCGGTAACCAGGCGCTCCTTGTCATCGAACTGCCTGCCGTTGCAGTCTCATCACTACGGATCTTTCCTCTGGCAGCCGCGGGCAAGTACGCTATCGACAGCATTGCCCTGGTCAACGATGCCCAGCGGTATCGCTGGAACAGCGAGGGGGCGTGTACCCAACAGCAGCATGAGCCGGTGTTCAGGCCGGAGAGCCCCTGCGATACTGAAGCGCCGATCCTGATGGCGCAGGAAGATGGATCGATCACCATTGCCCGGATTCCAGAGCAGGGAACGGTGCGGAGTACTCTGACGCGCGGTCTCCTGGCTGCGCTAAGCATATTGCTGGCGGCCCTGGCGGGCTTTTGGCTGCGGGGGGCGGCCATTGGGAACCGGGAAGGATGGCGGCAACTGCTTGTTGCGCGAATTCTGTGGGTAGCCGTTGCCGTTATGTGCGCGTATCAACTGGTGCTGATCTGCCGCTATGGAACCGATGTCCCCTATTTTGACGAATGGGCTTACTTCCGGCCTGATGCCTTGCCAGCGGGATTTTCATGGTCGTGGCTGTTCAGTTTTCACAATGAGCATCGCATTATCTTTACCTATCTGCTTGCCTGGCTGAACCTCAAGCTGTTTTATCTCGATTTTTTCAAGCAGATGCTGTTCAATTTTGCCCTGTATCTTGGTCTGTTGTTTGCGCTGATCCGGTTGGTGAAAAAAGCCGTCAATCTGCAGGAGTTCTACTGGTTTGCAATGTTTATGGTGTTTTTTCTGTCGCCGCTTAACTGGGAGAACCATCTCTGGGCATTTCAGTCCCAGATTCACCTGATGTTCCTGTTTTCGTTCGTGTCGCTGCACTATGCCTTTGATGAGAAAGCTTCGCTTCGCTCGACACTCCTGTTTTCAAGCTTTGCCCTCCTGGCTGTCGGCTCGTTTGCTTCCGGTTTGGTAATTGCCCTGGTCTGCCTGATTATGCATTCCCTCTATCTGGGCAGCGGCATGGCGAGCAGACGGATTGAAACCGCCGCCGGGGTGCGGGCGCTTGCTGTTGCGTGGCTTCTGGTCGGGACAGGACTTGGGCTCTGGTTTTACCGCTATCCCACCCCGGAGATGCAGCGGGCATTTACCCTTCCTACCGATGGAGCCTTCTGGATCTATTTTCTGAATATCCTGAGCTATGGTTTCGGTTTTGAAATGGAGAGCGTGCTTCCCGGTGTTGCCTGTCTGCTTTTTGTGCTGGTGCCGGCAGGAATGCTGATGACCGCGCGGGAACGGCGCCAGGAGCGGGGCACCTGGCTGATTGTCACCGCAATTGCCGCTGTTTTAGTTACCCTTGCTGCGATCAGTATGGGCAGAGCCAGTTTCAGTATTGCCAGACATTCGCGTTATGCGGAATTCGGGATGCTGCTGATCCCCCTTGCTGCCGCAGCCTGGTGGCGTGCGCTTGCTCCCGGTAAGGTGCGCAATGCAGTGCTGCTGTTTTTCTGGGTTGGCTGCTTCGGGAGTTTTGCCAATGACTGGTCTGCGGGAAAATATCGCACCATGAGACAGGTCAACGTCTTGACGCTTGAGTGCATAGAACAGTACTATCGAGGTGCCGGTAACGGACGCTGCAGTGAAGCGACGCCGGAACTCCTGGATGCGGCGAAACAGCTGCAGGTGAACTTCACCAGGAAAACAAGGGCTTCTGAACGGGATAGAACAACAGGACAGCAATAGCTGGAACTTGTTTCTATAGAGAATCTGTACTTTGCCGTGACCAGCCGGATTTCCTCGATACAGGCATCAACTGAAAGGTGAATTAATCCATGTCCCCTATTACCAGCGGATCGCTGCTGCCACGTCCAAAACCACATGTCTGGGTGATGGTTCTCCTGTCACTGCTGCTTATTATCGGCCTGGTTCCGCTCTTCAATCATGACTTCTTTGTAACCCCCCTGCCGGGTGGGAACCTCCTGTTCAAAATCCTGCTGCTGGGAGTGCCGCTGACGGCACTTGCCGGGTGCTATCGTATTGATCTCGGATTGACCGCTCAAGAAAAGAGAACTCTCTTTGTTCTGCTCGCCGGTCTTGGTGCACTGCTGGTCGATATCCACCTGGTGTATATCGACAATCCAAGCCATCTTTCCTGCCAGCTCTTTTCCGATATTCCCAATGCCGAGTGGCAGCGCATCATGCACGACGGCATCATGCGGCTAAGGCCGGATGCCATTCCCCATTCCTACCGGTTTCTGCCCGACTCACTGGTCAGCCTGCTGACGTTTCTGACCGGCGACTTTGATTATGCCAAGCTGATCTACCGTGAAACCTGCATGTTTCTTCTGCTTTTTGCCATCTACTATTACGGCAGGCTCTATTGCAGCCATACGGTTGCCATTGTGACGGTGATGCTGTATGCAATTATTTACCAGATAAGCCTCAGGGAATATGCCGGCCAATTAACGGATCCCCTGTCGCATCTGTCATTTGTCCTGTCATTTATCTTTATCGAGCTGGATATGTTTCTGATGCTGCTGCCGACGATTCTGTTCGGTATCATGGCCAAGGAAACCATTGCCGTCATGGCGCTCTACTCATGCCTGAACAAGCTGTTTCGCCGTGAGTCGCCTGTTCCCTCGCTTCTGCTTCTAGCCGCCGGTCTGGCGCTGATAGCGGCAATCAGATGGTATGTCATTCCTGACTTCAAACCTGAAAACATCAACAGTCTTGGTTCTCCTGCGGATATCATCAAGGCCAATTTTTTTACCTACTACATCTGGTGGCGGCATCTCCTCTTTACGGCAGGGATTTTTATCCCGTTTGTACTTATGGGGTGGGGGCAGACGGATCAGAGGCTCAAACAGCTCGTCATGTACCTTCTGCCGGTGCTGATCGTTGCCCACTTCTGCATCGGTTTCATCAAGGAAACCAGAAACCTTGTCCCCGTACTTATCCCGATGGCTTTGATTACTGCAAATTACCTTATGGCGTATGTCAGGCCGGAATCGCACAAAGAGAGCGAATGAATGTAAGACCGCCGGACAGAAAAACCTCCGGGCCGGCTGCATGCAATATGCTGGAGTGTGCTTTTGAATTTGTACAAATATACGTTACGAGAGGTCGGAGCAGTGCTTCTGGAAAAACCGCTCATTCAGATACTGGGTATCATTTTGGTCGGGATCTGTATCTACGCCAACAGCGTCAATGTCCCATTTACGTATGATGATGGGGATTATGTGGTAAACAATCCCGCCATCAAGGATTTTACGTTCTTTCTCAACCACGCAAAGCTTGCGGATCTGCCCGTTCTGCAGGATGTGAAATATAACTTTGTGCTGCGTCCGGTCGCCTATCTGACGTTTGCCCTTAATTACCATTTTAACGGTCTTGATCTGCACAGCTACCACATGGTCAATATCCTCATCCATATTGCCAATGCGCTACTGCTGTACCGATTCTTCGGGCTCACCCTTAACACACCTCTCATGGCCGAGAGCTGGTACGGCAGCGCAACACGCTCACGGGTGATCAAATTCTTCCCGTTGTTTGCGGCGCTCCTGTTTGTTGCGCATCCTCTCCAGACCCAGGCGGTTACCTATATTGTCCAGCGTTTTGTCTCTCTGGCAGCTTTTTTCATACTCGGCACATTGGTACTTTATGTGGAAGCCCGCCTGACGGAAAAGGAATCCAGGCGAAGGTGGTTGTATGCGGCGTCATTCATTTCGGCGTTGCTGGCGATGAAAACCAAGGAAAACGCCTTTACCTTGCCGATACTACTGCTTTTGTACGAGTTCATGTTTCTTACCGGCGCCCTCAAAAGGCGAATGCTCCGGCTGCTGCCGTATCTGGCAACCATGGCTATCATTCCCTGGACTGTTATTTCTCTCTCTACCGGTAGAAATCCGGCTGGTGCGGTGAAAATAAGTGACCCGACAAATCTGGTGAATTTTGACAGTGTCTCCCGTTGGGACTACCTGATGACCCAGTTTGGTGCGGTAGCTATGTATGTACGACTGCTGCTGTTTCCGGTCCGACAGAATTTTTACCATGATTATCCGGTTGTCCATGAGTTCTGGTCTGCTGGAGTTCTTCTCCCCCTACTTTTTCTTGTGGTGCTGCTTGGAAGTGCGCTTTTGTTGTGGCGTCGTGCGGTAACTCAGAAAAACCGCGCCCCCTGGTCCCTGCTGATAGCGTTCGGCATTCTCTGGTTTTTTGTGGCACTGTCTGTTGAGTCGAGTCTCATCCCGATGGAAGATGCACTCGTCGAGCACAGGGTTTATCTTCCTTCGGTCGGATTTTTTCTGGTGCTGTGCGGCGGGATCGGATTCCTGAACGGGAGGTGCCGTTTCTGTTCGACGCGAATGGTCTGGGTGGGGATGCTGACGGTGGTGGCGCTGTTGTGCGTGAGTACGGTGAGTCGCAACACCGTCTGGGCCAGCAATGTTGTCCTGTGGCAGGATGTGGTGCGGAAAAGCCCGAATACGTACCGGGCGTACGATCATCTCGGTTTCTCGCTGGTCAAGGAGGGGCGGAACGAGGAAGCCGTTGCCGTATTGCGCAAGGGGATAGAGCTTTCTCCCGGTAATTTCAAGCTCCATATGCATCTTGGCGCTGCCCTGATAAACCTTGGCCGGTTTGAAGAAGCAACCCTGATTTTTCAGCAGGCAAGTGCCATTTCTCCAGAAAATTCTCAGGCGTATGCAAATCTGGCAATTTCCTGTTTTAAGATGGGGGATGTTCCGGCGGGCCGTTTGGCCATGGAGCAGGCCGTGGCATTGAATCCGGGCGTTGCGGGTGAATTGCTGAAGGGTATGGGAATAGCTCTTTTGAACAGGAATCAATCCGGGGAAGCGTTGGCAGTACTCCTGCAATCGCTTGCTGTTGCACCGAACGATCCGCAGACGCATAATAATGTTGCGACAGCCTATCTTATGAGAGGCGATGTATCGTCGGGGCGTGCATCGCTGCTGAAAGCTGTGGAGCTGGATCCCTATTATGGCCCGGCTCACTACAACCTGGGGTGTCTGCTGGAAAGAGAAGGGAAGTTTGCGGAGGCTTTGGCTGAAATGCAGAAAGCGCTTCGCTCAAACAGTGCTGATTCCTTGTTGCAGGAGCGTGTAGTCAAGCTCCGTCTGGCTATTGAACAGCAAAAATCGCCATGAAAAAATTCTTTATTCTTACAAGGCTGTTCGAACTACTCCGGGAGAGTCATGGCTAACGGTTCCATAATCGGCTCTTGCCCATATGCTGCAGGGAGATGCCGATGCGGCTTATGCTGCAGCCATGGCAGGTTGCCGCGCGGATCGGCTGTACGCAACCGCCTTGCCGTTTATGGGGGAGCTGTACTTTTCAAAGGGGCAGTATGCAACCTCGGAAAAGTTTTTCCGGGGAGGATATGCCGTTGACCCGCAGATAAGCAATGGCCTGTTTCATTTCGGCAACTGCCTGGTAAAAAATGGAAAACTGCGTGAAGCGATTGGCGTGTATGAACAGGATGTGAAGCGCAACGGCTCATTCCCGACCCATTTTCTGATGGCTCAGACCTACCTTGTCCTTGGCGAACGTCAGGCAGCACTGGCAACGCTCAAGCTGGCACTTAATGGCCTCCGAATGCCAATACCAAGGTTGTCAGCCGGCTTGTGGCTGATGCCATCTATGCCGGTCTGGAGTTCTGCGATCAGGAAAATTATCAGGAATTGGGAGCCGCTTTGCGCAGAACCCGTACCGCAACGGATATGTATAAAACCTTTCCCCGGAAGTAATGAGTTTGCCGGTAAGGAGAATCAGTTTGCTAAAGGCTTGTGTCAACCCTGTAGATAAAAATAAGTACCATGCTGTGAAAATCGGGATTGTCCTCTTCCTACTTCTCTCCACGCTTGCCGTGTACTCCCAGGTTGTGACCCATGAATTTATTTATTTCGATGATCCTGAATACCTTGTCAACAATACGAATATCCATTACGGCATAAACTTCCACAGCATTTCCTGGGCTTTTACCACGTTCCATGCCAGCAACTGGCACCCGCTTACCTGGCTTTCCCATCTGCTTGATGTCCAGATGTACGGCCTCAACCCTGCCGGTCACCTGGCAACCAATGTTTTTCTGCATATCGCAAATACGGTTCTGCTGTTTCTTTTTTTGAGCCGCGCATCTGGTGCGATTTGGCGAAGCGCCATGGTGGCAGTTCTTTTTGCACTTCATCCCCTGCATGTCGAATCGGTTGCGTGGGCTTCTGAGCGTAAAGATGTTCTCAGCGCCTTTTTCTGGATGTCTACTCTTTATCTGTACACCCGGTATGCTGAGCAACCGGGCAGAATCCGCTACATAATGACGGTCATTAGCATGGCTCTTGGCCTTATGGCAAAGCCGATGCTGGTGACGCTGCCGATAATAATGCTGTTGCTCGATTACTGGCCGCTTGGCCGTTTTGCTTCAGTCCCGGGCGGAGCGGTTTCCACCCGGCAGCACGTGTGGAAACTTGCTCTGGAAAAAGTCCCGTTCGCTGCATTGTCCGCACTTTCCTGCGTTGTAACGCTCTATGCACAGAGCGGCGCGATTACCCCCCTGAAGTCAGCTCCCATTCTGGCCAGAATCGCCAATGCCTTTGTTTCCTACGTACTCTACATCTACAAAATGGTGCTTCCGCTGAATTTGTCCATACTCTATCAATTTAACGATAACCTGCCGGTCTGGCAGTCACTCGGGGCCGTGGGAGCATTGACTGCGGCAAGTGTAGTCGTGTATCGGCAGCGCCTCAAGCGGCCGTATCTCATGGCCGGATGGCTCTGGTATATCTGCTCGCTCGTGCCGGTGATCGGTATTGTGAAGGTTGGGTCACAGGGGATGGCCGATCGTTATAGCTACATTCCGCTTATCGGGCTTTTTGTCATGGTGGTGTGGGGTGTTGCCGACCGCTCGCACAAATGGGCGAAAGGAACCGTTGTGTGTGGTGCAATGGCGGCTGTCGTCTCTGTGACCTGTGCCGCTGCTGCCTGGCGGCAGGTTGCGTACTGGTCTGACACAACAACTCTCTTCACTCATGTGCTTGCCACGGATAAAAACAATTTTATGGCATATTTCTGTCTTGGTGTCGAACTTGAGAAAGCCGGGAAGCTCGCAGAAGCTACTGCGTACTACCAAAAAACCATATCTATTGCACCGTGGTACAGTAACCCTTATTGCCAGCTGGGGAATATTTACGCACGGGAAGGGAAGTTTGTTCAGGCGCTGGAAATGTACGACAAGGCCGTGTCGATGGAGCCTGACTCTTTTGATTCCCACACCAATCGTGCCCTGTTCCTGTCAAATCAGAACAGGATGGATGAGGCTGTAGAAGGCTATTATCGTGCTCTTACCATTAATCCCAAATCCGCTGTCGCATATAACAATCTGGGGTTTGCTTTCCAGAAGCTGAAGCGTCTGGACGACGCGGTTACGCAATATGCCAACGGGCTAATGATAGAACCCCGGTCGGCTGTTATTCACGCCAACCTGGGGACAGTTTTTGCGCTCCAGAAGAAGTACGATGAAGCGAGACGGCATTTCACGGCGGCACTTGAATCTGACCCCGAATCGTACTCTACACATCACAATCTGGCGGTGATTTATCAAACGTTGAAACGGAATGATGAGGCTGTTGCCCATTACCGTAAGGCGCTTCAACTCAACCCGTCGCTGCCGGAAACCCATAATAACCTGGGCGTTGCCCTTGGTGAACAGGGGAACAAGGATACTGCCATACAGCACTTTAACCAGGCGCTGACGCTCAGACCCGATTACGTGGAAGCTCGCAGAAATCTGGATTTTGCGGTGTCAGGCAAATCAAGGTGAGAGAACGCGCAAAGAACATATTCGCTCATATGAGAGTTGCATGCCGTCCCCACCTTTTGCCCATGCTGTTCCTGGTGATTGCCACCGTTGCCGTTTTTGGCAGGATCATCGGACATGATTTCATCTTCAACTGGGATGATAATCGCTATGTGGCTGAAAATAGTGCGATTCGCGGCTTTTCATGGAAGAATCTACGTGAAATCTTTACGTCCAGCTACGTCGGGAACTATGCCCCGGTGCAGATGCTCTCCTATATGCTTGATTATGAATTGTGGGAGCTCAGAGCCGGAGGATTTCTCTTAACCAATCTGTTTCTCCATACGGTGAACGGACTTCTGTTTTACCGGATTCTGATCAGTTGGTATGGTGACCGTTTCCTGGCTCTGGTCGCATCTGCCATTTTTCTTCTGCATCCGGTGCAGGTGGAGTCGGTGGCCTGGGTTTCCCAACGGAAAAATCTGTTGGCGATGCTGTTCTTTCTGCTGGCGTGGGATTTGTACCGTCGGTATCGCGATACCTCTACCGAAAATGCAGGGTGGTTTTATGGCGCTTCTCTGGCTGCATTTGTTGCGGCACTCCTGTCAAAGTCCGTTGTTGTCGTGTTTCCCATCGTGCTGGTGTTGTACGAGTTCTGTTTCCCCTCAAAGAGCAGGCCGTTACGTTTCAGGAGCATAATTCCTTATTTGTTGGCAGCAATCATTATTGCCGGCATCACTGTCTACATACAGAGAACCGAGTTTGGCGGCGGCAGGGCACCTTTTCACGGCGGCAGTCCTTTGGCGACGCTTTTAACCATGCTGACGGTACTCTGTCGTTATCTGGAAATGCTTTTCTACCCGGCAGGGTTGAGCGCCGCCTATGCGCCGCCGATCCACACGTCGCTTGATGCTTCAGTTACCGGTTCCATTCTTGTTTTGGCGGGCATCGCTGCTGCGGGTGTGTTCATGTTCAAAAGAGACCGGAGAGGAGGCTTCTGGCTGTTGTTCTTTTTTGTAGCTCTCTTGCCTGTTTCCCAAATAGTTCCGTTGGTTACCCTGATGAACGACCGGTATCTCTATTTTCCCCTGCTGGGAGCAGCCGTTCTTGCCGGTACCGGTGCAGGTTTTCTTCGGAAAAAGCTTGGTTCGCAACGTGAGCGGCTGCTCTATGCAGGCGTCGGTTTAGTTATACTGCTGCTGGCAGCGGCCTCCTTTCAACGGACAGCTGTCTGGCGCAGTCCCTTGTCTCTCTGGAGCGATGCCGTCGCCAAAAGTCCAGGTGCTTCATATGCCTGGTCGAGTCTTGCAGAAGTGTATTTCCGCGACCTGAGGGTGGATGAGGCTGTTCAGGGTTATGAACACAGCCTTGAACTTGACCCTAAAAACAGGATGGCGATATCAGCACTTGGGCCGATTTATACAGAGCTGGGCGAACTTGACAGGGGCCAGGTGATGTTGAAAAAATTCCTTGAGTTGCGTCCGGAGGACGTCAAGGGGTGGGCGTACCTAGGCATAAATTATTATAACCGGGGTGACAAGGCTGAAGCGGAGAGAATGTACAGGAAGGCGTTGACGTTTCAGCCGGATTCAAAAAAAGTCATTTTTTTGCTGGGGGATCTGGCTCTTGAGGAGAAACAATATTCCCTGGCCCTTGAATACTTCGGTACAGCGGATTCCATGATGCCGAACGACCCGGATCCTGCCTATCGTCTGGCCTGCGTTGCTGCTCAGGCTGGTCATGCCGATCAGGCGCTGGGCTGGCTGGAGAAGGCTTTGGCACTCGGGTATCGTGGTTTTGATGACTTATATGATGATCAACGATTAGCCCCTCTCTGGAACGATCCTCGCTTTGCCATGCTGCTCAGCCGCTATTTCCCGAATAATTGAATAAAAAGTGACGCGTCTGCTGACGCAACTGTTTCGGGTTTCGCCATTTACCAGTAGTTAAATATCAGGTACTTCTTCCCCCCCTTCTTCCATGTTTTCAAAAGATAAAATTCCAGTCCGGGACGGTCATCAGTAATAAGTTTTGCCTCCGCTGAACCTGGTTGATATTTTTTCACGGTTTCAAAATATTCCAGGGGAACTTGATCCCATTCAAGTATATCTTTGACAATAGCGGGATTGTTCAGCCGTTTTTCCAGCGCTGCTGTCGATAACTCAATAGGTTTCATCGAGCCAAGGAGATGAAGGCCCGTGTTGCTGTAGCCGGTCTGGGTGTGTACATGGGGAAATACCGCTGCGAATGTTGCAACAAGCATGTTGAAGGTTTCAATATCATCCACTCCGCTCTTGGTCTTAGGGTAGGGAATCCAGTAGGCCATGATTCCTCCCTCTTTGAGTCGTGATTTTGCCAGCTCCAGAAATTCTCGTGAATGAAGATGGTTCACTCCGGCAGCATCAATGGGAGGGGGAGGGTCTATTGTTATGACATCGTACCGGTTTTTGGTCAGTTTCAGGAAATTACGCCCATCATTAACGACCATGTGGCCTTTGCTATTGGCCCGGACAGCGGCAGCATCCGAATAAAAATAGTCGAATCCTTCCAGAACTTCTTTTACCAGCTCAACAACCGTTACGTTGTTCCCGTGGGAAATGGCGGACCTGAATGTGGTGCCCATACCGAAACAGATGATCAGGGTGTCCTGCGGATCATTGTGAAACAGCAGCGGGAGGTGTGCCATCATTTTAGTATCGGTAACCTTGACTGTCATGCCCATGCCGTTAACCAACAGGCCGTTGGCAAGTGGTTCAGTGCGTTCTTTTGTGATGGTGGTAATTCCCTGAAGACCTTTTCTGTGGGAGACAACTTCAATGGTTGGATACAATTCCTCGATATGAGAGGCAAAGTTGTCGGTATGGTATATGGTAAAGACAGTTATGCCCAGCATAAGGAAGGTTACTGCGGCTGTTGCGGCTATTCCCGTACGTTTCTCCGAATCCGGCGTTTCCCATTTGAACAGGAACAGATATGCGATGGCGGCGATAACGAGATACAGTAGTGCCAAAAGGTAGAGAGCATTGAGATAGTCAAAAAAAGGGGCAATGATGAATCCCGCAAGCAGAGAACCGGCGACGGAGCCGATCGTGTTCCACGAGTATGCCTTGGCGATAAGCCTTCCTTCGGCATCTTCGGATCGGGGGTCTATGATGCGGGTTGCCAGAGGAAAGCAGGCTCCGGAAAACAGTGCCAAAGGGAGCAGTACCAGCATGACTCTCACATAAATCCATAACAGCAGGGTGAGCGGGATTTCTGTGCCTTTAAAGGGGTCAAGCGAGGCAGCCATCGCTTTAAACAGAAAGATGGCGATGAAAATCCAGATTCCCATGCCGGCCTGGAGAGATGTACACCAGAATAATGGTTTTTTCAGGCGATTGACCACCAGAGACATCAGCCAGCTTCCCATGGCAATTCCCACAAGGTACAGCAGCACAATGGTTGAAAAGGCATAGGTTGAATTGCCGATGATACTTTCGATCGTTCTGGTCCAGAGCACTTCTGATGCCAGTGCGACAGCGCCACTGGCCGCCAGGATACAGATGGCGAGAGTTCCTTTGCAGTCAAGCTGTTGGATCTTCTCTTCGGTGGTTTTAGGGGCCAGTTGAGTCTTTGAAGCAATGGTATAACTGAAGCCGGCTATCAGAAAGTTGAGTAGAGCGGCCACTGTTGTCGTATTGGCAATGCCGATGAGCTCGATCAGGAAAAAGCCGGACAGCACGACACCAAGGGCAGCACCAATGGTATTGGCTGCATAGAGCAGGCCTACTTTCCAGCTGTTGGTATGTTGGTGGCTTCTTCGGAAGAAATCCGTCAGGAACGGGAGTGTAGCTCCCATGAGTGTTGTTGGCGGCAACAGCAGAATAAAAGCGAGAAGGACTCTTACGGCAATGCTTAACGGTGCCGGGGTCTCCGTTGAAACAATTGCTCCATAAATCAAATCTGCCAGATTAGAAATGAAGGGAAAGCAGATCGCAAATGATCCTATTCCCAACTCCATAATTGCGTATGCTCGCATCGGATTGTTGACGCGGTGAAGATATCGACCTGCCCACCAACTTCCCAGAGCAAGGCCGAACATAAACGTTGCAAGTATGAGGGAAACCGAAATGGACGTGTTGCCGAATATCAGGCCCAGCCAACGGGACCAGATGACCTGGTATATAAGGGCCGTTGCGCCTGAAACCGCAAACATCAGATAGATGAGCATTTATTTTCCTGAAAATTATAAGCAGATGGTTAGTTGATGTGTTTTGTACTATTTCAAGGGGGCGAATTTGAATTTAATACCTGGTGACAGAATGTTGATCAATAATTGTTTGACCACGCAGGTAAAAATATGTTTATAGTTTTCGCAGGCTTTTCTGTCAAGTGGACAATTATAGCAGTGTGCCGACCATAAATTATCACAGGAGTTGAAAAAATATGATCTGGAAATATGTTCTAGTCTGTGCCGCAGTATTTACAAGCGTAGCTGCTCATGCGGAAAGTGATCCGTATTTGAAGCTCCAGGATATGGTGAACGATCTTGGCGGCGATATGTCTCAAGTCACTCTTAATAACGGAAAAACGCTGAAATGTGCTCAGGGCGGCACCAAAAAAATTACAATTAAATTTGGAGAAAAAGCGTCGGTCTATTCTGCGCATTATGACAAGTGCCGTGAAAACGGTGAAATTCGTGACGTAATCAATGAAATTGAAACAGTCGGCGAAGAGGTTGTGAAGTTTGAAGTGAAGCCGACCAAAAACCGGGAACTGTTTGATGCCGTGATTTCGAATGACGTTGCCAAGGCCAAATCACTGTTAAAAGATAAGGCTGATGTTAATTCCACGTATTCTATGCCAGTTACTGCCGGTGGAGAAATTGACCGGTGGGTGCCGCTCATGTCGGCGGCTTCGAATGCAAATTTGGAAATGGTCAAGCTCCTGGTGAATGGTGGAGCGTGGATCAATTATCTGAACGGAGAAGTGAAAAATGCCTTATGGTATGCCGTGTATGCCGGAAATGTCGATGTTGTAAAGTATCTGCTGGCGCACAAGGCATACGTAAACAATTCTGACAGCGCAGATACAACGCCGCTTATGGTTGCTGTCATGAACGGTGACACAGACGTTGTCAGGGTATTAATCGCCCGTAAGGCAGATGTTAATATGAAACACAAAGATGGTGACTCTGCATTGATGTTTGCTGTCGCATATGGAAATTCAGTTGTCGCCGATTTATTACTAAAAGCCGGCGCAGACTTGAATGTAAAAAATAAAGAAGGAATCACGCCCCTGATTATTTGTGCCGTTGAAAACAATATTGATATGGCGAAGAAGTTAATCAGGAAAGGGGCAAACATTGATGCAAAGACAAATTTCGGTAAAACGGCATTGGATATAGCTACGGCAAAGGGACACACACAATTGGCTCAATTACTTGCCCAGGCTGCAACATCAAAAAATACGGTCAGAAAGTAGGCGGAAAGGCGAACTTGGTGCCGGTTCCTGGCGCCTTGTGGCCTTGAGGTATTTGCTCTAATTTATATCTTTTGCAGGGTTGTTGCCGCACACCGGGCAACCCTGCATGGAAAGCGGTTTTTCCAGACGGCACTCAGCCAGCAGCTTGCTGTTGCCGAATATTTCCAGCGGCGGACCATCTGCCCATACTTCCCCCTCGTGCAGCACGATAACCCTTCCGCAGAGTTCCAAAACCATATCAAGATCGTGACTGGTAAAAATTCTGGTGTGCTTGAAATCCTTCATCAACTTCATTAGTTGGCGACGGGCAAACGGGTCGAGGCCGTTGGTCGGCTCATCCATAACCAGGATGTCCGGCGACATGGAGAGTACCGTTGCAATGGCCACCCGTTTCTTCTCTCCTCCGGACAGATGGTAGGGAGGTTTGTCACGCAGGTGTCCGGCGCCGACCAGTTCCAGCACCTCCGTTACCCGCTGCTCTACATCGTCGATCGAATACCCCAGGTTAAGTGGGCCAAAAGCAACATCATCATACACCGTTGGCATGAACAGCTGATCGTCAGGATCCTGGAATACCATGCCGACCGTTCGTCTGATGTCAGGCAGAGTGCCTTTGGATAACGGAGTATGGCCGATGTGAATTGATCCTCCGGTCGGTTCAAGGCTGCCGTTAAGATGTTGCAGCAGCGTGGATTTACCGGCGCCGTTCGCTCCGATTATGCCGACCGATTCACCATGGGTAATAATGAATGAAATGTCTTTGAGAGCGGCCGTACCGTCGGAATAAACGTGCTGCAGATTTCTTACCTCAACAATGTGATGACTCATGGAAACAACCCCGTAACCAGCGATCCCAGAAGCTGGGATGCGTTCTGAAAGCGCAAAAATATGAAAAGTGCGGACCATGCCAGTACAAAGCGGATTTCAGGGATGCCAAAACGGGATTGGCGACTGGCGTGGAACGCTCCCGTGAAACCGCGGGCCAGCATTGCCATGTGAATACGTTCCGCCCGCTGCCACGTACGCAACAGCAGATGCCCGACAAGGGAACCGAAGCTGTGTATCCCCTGGCCCTTTTTGCCGCACGAACGGAGTTCGCGTGCCCGGGAGGCTCTGCCCGACTCCTCGGTAAGAACAAAAATATACCGGTAGAGAAACAGCAGTTGTACGGCAAACACCTTTGGCATGCCCAGTCCCTCAAGGGCTTGGCAGACAGCGGTAAAGCCGGTTGACGCGACAAGAATGAAAGCTGCGCCAACGGTCAGCGTTGAACGCGCCATGATGGAGGCAAAAGATATCCAGCCGCCTGATATGCCGATTGAACCGAGCTGCAGGATAATAACCCGGTCAAAAACCGGATTAAAAATGCCGACAGCCACAACGAACGGGCAGAGCAGAGCGATCTTTTTCATGATGAACAGTGGCGGAAGGTTTGCCAGGGAGATCATGGCTACGGGGAAAATAAAAAACGGGAAAAGGGCCGTCAGTTCATATCTGTCGTTGGAAACAACACAGATGGTGAAAATCAGTGTAACCAGAACTTTGGCCCGGGCGTCCAGGCGGTGGATTGAAGAGTTGCCGTTGGCCAAAAGGTCCAGTCGTTTGAGGTCGAGGACCGCGTTATGAATCGAAGCCATGTGAGCCTTTGCGAAAATCCGGTGTGAATGTCCTGAAGCAGTTCAGGAGGTACCGTTTTGGTTTCTGCGTTTCAGAATAAACCCGATCAGAAAGGCTAGACCCAATGTGATTGCTCCACCGGCCAGTCCTGAGACGGTCGTTCCTGCCGGATTTTTGGGAGTTTCAGATTTCGTTTCAGGTTTAGCTGACGGGTGATTTTGAACAGCTTCCGGTTGCAGTTTGTCTTTTGTTGCTTCTGCAGGTTTCTTGAGTGAATAATCCGGCAGAATGGCGATCTTTTCCTGAAGAACTTTCAGACTCCCGTGCAGAGCGTTTTCAGGTTCTTTCAATTCATTGTGGCCGGTAACTTTGGCGATGGCCCATTCAAGACCGTCAGGGTTCTCCGAAGCAAGCAATGAAATGATTCCACCCGTCACCACCGCTGCGGCAAGGAATGCCAGGACGATCTTGCGAACAGGGTGGTTTCCTATCGGGCGGGCGTTCAGGGCGCTCTGCATGATCTCCGGCCTTGCTTTGTACACAAATGAGACAACGGAAGCGGTAACCAGACCCTCGACGATGCCGATGGCAAGGTGGATTGGTTGCATCATCACGACAAACGTCGAGAAGGGGAGGGAGGATACTCCGGAAACGATGGTTTCCAAAACAACACCGAATGCGCCCATCTGCAAGCCGGCAATGGCGGCTATCATGGCGGCAACGGATATTCTGGTTGCCGTTGGCTGCGCTCCGATGATTTTTTTGTACAGCAGGGGATAGGCGATGAAGGCAGGGAAAAAGCCGAGATTGAAAATGTTGCAGCCGAGTGCCAGCAGGCCGCCGTCGGCAAAAAAAAGCGCCTGCACCATCAGTACCGAGGCAATGGTGAGAAATGCCGCATAAGGTCCAAGAAGTATAGCCAGAATAAGTCCGCCGCCAAGATGCCCGCTTGAGCCGGTGACCGGAATGGTGAAATTGATCATCTGGGCTGCGAAAATAAACGCCCCCAGAACTCCCATGAGCGGGATTTTGCTGTCATCAAGCTCTGCGCGGACTTTGGCGGAACAGTAGGCAATTGTCCCGGCCGAAACAGCCCACATGGCACCTCCAACTGCGGGTGACAACAGTGCATCTGCCATATGCATGACAACATACTCCCTTGGTGCCGATACCAGATAAAAATTTTCGTAACACGAATTTGTTACAATAATACAAAATTGATGTCAAACACTTTTATTTAAAATTCGTGTTACCGGCGTGACCTGAATAGTACAAAGTTGATAATTAGATGCTGAAAAAGGAAACTATTTTATGTATAGTCGCGTAGCGGTTCGTGGGCGGAACCGGAAATTATTGGAAAGGAGCAGGGTATGGGAAACACGGTCAGATTCGGAATCTCACTTGACGAAAAACTGCTGGCAAATTTTGATCAATTGATCGAGCAGAAGAGCTATATGAATCGCTCCGAAGCAATCCGCGACCTGATTCGTGCTTCACTGGTAGAAGAACGGCTGGGGTCGGAAGACCAGGAGGCGGTCGGGACCGTGACGCTGGTGTATAATCACCACGTTCGTGATCTTTCCGATAAACTGACGGAACAGCAGCATACCCACCATGACCGGATAATCTCTGCGCTGCATGTACATCTGGATGCCCATAACTGCCTTGAAGTGCTCATTATTCGTGGGACCGTCCGGGACATCAAGCAGATTGCCAATGAACTGATCGGTGTTAAAGGTGTCAAGCATGGCAAGCTGGTTATGACCACCACCGCAGAAAACCTGTGACCCTGTTTTTAAGACGGACTTTCAGCGGTCCGTTGCATCATTTTATATAATCTGCTACTCTGAAAAAGTTTGTGAGCTGTGCATGAAAAGCCAGAATATGAATCCTGTTAAACAGTCTGTTTCTGAAATGGAGAAGGAATGAAAAAAGTAATCAACCAGTTTACGACTCGGGCGGAAACCTATTCCGCGTCTGCTAATTGGATATCCGACCAGAATCTTATACAGGAGCATATCGCTGCTGCCTCTCCCAGGGGTAACGGGAATGTGCTTGAACTCTGCTGCGGTACCGGTATGGTCGGGAGAAATTTTGCGGCCGCCGGCTGGCATGTCTGTGGCATAGATCTTACCAAAGGTATGGCTGAAGAGGCGAACCGCTTTTTTCCCTGCATCTGTTCGCCTGCCGAACAGGTTCCATTCCTTGATGGCGCTTTTGATGTGGTCGTGTTGCGCCAGGCCTATTTTCTGCTGGAAGACGGCCAGAAAGTGCTGGAGCAGGCTCACCGGGTATTGAAGCCGGGCGGAGTTTTCGTGTTCAGTCAGACAGTGCCGTTTTCATCCGAAGATTCTCCCTGGCTGGAGCATATTCATCGCACCAAGCAGGCTCAGCTCCGCGAATTCTTTACCGAAGAAAGCTTGAAGCAGCAGCTGGAGCAGGATTTTTTCCGCGTGCGTGAGGTACGCCGCCTTCCGGTGCGGGAAAATATCACCCGCTGGATGGCGCTTGCCCCGGAACAAACACCGGAGCAGCAGGCCGAAGTCTGTCGTCTGGTTGCTGAAGCTCCGGAACCGTACCATAGCATCCACAAGGTTGAAGTGGTTGATGGTGAGGTGCTGGAGGATTGGAACTGGATCATTTTTAGCGCAGTGAGAAAATCAGACTGATGACTTCCCAACAAAATCCTGAGCAAACAATTCAACGTATCGCCGCACTCCCTCTGCCGCACGAAGCCATGGTCACTCAGGAACTTTTGTTCGGCCTGATTGTGCCCCCCTCGGTCTTTGTTGTGCCGCGTGGTTGGGAGTGGACCCATACGGCTCCTTTTGAAGGCCCCTCCATTCTGGCCGGGTTGATCAAGGGACTTGGCTACCCGTTCAGGCTGTTTGACCAGCGCGAAGATTTTGACCCCGAGCAGGTACGCGGCCTGGCAGACGGCTTTGATATTGTCGGTCTCAGTGTCTGGGGTGACAGTTTCACCTATATCCGCCGGGCTGTTGAAATCCTGAAAGAGGAAAATCCGGCCCGTCCGGTGATTCTGGGCGGGCCGCTGGCTACCGCAATCCCGCAATTGCTGCTGGAAACTACCGGTGCCGATATGGTGGTTGCCGGTGAGGGGGAAGTAACGCTCACCGAGCTGCTGGATTATTTCTCCGGGAACCAGTGGGCCATGGCGTTGCCGGAAATCAAGGGACTGGTCTGGCGCTCCTCCGACGGCACCATCCACACCAATGAACCACGCCAGCAGTTGACCAATCTTGATGTTGTCCCCTTTCAGGATTTTTCCGTCTGGGAGCGCTTCCAAGGGAAGGATATTCCTGAAATATTCCTTTCCTATTCCCGTGGCTGCCCCTGTAACTGCACCTTCTGCTATCGCGCTTTTCCCCAGCATACTTACAAATCGGTTGAGCGGGTAAAACAGGAGGTTGATTACTACAGCGCCCGCGGTTTCCACATGGCGTGGTGGAACGACCTGACCTTTGTTACGGACAAGAAGTATGTTCACCGGCTGATGAATACCATTTTTAGCGATCACCAGTTCCGCTGGACCGCTTTCAGCCGGGTGACCGGACTTGACGATGAAACACTGCTGTTGATGAAAGAGAAGGGACTGGACATCGTGCTGTACGGCATGGAGTCGGTTTCGCCTGCGGTGCTGGACGGGTACCATAAAGGGATTTCCCGCAACGCAATGGTTGACACCATTCTC
>MGZJ01000015.1:58631-72682 GCA_001802645.1 Geobacteraceae bacterium GWC2_53_11 | reverse complement strand
CAACCGTACCCTGGCCGATGGCGTAGACTCCAACGTTCTCACCGGCAGCACGGCTGAGGCTGCCGGACATGGTGTCCGGGGCGACCAGACCGGTAACGCTGTAGGTCAACGCCGGATCGACCGTGCCGTAGATCTTGCTCATGGCAGCGGCGGTGATCGTCAGCGGCGCCGCGCTGATCGTCAGGTTGTCACCGGTATAGGTTACGCTGTAGTTGCCGGGAGCCGAGACGGCGACCGTACCCTGGCCGATGGCGTAGACCCCGACGTTCTCACCGACAGCGCGATTAAGGCTGCCAGACATGGTGTCCGGGGCGACGAGACCGGTAACGGTGTAGGTCAAAGCCGGATCGACCGTGCCGTAGATCTTGTTCTTGGCAGCAGCGGTGATGGTCAACGGGGCAGCGCCAATCGTCAGATTGTCACCCGTGTAGCTGACGTTATAGTTGCCGGGAGCGGAGACGGCAACGGTGCCCTGGTTGATGGCGTAGACCCCGGCGTTCTCACCGGCAGCACGGCTGAGACTGCCGGACATGGTGTCCGGGGCGACGAGACCGGTGACGCTGTACGTCAAGACAGGGTCGGCCGTGCCGTAGGTCTTGCTCTGAGCGGCAGCGGTGATGGTCAGCGGTGCCGCACTGATTGCCAGGTTATCGCCGGTATAGGTTACGCTGTAGTTGCCGGGAGCGGAAACGGCAACCGTGCCCTGGCTGATGGCGTAGACTCCGACGTTCTCACCGGGGGCACGGCTGAGGCTGCCGGACATCGTGTCCGGGGCAACGAGGCCGGTAACGCTGTACGTCAACGCCGGATCGACCGTGCCGTAGGTCTTGTTCTTGGCAGCAGCGGTGATGGTCAACGCGGCCGCGCCAATCGTCAGGTTGCCGCCCGTGTAACTGACTGTGTAGTTGCCCGGGACCGAGACGGCAACGGTCCCCTGGCCGATGGCATAGACCCCAACGTTTTCACCTGCGGCGCGGCTGAGAGCGCCGGACATGGTATCCGGGGCGACCAGTCCGGTGACGCTGTAGGTCAGCGCCGGATCGACCGCGCCGTAGACTTTGCCCTTGGCAGCGGCGATGATGGTCAGCGGTGCCGTGCCAATCGTCAGGTTGTCGCCCGTGTAGGTGACTGTGTAGTTGCCCGGGACCGAGACAGCGACGGTACCCTGGCCAATAACGTAAGCCCCGACGTTCTCACCGGCGGCACGGCTGAGGCTGCCGGACATGGTATCCGGGGCAACCAGGCCGGTAACGCTGTAGGTCAGCGCCGGATCGACCGTGCCGTAGGTCTTGCTCTGGGCGGCGACCGTGATCGTCAGCGGTGCCGCGCCAATCGTCAGGTTGTCGCTGTTGTAGTTAACTGTGTAGTTAGCCGGAGCGGAAACGGCGACGGTACCCTGGCCGATGGCATAGACTCCGACGTTCTCACCGGCAACCCGGCTGAGGCTGCCGGACATGGTGTCCGGGGCGACCAGGCCGGTAACACTGTAGGTCAGCGCCGGATCAACCGTGCCATAGGTCTTGCCCTTGGCAGCGACCGTGATGGTCAGCGCGGCCTTGACTACAGCAATGTTCTGGGTTGCCTGCGGAGCGGCATTGAAATCCGTGGTACCGGCCTGATCAGCGGCTATGGTGCAGGTACCGGCAGCTACCGGAGTTACCGTTGTGCCGCTGATCGTACAGACTCCGGTCGTCAGGGAGCTAAAGGTCACCGGATTGCCGGAGGCTCCACCCGTGGCGCTGACGCTGCCGGTGCCGCCGCCATAGGTAAGACTCGGCGCAGTGCCGAAGCTGATGGTCTGGCTTGCCTTGGCAATGTTGATAACAACCATTGCCGACGGCGATGTGTAGTTTACCGTATCTGCAGGAGTAAACGTGACCGACAGCGATTGCCCGGCACCGGCGCTCAATATGGTGCCGCCGGCCGGGGTGTAGGCAAAGGTTCCGGCCACATTTGCCGTTGCGTTCAGCTGGGTTGCATCCAGGGCGGTTCCGTAGGTTATATCTGCGGGATTACTCCAGATTATGACCGGGGTGGTCTTGGTCAACCGAAGGAGCAGGCCGTCCTCCTTATAATTTACCGTATCTAACACCGTTCCGGCTATGAGTGCGTTCCCGTTGGCATCAACAAATACGGATGAGGTGCCGTCATTCGAGTCCGTCGGCGCGTCGAAGACCACGGCGCCACCGGCACCGAATGAACTGTCAAGCGTTCCGTCGGAATTATAACGCAGCGCCACCACATCATTTGACTGATTTGACAGGTTGTAGAATGAACCGGCCACCACAATTTTGCCATTCGTCTGCAACGCTACGCCGCTGGCAATGGCACCGGCGTAGCTTGCGACTCCGGGTACGGCACCCAAGCTGTTAAATCCGGCATCCAGCGTACCGTCAGCCAGATACCGCAGCAGCAGGGCATCGGCTGTGCTCGCACCAGCCACCACCAGTTTGCCGTCAGGCTGGACCTTCAGTGCGGCGGCACTGTCATGACTGTTCGCCCCGTGATCATACGTAACTACCCCGCCGGTGCCAAACCCGGTTGTTTGCAGGACACCGCCACCAGTGGTTTTTGTCACAAGCACTTTGTCGAAACCGGCAATACTTGTTTTTCCGGCCGCCACAATGCTGTTATCGCCAAGGACAGCAAGCGCAGTATAATTATCTGCGGCTGTTCCGCTTGAATAGGTGGAAACGCCTGTCCCATTGAACCCCGTGTCGAGTACCCCCGCACTGGTGAAGCGAACCAGCAGGGCGCCTTGATAAGGACCAACGGAACGATCGGTCAGGCCGGCAACCACGATGTTGTTGCCGGAGTCGATCGCTACGGCATAGGCCTTGTCGACATAAAGATCCGTGGAAGTAGTCGTTCCCGATGAATAGGAGGCAAAGCCGGTGGAGCCAAAGGTATTGTCCGGCACTCCGGCACTATCAAGCCTCAAAACTACTATCTCATCTGAGTTTGGATAGAGCGTCGAATTCTTTCTGACGCCGGCCACCACAATTCTTTCTTCGGATGAAATTGTTTGAAGCGCCAATCCTGCCCCGACGCTCAAACCATTGGGACTGCTGTACACAAACAGACCGGAACTGCCGGCGGACACCGCATTGACTGCAAAACCGGCATCCTTCGAGCCGTCCGGATTGAAGCGCGCAACAAACAGGTTTTTTGCGATTCCATTGGGAGATTCGTACCCCGTTACGACGATCTTGCCGTCCGATTGCAGTGCGGTGGCATAGACTGAAAACTGGCTGGCCGAACCGAGTGCGGCGGCCAGCGTGACGTAACCAAATCCACTGGCCGGCTGATAGTTGAAGCTTGAATCGAGCCCGCCGTTCCCGGTCCTCAGCAGACTGAATTTCTGATCGGCAGCAACGATGGAACCTCGAAGTTCAGGCCCGGCAGCAACGGAATAGACCACCGGAATATTTGTGCCGTTCACTCCGTTGGCACCGGAGGTAAGGGAAAGCCATGGCGAACTGCTGCCGGCAGTCCAGCCGATGCAGGAACCGGACGCCGTAAGGGTGAAGCTGCCGGTTGAAGTCTGGAACAGTCCCGGATTGAAGATTGGGGAAATGCTGAATGTCCCGGCGTTGCAAAATCCGCCCCCCAGGGTCATATCCGCCGCGCCAACCGTCAGACTGCAGGGGCCGCTGCCAAGGCAGGCGGCGCCTGCGTCTGTCCAGCCGGTAAAGACCGAGCCGGCCAGCGGAGTTTGAGTAAGATTGAGAACTGTCCCGCTGGTGTAGAGACGAGTGCAGGCATACCCACTGGCTCCCCCGCAGTTCAGTTCACAACCGTCGCCGCACACACCGCCGTCAATTATGCCGAAAGCCCCCGGATTCGTGATTGTCAAGGTATATCCGCCGCTTCCGATCAAATCGACATTCAGAAGGGGACTATTGGCAGCGTTTGACCGTATCTGCACACCGGCCGAGTGGTTTCCGCCGCTTTGTGGCGTAAAGGTTGCCGTCATGGTACAGGAAGCCCCCGGAGCAAGGGAGCCGCTGCAGGTATTGCCGAACAGAGCAAAATCTTCCGGATTTGCGCCATTGACTGCAAGCTGCTCAAAGGTGAGGGGGCTTAATCCCGAGTTGGTCAACGTCACCAGTTCTGACGGCGCTGAGGTCCCGACATGAAATAAACCGAAACCAACCGTGGCGGGCGATGCCAAAATTTTTGGTACACAGACGCCGAGCGGCAGCGCAGAGGTGGACAGTGTCGTATTGGCGGGAACGGCATAGCTTCCGCCGGAGGAACCGATAACGGGGGAATACGCCATAGTATTGAACGGAAGTGCCTGTGCCGCAGCATCGGTCGGTACAGCAATCAGTTCCGCGCCGCAGCCGGAGACTTCACCGCTTGCACCCAGCTTCAGGAGCCAGCCATCCTCCAAACCCCAGCCGAATGAACTTGTCGTACCCCCCGCAAGGAACCCGCCGTCGGCAGGAAAATCAATAGCGTTGATGGACTCCGAGGACGCAAGACCGTAAGTATTCTGCCAGACAATCGCTCCGTTTGCGCTGTTTACCTTGGCAACCCAGCCGCCCCCCCCACCCGAAACGGAGGTAGAACCGGCTGCGACGATAAAAGCGCTGTCAGGGGTCTGTCTGACGGCAGTGAATGCTTCATAGCCATTAATTGAAGTGGTCGGATGGGTCAAACCGTAATTTTTCGACCAGAGAATAGTGCCACTGCTGTCTGTTTTCAGCAGCCAGCCGTCACTGGTCGCAGCATTCGGCTGAACCGTGCCGGACGCGATATAGCCTCCATCAGCGGTCAGATCAATGGCTTTCAGATCATTGATATAGTTGGTGCCGGTATCAGCATTCCGGTATTTATTGTTCCACAGAACCGCGCCGCTGCTGTCCAGCTTGATGATCAGACCATCTGTTGCCCAACCGGTGTAGGTAATCGTTCCGGCAGCGACAACGCCGCCGTCCGGCGTCTTTTTGACGGAGGTAATGGTGCTGCTCTGCTCACCGGCTTCGGCAAAGGTCTTTTCCCACAGCACCGAACTGCCGTCATTACTGATTTTGAACATCCACCCTGCGCCATGTGCCGAACCCGCTGCCACATAGTCACCGTTACCGTCCTGGGTGATTGAGGTTATCACGTCGTAATAGAGCGCCGTACCGTAAGAATGCTGCCAGGCGGGCGAACCGTCGGCATTCACCTTTACTATCCAGGCATCGCCTGAGTTGGCAGACTGATAACCGGCGGCAATGTAGCCGCCGTCTAGAGTCTGCTGAACCGAACTCAATTCCCCTTCGCCATAGGTGTTCTGCCAGAGGACAGATCCGTCAGCGGCGTGTTTGACGAGCCAGCCGTGGAAATTCGGCGAGGAATACGTCTTGCCGGCCGATATCGACCCTCCGTCTGATGTGACTATCGTTGAAGAGAAATTATTGGAAGTCACATCTCCGTAGGTCTTGGTCCATGTGGAGACGCCGGTAATGGCCGAGGAGCTGAAGTCGGCATTGACGCTTTTCGCCACATCCATGGTGACGCTGCAGGTCGTATCTGTACCACTGCAGGCGCCCGACCAGCCGGCAAAATTCGGTGCCGTTGCCGTAAGAGTCACTTTTGTCGCGTTCAATATTTCCGCCGAGCATCCCGCACCCGTACCGCAACTGATCCCCCCCACATCGCTTGTCACCGTCCCGGAACCGGCGGCATCACCCGATTTGGTAACGCTGAGCGTATAGGTCGTGCCGGCGCTGGGTGTGACACTCCCGGTCGCACCGGCGGAAATATTCCCGGAAGTATCAACGGCACAAACCCGGTAGAACCGCTGGATATCATTGGCAAGGGCGGAATCGCGGTAGCTGGTGCCGATATAGACTTTGACACCGGCAGTGCAGTTTGCCGGAGGAGTGACGCCGGAGGCAAGCAGGTAGTAGGCAATGCCGCTGCCGGAATCGCTGAATCCGCTCCAGGCCAGGTCTGCCCGTGCGTTTCCCGGGGCGACTGAAACTGTGCCGTCCGTGGGAGGTGTCATATCAAGACCGCTGCCGCTCAGCGGAATATCATACGTCCAGCCGGAAACGTCCGTAGTTATGATCAGGCCATTCTTTTCAATGCCTTGAGCAAAAACAGGAGAATAGGTTGCGCTGACCGTGCATTGGGCTCCGGGCGCCAGTGTTGCGCTGGTGCAGAGGTCATTTGATAGCGAGAACGTTCCGGCAGTTTTGACCGCTATTCCGGTAATGGTTAACGTAACAGTACCGGTATTCGTGATTGTAAATTGTGCCGGAACAGAACTGGTGCCGACCAGTACGCTGCCAAAATCGCCGGAAACAGGCGCGCTGGAAAGTTGCGGATTGATCGTGACCAGCGCCGCATCACTGCCGATGCCGTTGACAAAAACGGTTGCCAGATACTGGCCTGCCACAGCAGCAACAGTTGAGGAAGTCAGGGATGTCGCGCTCCAGGGGGTGACGGGATCTGAGGCGACGAACGAGGTCATGCCGTTGTCGACCCGCCTGAGCTGCAGCAGCGGATAATTGGTGGCCGAGCCGTTTGAACCGCCGCCCGATGCTTCGGAATCCCCCTGGAATCCGCTGCCGGTCAGCGTCAAAAAGAGTGGTGGCGTTTGATTCATGGTGACCGAGGACAGGGCTGGTTTCCGTCCTGCCGCCGCACCGAGGCCAAGATCAAAAAGTTCGGCGCTGCTCTGGGCGTAGCCGAGCATGTCGATCCCCCCGGTGACCAGAACGGTGCCGTCGGCAAGCAGTGCGGCCCTCTGTTCCCTGCGTCCCGTACTCAAGGATGCATTTCCTGAAAACGTTCCCGTGGCCGGATCATACAATTCGGAGCTGCTCAGCGCGCCGGAACCGCTGTTAAATCCGCCGGATATCAGCACCGTGCCGTTGGAAAGCAGCATGGCCGTGTGTAAATAGCGGGCCGTTCCCAGGGCTCCGGTCGGGGTGAACAGGCCTGTGGCCGGATCATACAATTCGGCGCTGTTCAGATCGAGTGACCCGTCATACCCGCCAACGACAAGTACTTTCCCGTTGGGCAGCATGGTTGAGCTATGATGATGGCGAGCGGCAGCCATGGCGCCAGTTGGCGAGTAACTGCCGGCAAGCGGATCAAACAATTCGGCACTGCTTAAAGAAGAGCTGCCATTGAATCCGCCCGTTACAAGAACCTTTCCATCCGGGATCATGGTGGCGCTCTGATACGTCCGGGGCGTTCCAAGTGGTCCGGTCGCGGTAAACAGTCCCGAAGCGGGGTCGTATAGTTCTGAACTAACCAGAGAGATGGAAACGTTATCCCCCCCCGAGACCAGAACTTTGCCGTTGGAAAGGAGTACGGCGGAATGATGCTGGCGGCCAACCGTCATGATTCCTGTCGCAGAAAACGTTCCTGCAGCAGGGTCAAACAATTCGGCACTATTCAACATAGCTGTGCCGTCGTATCCGCCGGCAATGAAGACTTTGCCGCCGGGGAGCAGCGTGGCTGTGTGATTGGCGCGCCCCCCCGCCAGCGCTCCGGTCGGAGAAAACCCTTTTGCCACGGGATCATACAGTTCCGCACTGTTCAGGTACGTCGTTATTTCATATACAACCCCACCGGCGATGAGCACTTTGCCGTCGGGCAGCAGCGTAGAGGTGTGATCATTCCGGGCTGTGGCCAGACCTCCGGCGGTAGCAGTATACACGCCGACTGACGGATCAAACGCTTCCGTGCTGCTCTGGCTGGTAAATCCGTTGGTTCCGCCGACAATTATCACCCTGCCGCCGGGCATCTGGGTGGCGGTATGGGCGGAACGGGCCGATGACATATTACCTGCACTGGAGAACGAACCGAAGGCCGGATAGTAACGCTCCGCCGTATCAGTATACATAACGCTGCCCTGATATCCGCCGGTTACGAGAACACTCCCGTCCGGCAGGAGATTGGCGGTGTGCTGCTGGCGCATGTTTGACAAATTGCCTGTTCCGGCAAAAGTTCCCAGGGATGGATCAAATATTTCGGCTGTATTGAGCTGAACACCCCCGTTTCCGCCCGCTGCGATGAGCACTTTACCGTCGGCAAGCAGTGTTGCCGAATGAGACGTCCTTACGGAGCCAAGGGTGCCGGTGGTCGCTGTAAAGTTCCCGCCGACAGGATCAAACAGTTCGGCGCTGTTCAGGGCGACACCATTGGCACCGCCGGCAATGAGAACCTTGCCGTCTGCCAGCAGCGTGGCAGTATGGTTTGCCCGTGCTGCAGCAAGCGACCCGCTGGCAGCGGTAAACAACCCGGTGGAGGGGTCATAGAGTTCGGCACTTGCCAGGTATGTTGAACCGGTGGTTATGCCGCCTGCGATAAGAACCTTGCCGTTTTGCAGCAGTGTAGCGGTGTGGTTTCTGCGGCCAGCCGTCATGCTTCCGGTTGCGCTGAAAGTGCCCGTAGCAGGATCATACAATTCGGCGGTATTTGTCTCCGACGCACCGATACTTCCGCCGACCACAAGAACCTTGCCGTTCGGCAGCATGGTCGCGGTATGATATCCCCGTGGGGTGGTCATCGCGCCGGTTGCGCCGTATTTTCCGGTTGAGGGGTCAAACAGTTCGGCGCTCGCTTGAAACGCTCCCCCGGAGATGTATCCGCCGGCCACAAGAATTTTGCCGTTCCCCAGCAAAGTGGATGTGTGCCACTCCCGTACCGTTGACATGCTCGACATGTTGGCGAACCCTGCGGCGCCTGCCTCGTTGGGTGAAATCAACAGGGGCATCAGCAAAACAATGGTGGCCAACAGCACTTGCCGGAAATAATTTTTCATGGTTTTTTCCTCTTTGTCTGGTGTGAACAGCCTACAGCACCGCAACCCGCCCCGAGTCGCGGGGCGTTTCCGACTCGCCGGTTGATATCTGCACCGCCCGGTATAAGCGCTCAATCTCGGTAACAATCCCTGCGTATGCCCGCTGAAATGCGGCGCGCGGCGCCTGCTGCATCAGGTAGTGAATCGGCACCACCCATTCCGGAAGCATCAGAAACGGCCCCTGAACCTTGTCCAGTATGATGTTCATCGCCTCCACATTGTCGGCATCGTAGAAAGGGCGTTTCTTGAGGACATGATCGAGGTTGTCGTAGCGTTTATAGTCATCGGCAGGTTTGCCGAGTGCATCATTGCAGGGATTGAACGGGGAGCCCGGCTCGAAAACGGCTTCCGGCTGGCCGGGGGCCAGCAGCTCCCACACCAGCGGCGGGTAGGTGGCGTCGCACGGATACCACTCGTCGCCGATTTTGAAGACCGCAAAGTAATGCTTGACCTTCGGCTCCATCCCCACAATGTGATGATACCCTTCCGGAACCAGCGGTTTCATCAGCTCCGCCGGAAAGTCGATCTCGCCGAAGGCCGCTTCGACTTCGCAGGCCCGCAGTAGCGCCACCTGGAGATTGGTTTTGGTGGTGCACATGCCGTACCCCATCTGCAATACCTGCGACGCCCGCAGATTCCAGAAGCCGAAGCGGTAGGGGAGGTAGCGCACATACTCCCAGATATTCTGGGCGGTCTCCCACGAATCGTACCCCATGAGAAATTCGGCCATGTGCTGGACGGCGGGATGCTGGTGATCGCAGTGCTGTTCGAGTGATTTGAGGGAGTGGCCGTACTGGCCGGTCAATTTGGCGTAGCGTACCCGCACATAAGGGGCAAGACCGATGAAAAGGCGGGTGAGAATGTCCATGGTATCGGCATCCATGCGGGGCGAGATAATCCGGCGATCCAGCCGCCAGAGCGTGGCTCCCTGCATGCCGGCGCGGGCCGATGTGGTACGCGGGGTACGGAGGATGAAGCCGATTTCGCCCAGGATATCGCCCGGCCCCAGCCAGACGACCGGCAGATCCTGGCCCGGTTTGTACAAGTTGATATCACCCTGGATGATGACGTGCATTTCGCCGGATGATGAATGGGCCTCGAAAAGCGTTTCCCCCGGAGCGAGCGTGACCGTTGTGCCGAGCTGCTGGAGGCGGGAGAGATGGTCGGCTTTCAGGGCGACCGATAATTTGGTGGATGAGAGCATGGATTCTCCATAAAAAAAGGCCGAGCCGACACGGATCGTTCCGTGGCAGCCCGGCCATCTTTTTCAAGACCCGCAGCATTCCGTCCCCCCTTCGCAGGAGGTTTGGCGTTTCATGAACAATTACCTTATATTTTTCAATGAATGAGCACTTATTCTAGCTCCGAAGCGGGCAAAGTCAAGCAGATAATACCCTGTTTTAGCTGGCTTCGACCTGGAACAGCCGGTCAAACACATCCCGGATTTTGCCGGTCACTTCTTCATAATCACAAATCATGGCCACGCCGGGATTCTTCAGCTTGGCATCATACCCGAGACGGCGCGCCAACTTGTTCAGGTACCCTTTCGATCCGGAAAGATCGTTGACCGAATAGTCGTGGATAATCCGCAGGCGGTTCTCCAGTTTGCGCAGGAACTTGTAGCCGGAAAGAAGCGTTTCGGCGCTCCCCTCGGGCAGCAGCTTCAGGGTACTGATCTCCTTGAGCGCCACCACCGTACTGACGGTGCGCAGCTCGGGAAAATGGCACCCTTCCCTCAGCTGCAGGTACTGCACGGCAAATTCCACATCCACCATGCCGCCGCGACCGGTCTTGATGTTGTAGCTCCCCTCTTTTTCCCTGGCCAGCTCGTTTTCCATCCGCATTCGCAAACGGTAGATCTCTTCCCGCCCGGCGTCGTCAATAACAGAACCGTACACGGTCTGGCGGATGATGTCGTGCAGCTGACCGGCCAGCTTGCCGTCCCCCAGCACGACACGGGCCTTGGTGAGCGCCTGCCGTTCCCAGATCTGGGCCTCGCGGCGATGATAATCGAGGAACGATTCCAGCGACGTAACCAGCGGCCCGGCATTGCCGGACGGCCGGAGGCGCGTGTCGATCTTGTAGACATACCCTTCGCGGGTCTGCATGGTGAGGATCGAAATAATCTTCTGGGCCAGTTTGGCGAAATATTCATGATTGGAAATCTGCTTCTCGCCGTCCGTATTCCCCTGATGATCATAGACAAAGATGATGTCCAGATCCGAATGGTAGTTGAGCTCACCGCCGCCCAGCTTGCCCATGGCGATGATTGCCAGGTTGGCCTTGACTGACTCTCCGTTCTGCTGCCGGGTTGGATGACCGAAGCGCTGCAGGTCAGTCACCGCCAGGTTGTAAGCGGCCTCAAGACAGACCTCGCCCAGCAGGCTGAGCTGCGCGGTGACTTCCCCCTGCAACAGGCGGCCATGAATATCGTTCAGCCCGATGCGCAGAAATTCTTCGTTGCGGTAGCGGCGCAGGATATTGAGATGATCTTCGAAATAGTCGCTCTGTTCCAGCAGCGCATCCAGTTCGAGGGCCATGGTCTCCCTGCTTTTCGAGCCGGAGGAATCGCCTCCTGCCACCAGGCTTTCCAGCAGTTCCGGGTGATTGATCAGAATCTTGGAAAGGAATTCGGACATGCCGAACAGGGATACCAGCAGCGTTGTGGTACTGCGGTTTTCGGCCAACAGGGCATAGCAGGATGAACGCTTGGCGATGACCCCCATGAAACGTTCCAGGTTGGTCAATGCCAGATCGGGATCGGGAGAATCGAACAGGGCCTGAATCATGAGCGGCGTAATTTTTTCCAGCGTGCGACGGCTCCGTTCCGCCAAATTCGCCTTTATCGGCCCCCTCCGGATGGAAATCAGGTTGTCATAGGCCCGCTCCACATCCTCGAAATGGCGCTCCGCCAGCATATCCTTGACCAGGTCGGAATCGGCCTTGGGATCGAGCAGGAACAGCACCTGCGGATGCACCTCCTGCTCCAGCTGCTCATCCCCCGTATGAAACAGGGTGCCGTAGATAACGGACACATAACCGCGATGCTCTTCCAGCACCTGCCGGAACCGCTCCAGGCCGTTGTTTCTCAGGAAGCCGCTCCTCCGGGCCAGCGCCAGCATCTCTTCTTCCTTGACCGGCAGGTTGTGGGTCTGGCGTTCCTGCACCACCTGGATGCGATGCTCTACCGAGCGGAGAAAACGGTATGCCTCGCGTAATTTTAGATGATCCTCCTCGGCCAGCAGATTGGCCGCCAGCAGGGTATCAAGGGCATGCAGCGAATTGCGTTCGCGCAGCTTCGGATTTTTCCCGGCATAGACCAGCTGCAGCGCCTGGATAAAAAATTCGATCTCGCGAATGCCGCCGCGTCCCAGCTTGAGATTGATCTCCGCTTCCCTGGAGCGGGCCAGCGAGGCGTCGATTTTCTGTTTCATCTGCTTCATATCCTCGATCAGGTTGTAATCGAGATACTTGCGATAGATAAACGGCTGCAGGGTTTTGAGCAGCTGTTCGCCCAGTGCCAGCGAACCGGCCACCGGCCGGGCTTTCAGCATGGCGGTGCGTTCCCACGACTGCCCCCACGACTCGTAGTAAATCTCGGCCGAGCGCAGCGACACCGCCATGTCCCCCGACTTTCCCTCCGGACGAAGGCCCACATCCACGCGGAAGACAAAACCGTCTTCAGTCACCTGCGACAGCGCCTTGCTGACCATCTCCCCCAGCTTGTTGAAAAAAGCGTGCAGCGAGACCACCCCTTTTCTGCCGCCGGAAACGCTCTCGATGCCCGTTGTTTCTCCCTTGTCCGATTCATAGAAGTAGATGATATCGATATCGGATGAGAAATTGAGCTCACGCCCCCCCAGTTTGCCCATACCGATCACGGTAAACTCCGCTTCGCGCGGAGCGGGAACATCCCCCATCACCAGCGGGACGCCGTGGTCGCGCACCAGGCAGCGGCGACAGACCTCATAGGCAACCTGAAGTGTTGACGAAGCCAGATCCGCCAACTCCTCCATCACCTCCTCAAGCGGTGCCAGACCGTTCAGGTCGCGGGCGGCGATGCGCACGATCTCGCGCCGTTTGAACGTGCGGAGCGCCTTCTGCAAGGCAGGAAAATCGGTCGATTCCGTAACGGTAGCCTGCACCGCCTCCTGCATCTCCTCCGCCGTGCGGTTAAGGTCGATGCCGTTTTCGAGAAACAGCCAGCGCACGATCTCGGGCGAGCGGTACATCAGGTTGACCAGGAACGGCGACGAGCCGCACAGCAGCACACACTGGGTCAGCCGTTTTTTCTTTTCCGCCAGTTCATGCAGATCTTCGGGGGTGAGGACACCGGTCAGCCGCTCGAAAAAATTCAGCGCCTGGTCAGGCGACGGGGTCAGTAGGGCATGGACAACGATACGGTGCAATATTTCGACAGAGAACAGCTCCCGCAACAGCAGGATATTTTCCGCACTCCGGGCACCGAACTGGAACCAGTGGGATTCCAGAAAGCCTGTCATCTCGGCCACTTTGAGGGCCGGATCATCCAGGGCGATTATTCTGCTGAATTCCTGGGAGAAGCGCTCAATATGCATGTCAGTTGCCCGCGACCTTGCGCAGGCCACTGAGATAATCCCCTTTGACAATGCCATTTTCGGTGATGATTGCGGTGATGTAGCGGGCCGGGGTGACGTCAAAGGCCGGGTTGCGCACTCGCACCCCTTCCGGCGCAATGGCAATCCCTTTGATGTGGGTGACTTCTGTCGTCGGACGCTCCTCGATCGGAATCTTGCTGCCGTCGGAGAGCGTCAGGTCAAGGGTGGATACTGGCGCGGCAACGTAAAAGGGGATGTTGTTCTCCTTGGCCAGCACCGCCACGGAATAGGTGCCGATCTTGTTGGCGGTGTCGCCGTTGGCGGCGATCCGGTCGGCGCCGACCACGCAGCAGGTGATCTCGCCCCGGCTCATGAAGAACCCGGCCATGTTATCGGAAATCAGCGTCGTTGGGATGCCGGATTTCATCAGCTCCCACGCAGTCAGACGCGCCCCCTGCAGCCACGGCCTCGTCTCGTCGGCAAACACCTGAATCTTCTTGCCCGCCTCATGGGCGGCGCGGATAACACCCAGCGCGGTTCCGTAACCGGCAGTTGCCAGCCCCCCGGCGTTGCAGTGAGTCAGCACGGTGGCACCCTCGGGAATCAGGGTTGCTCCCCATTTGCCGATGTTCTTGCAGATGGTCAAATCCTCCTGCTCGATC
>MGZJ01000015.1:46019-58578 GCA_001802645.1 Geobacteraceae bacterium GWC2_53_11 | reverse complement strand
GCCCCCAGAACAGGTTGACCGCCGTCGGACGGGTACGCCCCAGAATCTCGCACACATTTTCCAGCTGGCGGAAAAACGATTCGTGGGTATCGGCAATAATCGCCCGCGCCCCCAGCGCAACCCCCATGGCGGCAGCCACGCCGATAGCGGGTGCTCCCCGGATGATCATCCCCTTGATCGCCTCAGCCACCGACTGGAAATCGGTGTAAGTGTTGTAAAGCTCTTCGCCCGGCAGGCGGGTCTGGTCGATCATGACAACAGCGTCATCAAGCCATTCAATGGTGCGGAAGGACATGGAGGGCTCCTTGGGTGGGAATAGTCTGTAAAACCTGCGTAAGATGCCATGATTCGGCATTTTTCACAACAGGGATATCTGGTCGCTTGCTGGTGAAGCAGGTTCGATTTTATCGAGTCAATCCCCTAATTTTTTAACCGCCTTCAACGCTTTTCCATCACCGAGCCGAGCGGCTTCACGATAGTCTTCCTTTGCCTTTTCTTTCTCTCCCACAGCCTCGTAGATTTTCGCCCGAAGAAAGTACCCCCTGCCGAATGTCGCCTCCAGCTCAATGCCGCGATTAACGTCTTCAAGTGCCTTAAGGTACTCTTTCCGCTGCAGGAAGTAGTTACCCCTGTTTATAAAGGATCGGGAGAAGTTGGGGTCGAGCTCTATTGCCCTGTCCAGGGCTTTCTTCGCATCCTTCTGGTTCCCCATGCGAAAAGAGGCATATCCTATTCCGTTGTATCCCCTGGCAAAGCCGGGAGAGACATCCACTGATTTCTTGAACAGGCCAAGCGCGGTCTTCCAATCACCGTAGTCCACATAGACATATCCCTTGTTGTGGTAGCCGTAAGGATACTGCGGATCGAGTTCGATCGTGCGGTCGAAGTCGCGTAATGCCTCGGGGTATTTCTTCAACTTGTAATACATCCACCCGCGTGAGGCATAAAAGCGGGCAATACCCGGAGCAACCTCGATAGCGCGAGAATAGTACCCTGCAGCTTCTGCCCATTTTTCATCATTCCGAAGGTTTGCCGCCTTCTCGATCCAGTCTGCCGCCTCGATTTTATTGATGGCTTTAAGGAATGACCGGTTGGTTGCAGGAGTGGACAATTTGACTTTTTGCATCTCCAGACGCAGTTGCTCGATCTCTTGCAGCGCGGCGGTTTTTTCTGCCCGAAGCAGCTCCAGCTCACTGTTTTTCTCTTTGTCCCTGCGCAGTATCTCCACCGATTTGGCAACATCTTGGGGATCCACAGACAGCCGTGCCTTCACGAAGTAGTTCCTGCCGTCCCATCTTTCGTCAACAATTACGGTTGCAACGACACCGGCAGTGTAGGTAACGATCTGATCCTTGGTCAGCTGGGAATTCTTCACCTCTGTCTCGCTCAGAATGAATGTTCCGATTTCCTCAAGAATAAGCCGCTTAACCTGCTCAAGTGCGATGATTCTGCTGGAAAGCTTGCTGTCCGCTTCACTGGCCTGGTAGGTGTATTCCTTTTCGATACTGCGCAATGCGGCGTGAGAGTCGGTTCCGAGAACGGCCAACATCAATAGAGTTGCAACGACAGATAGCAGCTTCATCATCCACCTCGCTTATTTGGTTTATCTCGTTTCCGTCCGTTGCAGCGTTTATAGGTAAATGGCAACCGCACATTTAAAGCTCTTTTATTCAATGACTGTAGCGCTATCCGGCTTTCACTTTTTTCGCGCGCCCGGTCGGTCGTGTTGTCAGGCACGTTTCCCACGTTTCATGAATTGCCTCACGAACCACGTCCGACAGCCTCAATCCCTGGCTGAACTGTTTCAATGCCTCATTCATTAGCGTCTGGTAGTTTCCGCCAATCATCTCAGCCCGTGCCTTGAAGGTAGCCAGAACATCATTGTCAACCCTCATGGTAATTCAGGATTTACCGCCGGCCTCCACTTGAAGCTTTACCAAATGAGGCGTCTCGGCAACCGGTTTGGCATCAGAAAAATCAAAATCCTTGTATTTGTCGTACATTTTATCAGAACTGGTTTTCATAGCGTCTCCGTTGTGCAGCCTTTTGAGAATCCCAGATAATTGTCATGCTTAAATTGTATGTACGTTTGTATGCTGTCAAGAATTGTTTATGGAGGGATCAGGTCTGAATTCAGCTGGTACTCTCTGGAAAGCTACCAAAGGTTGAAATTGGTCGCCAGACCGAAGATCAGCTGGTGGTTAACGGTCGCCGCATCAACGAAGCCGCCGCCGTTCAATTCTGCCCGTACATCGGCATAACTCAGTTTATATTCCACAATTCCTGACAGATACCGGCTCATATCGTAATTAAGCCCCAGCATGCCGTTTGCAACCGGGCCTGCTGCCACCTGGTATTCATCGGTCTTGATACCGTTGATGTCTGCCTCGACATGGGGAATGCTGAACCCGGCGCCAAGCCCCGCATACAGCTGCACTCTTCCCAGCGGACTCAGATCCCGCTTGCCGGAGGGGAACCAGCGGTGCAGGCCGTTGAGGGTTATCATATTCAAGCCGTGTGACAATGAAAAGTTCCGGATACTGTCGGATACCGGTTCACGCGCATCCACCGGTGTGCCGTTGCGGGTTCCGGTAACGGCCACCGTATCGCCGTTTTTCAGATAGGTTTTGGCATGGGTGAAGTCCACGGCCACTCCCCAGGGGGACAGTTCATCGAACCAGTAGCTGAGCCGGGCGCCGTAGTATATTGGCGATTCGAACGACTCATCCTTCCAGCTCACATCATGAAACGTCAGATCCGTCTGCCCCTGTTTCAGCCGCAGGTCTCCGTTGTTCGTGAGCTGCTTTCCAGCATAAAGTGCAATGGAAAACTCTGCGCTTGCCGACAGCGGCATGAACACCCCTGCGGCAATCAGAATGCCGGCAAGCGCACGCTTGACTCCGCTCATCGTATCTACTCCTTTCCCATTACGGATGGCTCTCAAAGCTTCACCCGAAATTTGCCAAGGATTTCCCCTTTTACTTCCTTGCGAATCCGCGCCACTTCGGCATGCGCATCGGTCAACGACATGCCGCTGCCGAGCCGCAGCTCGCGCATGGCATCCACGTCACGGCCAGCCGCAACCAGTGCATTGACCGAAACCGATAGCGGATCAACCTGGCTGCGCCCCAGAAACGTTCGCAAACGCTCGGCGTTTACCCCGTGCTCATCACTCGGAGTGTAACCCGCAGTCAGGGGAAGTTCACCGTTTCGCGTCAGCAGAACGATACGCTGGCTCGGAGCAACGGCATCGCTGCCGAGTGATGTCCTGACCACTACCTGCTCGATTTCCTCGAAAGGCACCATTCCTGAGCGCCGACGGGGGCCGAAACGCCTGGTCCAGGTGAGGCGACGGATGCCGGCATCAAACACGAAATCGCTCGTTTCGGAAAGGAGAAAGAACAACAGGCAGGTGATGCTCGCGCCAATCAGGCCAATCGTCCGGTCGTGATTCGGATGGCGGGTCAGCCAATGGACCACGAGCCACGCCAGAAAAAACAGCCCCAGCCCGCCGACTGCATTCTGCAGTGGTGACCGTACCCGAAAAACAAGTCGGTCAGGTTCATCTTCAGTAATTGATTCCATTGCCGGAATTCTCTGCTTCAGTGAATTTGCCCAACGGCTCTGGTGAGCACAAACTGCCGCCGAGTGACTGGATGTTCCAGTACGCTGATGGCTATTTTAAGTCAAAACATTTTTCAGCCAACGTTGCTGCGGTTGAACCGCGACCGTATGGAGCCGTGTTCTAACCGCATGTTGGGCATTCCTCACCACTTAAGAATCCAAGTTGCATTCGGCCTGACAGGGTTAATTCCGACAACAGCATTCTTTTGGAGTATCGGGAGGACATAATTGACGCAACGCACACCATCATTTTCGGCTCTGGCTGCAAGACATAGCGGCCCGGCAGTCGCTTTATCGTTTGATGACCGGATTTCGCAAGGCGAATCCATGTCGTGTTGATGTGATCTTAAATAATGAATTGTTGCTGCAAAGGCTAATTTCGAGATGGAGACCTTCTGAGGCGATATTATTAGTCTTTCTTGGGTCATTTCTTCGATTGTGAAATCTATCCCTCTATAAATATCAGGAGTTCTATACCTTTGACCAACCGCAATATTGCGCCAAGCAGCGTCAGTTATTTTAGAGCAGAAGTCGCACAAAGTCCCCTCCTCGTAGCAGTCAGAGTTTCAGAAGAACTTTTTGTATGCTGTATAAAGTCCTGCAAATAAGCATGTCCAAAAGAATATCGAGCAAGTTGCTGCAACCAGCACAAATGCAGGGCCACCACCATCGGGAACAAGGGCGTAAATGAGTTGTGATGGAATGATAGGAGTAGCAGCAATGTACATACCTGGCCAGAAATAGACCTTAACCATCTGCGGTAAAAGGAAAAGACTCACTGCACCAAAGGCGATTGAAATCAGAGCAGCGACCAATAGTTGTATTAAGATCGATTTTATTTTCATTTTTGTCTGCCCAACGGTCGCGCAGTTGACCCGCTAGTCCCATCCCACGCACCTTAACGGTAGAGAAATCCTACCTGATTTAGTCATCCAACGGGGCTGACGCCGACCGGCCTTTGGCCGATCTTGCCGATGGTTGGCCATACTACAGATTGGAAAAAGCTGCATAGGCGACACAACGGCTAAGTGCTTGCCAAAAGGAAAGATCCGCCTGTTCGACTTCAAACCTTTCAAGAGCTTCGTTTGGGTCGCTGCCTTTGCGAGCCCAATAGATAATGCCACCAAAATCTGCTCTATAAGTCCAGTTTGCATGGGCAACTGCGTTTCTATAGGCGCGCACGGGGTTGTTACTCAAGAATTGAGAGCATTTCTTTGCTGCTGATCCAGCTGGACACGCCTTCGCTAATACACGGAAACACGCTTCGGGTAGGTATACAAAGCAGATATAGTTTTGCGACAAAACTTGAGCACGTGTGACAAAAGGATTGTTCCGAACGGCATTCGCTTGATCCATCCAACCTTGAAATGCTTGAAGCTCGGCAAGGCGATCTTCAAGTGGAACAGGCGAGGCAGTTCTAATCTCGGTTTTCATTTCTGGCGACAGAAAACGCACATCAGAAGCGATAGTGGTCCCAAGCTTTGTTACCACTTCTGGAGTGAGCTTGAGTTCACTTGTCAAACGAGCAGAGAACGGTTGCATTTGTACGTCCAGATTACGCCAATTCATATTTATCCCCTTAATTAGGCCAACATCGTTATTGACCAGATCCGGCAATCCTCCCGTTTTGAGATGTCGGCCAACAAACTCAAGGTAACTAACTGAAATCAGCCGGTGCTCGTATTTTCCACATGTAAGCAACCGCAAGACTTAACTTCTTTTCACATCACCCTTTTATCACTATTTTTCACATCGTTAAAGCCATTTAAACAACCCGATTTCCCCGGACGCCTGCGATTGATTTCTGAATCAAGTCCCTGTATATTACATAGTAATACAACTTGAAAGGAGATCGAAATGCGAAGGAACGCAAGCGTAACTCTTGGATCTCACTTTGATGACTTTATCGATTCTCAAATTGCGGAAGGTGGCTTCTGCTCTCGCAGCGAAGTAGTGCGGGCCGGGCTCAGCCTGCTGGAAATGCACCAAGCCAAGATCAAAGCGCTAAAGCACGCCATCGATGTGGGGCTTAACAGCGAATCCGTCGAATGTTCCTATGAAAACTTCATGTCTGAACTGGAACAAGAAGACGGGCTATCCGCATGAACTATGTAATCAAAAAAGCCGCCTTAACAGACCTGAAGGAGATTGCCAGATACACAAGAAAAACGTGGGGAAGAGACCAGGAAAAGGTCTATATTAAAGGCATCTTTGATTGCTTTGAAAAGATCGTCACGCGCGAGACTTTCAATGTTGATTTCTCGCATATAAAAGACGGATGCTTCAAATGCAAGATCAATCACCACTTGGTTTTCTTCCGGTGGCTTGATGATGGACGGCCGGAAATAATCCGGGTTTTGCATGAGGAAATGGATATACCGATGCAATTGGTAAAATCGTAGTAAACATGCGCGACACCTCGCCAAAAGTTCGCCTCACCGACATCTTCCTGACCTTTGCCACAATCGGACTGACCGGCTTCGGCGGCGGCATGGCCATTGTTGCCCTGATCGAAAGGGTCTGCGTCAAGGAAAAGCAATGGATCGGCAATGAGGAATTCCTGCACGGACTCGCCTTCGGGCAGATTCTCGGGCCGTTCTCCCTCAACACCTGCACCTTCATCGGCCACCACCTGCGCGGTATCCGGGGTGGGCTCACCGCTGCCGTCGCTTTTATCTTCCCCTCGTTCATCCTGGTGACACTGCTCTCCTGGCTCTACTTCACCTATCACAAACTCCCCCACCTGCAGGCGGCGCTCAAGGGAACCAACCCGGTGGTCATCGGTCTGATCGTGGTGGTGGCGGTCGATATGGGACGCAAACAGATCACGGGGGTTAACAGCACCCTGATGGCACTGGCCGCGTTTGCCGCCACCGTATTCCTCAAACTGAACGCCGCCTGGGTACTCGTGGCGGCAGCCGCCTGGTCGCTCGGCTTCAGCCTCTATCGCCGGAGCCGGAACTGATGCCCGCCCTGCTCACCATAGCCTGGATCTATTTCCGCATCGGCCTGATCTTTGTCGGCGGCGGCTACGTGCTGATTCCTCTCCTGAACCACATCATGGTCGAGCAGTACCAGTGGCTGACCCTGCGGCAGTTTCTCGACGGCCTGGCTCTGTCGCAGCTGACTCCCGGCCCGCTGGCGATGCTGGCCACCTTCACCGGCTTCAAGGCGGGCGGTTTTCCGGGCGCGCTGGTCGCCACGGTCTGCATCTTCATCCCCTGCACCCTGCTGATGCTGACCGTTGGGCGGCACTATCACCGCCTCAAGAAAATCGATCTCATCAAAAACACCCTCGACGGCCTGCTGCCGGCGGTGGTCGGTCTGGTGGCAGCAGCGGCCTGGAACCTGGGAGTGTCATCGCTGTCCGGCACAAAGGAGTTTGCCATTCTGGCGGTTGGGTTTGTCCTGTTCAAATGGACAAAAATTTCCCCGATGATTGTGATTTTGGGGGCGGGGGTGGTTGGGCTGCTGCTGAACTGATGGGAATTGACGCCTTCCGTTTAAGACTTTACAAGCCCTGTAGGGGCGTTCGATGGTAGCCGTGGGATTTATCCCACGGGAGAATGCATCAAATATTCATTCGTCACGTACGTGACGAGGTGAAATCCTCTCTCGTTTCGGGGAATGAATTCCCCGTCTACCCTCATCTGTCGCTACGCGACGTAAGCTAAAAACCGTTTCTTTCACAAGGCACCCGGTTTCCCCGGTGCCTTTTTTTGTACGATTGTGGTAAGGTACATCCTCTTATGGAAACTCAATTCACCCCCGACTGCCGCGCCCTGATGCGCCATGAAATTACCGCCGCCAAAGGGAACGAGGTCTTCTTCATCGGCCACATCAATGTGGACGGTGTTGTCTACGAAGCCGAAACCATCGCCCGTGGCAGCAAGGTAGCCGTTCCCGCCATCATCACCCGCGCTTCACACGGCGACGTCGTCATTCACAACCACCCCTCCGGTGACCTTACCCCGTCGTCAGCCGATATGGATATCGCCTCGGTCTGCGGCAACCAGGGGATCGGCTTTGTCATCATCGACAACAACTGCAACCGCTGCTACCAGGTGGTCGCTCCCTTTACCGAGAAAAAAGGAGAACTGCTCTCTCTGGAGGAGATCAGCCGGGTCTTTGCCAATGACGGCATGATGGCCCATCTGAAAGGGTATGAACAGCGCGACGAACAGGTGCGCATGGCCTTTGCCGTGGCCGAGGCGTTCAACAAGGACCGGGTCGTGCTGGTCGAGGCGGGCACCGGCACCGGCAAATCCCTGGCCTATCTGATTCCGGCCATCCTCTGGGCGGTGCGCAACAACGAACGTATCGTCGTTTCCACCAACACCATCAACCTGCAGGAACAGCTGATCCGCAAAGACCTCCCGTTTCTGGCGCGCAACTGCGCGGTGGAATTCAAGGCAGCGCTGGTCAAGGGGCGCAGCAACTACGCCTGCCTGCGCAAGCTGGAGCATGCCGAGGCGGAACCGGCGCTGTTCCCTGATGAATCGTCTGCCGAGCTGACCACCATCATCGAATGGAGCAAAAGCAGCCAGGACGGCTGCCGCAGCGACCTGGCCTTTACCCCCCACGCCGGAACCTGGGAGGAGGTCTGCTGCGAAGCGGACCAGTGCGGACGGTCGCGCTGCAAGCATTTCAATAAATGCTTTTTCTACCGCGCCCGCCGCGAATCGTCCGCTGCCCGGGTGCTGGTGGTCAACCACGCCCTGCTGCTGTCCGATATCGTGCTGCGCAAGGAAACCGGCTACGACGCCACCGCCATTCTCCCACCGTTCACCCGCCTGATCTTCGACGAAGGGCATCATCTGGAGGATGTGGCCACCAGCCACCTGTCGCTGACCATTGCCCGGAGCGGCATCCTCAAGCAGCTTCAGCGCCTGGTGCCCCAGAAAGCGGGGCGTGCCGGTCTGCTGACGCTCATCACCAACCGCATCACCCGAGATCTGCCGGAATCGCAGGAAGGGCTCTATGCCGAACTGTCAGGGCTGCTGGAAAGCCATCTGCTCCCCAAAGCGCATGACCTGGCAGGAATGACCGAACGGACCATGGACTGGCTGGCCATAAGCGTGGAACATGAAGGCAACGGAAGGGAAGCCGGGCGCGAACAGAAGCTGCGGCTCACCCCCGAGGTGGAACGTACGCCGTTCTGGGGTGAGTGCCGCGAGCGGCTGCACGCGCTGGCCGATGCCGTCAATGACTACACCTCGTCGCTCCGCACCCTGCTGCGCCGCTGCAAGGACCTGCCGGAAAAACTTCAGGAAAAGCTCGCCGACCAGCTACTCGACACGGGGGGTATAGAAGGACGCTTGCAGGCGATGGCCGATGCGCTGCTGTTCTTCACCACCGATGCGGAAGGGTACTGCCGCTGGATCGAGACCCGGCGCAACAACCGCGGCGTACAGGCGCGGCTCACCGCAGCACCGCTCGATATTTCGGGTCAGCTCAAAGAAAGCGTGTTCGACAAGCTCAAGACCATCATCGTCACCTCGGCGACCTTGACCGTGGGGGGCGAATTCGGCTACCTGAAACGGCGCACCGGCTTCGGTCTGCTCCCCAAAGAGCGCCTGACCGAGCTGCAGCTGGCCTCCCCGTTCGACTACGCCCGCCAGGTGTTTGTCGCCGTGCCCGAGGACATGCCGGAACCAACCGCCCCCGGTTTCCGGGAGGCGCTGGAGCACCATATCCTCAAGGCGGTGAAGATTTCGCGCGGCGGCGCCTTTATCCTCTTCACCTCCTACGACCTGCTCAACCGCGTCTATCAGGCATTGTCACCGCAACTGGCCCGCCTGGGGCTCACCTCGCTCAAACAGGGAGAAACCGGCCGCCACACGCTGCTGACCCAGTTCCGCAAGGAGGGAAATGCGGTGCTGTTCGGTACCGATTCGTTCTGGGAAGGGGTTGACGTCAAGGGGGAGGCGCTGCGGCTGGTGATCATCGCCCGGCTGCCGTTCCAGGTGCCGACCGAGCCGGTGCAGCAGGCGCGCGCCGAGAAGATCAAAGCCGATGGCGGCGACCCATTCCGCGATTTTTCCGTGCCGCAGGCGGTCATCAAGTTCCGCCAGGGTTTCGGGCGGCTGATCCGCAGTCGCGACGACCGGGGCGCGGTGCTGATCCTCGACCGGCGGGTGCTGAACAAGAGCTACGGCAGGACGTTTCTCCGCTCGCTGCCGGATACGGAAGTTATTAAGGGAGGCTCGGAAGATCTCTTTGACAGGATGGAGGAGTTTTTCAAGACCGGTAAAGACATGTGAAAGAATCATTGCATGACCAACAAGCAGTTAAATGTCAAAACCGTCTCACGCGGATAACTTCGGATAAAATCTGATAAGAATCTGATTTTTCAATATAAAAATGTTTATCCGCTTTTATCCGAAGTTATCAGATTTTATCCGCGTGAAATGACTTTGATTTTTTTAGTTCGGTTCCAGCCCGTCCGGGTTAGGTTACCCCGCTTCCGTTTCTCCATATCTCAATTGCTTTTTCCAGGCTCATCAACATCAAATCTTGCACCTGAAAGCAACCTTGCAGCCTTCCTGCCAGACGTTTATTTATAGCAACCCACCGTTTTTAGCCGCTTTGACACCAATTTTAGACAAAAAGCATCCTGAAAGCGTTCTTGCACCCGCACACCTCCCTTACGCGCCCACGCCGACGTAACATACCGATAACAAACAACTAATTTCCTTAAAACCAGCCTTGGCACACTCGATGCTCTTCTACCTGCACGATCGCAATCAAGCGAAAATGCACAACCGGGGGTGTCCCATGAAAACTATATTTTTTGTACAGAGCGTATTGCTGATTTCATTACTGAGCGGTTGCGCCTCACTTGGAGATAAACTTGCCGTATCGTATGACCGGCCAGTAGCCGAATCATACTGGATGGAACGGAATCCCCCCTCCGCACCAGCCAATGCCGCCGAAGAGCTTGCCGTCAAATCCGCGGCAGGACTCATGACCGTGAGGAATTCCAGCGAGGCAGCGTATTATGAGGGGCAGAACAATTCCTTTGCTCTTATCAGACACGAACAGCAGAGCAGCGGCGATGAATCCTCTATGATCTCGGTGAAATACAGAATCAGGGACGGGCTTGTATATGGTGAGAGCGTTCCATCCTACGTAACGCTGCTTGATCCGCAGAAAGAACAGATTGCCCAGCAGGTTGCCAGAGAAGCGATGAATGGCTCACGGTCTGCCGTTCCGTCCATCTATAACGGAAGAATGTTTGTTGTTAAAAATAACAGCTACAACAGTTGCACCGTTGACGTTGTCGAGAAAGACCTTGAAAGAGAATACGCTACCTATCGCGTCAAAGCATGTTAGCAATTGCTCCGGGAAGCGCTGTTATGGTAATTTCCTCCGGTCTGTCCGGTCAGGATGTTGAATCCCAAACCGGACAATGTCTATATAAAAGGCATTTTCCGGAGGATGCTTGAACAAGACCGACACATTGTATAACTGCTTAAATCTGAATGTCCCCTCCGTACTCATTGTACTTGAGTCTCACATCACCCGTACCTCCCTGAGATGTTTTTTAGAAGCGCACGGCTATCGCATTATCGAAGCGGCCACGAGCGAGGATGGGCTTGCTGCGTATGAACGCGAGCGGCCCGACATTATCCTCGCCGACATTGACATGCGGCATACAAGCGGATTGCGCTTTGTCTCCGAATTACAGGAGAAGTACATAAACCTGCCGGTTATTGTCTTTTCCGGGAAGAAATCGCTGCCAGCCGCCCTTGAAGCGGTCAGGCGGGGAGCGTGGGATTATCTGGCCAAGCCCATCAATGAGGATGAGCTGGAAGTCAGCATACAACGGGCGCTTGAATGGTGCCGGTTACTGCGTGAAATTATCCACTACCGCGAACAAGCAGAAATCAAACTGCGGGAGAGCGAGGAACGTTTTTCGCAAATATTTCTTCAGCACGAAGACGCCATCATCCTGTTCAACTTCGATACCTTTGAGATAATTGACGCTAATCCGGCGGCAACAGATTTGTATGGATATAGCCGTTCCGAGCTGCTGTGCGGCTTTCCGTGGCCATTTGCGGGTGACAATCACGCTGAATTACGCGAGTCGCTGCAAACCGGTCTTGGCGAGAACAGCAGATTTGATATCTTCCGGATTACCCAGTTCCGGAAAGACGGCGCTCCCGTTGACGTCTCAATACGGGGCAAGCTTATCACCTTGATGGATACCACCGTGGTGTACTGTTCCATACGGGATATCACCAGGAAAATCATGCTGGAAGATGAAGTGCGCAACACCCAGGCGAAGATGATTCAAGTCAACGAGATGGCCTCGCTGGGCATGCTGGCCTCCGGCATTGCCCATGAGATCAATAATCCCAACAACTTTATCATGTTCAACTCAACGCTGCTCGCCGAAACGTGGTATGAAGTGTTGGAGGTGCTTGAGGAGACCGCTGCCGAACAGGGCGATTTTCTGCTTGGCGGACGGCGCTATTCGGAGGTTCGGGAGGAGATTCCACGGCTGATCGCGGGCTTAACGGAAGGATCGCGCCGCATACATGATATTATCGAAACCATGAAGACAGCGGTGCGACAGGAACCGGACGGCTTTGCGGCGCATGTGGATGTCAACAGGATCGTACAGATGGCCATGACGCTGCTCTCCCATGAAATACGCAAACAGGGCAGCAACATCACCGTTGAACTCTGTGACGGCCTGCCGCATGTACGTGGGAAAGCCCAGTTGATCGAGCAGGTAATCATCAATCTTGTCAACAATGCTCTTAATGCCGTAGCCGGTAACGGCGGCGGAATCCGGATCGCAACTTCGCACGACCCAGCAGACGGTTTTGTCATAATCAAGGTACACGACGAAGGCACCGGAATGACCCGCGATGTACTCGAACGCATTTCCGAGCCATTTTTCACCACCCGCTTTGAGAGCGGCGGG
>MGZJ01000015.1:0-45926 GCA_001802645.1 Geobacteraceae bacterium GWC2_53_11 | reverse complement strand
AAACAACATGAAAAGCTCTGCCGTAAAATCCCCCTTGATTGTCCTGGTGGACGACGAGCCGCAAATGCTCTTCAGTTGCGCAACGATCCTGCGCAGAGCCGGGCTGCAAAACCTTCACACCATAGAAGACGGCCGGACGCTGTTCCCGTTTCTGGAAGAGCAGAAGCCTGCTCTCATCGTTATGGATCTGACCATGCCGAACATATCGGGATTCGAGTTGCTCAAGCGGATGAGCAGCGAATATCCCCATGTGCCGGTGATTGTCATGACCGCAACCACGGAGCTGACGACGGCGGTTGAATGCATGAAGTACGGAGCTTTCGACTACCTTGTCAAACCGGTAGAGCAAAGCCGCTATCTTACCAGCGTCAAACGCGCCCTTGAACTTGACAGCTTGCGGCAGATTCACCTCTCCCTGAAAGAGAGCCTGCTTACCGGTAGATCGCCCAACAAAAGCGCCTTTGCCGGTATCATAACCCAGTGCGCGGCAATGAAAGGGATTTTCAGCTATCTGGAAGCTGTTGCGGTTTCCGATCAGCCGATTCTCATTACCGGAGAAACCGGGGCAGGCAAGGAATTGTTTGCCAATTCAGTGCATTCCCTGAGCGGCAGAGCGGGCGAGTTCGTGGCCGTCAATGTTGCCGGGCTCGATGACACCGTATTTTCCGACACGCTGTTCGGACACAAAAAAGGGGCCTATACAGGCGCTGACCAGGCACGGGAGGGAATGATCGCCAAGGCAGCCGGAGGCACACTCTTTCTGGACGAGATTGGCGACCTGAACACCGCTTCGCAGGTCAAACTGCTGAGACTTCTTCAGGAGGGGGAATACTATCCGCTCGGTTCCGATGTCATCCGGCGCAGCGACGCCCGCATCGTTGTGGCAACCCATCAGGAGCTAAGCGCCACCATGACGGACGGACGCTTCAGGAAAGACCTGTACTTCCGGCTCTGCGCCCATCAGATCACCATCCCGCCGCTACGGGAGCGGAAGGAGGACATTCCGCTGCTCTTCAATCATTTTGTCGATGAAGCCGTCCAATCGCTCGCCATGATACGCCCAGCGGTGCCGCCGGAACTTTTTGACTGCCTCTCCGCATATCCCTTCCCCGGAAACGTCAGAGAATTCAGGGCCATGATCCATGATGCCGTTGCCCAGGAAAAAAACGGCATACCGATGCTTGATTCGTTGCGCAAGAAAACCGGATACACCTCATCTCCGCAGCAGGTAACCTCCGGCGAGGATCAGGTCAAACCTCTTCTGGATCTCCGACAGGATCGTATCCCCACGCTGAAGGAAGCGGAGGAGTTATTGATTACGGAAGCACTGCGGCGTTCCAACGGAAACCAGGGCCCTGCCGCAACGATTCTTGGTATCACCCGTCAGGCGCTCAATCAACGTCTCGCCAAGAAAAAAGCCGATGCAGACATAAAATAAAAAAGGGACAGCTTGCGGCTGTCCCTTAAATTCAATACTTTGGCTGGAAGGATTTAGGCGATTTCTTTCAGACGCTTCTTGGCGCTGAAGTTGAAACACTGGAAATACATCAGGCAGGTGAGCAGAAACGAGAAAATCGTGATGGCCAGCACCGGTGTTGATCCTGACGCCTTCTTGGCATCCGGAACAAGCATGACAAACGCCACATAAAATGCCACACCGCAGAATTTCCACAAATCGCCCAGCAGACGTTTTTTGCGCAGCGCTTTCTGCTGATCAACCGTAAGATTGGCGGTAGCGCCCTCAATCTCAACACCGGCATCGCGCCAGGCCAGCTTGTAGACCGGCCAGATCAGTATCAACTGGCCGATGACGGCAAACATGATGCTGCGCAGAAACAGCTCGGGCTTGCCCAGCACGGCAAAGCGGCTTTGAAACACAATTGCCAGGACAATCAACAGTCCCACAAATATAGTCTGTACAATCCGGTAGATCATCATCTGCCGGTTAAGTTTTTTGGAATCGATACTGGCCATTGACATACACTCCACAAGAAATTTATAACTCTGTTTCAGAAACGCGAATGTACCAGAAAGCGGCGAAATTCACAAGCGTACAAAACCGGGTACAACCGTTTATTCGGCAAGGAATAGTTAATTTATGAACATACTCCGCCGCATTTTTCATCCGATTATGGCTTTGATCGCCATCCAGCTGGTCTGGATCACCGTCGTTGTGTTCTGGATCTACTGGTTTATCGGCAAACACCGGGAATTCCGGGAGCTAGCCGAGAAATACCGCCCCGAACTGCTCGGGCAGGGAGCCAACTGGCCGGTTATGGTTGAAGGCCTGGTCATGATGGTGCTGATCCTGATCGGCGTCTACGTGATTTTCGTGTACTGGAACCGCCAGTCAAATTTGTATCTGCAGCAGCGCAACATCATCGCCCAGGTGACCCACGAACTGAAATCGCCGCTCGCCTCCATCCAGCTCCACCTTGAGACGATCCGGCTGCGCAAGCCGTCCGAAGAGCGCCTCGACTCATTTGTCACCACCATGCTGGCAGACACCGACCGGCTGCATTACCTTATCAACAACCTGCTGATGGCGGCCCGCCTGGAACAGCGGCGCAAACAGACGGAGCGACGCCTGACCGACCTGACCCAACTGGTTAGTGAACATGTGGAGCGAGAGCGAGCATTATTGCCGCAGGGAGGAAGCATTACGCTTGAAGCCGCCCCTGGCCTGAAGGCGGTAGTCGATCCCGAAGAAATGAGCATGGTGGTGCGCAATCTCTTTGAAAATGCGGTGCTCTATTCACCGCAAAGCCCGGAAATCACGGTGCGGCTCGAAAAGAGCGGCACCTGGCTGCTGCTCTCGGTACAGGATCAGGGGAGGGGACTTGAGCGGAAAGAACTGAAAAAAGTGTTCGACCGTTTCTACCGCGCCCAGCCTCCGGGTGACAACGTGCGCGGTACCGGGCTGGGCCTCTACATCGTCGAATCCGTCATCAAGGGGCTTGGCGGTACGGTCGGCGTGACCAGCGACGGCCCCGGCAAAGGGTGTACGTTTACCTTGAAATTTCCCGCAGCGTGAGGTGCAGACCATGACTGACGATAAACCGCATATCATGCTGGTCGAAGATGAAACCCATCTGGCACGCGGCATCTGTTTCAATCTGGAAGAGGAGGGGCACCGGGTCAGCCATTTCGAGACCGCCGAGCGGGCCCTGGCAACGCTGGAGATCGAGCGTTTCGACCTGGTCATCCTGGATGTCATGCTCCCTGGTATGGACGGATTTCAGGCGTGCCGGGCCATCAGAAAACTTGATCCGCGGGTACCGATCCTGATGCTGACCGCCCGTTCCGATGATGCCGACCGGGTAGAAGGACTGGAAAACGGGGCTGATGATTACCTCACCAAACCGTTCAATCTGGTGGAATTTCTGCTGCGGGTCAAAGGGATGCTGCGACGCTCGTCATGGTATCGCCCCGAACCGGTGGAGGAAGGGTACAGTTTCGGCGACAACGAGGTCTTTCTGCTGTCATACCGGGCACGAACAGGGCAGGGGGAGATCGATTTGACGGAGATGGAGGTGCGGGTACTGGCGCTCTTTTTCCAGAAGGAAGGGAAGCCGGTTCACCGCAGCGACCTGCTGCAATCCGTCTGGGGGTACAGCAGCGATACCGAGACCCGGACGCTGGACAACTTCATCGTCCGGCTGCGCAAGTACTTCGAACCGGACCCCGCACACCCGAAACATTTTCTGACGGTGCGCGGAGTCGGGTATCGCTTCAGCCGCGAAGGGGAATAAACCTAAAAAAGCTACTATCCACGAAAAGCACGAAATACACGAACGAAATCAGTTTCATTTTTCGTGTCTTTTCGTGCTTTTCGTGGACTCAAAAGCTGTTTTTGATCAGTGGTGGAAGCGTCCTCTGCGCTCCTTGTGCGCTTGCGTGGGGGCTTTGTGGCAGTCAAAACAGGCTTTTTCCTCAACTTTTTTGGCATCCAGCGGCGACTGCATTCCCCCGACCGGCGGAGTGTTGTATTCCGGGGTCTGGAAGGAGAGGCGCCCCCGCTCATCCGTTACGGTCGCAGGTTTGTACATCGCCTGCCAGTTGGTGCTGATCGGCATGGTATGACACTGATCACAGCCGCCCGGCGGAGGAATGCTCTTCCAGGCGGTGAACATGGCGCAACCGCTGATGAAAGCAACAGAGACGGTAAGCAGCAACAGGGCATATTTCATGGGGTGGCTCCTCGTGAAGAAATCATAACAGATCAAATACTATCACAGCATACCGTCAAAATACAGCTTCAAGCAGAACCATTTTCCAGCCGAAGGATTCTGCGAACATTTCCCGTCGTAATTCTGCAGACCTCTTCCAGCGTAATACCCCGCACCCCGGCAAGCTGTTGCGCCGTTTCCCTGATCCATGCCGGTCTATTGAACCTGCCGCGATAGCACTGCGGAGTCATGTCGGGAGCGTCGGTTTCCAGCACCAGATGCTCCAGAGGGATTTCACGAGCAACACGAATCGGCTTGACGGCGTTGTCCCAGGTGACCGTCCCGGAAATTGAGATGGCAAAGCCCAGTTTGATGAAGTCCAGCGCCATCTCCACCGAGCCGGAATAGGCATGCATGATCCCGCCCACCCGTCCGGCACCCTCGTCACGCATGATAGTCAGCAGCCGTTGAAATACCTTCCGGCAATGGATCAGCAGCGGCAGACCACAGATGATGGCCACCCTGATCTGTTCGCGGAACGCCACTTCCTGCTGCTCCGGCGACACCGTATAGGCCGGATCAAGTCCGGTTTCTCCGATGGCAACACACTGCCCGGAAAGTTTTCGTAACCGGTCAAGATTCAGATCATTCAGGGTATCCGCATGCATCGGATGGATGCCGTATGCCGGCAGAACGTGCGGATATTCCGCCACAATGGTCGAGATCCCCGGCCAGCCATCCGGATGTACACCGGGGACGACAAAGCCCTGCACCCCTGCGGCGGTTGCTTCCTGCAAATACTGAGGTAGCCCGGACTTGAGCGGTTCCAAATCCAGATGGCAGTGGCTGTCGAACAAACCGGTTGTCACAAAAACCACCCGAACAGGCTGACGATTTTTTCCATAATCCGGATCATGACCCCACGCCGCTCATGCGCATCCAGCTCGACCGGGCGTGAACCATCAATCTCTTCCAGCAGCAGCGCCCGGATCTGTTCGCCGAAATCGATGTTGTCCACCATGCAGTTGATCTCATAGTTGCGATGAAAACTGCGCTGATCGAGATTAGCCGAGCCGATGACGGTCCGCTCGGCGTCGATCAACATCACCTTGGCATGAAGGATCTCCCGCTCCAGCTCGAAGATTTCAACGCCGCCCCGGAGCAACGTTGCGTAGGAGCTTCGACCGAGCAGCAGAACTAGCGGTACGTCGCTCCGGGCAGGCAGCAGCAACCGCACCCGCACCCCCCGGCGGACCGCTCGCAGCAGGGAGCGAATGATGCGCGGACCGGGAACGAAGTAGGGCGTGGCAATCAGGATCTCCTCGGCAGCGGAGGCGATGTTAACCTGAAACGCCTCACGGATGTAAAAACGCCGCTGACGGGGTCCCCCGCTGATAATGTTGACCGCCGCATCACCATTCTTCTTGCGGGTTGCCCGCGAACGCTCGAAGACCGGCCGCACATAATTATTATCCCGTTCACCATGCCAGGTTTCGTGGAAGATCGCTTCCAGCTCGCACACAGCCTCCCCGCGAATACTGAAACCCAGATCCCGGAAATTCATTTTCTCGGCTACACACCCGGCGTACTCGTCACCGATGTTAAAGCCCCCCAAAAGCGCCAGCCTACCGTCAACAATGGTCATCTTCCGATGGTCGCGCTTATCGAACCCATAGAATCCGCGCTTGTAAGAAGGGACGTTGAACGGAAGCAGCTGGACCCCCAATCTGGTGAGATTTTTAAAAAAGGCGGCGGGGGTATCGAGGCAGCCAAAATAATCATAAATCAGCTTGACCGTAACTCCGCGCTGAACCGCATCTCCCAGCTCATGCGCCAGCTCGTTGCCGATATGATCAGCGTGGATGATGTAGTATTCCAGCAGGATGGTATGTTCGGCAGAGCGGATCGAGGTAAAGAGCGCCTCGAAGAACTCTCTCCCGACAGGAAAGAGTTCGACGCGGTTATGGCGATGGGTAACCGGCAGCTCCAGGGGGCGCAGCCGTTTCAGCAGGCGGATAAACCTGGAAAGACGCTTTTTATGCTTGAAGTGATTGTTTCGCATCGCATGCCACGTCAGGCCACCGGTATCGTCAGGCGCCCGACCGAACCGATCTCCGCCGTCATGACGTCACCGGCGCATACCTGTCCGACCCCGGCAGGGGTGCCGGTCAGGATAATATCCCCCGGCTCCAGCGTGAAAATGCCCGAGATATGGGCGATGATCTGCGGAATACGGTTGATCATGTCGGAAGAAGTGCCGTTCTGGCGTCCCTCGCCGTTAACCGCCAGTTTCAGATTCAGGTTATGGGGATCGGCAACCGCAGCAGCAGGGACAAAATCGGACAGCGGGCATGCTGAGTCAAATCCCTTGGCAATCTCCCACGGTAAACCCTTGGCTTTGAGCTGATTCTGCACATCGCGCAGGGTCATATCAATGGCGACACCATATCCGGCAACACATTCGAGCGCCTTGTCAGCAGCCACCTTGCGGGCCTGCGTACCGATCAGCACAGCCAGCTCGACTTCATAATGGCACTCCTGCGAATAGGCAGGTATCAGCACCGCCTCGCCATCGCCGATAACCGACGAAGCAGGTTTCATAAACAGTACCGGCGCCGCAGGGGTTTCGTTCCCCAGCTCTCGGGCATGTTCGGCGTAGTTGCGCGCCAGGCAGACGATCTTGCCGATGGGGAACTGCTGACCTGTGGCGGGGATATGCGCGGTTTTCATGGGACCTCCATTAATGGTGTTATTCAGGAGTTATTTTCCGGATCACAAAACCGGTTTATAGGTAAGCGACACCAATCCGCTGTCCAATTCATAATACGCGCCGATCACCCGCAGCAAGCCGTTTTCTACCGGATCGGTAAGTACCGGGCTGGCTTTTCGTAACTTCTCAGCCACCATGCGCGCATTGCTTTTAACCGATGAGCAGAGCAGGTCACATCTGGGAGATGTTTCAGCTTTGGCTTTTGCCTTTTCCACTGCCGGTTTGATTGCATCAACAACCGATTTCAGCTTACCGCCAACCGCTCCCCCCTTCAGGGTCGCATCAACGGCTCCGCACCGTTCATGACCAAGCACCATGACCAGCTGCACGCCGAGATGTTCGACGGCATACTCGATGCTCCCGATGGCGATATCATCAATAACATTGCCGGCGCTCCGTACCACGAACAGGTCGCCCATTCCCTGGTCAAAAAGGATTTCAGGCGGCACGCGCGAATCGGAACAACCGACAATAACGGCAAACGGGTGCTGCCCCTTGGCAACTTCAGCGCGACGCTGTGCAGTACGATGGCTTGATGAATTCTTTCCCGCAATGTAGCGCCGGTTTCCCTCAAGCAGCCGCTTTACCGCCTCTTCCGCATCAACAGGAATTGCTGTGCTGTGGGAATCAGCTGCGTGCGCTTCTGTAGCGTGGGACGCTTTCTTTTTCTTGTGTGAAGTCTTCTTTTTCTTCGGAGCAGACTCCTGGTCCTTCCCGATGATCCGCTCTACGGTCGCGTCTGTATTAATAGGGGCAACATCGCGGGCATGTTCAGCAATAGGTTTTTTACCACCCTTCCTTTTGCTCTTCGGTTGAGCCGGTTCCGCCGGGGCCGCCACCTGATCGGCATCTGTTTGAGCCTTCTCGTGTTCTTTGGGTGTTTCAGATGCTCCTGCCAGAACCGTTGCAGTTACCACGATAATTGCTGCCGCCATGATATGTTTCAGAACTCTCACCGTTTACCCCCCCATTTTCGTAGCAAACCCACGCTCATAGTCATACCTGAACCGGCCTTTTGATTGCAATCGATTTTGTACCGGTATCACTCAAACAAAAGCCGCCCGATCAGACAGACGCTGAACCGGACGGCTTTAAACCAGAAAACGGCGGTTACTCACGCGGAGACGCGGAGTTCGCGGAGAAATTCAACAAGTTACGTCAATTACGTTATCTGATTTTGCTCCGCGTTCTCCGCGTCTCCGCGGGCAAATGATTTTACAAAATTAAGCTACCACCATCACACCAGACTCTCCCCCGTCATCTCCGACGGCTGGGCAATCCCCAGCATCCTGAGCATGGTCGGCGCCACGTCGGCCAGACGGCCCCCTTCGCGCAATTTGGCACCCTTGCGGCTGTCATCCACCAGAATCAGCCGGACCGGGTTGGTGGTATGGGCGGTGAACGGTTCGCCGTTGTCGTCCTGCATCTGCTCGGCGTTGCCGTGGTCGGCGGTGATCAGCACCGCGCCCCCTTTTTCCCGCACCTTGGCAACCACCCGTCCGGCGCAGGCATCCACCGTTTCAACCGCCTTGATCGCTGCCGCTTCGATGCCCGTGTGACCGACCATGTCGCAGTTGGCAAAGTTGAGGATGATCACGTCGTACACACCGCTGTCGATCCGGGCCAGCAGTTCGTCGGTTACCAACCCCGCACTCATCTCCGGCTTCTGGTCGTAGGTGGCGACCTCTTTCGGTGACGGGATCAGGGCACGATCTTCGCCTGAAAAAGGTGTTTCCACACCGCCGTTGAAGAAGAAGGTGACGTGGGCATATTTCTCGGTTTCGGCAATGCGCAGCTGTTTCAGTCCAGCAGCAGCCAGTACGCCACCCAGGATATTGGTCAGCTCAGTTGCGCCGAACGCAATCGGCAGACCGAAGGTGGCATCGTATTCGGTCAGGCAGACATACCCTGCCAGCTTTGTTCGTTTGCGGCGTTCAAAGCCGCTGAAATCATCCAGAGCAATGGCCCTGGTAATCTCGCGGGCCCGGTCGGAGCGGAAGTTGAAGAAGATGAAACCGTCGCCGTCATCCAGCGTGGCATTTTCCGCAACCACCACCGGTACGACAAATTCGTCATGGACTCCGGCGGCGTAACTCTGCTCAATCGCATCTTTCGCAGAAGTACGCTTTTCCCCGTCGCCGCAGACGATGGCATTGTAGGCCTTTTCGACCCGATCCCAGCGGTTGTCGCGGTCCATTGCGTAATAACGTCCCATGACCGTTGCAATTGTGCCGACGCCGATGCGGGCAATCTCTGCTTCCAGCTGCGCCAGATAGTCGATGCCGCTCTGGGGGGGCGTATCACGGCCATCCAACAAGCAGTGGATGAAGACATCTTTCAATCCCTCGCGTTTGGCCAGTTCTAGAAAAGCATAGAGGTGCGTGTTGTGGGAATGCCCCCCGCCGTCGGAGAGGAGTCCGGACAGATGCAGCCTGCCGCCAGCCGCCTTGACCTTGGCGATACAATCAAGCAGGGTCGGGTTGGTAAAAAAGTCGCCATCCAGAATGGACTTGGTGACGCGGGTCAGCTCCTGATACACCACCCGCCCGGCCCCCAGATTGAGGTGCCCAACTTCGGAGTTCCCCATCTGGCCATCCGGAAGGCCGACCGCCATGCCGGAAGTCAGGATCCGGGTATGCGGATAGTCGTTCAGATAGCCGGTCAGGTTGGGCGTGTTGGCCAGGGCAACGGCATTATGGGCAGGATTGGGGTTGATCCCCCAGCCGTCAAGAATCATCAGCAGGAGCGGTTTTTTCATGGGAATTTTCCTTTAGGAGATAATTTTACCTGAGTAGCATGAATCTCCCGCTATGGCAAAAAAACAATCCCCTCTCCCTGAGGGAGAGGGCTAGGGTGAGGGGGAAACGTTGGTATATAGGGCACTGCTGCCCCCTCATCCGGCCTTCGGCCACCTTCTCCTTTATGCCCCAGAGGGTACTCAGGGAGAAGGGAATCGCGTTAGATCCGTAGTAATCAGCTAATTTTATTACATACTTACTAAATGTTCCGGGGCAGCTCCATCCGGAACGTGGTAGCACCGGGAGTGCTGGAAAAACTCAGGCGCCCTCCCATGCTCTCCTCAACGATCATCCGGGACATGTACAAACCGATCCCGATCCCCTTCCCCTCCTCTTTGGTGGTGAAGTACGGTTCGAAAAGGTGACCGGCAACCTCCGCTGGTATACCGCATCCGTCATCGCAGACCTCGACGACAATATGCTGCTCACCGGGGAGGACGGAAATATTGATCCGGCCGGCCGCCTCTGCTCCCTCGGCAGCACACCGCTCCAGGATGGCATCCCGGCTGTTGGACAACAGGTTGAGCACGGTTTGGGTGAATTCGTTGGGAAGCCCGAAGATGCTGTCGTTGCGTACCGGTTGCGGGGGTTCAAGTGCAATGCTGCCGGAGACCAGATGTTCCTGGATCAGGGCGACCGCTTCGGCGATCTGAGCGGAAATGCTGAACATCGCGCGCTGCTTGGCGGGACGGAAAAAGCCGTGGAAGGTGTCGATGGTTTCGGACATCTGATGAATCTGGGCCATGGCATCGCCAACCGATCTGTCCATAAAGTCATCATCAAGCAGGCCGGCGCGGCGGGCCTCCCTGAGGTTCTGGATGATGACACCCACCGTTGAAAGTGGTTGACGCCACTGATGTGCTATGGCGCCGATCATCTCTCCCATAGCCGCCAGCTTGGTATGCTGGGCCAGCATGCGCTCATGGGAAAGGCGCTTTTCGGTTTCTTCCTCCACCTTCTGATTCAAGCTTGAGTTCAGCTCAAGCATCTGGGACTGGTAGCTGTCGCTGATTACCAGCGTCTTGTTGAGCTTGCGCAATAGCGCACGGTAACTCGCTGCCAATGCGGCGTATTCAGCTCGCAGGTCATCAGGAGAGATATCCCCGGTGGCCAGAATATGCTCGGCATGGGTCAGAATGCTGTCTGACGCGGGTGTTTTGGGGGGTGACAGTACCGTCTTTCTTATACTCATAGAGTTCGTCACGCTGCCAGCAGATAGCGGTCCCGGCCGCTGTTTTTGGCTGTGTAGAGTGCGTCATCCACCAGCTTGATGCACTGGTCGAGACTCATTCCCTGCCTGAACTCGCCAACGCCGGCACTCATGGTGACTGAGATCACCTGTTCCTCCCACGGCACACGAATATCCCGTACGGCAGAGAGAAGCTTTTCCGCCACCAGACTTGCCTGTTCCCGCCCGGTCTCCGGGAGCATGATCAAAAACTCTTCCCCACCCCACCGTCCGCAGAAATCCTCGCTGCGAAGCGCGCTGCGCAGCAAATCGGCAATCGCTTTGAGCATCTTGTCACCGGCACAGTGACCAAAGGTATCGTTAATCTCCTTGAAATAATCCAGGTCGCAGATGAGCAGCGAAAAGGTCGTGCCGTACCTCTTGGTACGGCTCTGCTCCGATTCCAGACGGGCCATGATCTCCCAGCGATTGGCCAGACCGGTAAGCAGATCGGTGCGGGCCACAATTTCCAGACGGGCCTTGAAGTCCATCAGTTGCGATTGATAGCCATCGCTGATGGACATGGTTTTGGTAAAGCGGCTCTGAAGTTTGGCGTACCGGGAAATTATCTGTTCCAGTTCGGGCGCCAGCGGATTCCCATCTGTCACAGCGCGGCTGTGCAGGGTCCGCATTTCTACCACAGCAGCGTCATCAGCCGGCCCCTTGACGCGCCGCGCCGCTGGTGGAGTTTCCGGCAGCTTCAGCCTGTCCCGCGAGATGCCCATATGACTGCAGGCGGTTTCGATGCAATCCGGACAGATGCCATGGCTGAACATGATGTCGGCATGGGTGCCGAAATAAGTTTCCAGCTTCTGCCAATAATTGTTGTCGGCACGAACCTTTTTGCAGTACATGCAGATCGGCAGGGCCACTTCCTTCAGCTGACGGTACTTTGCCGTGGTATCTTCCAGCAGCTTCATCGTATCCTTCAGTCGCGCCTGATAAGAGTCGCTGATAGTCAGAGTTTTGTGAAGCTTGCGCTGCTGCTTGCGATATTCAGCCGCTAATGCGGCATATTCCCGGGCAAGATCCAGCGACGGAGCTGCTGGATCCGCCAGAACCTGGCCGGCCCTGACCAGGGCTTCATCATCCATGAGCGGTTTTCGGCGTGCCATCAGCGTGACTGATCCAAGGTTACAATCGAAAACGTACATGAAACTTCTTCCTTGAATTCTTCGGCCAGATCCAGGGAGCGTGGATTATCCTTGTCGTAGCGCCAGATGATGTCGATGGCTCCCCCCTTCTGATGTGCTTCTTCCAGTATATCCAGCAGATCCAGCATGCACTTGGTGCTGCTGCTGTTCATATAGCTGACGTCGATATCCAGCCGCAGGCGGTTCTCCTCCGCCAGGTGTTCCTTAACCCAGGCGGTTACCGGGGCATAAAACTCAAATGAATTCTCCGGATATGATTCACCGGAAATTCTCAAAACATGTTCCTGGTGGTCATATCTGATCTGTGGTGTTGACTGGGATTGCACTATATCAAGCGTACGCATCACTGTTCCTCCTGGCCCTGTATCGCGGCTCTATGCGTTATGGGATTTCGGTGTCCTTAGACCTGCGGTATCTGCACCCTGAGCGTAAAAAAGGAGAACCGGTCATCGATGTCGCGAATGGAATATTCGAGTCCGGAGCCTGACCGTTTTGCCATTTCCATCAAGCCGATACCTGCCCCGAGCGCACCCGGCTGGAGTTCGCTGCGCAGCTGGCGACGGATCTCTTTCTTCAAACTGTCCGGATCGAGAGCATTGATGCCGTCAACACGGGAGGTGAGTTCCGCGATATCCTCCCGAAGTACCACATTGCCGGAGGTAACCACGTAGACATCGTCTTTTTTGGCGATCATGATAGTGGCGGAGCCGGTATCACCGGTGGGAATCTCACGCCTGGTCAGATAGTTACGGGCATTCTGGGTCATCTCAATATACGCGGCAAAGACATCCTGTACCGCCACCCTGGCAATGTTTTCATTGGCCAGATGATTCTTGATGGCGGTTCCCATCTCCTCGATAATGCTGTGGGAAAAAGGGCCGTTGAAACACATCATGATGCCGTCTTTGGAGAACTGCTCTCTAAGCTGGAATAGATCCATTACTGCCTCCCGTCTAAGTATACCTGTTTTTTTACAAACGAAAACCGACCAGCGTCATATCGTCGCGCGGGGAGAAATCACCCTGATAATCGGAGAGCGCCTGCGTGATGACTTCTGCCCGGGCTTGCATAGTATCTCCCCCGCTTGTCAGCAGGTTTCGAAAGCGCTCCGAACCGAAGCCAAACCCTTTGTCCCCTCCCGGCAGATCCAGCAGGCCGTCACTGGTGAGATAGCAGCCGTCCCCCGCTGTAATAGTCAGAATATGGTTTTGATAGGTATAATCCAATCGCGACCCCTTGTAGCCAACCCGCTGGAGGTCTCCCCTGATCTCCCGTACTTCTCCGGATGACGCCAGGTAGAGCGACAGACCGGCACCGGCAAAGACAAGGCGTCCGGCGCTCCGGTCAACCAGGCAGAGCGCAATATCGAGTCCGGCATCCACTTCCCGGAAGTTCAGATTCCGGCGCAAAACCCGGTTGAGCTCGGCCAGAATCCGTGCAGGATCATCATTGCAGACCATGTCAACCACATGATTGAGCACCGCGTTGACCGTCATGGTCATAAACGCGCCCGGAACACCGTGCCCGGTGCAGTCGATCACCGCCAGCAGAAAATGCCCCGGAAAGCGGCGCAGGTAGTAAAAATCGCCCCCCACAAGCTCTTTGGGACGGTAGATGACAAAATTATCGCCGAGACAGCTGCGGCACAGCTCTTCATCGGGAAGGATCGAACTCTGGATGATGCGGGCGTATCTGATGCTTTCCATGATCCGGTTCCGCGACTCCTCCAGCATCCGGTTGGCGCTGGAAAGCTGGTCGGTCCGCTCTTTGACCTTAATCTCCAGATTGGTGGTATGGTCAAGGATCATGGCGGTCATCCGATTGAATGAGCCGCTCAATTCCCCCAGTTCGTCCCTGCCGGTCACCGGAATAGCAATGTCGTAGCGCCCTCCGGCGACCTCCCGGGAGGCGGCTGTCAGCCGGGTAAGCGGCACCAGCACCATCCGGTTCATCAGCAGAGCCAGCGTGGCAATGATCAGAACAAACGAAAGCAGCATGATGGCAATGATCGGCAGAAAAGCCCGCATGCTGATGACCTGGGAAACATCAACCAGAACCACGTTAAACCAGCCGACCCCCTGTAAATGTGAGACAGCGGCCAGATAAACCTTGCCGCCAACCTGCACCGGAAAAGCCGCCACCTCGCTTTTGCCGGTCTTCAGGTCACTGATGGCCTGTTTCAGATGTTCCCGCTCGTCCGGAAGATCCATGAGACTGAAGAGGGTAATTTTTTTATCGTTGCTTCGGGCAGCCGCGTTGTGCTCGACAATGGCACGGTCTTCATGCGCCTGGATGATTCCGGCCTGATCGACCAGCATGGTCGAGAGCCCCTTTTCATGGGAAAAGACTATTTCGTTGAGGAAATCGGTAATGGTGATGCCGCTGCCACAGACGCCGGTTTTCTCACCCTGTTTCCCTTTCATGACCACGTTGATCCAAACCTTGCTCTGCTTCAGGATGGCGTTGTAATCCAGATTCAGAGCATAGTCATCCTGAGCGCGTAACGCATCGTAAAACCACTTGTCAGAGGGGTTGGCGGGCGACAGGACCGACATCTCCACCCGTTCATGCCCTTGGTCGCGATTGTACACATAATAGTGCCCCGAACCGGCCAGGGCAATAAAGAAGCTTTTATCTCGGAACAGCCTGCGATAGCTCTCCAGCTCCTCAAAGGCCTCAAGTTTGAACTCCGGACGATCCTCATGCACCGCCCAGCGCCAGAGAGAAGCATCATCCGCCATCTTCCGGGCCAGCACGACTTCCCGGTCGATGAGCGACATGATCTTGTTCTTTTCCAGCAGCGCTTCCTTGGTGGCAAAGCGCAGCGCAAACCCTTTGATAATACGGTTGGAGCTGAGGTAAAACGTGGAGAGTGTCGCCAGGCCTACGACCAGGGAGAGTATAACTATGACAAGGATGAATTTCGGTTTGAGACTATGAAGCTGCATGGCTGACATCCATCAATGGTGATACGGTTTGTTGTTCAGAATTGCTGCATTTCATTTTTCTACTTTTCCTCAATCTGAGTGCCTTGTTTATGTCAATTGTGGGCATTCAGTTTGCCTCTTTGAGGTATGAATCGAGCCAGGTTCTGCCTTTTGCGGTGAGCCGGTATTTCTGCATGCGGCTGTTTGGCTTATCGGGGATAAGCATTTCCAGCATGGCCGCTTGCAATAGTTTATCCAGGCTCCTCTTAAAGTTCCCTGTCCGGGTTTCATACCCCGCGACATTAAGAAGTTCCTGGCCAGACTTGCTATCTTCACGACAAGATAGCAGCATTCTTCTTTCGATTTCTGTCAGTATGACTTGGGCCTCGACTTGGGCCTCGACTTGGGCCTCGACTTGGGCCTCGACTTGGGCCTCGACTTGGGCCTCGACTTGGGCCTCGACTTGGGCCTCGACTTGGGCCTCGACTTGGGCCTCGACTTGCCCTGTCCCAGCACGATGTTTACGGTGAATCGTCACAATGAAGCAACCTACATCCACGCGGAACTCTGGCGGACGCAGTCCGGCTGATCGGCATAGATCAAGCATGTCGAGGGTACCTGATCCCGCCTTTTCAATATATTTGCTGAGGTAGAGCGGTTCCGCGATCAGCGGATTAACCGGAATAGAAGGGTGCGGCTTGGTCAACTTGACCAGGGTCATGGGAGAGCGCAACTCACCTGGGCTCCAGATCTCCAGCCTGTCTGAAAACAGCATCACCTGAACGCTTCCGGTACTGGTGTAGTCACGATGCGCAACGGCATTGACGATTGCCTCGGACACAACCTCTCGCGGGATCTCATAGGCCACCGGCGCCTGAGGGCCGTCCTTCCGGGTTCCCACCCAGAGATCTATTTTGGACATGACGAAATCCACCGCCTGATCAACCAGCCCAAAGAGTGTCCCCTTGTAGATATGGTAGGAGGGGATCGGTTTATGTACCTGCGTGGAGTGAAAGTGCATACACTTCACTTCTGACGAAAGCAGGAAGCGCTGCGGCCGCGCCCCGAATAGCAGGACTGCGGCATGAGATGGACGGCCATGGTCGAGCAGGTTTAAATGTTCCAGAACAGCGACGGGAGGAGTATCTTCATCAAGTGCAAAGCCCCGCGACCGGCGAGCGCTTAGCAGAAATTTGCTGATTTTCTCGTCATCCAGATCAGCCAGAGTGGCTTTCTGGCAGAAAGCGGCGTCAAACGGACCGCCACGGATCAACTCGCTGGCAACCAGATACTGCACCAGTGCGGCGTAAAGGCTCGTAATCAACTCTGTAACAGTGCCGCAACGGCGGCGAATGAGCTGCTCTCCCGCCTTACGAATCAGACCGAGCATCTTGGGATGCCGGGCAGAGTCGTCGTTCCCTTTGACGAAGATGAGTCGTTCAGTGCCAAGGTTGGTTGCATGATCGAATTCGCGTTCGGTTGGCGAGATCCCCTCAGCATCCTCGTAACCGTAGTCATTACCGAAAAGGCCGACATAGATGGCACTTTGCTCCACCTCATGCAGATAGACCTCATCGGCTCGCCGGTCGGAAGCCGGCAAGTCTTCGAAGAGAAATACTTCAAAAAACCGGCGCAACAGCGGGTCACCGTGGACATACTCTTTCAGCGCCCGACGGTCGTCAGTCAGTTCCTTCTGGACAGAGCTGATGAAGAGCTGTTTCCTGTTGGTCATTGATTCCTCAACTTCCATTAATGATGATACGGTTCGTTGTTCAAAATCGTAAACGCCCGGTAAATTTGTTCCAGCAGGAAGGCCCGCACCATCTGGTGGGTGAAGGTCATTTTGGAGAGTGCCAGCAGCCTGCCGCGCCTCCGGAATTCCTCGGAAAAACCGTAGGCGCCGCCGATGACGAAAATCAGCTCACCGGTGCCGCTGTCGCGCTGCTTGCCGACAAAGGACGCCAGACCGGGAGAGTCCATCTGGTCGCCCCTTTCGTCCATCAACACCAGGGTAGCACCGGGTGGAATCTGCTTCTCCAGCCGTTCACACTCGCGGCGGCGCATCTCCTCTGCTTCTGCGCCCTTCTCGTCACGGATATCAACGAGCTCAAGCGGCATGTAGCGCCGGATGCGACTGGCATATTCGTCGATGGCATCCTTGACCCACGGATCGCGGCTTTTGCCGACCCACAAAACCTTGATTTTCATGGGGCTACAGCCCCATTAGAGGATCCGATTTCGAGCGGAGAGCAAGGCAGCGAGAAGGAGCCGACACAGGCGTACATAACGTACGTCGAGGAGAGCAACGACGATGCAACGCCGCTATCCGCTTGAAGGCGGATCCGACTCAAAAATCCGATTCCTTGCGTGCCGCCTTGATTTCCGCAGGCAATTCCAATTCCGGAGCCTGGCCCCACAAACCGTCAAGGTCATAATAGCGGCGGATCTGGTCGTGGAAGATATGTACCAGTACGTCGCCGTAATCCATGACGATCCATTTGCCGTCCTTGGCTCCCTCGATATCGATGACCTTGCCGAACTTCTTCAGGCCGGTGCGGATATTGTCGGAAATGGCAATGTTCTGCCTGTCGGACGACCCGGAGATGATCACCATGTAGTCGGCAATGGAGGAGATCTTCGAGATGTCGCGCACACAGATGTCATACGCCTTTTTGTCATACGCCAGTTCGGCACATTTGAGGGCGCGTTCCGCGGCGGTCAGTGTTGTCTTTTCAACTGTTTTGTCTTTTTTAACGGGCATTGGTGATAGATCCTTTGCTGCGAGATATATGCTGCTACGTCGGATGGTACATACCGGGTGATATCGGCATCGGCGGCGGCGAGCCGCCTGATTTCTGTTGATGAAAGTTCCAGCGGCGAACCGGTGACAAAATAGACGGATGTACCGCATTCATGCGTCAGGGAGCCGGTCTGCGCATCGCACTGAAACGCCCCCCTGATGGCATCCGGCAGGGTTTCAAGCGGATTATGAATCTGACAGCCGGGACGTTCGACGACGATCAGGTTGCACTGGCGGAAGATTTCGGCATAGCGGTGCCAGGTACCTATCTCCAGAAAGGAATCGCCGCCGATGATAAAAAACAGCTCGTCGCCCGGATTGCGTTCCCGGAAAGCCCGGATCGTGTCAACGGAGTATGACTTGCCGGGGCGCTCTGCTTCAACCGTTGACATCTCGAAATCCGGATGGCCGGCAATAGCCATGGTAACCATTGATGACCGGATCTCAAAAGAGATGTCACCCGCCAGCGGTTTGTGCGGCGGATCGGCAGCCGGAATAAAGATGACCCGGTCAAGCCGGCAAGCGCCCTGCGCCTCCCCTGCGATGCGGAGGTGGGCATTGTGTATCGGGTTGAAGCTGCCACCCAGCAGACCGATTCTCATGTCATCAGAATCTTGTTCTTGATGATGAGCATCTCAAAGGCCAGCGACGCCTTGTAGACCAGTTTCTGAAGTTCGTTCAGCCGCTTGCCGAGCGCGTCCATATCAGCCGATACGACAACTGCGGCCACCACCTTGTTGAGCATGACAATCGGCAGCACCAGAAGCGGTGTGGCAGCGTTTACTCCCAGAGTCTTGAGCAGCTGGACATTTTCGGCTGTCTGCACCAGCGTGCCCATGGCAAACTGACGGGTTTCCAGGACATCCCGCATCACGGACGGCTTGCCGAGCAGAATGCTCAGGCTCTCCAGCGCGTCAATACGCGTGCCGGCAGCTATGCCGCGCCAGCCGACCGCCATGTTGTTCCTGATGATGAACAGGGCGCCGACCGTGAATTCCTGGCCGAGGTATTTGATGAATACATTGGCAATCTGGTCGCGATTCTTGGCCGAGGCAAACTCGATGGAGAGACGGTCAACGGAATAGCGTTCCACCCCATCCATCTCGGGCAGAAGCTCTTCCTCGTTGCCGGGAAGGTTGGCAAAGCCCTCGAATTCAAGCGGAATTTCAATGTTGAGCAGTTCGCCGCTGTCGCTCATCATCGGGATTTCAATTTTTTCGGCTTTTTTTACCGCTTCAGAGACCGGAGCATTCCGCCTTCTGTTGGCAAGCTCCCCTTCAATCTTGATGTAGCGGATATCTCCACGTATCTGGTAATGCTTCGAGAGCGCCGAGGTAAGCCGGACATCAGGCACTATATGCGGCAGGATGACGCACCCGGTGACAAACGCCACTTCGTCGATCGCTTTAAAATCGGTCGGGTCGGCCATGGCCAGCGCCAACTTCTTGCCGTCCGCCCTGATCGGCACCACGCGGTATTTTGCCGCCAGCTCCACGGGCACCAGGGCAAGCACCCCTTGAGGTATCGATGCCATAATGCGCGGGGAAACCGCCGGCACCCCCAGCTTGCGGCTCAAAAAGCGGCACAACTGCTCGTCGCTGATATACCCCAGTTCGATCAGAGCGCTTCCCAACTTGATGCCGAAAATTGTCTGGTTTTTGAGCGCATCGTCAAGCTGTTCCGGAGTAATCAATTTTTCACTGAGCAGCAGTTCGCCGAGTTTGATTGCCATCTTATTCCTTATTACAAAATTTGCGGTTTGAGCAGTGTGCCTTTGATGGGCACGGTATAAACGCCCGGAGAGGTCATAAACTTGGCAAGCAGCATAAAGACCAGCTTCTGCTTTTCCAGAAACTCCGGCTTCGGCATAATCTCCAGGCTCATGGCGAGTGGTGTCACGGCGGCATTGGCACCGGTGGGAACGTCACCCGAAAGCCGCATGTAAACACCCTCTCCTTCGAGCGTAAAGCTCTCCAGGCGGGCTTTGCCTTCATTGACCCTCACCATCCCCTGCGTTTTCAGCTTTGAAACATCCGGGAGCGGGAATGCCCCCAGTTTAACCCCGGAAAAATCGAGCTGCTTTATTTCCAGCTTCAGGTCGCCGCTCAACCCTTTCGCACCGCGCTGCAGTGTACCACGGCTCCAGAGGTTGCCTGCCATTGTGGCCCCCAGCACATTTTTGAAAAAGGGGATTTCGGCAAGCGATATGCCGTCGGCATCCAGATTCAGAGCGTTTTTCCCGTTCAGTGCATACGTGACATCCAGATGCCCCTTGCCAACCGTTGCCCCTCCGGAAACCACCGCGCGTCCAATAAAAAGCGGGAGCAGCTGGGGTCTGACCTGCAACCGCTCGCACTGGAGCAGCTGTCCCTGTTCCGAGGAGAGCACCAGATTGTCCCATGCCAGCCCGGGAAGGAGTGTTTTGTGAACCGCCGGAGCAAGGGTCAAGCCCTGACGCGACAGGATCTGGGCAATTACCGCATCGATCCTTGCGGTCGGGAAAAGCACGTAACTGAACAGCAGAAACAGAAACAGAACCGCGGCCAGCAGAGCTGCTCCGCGCGCTATCTGGACTCCCTTGCTCATTTTGCCTGACCGGGTGCCGGCTTCAGGAGCGCCAGAACCAGTGACAGGTCACAGCGGGACGGGTCATCAAAACGAACCCGCACGTTGCTCTTTTTAACAACCAGCGGGCGATTGCCTTTTTCGAGCCGATAGAGCAGATTGACCGCTTCGTTGAGAGTTAACCCTTCGATGCGGATATCGGCCGCATCTTCGGTGAAACCGATTCGCTCCTCACCCTTGAGCGGGACGATTTTGACCGATTTGCCCTTGATGCCGGTTTCTTCAATTATTTTGGCCGGTGAATCGTCCGGGCGGAGTGAAGCAAGGCGGCTGTTCAATTGATCGGACGATTGACGGGCAGCCTGATAGGTCATTTTAAGCGGCAGCAGATCTTTCAGCACAGCTTCACGGGCGGCACGCTTCTTTTCCAGCGCCTGTACCTTTGCGCTCAGGGCTGACCAGCCAACCGCCGCCGCCAGCAGCGCAATCATGATATAGCCGAGCCAAAGGCGCGTGCGGCTGTCAAGATCCTGCCAAAGTTCGCGCATTATCTCCAGAGGTCTCATTTCGTTCCCTCCTTGAGCGTTCCGGTCAGGGTAAAGCCAACGGTACCGTCGGGACGGCTCTTGACCTCACCCAGCTCGGCAGTGGCCAGCAGCGGGACAAGCGCCGCCTTGAATTCATTGACCGCCTGGGCGGAACGGGCATCACCCTTGATGCGCAGACTTTGCCCCTCAAGTTCTGCTTCAAAGAGGCCGTTGATCGTGCTCCCTTTGGCTTCTGCAAGTTTTTTCAGGATATCGAGATAACCGCCTGAATTTTCGACACCGGCCAGTTTCTTGATTTCCCCTTTGATCTCGGAAATTTCGTCAACCGCCTTGGCCCGCGCCGGAAAGATCTCGCGATACATCGTCGCAATGGATTTGTTCAGTGACGCAAGATCGGCTGCCGCAGCACGGTACTGGAGCCCTTTCTGGGCAAACAGCAGCACTAAAACGACTGCCGCCAGTATTCCGGTCACGATCAGCTTTTTACGAAGTTTGGCATCCCCGGCGGTCCAGGCAAGCTCACCCTGCCGGAAGTTCGGCAGCGCTCCGGCCTGGCTGGCCCGGGCAACCGCATAAAAACCCGCCAGCTGCCGGAAAGATTCATCATTTTTGAACAGATGTCCCAGTTCTGGAGGGACTTCCAACACGGTTACGGGAACCGGCAAGGTATCTGAATCGGCAAGCTCTTCAGCCTTCGTCCCGGTCAGACAGAGAAGCGGCGGCAGCGTTCCGCCTGACAGTTCCAGCGCCGATAATGTTGCTGCAATCATCGGGGCGCTCGCAGCGCCATTGAAGGCACGGAAATAGGTAAGCCGCCCCCCCTGCACACGCGCCAGCGTACTGCCGTCACTGACCGCGCAGTCTGCCGGCAATCCCGGCAGTTCAGCAAGCGCAAACGGCAGGGACGTGACGATCTGCGGTTCAATACCGGCCTCGCGGAACTGCTCAACAGCGGCACTGATATCGGTTTTACGTGCCCATAAAGCAAGAAACTGCCCGTCTCCGACCGGCATTACTTCCAGCACGAGCTCTTCAATCGGCAGGGCAATTTCTCCCTGTAAATGGGCAGACAAGACCTCACGCACCTTGCGCAGATCGTTGAACGGCAGCGATACGGCCCGCTGGGCAAACAGCGCCGGTGGCAGGCAGAGGATTACACGCGGAGAACCGGTCATTTTTTCGGCAATCTGCCCGACCGCATCCGCCAGGGTGCGCTCTTCGTCCAGCTCGATAGCGGCGGCGCCGATCAACTCCGTGGAACGGCGCGACACCCCGAAATGGGCAACGCTCAGCAGTTTTTCTTCTGCCTGTAGAATCAGATAATCCATGTACCCGGTACCCTCATCTGCGTAATGAATTTCGCATCAATATTCCTGCCACGACAGAACTTGCGGCATTCCCCCGGAGAGCCGTACGACCGCCTCTACCGTCCGCCCGGAATCCTTGACTCTGGCTATGGATGTTATCCTGAAAAGATTACCTTTAATGGTGATCCTGCCACCCAGACCGGTGGCGATAGTATCAAGTCCGGGTACCCGTGAAAGCTCCCCGATTGATTTAAAGGGCTGTATGCGACGTTCTGCAATGATCCGTTCGGCCATCCGATCATCAATGCCCTTATCCAGAGCAGCCACGATTTCAACGGGCGCAGTGTTTATATTGACCGTCGGGAGCGGCGATGCAGCCTGATCAGAAAAGGTTGTCAGGAAAGGACGCAGCTTGCCGAGAATATCCGGCTGACTATCCTTAATACCCTCGACCAGCGACAGCTCCGTTAGTGTCATTATCTTATCGTTGCGGGCGCTGTACGACGGCTTCTTGCTGCGGTAATAAGCAGATTCATAACCACCGGAGTGCTGCTGATCATTGCTGTCGATCCAGTCGGCAACTGCGGGCGTGATATCCACCTGCAGTTTAAGACGCGAACCAAGCCGCTGCAGCACACCTTGCGTGAAAGGTTCAAACTCACCGTTCTGCTGTATCAAGCCGTTGATATTGATTTTTCCGCTTTCCTCGCTGATCGTTATCTGCAGTGAGCCGGCTTCGTCATCCAGCTTGAGCGGTGTCGCCCACTGATCGGAGAGCGATGTATAGGTCTGGTTAGAAAGCCCCATGTTGAGAAGCCTGGCGGCACCATTTGCGCCTGACTCCGCCAGTATCGACGCCTGCTGCCCGTCACGAAAACCACGGCTAAGCGAGGTATCCACATACACCTGATGGATCATCTCGACCACTACCGCCACCATCAACGCAGTTATAACCAGAGTCAGAATCAGGGCAAAACCGGATTCGTTCTTCAGCCGGCCGGTCATAAGCCGTTCACTCGCGGCATTGAGAGCATCGTAAACTGTACCGGTTTTCCCTCTTCCTCAACCTGAACCGTTACCCGAACACTGTTGGGCATTCTCATATTTATGGCTGTGTCCCAGCTCTTAACCCATTTTGAGCCGTCATAGCACTCCACCAGAAAGGCACTGATCTGCTCCATCTGCGGATAGGCGTAGATTGTGGTATCTTCGGAAAACAGATCACGTTCCTGACGCGTCAGGATGCGTTTCTTATCTTTTTCTGCCATCTTATAGGTGACAACGACGATTCCCGACTCACTACGCGTCTGACCGGCAGGTGGCGCCAAGGTAGTCAGTTCGAGCGTCGAAGATGACACGCCGAAATTGTCACGGTCTTCCACCACAAAGCGCAGCCGCTTGTCTGTAGCTCTGCTCCTGTATTGAGTAGACGACACTTCGCGGCGGATCAGATCAAGGGTGGCACCCAATTCCCGCCGCGACTCCATTCCGGATGAAGCACGGTCTCTGGCCTTGATAACGCCAAAATAGCTGGCGTAAAGAGCCGACGAAAGGATGCCGAGCAATACAACTGCAATAAGGACTTCCAGCAGGGTGAAACCGCTATTTCGGGAGGTATTGTTCAAGCGCCACCTCCCTGCCGTCACTGCCTCGCTTAACTTTGACTATAAGCTTTTGCAGGCCGGGAAGGTCAGCGGGCTGCAGGTCAGCCTTCCAGCTCAGCTCCGGATGTGAAGGAGCAAAAGTTCCCTCTCCCTTGGCCGGCGCCTGTTCCAGTTCCGCCAGGCGATTCCGTGCCAGCAGCGTCATGGCGGTACTATCGCGCTCATTGGCTATGATGCCGATATGATAATTTACGGAACCCAACACGGTCAGGATAACACCGGCCATGATCGCCAGGGATATCATGACTTCAAGGAGCGTAAACCCTTTCATGGCGGATCCTCATGATACCCTTCAAAAGCCTTGACCTTGCCGCCTGAAGGAAACGCCATCACCGTCCAGAACTGCCCGGAGGCGGAGGTAAGATGAATGGTGACAAAGTCCCGTACACCGGCAACGCCCACATCAACCCGCACTTGACCATCCTTTATTTTACCCAGCCGGGGAATGCGAACATCGGCAACGATGACTCCATCTTTGACCGGCGCTTTTTGCAACAGCGGATCGGAAGGCTGCATGGCACTTCCATCCCCTCCCAACTCGACTATTCGCACCGATTCTGTTCCCGGTGCAATCTCAAGATAATAGGCGGTTCGAGACGTTGCCGCCCTCTCCTGCATGTAACGAAGCGTTGAAGCAAGTGTCCGGGCGGATATTTTCAGATTTTCCTGATCGGAGGTAGGGAGCCGTGGGATGACCAGCAGCATAACCATGGCAATAATGGCCATTACCACCGCTATTTCGATCAGGGTAAAACCTGACTGACCGGCATGTTCCCGCTGCCGGGAAGTCACTTCCAAACCGGGTGCAGAAGGCGGGAACATCCGTTAGACCGTTGACAGTACACGTGCCAGCTCTTCGCCAAAAAGGTGCTTTTGCCACTCCCGAATACCCGGCAGCAGGTCAAGCTCTTCACGGGTTGCACCCTGCGTGTCGGCAACCGCTTCCAGAAGCCAGTTGGGTGCCAGTACACCAGGATCAAGTCCCAGTTCGCAACTGAAGCGCTCACGCCATGTCTTAAGGCTCTTGAGACGCTCCTTAACCTTCTCCAGCACCTCTTTTTTGGCACTGCGCGGAAAGCGGGGCAGACTGTTTTCCGGTGTGGCAATCCCGCGCTCGACAGCCGCTAAAATCGCGGCGCCATGCCGTTGGAGCTGCCCGGACGACATTCCTTTTACCAGTGATAATTCACCGAGCGTTCGGGGTCTGGTCTCGGCTACTTCTATCAGGGTATCAGCCGACAGAACCTTGAAGGGGGGGCGATCAAGAAGTTCAGACTGGCGATCCCGCAACTGTAACAGCTCTTCCAGGATGGCAAGTGTATGACCTCGCAATTTGCCGGCCCCCTTGCAGTAGAGAAATAACGGGCCATCTTTTTCCGTGACCCGGGCCTGACACACGATGATCCCCTCTTCGATCAGCCACTCCAGTCTGCGTTTGTCAGCCAGTTCGGCCCGAAACTGATCATAGAGCGGCAACAGATCGGAAGTGTCGGCAACGGCATACGCGCACATCTCACGGCTCAAGGGGCGCTTGCTCCAGTCAGCCTTCTGGTATTTTTTATCCAGCTCAATGCCGAAGCGCGCTCTCAGGAGTGCCGCCAGACCAAATTCGCCGATCCCCAGAAAACGGGCCGCCAGCATGGTATCGAACAGGTTGTTGACCTCGATGCCGTAATCCCGGTGCAAAGAGCGGATATCATAATCGGCACCATGCATGACAACGACAATGTCCGGGTTGCCGAGTGGGGCAGCAAGCGGCGCTAGCGATGTCAATGCCAACGGGTCAATCAGCCAACTCTGTTCGCGGGTTGAGACCTGAACAAGGCAGACTTTCTCACGGTAGTGATGGAGCGAATCCATCTCCAGATCAACCGCAATTTCAGCCTGTTGTGAAAGGATAGCGGCGACTTCGGCCAAACGGGCCGCGGTGGTAATAATTTCGCAGGTTCCAGCCTGCCTATGGAAAGGACTCAAACCTCAAACTCCCGTAAAATAGAATAGGTAGTGGTGCGTTGGGCAGCTCGGAAACCGGCGCCATGTATCAATGAGATCATCTCCTGCTGCGACATGCAGAAACTGCAGCCTGCCGCAGCAACAACATTTTCTTCCAGCATGGTGCCGCCAAGGTCGTTTGCTCCGAAAAAGAGCGCCACTGAAGCCATCTTAGCTCCTTGCGTTACCCAGCTCGCCTGGATGTTGGGGACGTTATCCAGCACAATCCGAGACAGGGCCAGTACCTTCAGGTAATCAACCCCCGTGGCGGTGGTTCCCCCCAGTTCAGTATTGCCCGGCTGGTAGGACCAGGGAATAAACGCCGTAAACGATCCACCCTGATCCTGGAGTTCACGCACCCGAAACAGATGCTCGACAATATCTTCCGGCTTTTCACTGCTGCCGAACATCATCGTGGCGGTGGTCGGCATGCCGAGCCCGGCAGCTTTCAGCATGACAGTGCCCCACTGTTTCCAGCCGATTTTTTTAGGAGAGATGCTACTGCGCACCTCGTCTACCAGTATCTCGGCTCCCCCTCCGGGGATCGAATCGAGTCCGGCACGCTTAAGCCGGAGGAGTGTTTCGTCAAGAGAAAGAGCCGAATTGACGGCGATGCAGGTCACCTCGGCCGGAGAAAGAGAATGATTCTGTACGGACGGAAAACGCTGCTTTATTTCGCTGAAAAGTTCCTCAAAGAACTCAATTTTCAAGTCGGGGTTAAGTCCCCCCTGCATCAGCAACTGGGTGCCCCCCTGCTCAACCAGCTCGGCGATCTTGCCATATATCTGTTCGCGCGTCAAAACGTAGGCATCATCAGCATCTTTGGTCCGGTAAAAGGCGCAGAAGGAGCATTTCGAATCACAGATATTGGTATAGTTGACATTACGATCAACCACAAAGGTGACCACACCCTCGGGATGAAGCCGTTGCCTGATGGCATCAGCTCTCTTACCAAGGTCAAGCAGGTTGCCATTGAGCAGCAGATCGAGCGCTTCGGCCCGCTCAATTATATTCGTACCTGGCATCTTCATGCCGCTTTTTCCAATTCGTTTTCAAGCATTGCGCGTATGTCAGCCGGTATCCGCCGGGCTTTCAACTCGGAACTTATGCAGGCCAGCGTGACCAACCCTTCAACCAGGAGCTTGCCGTCATGCTGCCGTACTATTTTTTGGCAGAACGTTACCGAAGAACCACCGACCCGAGTCGGTGTGGTTGAGACGGAAAGAAGATCATCATGAAGCGCCGGACATTTGAAATCGATCTCCAGCCGTACCACCGGAAATATGAAACCGTTCTCCGCAAGCTCGGCAACAAAATAACCGTGACTGCGAAAATACTCTGTCCGCGCCCGTTCCATAAACTTGATGTAATTGGCATGATACACGACGCCACCGGCATCGGTATCTTCATAATATATGCGGACGTCCATCAACTGTCTCAACCCCGTATTTTCCGTTCACGTTTTCATGCAAAACAAATGCGGTTGATTACTCTAGTGCAGATTCTTTACATCTGCAACTTATTCTCGGTCATTTTCATCTAAAAAGCAGCAATTCGGGCTAATCGGCCCTAAAAACGCCTATAACCGCAAAACAAAGAAAACACTGCCCTCACTATTTCGCAAAGCCAATTCGAGCTCCAGAAGGCGTTTTTGACAGAGCGCCTTCCGAGCCCTTGTTTTATGCGGCTTTGTCCCTTTTTATGAATGTCAGCACCCGCTCACCCATGTTATGAGGCAATGTATAGTGGTGTACCGACGTAATTGTAAAGCCATGTTTGCTGACAGCATCGTCACTCTCGGCAATTTCACCCTCAGCCTCCCCCCCCTTCATTGCAATCAGCATCCCGTTATCTGCAAGGAGCGGAGATGCCAAATCAACAAAGCGATCAAGACGGGTAAATGCACGCGAAGTGATGATGCTGAATGAATGACGATGCGTCGTATGCAGATCTTCGATGCGCGCATGAACCGCTTCGATATGCTGCAAATTCAAGACGCGGATAATGTGACGTTGAAAATGGATCTTTTTTGCCACTGCATCCACCGAGACCATCGGAACGTCAGGTTTTATTATTTTCAAAGGTATTACCGGAAGGCCGGCACCTGATCCGATATCGAGAAGTCGATCATCTGCCGTTATATACGGAGCAAGCGTAAGGGAATCAACGAAATGTTTAACAGCAATCTCTTTGTCTTTTGTTATCGCGGTAAGATTTACCTTACTGTTCCACTTTTTCAGTTCGGCAGCATACAATTCAAAAGACCCGATTTCCTGTTCGGAAAGCGATAACCCCATTGATTGGGCTTCCTGCTCTACTATGTCACCTATTATTGAATGCATTGTTCGTCATTACCCTTCCAGGATGATGATTTCAACGATATGGAGAGAATTGAAATGGCAGCTGGGGTGACACCTGGAATGCGGGATGCCTGACCAAGTGTATCAGGCCTGTACTTTGAAAGTTTTTCACGAACCTCGGTTGTCAGGCTTTTTACCGATACATAATCAAGATCGGCAGGAATGATCGTTGATTCAAGCTTCTTGGCCTGCTCGACCTGCTCCAGTTGCCGATCAATATAGCCCCTGTATTTCGTCTGAATTTCGACCTGCTCGCATATTACGGCAGATGTTTCACGTGGAACGTGTCCCAGTTCAGCCAGGTCGTCATAGCAGATATCAGACCTTTTGAGCAGATGCTCCAGCGTCGTGCCCTTCTGAATATCTGCTATACCAAGCCGGGCAAGGACTTCACGTTCATGCTCGGAGAGCTGCAATCGGGTCGCGGCTATACGTTCCAGCTCTACAGCTATTTTGCTCCGCTTTTCAGAGAAACGGGCAAACTCTTGTTCATCGACAAGACCCAATTGATAACCGATTTCACGGAGCCGAAGGTCGGCATTATCTTCACGCAGCAACAACCGGTACTCGGCGCGGGATGTGAACATCCGGTATGGCTCTTTCGTGCCGAGCGTTACCAGGTCGTCAATCATGACGCCGATATAGGCCTCACTTCTCCCCAGCACAAGCGACTCTCGCCCCTGCACACGAAGCGCAGCGTTGATACCGGCAACAAGTCCCTGCCCTGCTGCCTCTTCATATCCGGAGGTACCGTTGATCTGGCCGGCATGGAACAGATTTTTAAGCACCTTCGTTTCCAGTGAACTATGCAGCTGAATCGGATCGACATAATCATACTCGATGGCATAGGCAGGACGCATTATTTCAACCCGTTCGAGGCCGACGATTGAACGGTAGAATGCAATCTGGATATCAATGGGGAGCGATGTAGACATGCCGCTTGGGTACACCTCTACGGTATCAAGCCCCTCCGGTTCAATAAACGTCTGGTGACGATCCTTGTCGGGAAAGCGTACGACCTTGTCTTCAATGGACGGGCAGTAACGAGGACCAATCCCCTCAATGATGCCGGAATACAGTGGAGAACGGTCAAGGCCGGAACGGATAATGTCATGCGAATGCGGGTTGGTATAGGCAATGTGGCACGGCACCTGCTGCATGATGATACGGTCAGTCGAAAAGGAGAATGGCTGGGGCGGATCATCTCCGAATTGGGTTTCCAGTTTGGTGAAGTCAATCGATCGGGCATCAAGACGGGCAGGCGTTCCGGTCTTGAGCCTCCCGACCTGAAAGCCGAGTGCCCGCATATGATCCGAGAGGCCTATGGAAGGTTGATCACCGGCACGCCCCCCAGGATAATTGTTCAGTCCAATATGGATAAGGCCACGCATGAACGTGCCGGTCGTAACGACAACCGTTCGGGAAAGGAAGCGAATGCCGGATTTGAGATCAACGCCGCGAAGTTCACCATCTTCCAGATAGAGAGCAGTAACCTCACCCTGTTTAAGGTCGAGGTTATTCTGTTGTTCCAGAACCCGCTTCATACGTAGCCGATAGAGCTGCTTATCGGCCTGGGCACGGGAAGCCCTTACTGCCGGTCCTTTTTTGGTGTTGAGTATCCGAAACTGTATGCCGGTGGCATCGATATTCTTTGCCATCTCTCCGCCAAGGGCATCAATCTCTTTAACCAGATGCCCTTTTGCCAAGCCGCCGATTGAAGGGTTACACGACATAAGGGCAATGGCGTCGAGATTGATTGTCAAAAGCATCGTGCGGCATCCCATACGAGCCGCAGCAAGCGCGGCTTCACACCCGGCATGTCCGGCACCAACAACAATTACATCGTATGTCTGATCATAAGTCATCATGAGTACAATCCACTTTCCCGGATATGTTCCACGTGAAACATGGCGTTATTTACCGATACAGAATGAAGAGAATATGTGGTCGAGCACCTCGTCCGTAGCGGTCTGACCGACAACAGAACCGACCGCCTGAAGAGCGCTCCGCAGGTCCAGCGCGAGGAGTTCCAGGTTGCGATCACGAAGACCGCTGGAAAATTGCTGCAGGTTTTGCTGGGCTGATACCAATGCATCACGGTGGCGGGCACGTGAGAGAGCGACAAATTCACGGGAATCCGAGGCTGTTGAACGCAGAAACTGCTTACAGACAACCTGTTTAAGCTGATCAACGCCATCCCCCGTTAGTGCGACAATTCCGGTCTGAGCAAGAAAACGGCCCTCATCGGGAAGGACAAGTTGCCGGGGAAGGTCCGTCTTGTTAAGCACCGCGATCGTTCTGTGACCAGTCAAGGCATCATAGATCAATTGATCCTCCTGCCCGAACTCGCGAGATGCGTCAAAAACGGCAAGAATAAGATCCGCCTGCGGGATTTTCGCCAGCGCCCTGCTGATTCCTTCCTGCTCAACCAGATCGTCGGTGTGACGAATACCAGCCGTATCAAGCAGTCTGACCGCCAACCCTTCGAAAGTGACCGTCTCTTCTATAATGTCACGGGTGGTGCCGGGAATGTGCGTTACTATCGCCCTGTTCTCATTCAGCAACCGGTTAAGCAGACTTGATTTTCCGGCGTTCGGTTTGCCGACAATCAAAACAGATATGCCGTCCCGCATGACCCGCCCCTCTTCAAACGTCGAGAGCAACCCGGTAATGATACGCTGCGCCTCACCGACCGAGGCGCGTATTGATTCCACATCGGTTTCGCCCAGATCGTCGTCGGGAAAATCAATATACGCTTCAACCAGAGCAAGGGCGCGAATCAGGTAACCGCGAACATCTTCGATACGTTTTGACAGGACGCCTTCACGTTGCGTCTGGGCCAACTGGAGAGCTGATTCGCTTTTGGAGGAAATTATATCCATGACCGCTTCAGCCTGAATCAGATCAATCCGGCCATTGAGAAATGCCCGGCGGGTAAATTCGCCCGGATCAGCCAAGCGTATTCCGCAAGAGAGAACCAGTGCCAGAACTTTTTCGACAACCAGCCACCCGCCATGGCAATGAAGTTCAAGAATATCTTCGCGAGTATATGAGCGGGGCGCGCGCATATACACCGCCATGGCTTCATCAACCGCCACTCCTGTAACCGGATCGGTGATAGTGCCAAAAGAAAAACGGTGGCTCACAAGGCCACCGTCATAAACAGGTTTGAATACAGCATTTCCGACTGCAGCGGCTTGATCGCCGCTTACACGAATAATACCGATACCGCCATTACCGGGAGGGGTGCTGACAGCCGCTATGGTATCGCGGATATACATGATGCGTTACTCCAGAGCCCGCAGACTAATCTTTTACCAGCTTGTTGATGTACATCTGCTGACCGATCGTTAACACGTTGTTGACCAGCCAGTACAGTACCAATCCTGAGGGGAAACTGAGAAACATGAAGGTAAATACTACCGGCAAAGCCAGCATCATCTTCTGCTGCATGGGATCCATTTGAGAAGGGGTCATCTTCTGCTGAATGAACATGGTAATGCCCATAATGACCGGCGTAACATAATAGGGGTCTTTGTCAGCCAGATCGGTAACCCATAAAAAGAACGGGGCATGACGGAGCTCAATAGAAAACATCAGAGATTTATAAAGCGCAAAGAAGACCGGAATCTGTACTACCATGGGCAGACAACCACCCATCGGGTTTACCTTGTGATCGCGGTACAACTCCATGACCGCCTTGTTCATGGCATCTTTATCATCTTTGTATTTTTCCCGAAGCTTCGTCATTTCGGGCTGGATTTTCTGCATCCCCTTCATCGACTTGTAGCTTTTATGGGTCAGCGGGAAAAATAATACTTTGAGAATAATAGTTATGATGATGATGGCAACACCATAGTTGCCGACATAGTTGTAAAAGAACTTCAGCGTGTACAGTAGCGGTTTAGCAATTACCGTAAACCAGCCCAGGTCGAGAGACTGCTCCAGCGAGTTCCCCTGGGCTTTAAGAATATCGATATCTTTGGGGCCGACAAACAGACGATGAGCGACACTGACGGATTGACCGGGATTGAGAGTAAACTGGGGAGAAGAAACAATAGATTCAAAAAAACCGGCGCCATTCTTTTTTAACTCAACGGTGGCAATGCTGTTTTTCTCGCTCAGAATTGCATTCAGGAAATACTTATCGGCAAAGCCCGACCATAAAATTGACTTGTCGTAGCGTTTAGACGCCGTGGCAACATCCTTGATCTTGTTTGCCTGAATACTGTTGTCTGAAAAAAGGTATGCTCCGGCAGTATCAAAACGGTTATTTTTAACTTTCGGCTCAGCCGGATAGGTCATTACATGCTGGATACCACCAACCAGAGGAGCGGCGGAATTGTTAAATACCTGGGTTTCAAGCTTGATTCCGTATGAGCCCGAGGTAAAGGTATATATCTTGCGGACCGTAAACCCCTGCCCGGAAATATAGTTAAAAGTAAGCTGACGAGAACCGCTTTTATCAACAGTAATTCCATCCGTATCTGAAGTAAATACGGTATTGTCAGGAAGATTAATGCCGGAAGCTCTTGTTGAAAACGAATATACATTCGGGTCGGCATCGCTTCCAAGAATAACTTTATGTGCAGTTGGTATATTTTCTTCACGGTAGTTTTTAAGAGTCATGCTCTTTAGACTCCCGCCACGTGAAGAAAACTGTGCGGTATAGAGATCGGTTTCTACACTGATATCTTTTTGAGGAGTATTTGCCGAAAGAGGCTGTCCGATGACAGGTGCGGGAGTTTGAGGCATGGCTTGCTGCGGTGATTTTGCCGCAGAATCACTTACCACAGGAGTTGCCTTCGAAGCTGCGGAAGGATCTATCTTCTGTTTTTCCGGCCCGAACAGCATGGAAAACAGATAAAAAACAGCAATTGAAAGACCTACAGCTATAACAGCGCGCTTTTCCATCGTAGCTCCTGAATACTATATATCTGTTATGTTAGGGGACCGGATCATGGCCGCCCGGATGAAATGGATGACACTTACATATTCTTACGAAGGTAAGCAGCAAACCCCTGGCAGCACCATGCCGAATTAATGACTCTCGGGAATACTCGGAACAGGAGGGATAAAAGCGACAGGTCTGCGGAAGAAGCGGCGAAATAATCTTCTGATACAACCTGATTACAAGGAGCAAGCAGCTCTTGAACATGAGGAAACGCCTATAAACCGGAAGGCTTTAGTGAGTTCCCGAACTACATCGGGATACGTCATTTGTGCCGATTCTCGTCGCGCGATAACATTAACATCCACAGGCAACATATCCAAGCGATTATGCCTGAAGAACTCGCGTAGATATCGCTTAACCCGGTTACGAACAACAGCACAGCCGGTTTTCTTACTTGCCGTGATACCAAGCCGAGCTATCTGAAGGTTGTTTTCACTCCACACAACAAGAAAACCACGTACTGAAGATTTATGTTCTGCGGAAGCGAGCCGAAGAAATTCAGGTCGCTTCCGCAGACGTGCTGTCTTTGGATATGTGGCCGCCGCATCAGCAATCACGTACGTTCTGAAATTATTTTGCTGCGATTCTTACAGACAGGTTTTTGCGCCCTTTTGCTCTTCTGCGCTTAATAACAAGCCGGCCATTCTTGGTGGCCATTCTTACGAGAAAACCGTGGGTACGTTTGCGTGAAGTGTTGCTTGGCTGATAAGTTCTTTTCATCTTGATTTACCTCTACAAAATTATTTTTCAGGAAATGGGTTATTAAACACAACTCCCTTGCCGTGTCAAGTTTTATATTATATCCCCTTTGGGGCCTTTACCATTGATTTGCCTTGAAAAAGAGGGTTGGCTCTGGTATTCTCCAACACCTTCAACAAGTCTAATTCTATCCTAAATATACGTTAACTGCTTGTTTTTGTGTATTAAAATAGTTTTCCACAGCTGTTGACAATGATGTTGAAAACTCCTTGCAACATCAGTTACAAAGATGAAAATGCGCTTACTCTTGTAGCAGTTACATGACTCATTGAGATGTTGATAACCAATACTACCATGATTGTGATTTTTACTGATGTTAGATGCATGGCAACAAGCAACTGAAAATATAGAAAAAGTCATGTCTGAGGCTGATTTCGGCACCTGGATAAAACCGGTTCATTACAGCCACCATGACGGTTCTACGGTATATTTGACGGTTCCAAATTCATTCATTAAAGAATGGCTGGAAGACCATTATCTAAAAGTTCTGACCGGAGCGCTCACCGCTACGTCCGGAAATGCGGTTACTCTCAACTTTATTATCAGAGCAGATGAGGAGCACCAACCGTACATCTCGGAAGATTTTGTCAGCAAAAACGAAGCCGAGCCCACCGCCTTCAAAAACATCCCTTTTGAACAGGTATTTACGCCGCTCAATCAAAAATATACCTTTGACCTTTTTGTAAGCGGAACCGGTAATCAATTTGCCCATGCAGCGGCAATGGCAGTAGCCAATAACCCGGCAGATACCTATAACCCTCTTTTTATCTATGGCGGCGTCGGTCTTGGAAAAAGTCACCTCTTGAATTCCATTGGCCACACGATTCGTGAAAAATCACCGGAATTGAACGTATGCTACTGTTCTGCCGAAAAATTCATGTATGAAATGGTCAATCATCTTCGTTTAAAAAAGATGGATGTATTCAGGAACCGTTTTAGAAACGTAGATGTACTTCTGGTTGATGATATCCAGTTCATATCCGGAAAAACCGGCACACAGGAAGAGTTTTTTCACACGTTTAACGCGTTGCATGATGCCCATAAGCAGATCGTGATTACCTCGGATAAGTTTCCACGTGAAATTTCCGACCTGGAAGAACGCTTGAGATCCCGTTTCGAATGGGGTCTTATTGCCGATATTCAACCGCCTGACGTAGAAACTAAAATAGCCATCTTGAAAAAGAAATCAGAAGTGACCAGAGTCTTTTTCCCGGAGGATGTGTATTACTTCCTAGCCTCAAGCGATACCAGAAACATCCGTGAACTTGAAGGAATGCTCATCCGATTGGGAGCGTTCAGCAGTCTACAGAATGTTCCGGTTACACTGGAAATGGCGAAGGAAAATCTCAAAGATATCCTGGGCGACAGGCATAAAGAAATAACTGTAGAACTAATTCAAAAATCTGTTGCTGAATATTTCGATTTAAAACTGGTTGAATTAAAATCAGATAAACGATTAAAAAATATCGTACTCGCACGTCAAATTGCCATCTGGCTCTGCCGGGATATGACAAAATCATCCTATCCTGATATCGGCTTGAAGTTTGGCGGAAAAGATCATTCTACAATTATTCATTCTTTTAAGAAAATTGATAAAGCACTGGCTGAAGAGCCGAAGCTATCTAAAATTATTGATGAAATTAAGCGAATTCTCCTTAAATAGGAAAACCTGTTGATAGGGTGTTGACAACTGTTGATAATTTTACCACTTGTGTAAAAGAGCATATTTTACCGTTTTCCATACACAGACCTTACCTGCTTATTACTCATTATATTCAAGAAGGTTAGCGGATTATCCCCTGTTTCCACAGGACCAACAAAGTACTACAAGGTTTTAAATCTTTTATAAACATACTAACAGTAATAAGGGAGCGTACATGGAATTCAAAATTGAAAAAGAGCAATTCCTGAAGTCGCTGCAAAAAATTCAGGGAATAGTCGAAAAACGAACCTCAATGCCCATTTTATCAAACGTTCTTCTTGAAGCTACTGAAACTTCACTTCTCGTTACAGCTACTGATCTGGAAGTAGGAATGAAAAGCAGCTATGCAGCTGAAGTTATCAGCACGGGAAAAATAACAGTATCTGCGAAGAAACTGTATGAGATTGTAAAGGAATTACCTAATCAGCAGATTTCTTTTTTAACGAAAGACAATGATTGGGTCGAAATAAAATGCGGAAAAGTTCAGTTTAATATTGTCGGATTATCTTCGGACGAATTTCCTTACTTTCCTGATGTAAAAGAAGAAAATCTCTTTGAAATTGAATCAGCTCTACTGCGCAGTATGATTGAAAAAACTGCGTATGCCATTTGTACCGATGAAACAAAGTACAACCTCAACGGTATCTTTACCAAAGTGGAAGTCCGTTCTGACGGCAGTAACTGTCTTAAAATGGTATCTACAGACGGGCACCGTCTGTCCATAGCTTCAGGTAACCTCAAAGGATCCGCCGGACCCGAACTTCTCAAAGGTGTCATCCTGCCGAAAAAAGGCGTGTATGAGATGAAAAAGATCACCGATGAAGAAGGGGGTATGCTCCTGTTCGGTTTTATGGATAACAGCGCTGTCATAAAACGGGGCGATTCATACATGGTCATGCGTCTTGTTGATGGAGAATTTCCCGATTATAACAGGGTAATTCCCGCTTCGAACACGCAGGTAGTGACAGTCAACAAGGAAGACTTCAGCCATTCAGTTCGTCGTATGGCGATTCTTTCCAGCGAAAAATTCAAGGGTATCATGCTGGAAATCTCGTCCGGCGGTATTAAAATTTCTTCCAGCAATCCGGAACTGGGAGACGCCATGGAAGAGCTGGACGTTGCCTATTCGGGAGAACCAATTTCGGTCAGATTCAATGCCCGCTACCTGCTGGACGTTCTTGCCGTAGCTGAAACCGAGCGGGTTGAAATGAAATTCAAGGATGAGCTTTCTCCGTCAATTATCGTTCCGGAAAATTCCGACAGTTTCCTTGCCGTCATTATGCCGATGAGGCTCTAACAGCGGCTGATGCGTCTTTGTTCCGTGGCGGTTGCCGATTTCAGGAATGTCAGTTCCGTTCAGATTGAACCGGGTGAAAGGTTCAATCTTCTGTACGGACTCAATGGTCAGGGCAAAACAAATCTGCTGGAAGCGATTTATTTACTGGGAAGTCCCCGCTCCTTCAGAACATCACGATTACCTGAGCTGGTCAGACATGGTGAGCAGCGTGCGCAAATACGTGGGACGGTTGCATCGGGCGGTATTCAGAATGAATTACGGCTGGTTGTTGAATCAGCCGGTCGTAAAGTTGAAATAGACGGCAAAGCAGTTCATAAGGCTTCTGAACTGCATGGCAAGCTGAATGCAGTGGTGTTTTCCCCCGACGACACCGGCATGGTCAGAATGGGGCCTGAATCGAGGCGCCGGTATCTCGACCGGGCGGTTTATATGGGTGATATCGGGTACCTGCACTGTTGGCACTCCTATCAACGGATCCTGAAACAGCGCAACCACCTGTTGAAAAGCCCTGACAAAAGCGGCCTGGATATCTGGACCGAAAAGCTTGCTGAAACGGGAGCGGAAGTTATTGAGCGGCGTCTGAAATTTGTGACCGTCCTGGACGACAAGCTCGGCAGGTATTACGCCACCATTGCGGGCATTGGTGAAACGGCACGCCTCAGCTATCATCCTGACGGGGTTAAGACGGCCCTACGGGAACATATTCGCGAAGAGCTGCTGGAGTTATTCAAACGGCAGCAGCGCTCCGACGAGCGTTACGGGACAACAACCGCCGGGCCGCACCGGGACGATCTGACGCTTGAACTGGATGAGCGGCCGCTCAAGGCATTCGGTTCGCAGGGGCAGCAGAAAAGTTTTGTCCTGGCGCTCAAGATGGCTGAAATGGATAACCTGCAGGACATCTTCGGCGAAGCGCCGCTCCTGCTCCTGGATGACATGAGCTCCGAGCTTGATGCGCGCAGGAACCATAACCTGATGGAGTTTTTGTCATCAAGAGAAATACAGGTGTTTATCACAACAACGGAACGGTCTCCGGCATTGCTGGAGGCCACCCAACACTGCGCCGTCTTTCATGTCGAAGACGGCAATCTGACGTTTGAAGGAAATTAACCGCATGAGTGAACAGGAAAACGTTACGCACAGCAGCGAAGAATACGGCGCCGACAGCATCAAGGTTCTGGAGGGACTGGCCGCAGTCCGCAAGCGCCCGGCCATGTACATAGGCTCCACATCCAGCGCCGGTCTCCATCATCTAGTGTACGAAATTGTCGATAACGCAATTGACGAGGCACTGGCCGGTTACTGTGACGATGTTACCGTAACCATCAACACCGACGGCTCGATAACCGTTATCGACAACGGTCGCGGCATTCCGACCGATATTATGCCGAACGAGGGAAAATCGGCCGCAGAAGTCGTCCTGACGGTGCTGCATGCCGGCGGCAAGTTCGACAACGATTCCTACAAGGTATCCGGCGGTCTGCACGGCGTCGGCGTCTCGGTCGTCAATGCGCTCTCCAAATGGCTTGAACTTGAGATCCGTCGTGACGGCAAGGTTTTCCGCCAATCCTACCGACGCGGTGATCCGCTTGCTCCCCTGGAACAAACCGGAGAGACCAAGAAGCGCGGCACCAAAATTACCTTCATGCCGGACGAGGAAATCTTTGAGACAACCGAATACTCCTTCGATGTCCTCTCCCAGCGTCTGCGTGAGCTGGCGTTCCTGAATGCCGGTGTAAAGATCAAGATTACTGACGAGCGGGTTGACGGCAAATTTCACGAGTTCCATTACGAGGGGGGGATCAACTCCTTCGTCGAATACCTGAACCGCAACAAGGTCGTCATCAACCCCAAACCGATGTATTTCAAGGGTGAAAAAGGTGGCGTGGAGATGGAAGTCTCCATGCAGTACAATGACTCCTACGACGAGAAAATATTCGCCTTTGCCAACAACATCAACACCCACGAGGGCGGCACCCATCTGGCCGGCTTCAAGGCTGCGCTGACCCGTACCATGAACGCTTACGCTGCGGCCAATAATCTGCTTAAGAACGAGAAGGTCACCGTGTCCGGTGACGACCTGCGCGAAGGTCTGACCTGCGTCATTTCGGTCAAGATCCCGCAGCCTCAGTTCGAAGGGCAGACCAAGACCAAGCTGGGCAACTCCGAAGTCAAGGGGTATGTGGAATCACTCTTGAACGAACGCCTCGGTGTCTATCTGGAAGAAAGCCCCAAGATCGCCAGGGATATCCTCAACAAGTCGATCGAAGCGGCGCGTGCCCGTGAAGCGGCCCGCAAGGCCCGCGACCTGACCCGCCGCAAGGGTGCCCTGGACATGGGCGGACTGCCGGGTAAACTGGCCGACTGCCAGGAAAAAGATCCGGCGCTCTGCGAACTGTACCTGGTCGAAGGTGATTCCGCCGGTGGTTCGGCCAAACAGGGGCGCGATCGCAAAAACCAGGCGATCCTGCCGCTCAAGGGTAAGATCCTCAACGTCGAGAAAGCGCGTTTCGACAAAATGATCTCCTCGCAGGAGATTCGCACGTTGATCACGGCGCTCGGTACCGGCATCGGCAAGGACGACTTCAATATCGCCAAGCTGCGCTATCACCGCATCATTGTCATGACTGACGCCGACGTGGACGGTTCGCACATCCTGACGCTGCTCTTGACCTTCTTCTATCGCAACATGCGCGAGATGATCGAGCGCGGGCACCTCTACATCGCCCAGCCGCCGCTCTACAAGGTCAAGCGGGGCAAACGGGAACAGTATCTGCGCAACGAGCACGCCATGCAGGCCTTCCTGCTCGAAGAAGGTGCCGAAGACCTGATCCTGCGCCTGGAAAAAGGGGACCGGACCTACACTGGCAAGCAGATCATCCCGGTCATCAAGCAGTTCATCGAAAACCGCGCCATCTTCGACAAGGTCGTCAAGAAGGGGATTTCTCCAGAACTGCTCTCTATTGTCATCCGCAGTAACGTGCCGGCTGGCCTGGAAGAACTGACCCAGTTTGAGCCGCATCTGGAGGGGATGAAGGCGCTGGCGGAAGGTTCCGAGTACCAGATCGAAGAAGAGCGTATTACCTTCCGCATCGGCAACATCCGCTCCATCATTGACCAGCAGGTGCTGTCGGTGCTTTCCACGCACGAATACGAGCTGCTGGTGGATAACCACCGCCGGGTCGTTGAAACAATGGCCGATGGCCGGGCCTTCGTCGAGCAGGAGGGGGGCAAGGTACTGTTTGAAACCACCAACCATCAGGATCTGCTGACATTCTTCCTTGAAAACGCCAAAAAAGGTCTGGCAATCCAGCGTTACAAAGGTCTGGGAGAGATGAACCCGGAACAGCTCTGGGAAACCACCATGAACCCGGAGAATCGTGTGCTGCTGCAGGTCAAGATTGAGGATGTCGTTGAGTCGGACGAGATTTTTACGGTTCTGATGGGCGACCAGGTTGAGCCTCGCCGCAATTTTATTGAGAAGAATGCGCTGAACGTCGTCAACCTGGATATTTAAAGTCAAATTCAACCATAATCATAACGTCTCATCGATTGATGAGAAAAAGCTGATACGAGGTACCAATGCAGACCCCAACGGAAATCCCAATCAACAAGATATCGGTTAATATTGAAGATGAGATGAAACGCTCGTACATGGACTATGCCATGTCGGTCATCATCGGCCGGGCCCTGCCGGACGTACGCGACGGCCTCAAGCCGGTGCATCGGCGCTGCCTGTACGCCATGTATGACATGGGCAATGACTACAACAAGCCGTACAAGAAATCGGCTCGTGTGGTCGGTGATGTTATCGGTAAGTACCATCCACATGGCGATACGGCGGCCTATGACACCATCGTCCGTATGGCCCAGGATTTCTCACTGCGCTACATGCTGGTTGACGGCCAGGGTAACTTCGGTTCGGTTGACGGTGACTCGCCGGCCGCCATGCGTTACACCGAAATCCGTATGCGCCACCTCACCCACGAGCTGCTGGCGGATCTGGACAAAGAAACCGTCAACATGGCGCCCAACTACAACGATGAGATGCTGGAGCCGACGGTTCTGCCGTCCAAGTTCCCGAACCTGCTGATCAACGGTTCGACCGGCATTGCGGTCGGCATGGCCACCAATATCCCGCCCCATAACATTGGCGAGATTATTGACGGCATCATCGCCACGATCCATAACCCGGATATCACCTTCGAAGAGATGCTGGAGCTGGTGCCGGGTCCGGACTTTCCCACCGGCGCCACTATCTATGGCCGTCAGGGGATCAGGTCGGCCTACAGCACCGGTCGCGGTATCATCCAGATCCGTGCCAAAGCCCATGTGGAAGCTTCCAAGCGTTCGGAGCGCCAGGCGATTATCGTCACCGAACTCCCCTATCAGGTCAACAAGGCCCGCTTGATCGAAAAGATCGCCGAGCTGGTCAAGGAGAAAAAGGTCGAGGGGATCACCGAGATCCGCGACGAATCCGACCGCCAGGGCATGCGCGTCGTCATTGAAGTCAAGCGGGACGAAAATGCCGAAGTGCTGCTCAACCAGCTCTACAAGCAGACCCAGTTGCAGGTGTCTTTCGGCATCATCATGCTGGCCATTGTCCACAACCGTCCGCGGGTGCTGACCCTGCGCGAGATGATGGACTGTTTCGTCGAGCATCGCTGTGAGGTCGTCACCCGTCGTACCAACTTCGAGTTGAAGAAAGCGCTGGCACGAGCCCATATTCTGGAAGGTCTCAAGATTGCTCTGGACTGGCTCGATGCGGTCATCGAACTGATTCGTGAGTCCAAAACTCCTCCGGAAGCGAAACAGGGTCTGATTGAAGGGAAGTTTGCCGATCCGGCCTATCTGGCTAAACTGAACCTCCCCCGTCCGGCAGGGTACGAGCATGACGTACAGCTGTCCGATATTCAGGCTCAGGCGATTCTGGAAATGCGACTGCAACGCCTGACCGGTCTCGAACGTGACAAGATCATCGCCGAGTACGAAGAGATCATGAAACTGATCGCCCGTCTGCGGGAGATTCTGGCCTCCGACACTGAAATTCTCAAGATCATCGTTGCCGAACTGACCGAAATCCGTGAGCGTTTTGGCGACAAGCGCCGCTCCGAGATTGCCGATCAGAGCGCCGATATCTCGCTGGAAGACACCATCGAAGACGAAGAGATGGTGGTCACCATTTCGCACACCGGCTACATCAAGCGGAGCGCCGTTGACCTGTACCGTTCGCAGCGGCGCGGCGGCAAGGGCAAAACCGGTATGAAGACCAAAGAGGAGGATTTTGTCGAGCAGCTCTTCATCGCCTCGACCAAGGACTATCTTCTCTGCTTTACCGATGCCGGGCGCATGTACTGGCTCAAGGTCTACGAAATTCCGGAAGGAAGCCGCACCACCAAAGGGAAGGCGGTCGTCAATCTGGTCAACGTCTCGGCAGGCGAAAAAATTACCACCATCTTGCCGGTCAAGGAGTTCAGCGAGAACACCTTCCTGTTCATGGCCACTCAACGCGGCGTGGTCAAGAAGACGCCACTGGTTGATTACTCCAACGTCCGGAGCGGCGGCATCATCGCCGTCAACCTGGATGACGGCGACAAGCTGATCTCCGTGGCCCTGACCGACGGCAGCAAGGATATCTTCCTGGGGTCGCGCAACGGCAAGGCGATCCGCTTCAACGAAGAAGACGTCCGTCCGATGGGCCGCGTCACCCGCGGGGTGCGCGGTATGAACCTGGCCGAAGATGACCGGGTGATCGGCATGGAGATCGTTGACAACACGGCGGTCGGCTCGACCATCTTCACCGTTTGCGAAAACGGCTACGGCAAACGTACCGATCTGGACGAATACCGCGACCAGTCACGCGGCGGCAAGGGGATCATCACGATCAAGACGACCGAGCGGAACGGCTCCGTGGTCAACGTCATGCAGGTCGCCGACGACCACGACCTGATGGTCATCACCGATCAGGGCAAGATCCTGCGCGTACCGGTGTCCGGTTTCTCCGTCATCGGCCGCAATACCCAGGGCGTCACGCTGATGAACACCGAGGATAACGAGAAGGTAGTGGCTGTCGCCCGTCTGGCCGAGAAGGATGAAGAGGAAGGCGAAGACATCAGCGGGGATGAAGGGACTGAAGAAACGGAAGCATAGATGACCCTGGCCCTCAACATAGACAAAACCCTGCGCGAACGGCGCCGTATCAACCGGTTGCTGGACTTTCTCAAGCGGGATGACCTGACCGGTGAGCAGATGGAGCGCATCGGCCGACGCTTGCAGAAGTCCGGCAAACGGGCACTCAAACCGCTCGTTCGTAAATTGTGGCGCGAGCAGAACGGCACCGCACTGTATCGTTACACCTGCATGTTGGATTTTTTTGACGCCTCGGCCTGGATGGACCAGCTCATCCAGATAACCCTGCAACGTAAAGACCTTGAAGAAGACGGCAAGCTGGCCCTGCTGGATGTCCTGCATGACAGCGGGGTCGATGTCACCGCCCCGCCCTTTGCCTCAATGACCGGGTACGGTTCTCCCACGCTGGAAGGGTTTGTCGCCGACTGCCTTAGCGACGGCGAACGCGGGCTGGTTCGCTTTGTCGACAGTTTTCTCGATGTGGCGGACGAGTTTCGTGAACGGATGATTCAGAGTCTGTCCGATACCGCTTCTGCCGAAGCTGCGGCGCTCCTGGAAATCCTGCTCTCCTTTGAAAAAGAAGAGGTTGTTCGAACAGCGATACTTGCGTTGGGGCGTACCAGAAGCGGCTATGCCCTTGATGTCCTGACCCGTGCGAAAGCGCGCTTCGAGGGGGAGCAGGCCGACCTGATCAGGCGCAGCATCCGGCGGCTTTCGTTTACCGGCATCCGTGAACCACTTGAACTCCCCCACGCCTTTCAGCAACCACTCCCCTTCCATGAAGTATATGCCGGGCCGGTCGATTTTTACGGTTCACGCACCCTCTGGTTTTCCTGGCGGATCGATGAGCATGCGTATGCCGCCATGCTCATCCTGACCGGCGAAACTGACGGCATGCTCAACGCCATCAGCTATCGCATGAAGGATGACAAAGAATACGGCCACATCCTCAAAGATGTTGCCGGTGGAGAGATGCTGTCGCCGGTGGAACACGATTATGCGCTGGCGGCACTGCGGGATGCGCTGCACCGCAGCCGCGAGGCGGGCTTTTACCTTCCGCCCGATTTTTACGTCGATATGCGTTTGTTCCGTCCCGACGTCCTGAAACCGGAAGCGTACGTTCCCCGCTTCAAACTTACGCACCTGGAAAATATCGTCGAGATGATCCCGGGCTATGTTGCTACCAGCAACGACCTCCTTGATGAGCCGGGTCTTGAAGGGTGGGTGCTGACTGAAGCATCGCTCTATGACGTAGCCGATCGTTTCATGGCTCTTGAGGCGGAAAGCAGCTCGGACACCATGCCGCCCGAGGTTCTGGAGAAGGAAATAGCCCGTTGCTGCGAAGAACTGATCGTGCCGCGCCGCGCCGATATCATCAAGAGGTTGCTGCTGACGGCAGATTACCTGCAGCAGATCGAAGGCGATGAACGTGCGGTACAAAAAACATTGGCTACGGCCTTAAGTCTCGTGGGAGGCTTTTTGCCCGACTGCCGCCACCCGTTTATCCGGCGGCTGCTGCTGGATAGTGTGGACGCCGCCCGGCAGACGCTTGCTGAGGGGTATGACCCGCGCCTGGAGGAAGGGTTTGAGGACGATGACTATGACGACTGAGGGTACGACGGAAATAGAGCGGATCGCCGTTATCGGCGGCGGCAGCTGGGGAACAGCCCTGGCCGGCCGTCTGGCCGCCAACGGAAATGACACGACATTATGGGCTTATGAGCCGGAACTGGTTGAAGAAATCAACTCCAGCCACACCAACTCGCTCTATCTGCCCGGCATCAACCTCCACCCGACTCTTGTCTGTACGGGAAACCTGGAAGAAGCGGTCACTGGCCGCAGTATCGTTCTGTTGGTGACGCCGGTGCAGGTGATGCGCGGCGTGCTGAAGCAGCTTGCTCCGCACCTCCGCGCCAATGCGATAATCGCCAATGCATCCAAAGGGATTGAGCTGGAAACACTGAAGACCGTGTCCCAGATCTGCGGCGAACTGCTCGGTGATGCCGCGCTGACCCGCTACGTGGCGCTGTCCGGCCCGACCTTCGCTCGCGAAGTTGCCCAGGAGCTTCCTTCGCTGATCGTGGCCGCCTCCCGCAACGAGGAGAGTTCCCGCCGTGTTCAGGCCGCCTTCAGCTGCCCCTGCTTGCGTGTTTATACCAACAGCGACGTGGTCGGTGTCGAGCTGGGTGGAGCGGTCAAAAATGTCATCGCCATTGCCGCCGGTATCTGCGATGGACTCGGCTTCGGTTACAACGCCCGTGCCGCGCTGATTACGCGCGGCCTGGCCGAAATGAACCGCCTGGGACAGGCCATGGGTGCGCAGGCATCAACCTTTGCCGGTCTGGCCGGCATGGGCGACCTGGTGCTGACCTGCACCGGCGACCTCTCCCGCAACCGCACAGTCGGCTTTAAGCTGGGTCAGGGGATGAAACTGGCCGACATCCTGGCCGAGATGCGTATGGTGGCTGAAGGGGTAAAAAGCGCCGAATCGGTTTTCCAGCTCGCCAAACGCCTGGGCGTCGAGATGCCGATTGTTGAGAAGACCTACCAGATCCTGCACGATGACAAACCGGCCCGTCAGGCGGTGATAGAACTGATGACGCGGGATCTGAAGGCGGAAGCATAACTATGCGTATCGGGCACGGCTATGATGTTCACCGTTTGGTGGAAGGCAGAAAGCTGATCATGGGCGGGGTGGATATACCGTGGGAGAAGGGGCTGCTCGGGCATTCCGATGCCGACGTGCTGCTGCACGCCATTGCCGACGGGATTCTGGGGGCAATCGGCGAGGGTGATATCGGCA
>MGZJ01000014.1:14092-45071 GCA_001802645.1 Geobacteraceae bacterium GWC2_53_11 | reverse complement strand
GGAGCCTGGAAAAGTCCGCGTGTCCGGGACAGCGATTGGAATGCACTGGCCGAGGTTGTTCGGAGTATTGCACCCCAATGGCGCCAGAGAGTCAATGAACTTCCTCAGTGGTGGCGTAAGGTTCCAGTTTGGGGTGGAACCGAACACATCCGGCACCAGAATCCCGTCAGGCTGAACCGCCGGGTCGGCGCTCGTTGGGCCGGGAGGTGTATTTGCTGCGTACGTTGCTGGTGCTGACATGCTCATTCCAGCAATGAACATCAAGAGCGTAATCAAGATCGATAATATGAACCGTCTCATGGAAAAACCTCCCGGTAATATAGTCAACATTATTTTGCTGTTTCGTCAGAAGTGTTCCCAGAACCGGCAGGAAGTGTATTCTGCAGGGGCGCAGAAATTTTCCCGGCCGCCTCGACCGCTTTCCGCGCCTCGATTTCCGCTTTGCGTTTTTTCATTGCTTCTGCTGCCGCCAGTCTTTGTTTCTGGGTGATTCTTTTGCGCGGCGCATCTGCGTGCGGGTTGATTCCTTCCGGGTTAAGGGTTTCTGCACTGGCAGGAACATATGAAAGGACAACGCAGAGAACCAATGTCATGAGGCTGGAAATAATTCGGGAAGTAGTGATTATCATGATGAGCTCCTTACAGATTATTCTGCATATAGATCACGTACAATTTGTTGATTGATTTACTTGTATCCAGCAATAGCTGTACCAAGAACAAGATGAAAAATATCCTCTTTAAAATAATGAACTTACGTTTTATTTTGATCAGTCAGGCGGTTCATTGCAGTCTCAAAATGATAATTGCATCTCAATTTGATATCTCCCTGAATCAGCTCTTAATGATCAAAATAGTACCCAGTCACTTCTTTTTATCAGTTGGGGCGTCTGACTCTGGTCAAGCTGCACGATGTAGCATCCTTTCGACGCGTAGCGTTGACCCGGTCCGAAACTATAGCGCTCAAAATCCGGCAGATACTGATCAGGACGCATCCCGATCACGTCCAGCAAGGTGTCCCGGTAATAGTCCAGTTTCAATTCCTTCATGCCTTGCAGAAAAATGTGGATCATGGAAAAGGTACGGGTTGCGATCCGTTTTTTATCCGGCTGTTTCAGTTTTCCGAGCGTCAAAAATTCATTATAGCCCTTGAACTTTTTCTCATCCTCCGGCAAGCGGAATGGGTAGGTGATGAACAGTTTGTCCCGCATTCTTTCCGGAATGGCAGCGAATGTTTTCCCCACATACCGGGAAGAAACAAATATCTGCGGCAGATTTGACTGCGATGGCATCCCTGCCAAGGCGCTTATCGTGTCATCTCCCGACCAGATTACAACGCTGTCAGGGGTGTGCTGAAGCAGTAGCTGTTGTAGTGCAGGTGTATCCAGCTTTTGATCTTTGCCAAGGTTGATGGTCGCCAGGGTGCCTCGTCCGGCCTCGTTCTCGTTCCAAGCAGATGCGAATCCGGAGGCGAGCGCCTCTCCCTGGGGGGTGCTGCGTACGATCTGCAATACTTTTTTTCCGGCGTTGTCACGGATGCTGCTGTTCAGAAAGCGGGCGGCTGTCTCACCTTCCTGAAAGTAACCCTTGGATGCGTAGTAGGTATACCAGCCGGTGTTTGAAATAACCGGCAGGTCAGTGATGGGAAACAGGCAGGGTATCTGTCTGGACTCACAATAATCATGAATCGGCTGCCATGGTTTGTTTGAAATCCCCCCCAGAATCGCAAAAACCGGCTCTTTCTGATAATACGCATCCAGTTGGGCGTTCCAGGTGGCCGGATCTCCTTTCAATTCCCAGGTGTTGATTGAAATATTCCGGAAAAAAGCGGTGTCAAGCATGCGGAACATTTTGGCAAACTGGGGCTGTTTTCGTTGGGTTTTGGTCTGCTGGTTGATGGTGACCAATGTTTCAAGGGATGCAAGCATGGCCTGGCGATCCTCTGGTGACACATCATCGGTGACGATAGTGGCAAAAGTGAGGGATGTGTCGGTGACGCCGGGTGAAAAAACGGCGGAAAGATTTTGCAGATATTCGACCATAATCCGCATGTCTTTATCATTCAGATTATAGCGCGGCATGACCGGCGCCAGTTCCCGCCCGGTGGGGTCGATGCCGCCGCGCAGTACGGCAGCCAGAGTTTCTTCGGTATATGCCGGTCGCAAGGCCGGTGCCTTGCGAATTACACCCTTACTTTTGGAAACCGTGTTCTTTATCTGGTCCTTGAACAGGTAGCGGGGCTTGAACAACGATGCGCCGTTTATCTGTGGTGAAGTGACCTGTCCTTCCACTGAGCCGAGCCCGCTGCGGGTGTGGCAGTTGGAACAGGAAAAAATGGTGCCGTCAGCCTCCAGATCTCCTCTGACATATCCTTTGAGCGCAGTGCCGTCAGAGAGAAGGCCGTCACGATACATCCGCTCTCCGAGGCGGTATTGATCCGGGGAATCAGCGGCAGAGGCGACGCAAATGGTAGCGAGTGATGCCGCAAAACACACTAAAATACACAAAAGTATTCTCATCATAGTCCCGCCTTTTTTGTTTCACTAAAAAACTCGGAACTGCTCATGATTCCGTAAATTCTGATCCATTTGTCAGCCTTGGGTGGGTGTATCAACGTCAGGGCGTAATGGGACATTTTGTTGGGAATATAGGCGTTGAATGCCCGCATGACCGTATCGATGTCCTTGCGTGAGCCGGTCAGGAAATCCCAACCCGGCTTTGCCCGATAGCGTTTCAAATATTCCTTCATGACTTTAGGCGAATCGTTTTCCGGGTCAATGCTGATGGAAATCAGATGGACTCCCGTACTATTTTCCCCCATTTTCTGCTGCAGGCCGACATACCCTGCCGACAGCACGGGGCAGATCGTCGTGCAGGTGCCGAAGATGAAATCAAGAATCACCGGTTTATTGCTATCCATGATGCTTTTGAACGGAACCCTCTTGCCGTCCTGATTGATAAGGGTGACGTCGGGTAAGGTGTACTTTTCCAGTGTTCGTTTATACGTAGCCGGCTCCGCATATGTGTATGACGACAGGCAAAATACGAGTGTTTGTACCAGTAGTGCGACGCGAAAGTTTTTTACGAGCGTGGGTAACATCATAGTGCGTCTCCGGGTATTTGGTTAGAGATGGAGTTACAGGTATTCTGCTTCCGACTCTTCGGGCAAAAGTAGTTCAAAGTCAAAGTCGTCACTGATTTCGTGTGCCGAGCAATGAAGCGCTCTCAGCAAGGAAATTATGGCGCCCGGTTTTACCGGCTTTTCAAAATAATACGAAGCTCCGAGTTTCCTCAGGTTTTGCTCAAGAATGCTGCTGCCGAATCCGGTAACCACGATTACTTTCGAGTCAGGCTGCTGTTCGCGAACGGCCTGAAGGAGCTCAATCCCTTCGGTATTCTCACTTCCTGACAGGCGGATGTCGGTGATGACTGCGAAATAGTGACACGAGCTAATTAGTTGTAAAGCTTCACCAAGTTCATCGCACACATCAATTCCGAATCCTTCCGCCTTGATCAGCTTCCGATAGGCGAAAAGGATTGCCGGTTCGTCGTCGACAACCAGAATGCGGGTGGAGCATGGTTTGAACTCTTCATGCTCAAAAACAGGTTGTCGTGGATTCGCGTGCATGAACAGAGCGAACTCAATATTCATGCCGTTTTAGCGGGTAAAAAAAACTCGTAAAAACATATAGATAAATAATGAAGGGGGGATGCTGACGTCTCAAGATGAGAATACCGTCTCATTTTGAAGATTAGTATGAGTGGTTGTGAGGTGGGTAAAAAGGTTATTGCTCTTGTTTCAGTCTCCTGTAGAGGGTGGCTCGCGACAGGTTAAGGCGCTTTGCCGCCAGTTCGATGTTGCCGCCCACCTGATCAAGAACCGATTTGATATGGTCTTTTTCAACTTCCTGGACGGTTCGCTGGTGTGAAGCGGGTGCTTGGACATGATGATGTGTCAGGCTGGACAGGCTGGAGAAGTGTGCCGGGCGCAGGGTCGTGCCGTGGGGGTTGAGCAGGAGGGCGCGCTCGAGCACGTTCCTCAGTTCACGAATGTTGCCGGGCCAGGAGTAGCCGAGCAGGATTCCCATGACATCGTCGGACAACACTGCATCCGATGACCCGAGTGATTTGAGCAGAAAGGCAACCAGTGCGGGCAGGTCCTTCATCCGCTCTCTGAGCGGAGGCAGGTGAAGCGTCAGCATATTGATGCGGTACATAAGGTCCTGGCGGAACTGTCCCGATTTGACCAATGATGTAATGTCATGGTGGGTTGCGCATATGAGCCGGAAATTGCTTTTCAATAATTTCACGTCGCCAAGCCTGCGATAGCATTTTTCTTCCAGTACCTTGAGAAACTGCGCCTGGACATCAATGCTCATATCACCGATTTCATCCAGAAACAGGGTGCCACGGTCGGCAACGTCGATCAAGCCCTTGCGATCCTGATCAGCTGACGTAAAAGCACCCCTGATGTTGCCGAAAATCTCGCGCGAGAGCATTTCACCCCGCAGTCCCGAACAGTTCAGTTCCACGCATTCATTTGCTGCCCGGGCGCTTTGCTGGTGAATCCAGCGTGCCAGCATCCCCTTGCCGGTACCGGTTTCACCCGTAATGAGCACCGGTATGTCGCTGGCAGCGGCCGCCAGTGCCAACTCGTGTATTTCCTGCATGCTCCTGCTTTCGCCGATGAAGATATCATCCCGCTTTTCCAGCCTCTTGCGGGCTGACTGCTGCTTTTTCAGGACGCCGATTTCAAGTGTTTTGCGCATGAAAACTGCGAGGGCGGCGTTATCAACCGGTTTGGTCAGGAAGTTGTCTGCTCCGCGTTTCATCGCCTCAACCGCAAGGGGGATATCGCCCTCGCCGGTAATGACGATGATGGGAATGCAGGAGTCGTTAACCCTGGCGGTGTCAATGAAATCAATGCCGTTGCCGTCGGGCAGGTTGATGTCGAGAATAATAATGTCTACCCGCTCGGCTGCCAGCGTTGCCACTGCATCGGCAAGACAGGCCGCCTCAATGATTTCATAGCCTTCTTTTGAGAAATAGCGCACAAAGCCGAAGCGTGTTGCGTCGTTGTCTTCAATCAACAAAACATTGGGTTTCATTTTTTCTCCTCATGATAAAGCGGGATGCGTATTTCCACGGTACACCCCGGTGGAGGATCGTTATTCCATATATGAACGAATCCCCCCATGTTTTCAACAAAGTGCTTGACGAGAGCCAGCCCAAGACCGGTGCCGCCTTTTCTGTCGGTGTAGAAAGGATCAAAAACGTGGGGAAGTTTGTCTTCCGGTATTCCCGATCCTTGATCGATTACCTGCGCAACAGCCATACCTCCGGGGATGTTCTTGTTGCACAGACGAACTATAATATTATTGGTTACGGGGGTGTGAAAGCCGGCATTTTCCAGAAGATTGAAGAATATCTGCTGAAGCTTGAGGGCATCAGCAGAAACGAGAACAGGTGAATCGTCATTGTCATTGTAGAGAAGTCCCCATTTGTTTTTAGAAACTCCGGTTGACTTCCAGAGGTCAAGTGTATCACGGCAAACGCTGTCAAGAGGCACCGGCTGCAGACTGTTCGCCGGTATCGTTCTCCCCAGGTCAAGCAGGTCATTCATCAGGTGTACCAGTCGGTTTACCTGGGTTCTGATGTGGAGAATGAATGGTTCGAATTCAGGGTTGGAGGCTATTTCCTGTTCCTTGAACAGGGCCTCGGTGATGGTGAGGATAGCGTTCAAAGGATTCCGGACTTCATGGGCGACGCCGCCGGCAATCTGGCCGATGGCCTCCAGCCGTTTGGCACTGAGCAGTTGCTGCTCAAGCAGCTTCCGTTCATCGATTTCTTTCCGGAGCAACGAGTTGATTTCGTACAGATCGCTGGTGCGTTCGAGAATTTGCTGTTCCAGGCGCTGATGAATGCCCTGCAGCTCAGCTTCGGCATTTTTTTGGACATTAATATCAAAGCAGCTGCCGATATATCCGGCAAAAGCGCCTTCCAGGTCATAGTAGGGCCGGCCATGGTCATTTATCCAGCGATAGCTGCCGTCATTGAATCGGAGGCGATATTCCATGATAAATGATCTCTGCTCTTGAAATGCTTCCCGGTACGTTGCTAAACAGCGCTCACGATCATCGGGATGAACACCGTCCGCCCAGCCGTCATCGAGTTCCTGCTCAAGGGAACGTCCGGTGAACGCCAGCCACGTCCGGTTGAAATAGTTGCATCGACCATCGCTACCGGAACGCCAGACAGGAGAGGGGAAGTCTTCAAGAAGTTTGAGATGATAGTCCCGCGAGCGGGTCAAAGAGTCTTCAGACTGTTTCAATTCAAGATTATGTTTCTGTTCAATCTCGAACATCCTGCGGATTGTTTCCGTTTTTTTGCGGAGATTCCATAAGAATACACCCAGAGTCAGGGAAATAACGATAACCACCCCGACGGTCGTCACGATAAAATATGTTTTTGTAAGTGACTGCATAACTTCGGAAAGATCAATTTTGGCAACCAATCCCCACTGGGTTCCCGGGACGACCCTGGTTGCACTGATAACCTCTATGTTGCGGTAATCAATTCCCTGGAAACTCCCCTCCTGGCCGAGAACAGCCCGTGCAGAGGGTAAATTGAGCTGGGAAACAGGCAGCTGAAATGGCAGTGAGTTTTTTGAACGGTGGCGAAGATCGTTAAGGAAGAGGACAGAGCCGTTCTTACGCTTCACCAAAAGTGTTTCAGCGGTTGAACTGGTTGTTGGCCATGCCTGGATGAGTGGGTAAAGCCGTTTGGCCGGGTCGATGTCGAGAACCAGAATTGCGATGCAGTTTGATGTTGTTCCGTTAGCGTTCATAATTGGAACAGCCATGTTAAAATCATAGGGGTCTCCGTCTCCATCGCTATGGAAATCGGAAAAAATCAATTCATGCTCCCTGGTTGCTTCGGCCGCAAGGTTGAAATAGTGCTGTGATGGGGCCGCTCCAAAGTTTGAGCTGGTTGCAATGATCTCCCCAACCGGCGACAATATAACCCCTCTGTTGTATTCACCGAGGTCAATCAAGCTATCTATCCAGGTTCTGAATTCCTGGCGGATCTTGGTTTTGTCTTTGTTGGCGTAAAAATCCAGAGTCCGGTGAGCAATCATGATGTTTGCCCGGATGGAAGATCCTTCAGCAATGCGCTCTTTGCGCCACTGGACCAGTTGAGATGATTTCAGATCAGCTATGGTTGCTATTTCTTTCTGCTTCTCATCCAGAAGAAAACGCTTTTGCTGTTGAACGAGACTGTATCCGGCCAGTGAGACAAAAACTGTCAATATTATGATGGCGAGTGCATACCAGGCAGAATCTGATTTGGCTGATTTTATGGATGGCGGGATTTTCATGTGTGACAATCGGTCTCCATCATGGCGGCGGTCAGCGATTTTTTCAAGCTACCATTTCCAATGGTTTTTTGTCCAATATTGAATTGCCATGATTGTTAACCCATGACTGTATGGTGGGTTGACAACTGCCGGTCTGCTGTGCTATCGGAACAAGCGGAGGTAACACCATGACGCTTCGAAACTATATACAGGAAATGGCGAAAAAGGTGCTTGCTGGCGGTGCTCTTGCCGCTGATGAGGCCGTGAAGCTTGCCGGAGCCGCCGGATCTGATCGATATCTGCTGTTTGCCGAGGCAGCGCGGATACGTGACACCTTCGTCGGTGCTACAGTGCATCTTTGTTCGATTATTAATGCCAAATCGGGACGATGCGCAGAAAACTGCGCTTTTTGTGCCCAGTCTGCTCACCATGACACCGGTGTTGAAGTCTATCCGCTGGTTGACGAAGATGAAATCGTGCGCTGTGCCGCGCTGGCAGAACAGAACGGCGCCGGCTGCTATGGCATTGTCACCAGCGGCACGCGAATCAACAAAGCGGAAGAGCTTGACAGCGTCTGTCGAGCAGTCAGCCGCATCAAAGCTGAAACCGGCATCTCTCCCTCCTGTTCGCTGGGCATCATGGATGGAGAAACCGCGCTGCGGCTGAAAAATGCGGGTATGGAAACCTATCATCATAACCTTGAAACCTCTCGCAGTTTTTTTCCCCAGATATGCACTACTCATGATTATGAAGATGATGTGGCAACGATTCGTGCTGCTAAATCGGTCGGATTGCGGGTCTGCTGCGGCGGGATTTTCGGGCTTGGTGAATCGTTTGCCCAACGGATCGAGATGGCGCTGACGCTTCGCGAACTGAATGTGGATTCGGTCCCGCTCAATTTTTTGAATCCGGTGGCCGGTACGCGTCTCGAAGCTGCTGACAACCTTACGCCGTTGGAATGCTTGACGATTATTGCGGTCTATCGCTTTCTGCTGCCGGACAAGCGCCTGTCTGTGTGCGGCGGGCGTGAAAAGAACCTGCGCGAGTTGCAGTCGTGGATGTTCCTTGCCGGAGCAAATGGCACGATGACCGGTAACTATCTGACAACTCCTGGCCGCCCACCCGAACTTGACCGGCAGATGCTGAAGGATCTGGAACTGCCGGTTGAGGGATGCTGCGGGGCTGAAAACTGATGGCGCCGCGCGGGATTTTTGTTACCGGAACCGATACCGGTGTGGGAAAGACGATAGTGGCGGCAACACTGGCCCGCCTGCTAAGGATGAACGGTATTTCGGTCGGGGTGATGAAGCCGGTTACCAGCGGGTGCCGGGAAGAAAATGGTCGCCTGGTTTCCGACGATGCCTTGTTGCTCTGCCAGGCAGCGGGAATTTCAATTTCTGAAGACATTGCTCCCTATTGCCTGCGGGAAGCCCTTGCTCCTGCTGATGCCGCAAGGCTTGATGGCGTCCGGATCGATTTCTCTGCCATCAAGGCATCATTTAATCGATTGGCTTCCGCGTATCAGTATGTGATTGTCGAAGGGGCTGGCGGGTTGATGGTGCCGCTTTCAGGCGGGCTGTTGGTTGCCGATCTGGCCCGCGAGCTGGAACTGCCTCTTCTTGTGGTGGCCCGCCCAGGTCTCGGTACCATTAACCATACGGTTCTGACCTGTTTTTCCGCGCAACAGACAGGACTTAAGGTGGCAGGTGTTATTGTAAATGGAATGCCGAAAAATCCGGGACTGGCTGAAAAAAGTGCGCCGCATCAAATCGGTTCTCTGTGCGGTGCGTCTGTGGTGGGCGTCTGGCCGCAGCGGGATGAAAGCGACGAGATGGAAATAGTCGATGAATTGGCAGCATGGCTGGACGGGCAGGCGGAAACTTCTATTGTTTTGCGCGAGCTTGGTGTGTAGCTGTTTACGTATTGTACCCCATGTTGGCGCGTTTACTCTCGCGTTCAAAATCTTCAACGATGTCTGCCAGAGCCGTGTGTCTGCTGACCCCGCCCAATGCTTCACTGATGCCGGTCGCCCGGAGTATTTCACGCACTTCAGCATGGGCTTCCGCAACCTTGAACTGAATTCCATCCCGTTCCAGTTCCTCCACAAGCTGCAGCAGCATTTTTGCACCGGCCGCGTCAATATACGGTGACGTGGACAGGTCGCATACCGCCAGTCTGACCGGTGCTGCTTCCCGATGGATTGCCTCACGTATCGTAGTATTCACTGTTTCGACATTGAAATAGAGCAGGGGGGCTTCAATCCGGAACAGAAACAGACCGGGAAAGCGCTCATTGTGGATGTGCCGGCTTGCATCACTGAAACGGATGGTGCCGGGAATTCTGCCGAGAACGGCCACGTGTGGATTGGCCATCATTCTGAGCAGGAAGAGGATTGAAGCAATTGCTGAAACGGCAACCCCTCTTAAAATGCCGAGCAGTAACACTCCGACAAATGCAACCATTGCAACATTGAATTCAAGCCGACTGATTTGCCAAAGTCTCTTGAAATCTTCAAGCTTTACAAATCCGGATACCGCAACCAGCACGATGGCTGCGAGTACACAGTCCGGAAGGTTTTGCAGCATTCCGGTTAGAAAGAAGAGTACGAGAACAAGCGTTATGGACGCGAAAATCAATGACAGCGGTGTTCGTGCACCGGCTCTCTCGTTAACCGCTGACTGTGATAATCCGCCGGCTACCGGATATCCCTGTCCGAGCGCTGCGACCAGATTGGCTGCCCCTAGTCCCAGAAGCTCCTGGCGCGGATCGACTGTATAGTGGTGTTTCGCTGCAAAGGTGCGGGCAGCGGCGATGCTTTCTACGTAGGAGAGCAAAAAACAGGCAAAGGCCAGCTCTATCAGCCCTTCTATATGTTCTGTATGGAGAGCTGGAAATCCGATGGCCGGGAAGCCGGGCGGGATAAAGCCGACAACGCTTACCCCTTGTTCGTTAAGTCCAAATGCGGACACCACAACCGTGGCGATCACAACAACGGCCAGCGAAATTGGCCAGCCGGGAAAGAGGCGTTCGCCCGCTACCAGCAGCACCAGAGACACACAGCCAAGGACAAGCACAATTCCCTGTGCATGGCCAAGCTGTTGGACCGTACCCAGAAGCCGTTCAAAAAAACTGTTGCCGCTGGAGGTCACACCGAACAGTTTGGGGAGCTGCATTGAGGCGATGCTGAGGGCGGCACCGGCTTTAAAGCCGAGCAGGATTGATTCCGAGATGAAGTTTACAAAGGAGCTGAGTTTCATTATCCAGGCGAGGAGGCACATGCTTGCGACCATACCGGCGGTCATGGCGGCAATCGCCGCATAGGTGGAGGCATCTCCAGCGGCCATCGTACCGACGACGCTGGCTACCATGACTGAAATTGATGCGATGGGGCCGACAGAAAGATGACGGGATGTCGCAAACAGTGCATAGGCAACACCGCTTAACATATAACAGTAGAGTCCTGCTTGCGGAGTTAATCCCGCCAGCATTGCGTATGCCATTGCCACCGGTACGGCATACGCCGCAAGAGTTACTCCGGCAATCAGGTCAGGCAGGAGCCAGGCGATCTGATAGCGGGGCAGCCAGACTGTAATCGGCATCAGTAGCGTTAACCACCGTAACAAGTTCTTCATGGCTCTTGGCTATCATCGTTTGGGGGCGTTAGTCAATGTCAGAATGCAGTTGATTTTGTGCCATTTCTGCGTTGCTGAAGCAGAAACGCCAAGGATGGAAATGAACTTGACTTCTTTGCGTGTAAATAGTAATCTCTAGAGACGTTGTATACTTTACTGTTTTGGGGGAAATTATGTCAGGAAATAATCAATCGTTTGAGACGCTTACACTTCATGCAGGTCAGACACCTGACCCGACCACCCTCTCACGTGCGGTACCTCTTTATCAGACTACCTCGTATGTCTTTAAAAGCTCCGAACACGCCGCCAATCTTTTCGGACTCAAGGAATTCGGCAATATTTATACCCGCCTGATGAATCCCACGACCGATGTTCTTGAACAGCGCCTGGCTGCTCTGGACGGTGGTGTTGCCGCACTGGCGGTTGCCTCCGGTCAGGCTGCGATCACCTATGCGGTGCTCAATATTGCCAAGGCGGGCGACAACATCATTTCTACCAACTATCTCTATGGCGGTACCTATAACCTGTTCCATTACACGCTGCCCCGGCTTGGCATTACGGTGAAGTTTGTTGATACCTCCGACCCGGAAAACGTCCGGAAAGCGATCGACGGCAATACCCGTCTGGTGTACAGCGAATCAGTCGGCAATCCGAAGAATAATGTCGATGATTTTGAGGCTATCGGTGCCGTTGCTCATGAGGCCGGCCTGCCCTTTGTCGTCGATAATACGGTTACAACCCCGTATCTGTTCAAACCGCTTGAGCATGGCGCGGATATTGTGGTGTATTCGTTGACAAAATTCATTGGCGGTCATGGCACCAGTATTGGCGGCGCGGTTGTTGACGGGGGAAAATTCCCCTGGAACAACGGCAAATTCCCTGAATTCACCGAACCGGATCCTTCCTATCACGGTCTCAAGTACTGGGAAGCGCTGGGAAATATCTCGTATATCATCAAGATGCGGGTATCGTTGCTGCGCGACATGGGTGCCTGCATATCGCCGTTTAACTCCCACCAGATAATTCTGGGACTGGAAACCCTGCATGTCCGGGTGGCGCGTCATGTAGAAAATGCCCGTGTTGTTGCCAAATGGCTGGAAAAACATCCGTCAGTCGCCTGGGTCAACTATCCGGGATTGGTCAGCCACAAGGATCATGCCCGTGCGCTCAAGTACCTTCCGAAAGGGGAGGGGGCTATAATCGGATTCGGCATTAAGGGTGGCATGGAGGCAGGCAAGAAATTTATCGATAATGTCAAATTGCTGTCGCATCTTGCCAATATCGGTGATGCAAAATCGTTGGTGATCCATCCCGCTTCGACTACGCATCAGCAACTGACGGCTGAAGAGCAGATTTCTTCCGGTGTTACGGCAGATTTTATCCGGCTGTCGATCGGCATAGAAAATGTGGACGATATCATCGCCGACATTGAGCAGGCGCTGGTGGCATCTCAGCGCTGATCCCGATTCTTTTTTTGCCGTATATGACGGGCAACCCTTGTGGTTGCCCGTTGTTTTGTGTACTATTGCCGGATGCATGAAAGCGCATTTTCGATAAAAGGAGCTGTTTAGTATGTATATGCTTACCATCCGCACCAGTTTTGCCGCTGCACATAACCTGGTGAATTATCAGGGTGACTGTGAAAACCTCCATGGTCACAACTGGAAAGTTGAAGTGACGGTTATTGCGCAGGAGCTTGACAAGGCGGGCCTTGGCATAGATTTTAAAGTGCTGAAGCGCGAAGCAGGTGCGATAATCAATGAGCTTGATCACAAATATCTCAATGACAACCCGGCGTTCCGGGATCTCTCCCCGTCATCCGAGCATATCTCAAAATATCTGTATCAGCGCATTTCCGAGCGCCTGAATAACGAAAATATCAAAGTGGATTCAATTACCGTGTGGGAATCAGATAACGCCTCAGCCCGCTATTATGAGTAATCCGCTCTATATCAGCGAAATATTTTCATCCATTCAGGGTGAAGGAATGCTGGCAGGGCGCAGGCAGATTTTTGTGCGTTTAATGGAGTGCAATCTTGACTGCCGCTACTGCGATACCGACTTTCAAAAGTCGGATGTTTGCAGGGTTGAATCACAACCCGGTTCTGGTTCGTTTCTTAACGTTTCCCAGCCGTTGCCGATGCACGAATTAAACAGTATTTTTACCGACTGGTTGTCCCGGGTGCCGGGTGGCCATCATTCATTCAGCATTACGGGTGGAGAACCGCTTCTGTACGCTGACTCTCTGGCTGAATGGTTCCCGCAGCTGAGAGTGATGCTTCCGATCCATCTTGAAACAAACGGTACCATGCACATTGCCCTTCGACAGGTAAAGCATCTGGTTGATTATATCAGCATGGATATGAAACTTCCTTCAACCGCCGGTTGTACGGAGCAGTTGTGGGAATTGCATTCCCTGTTTCTTCAGGAGGCGTACGGCTGTAATGTTTCCGTAAAAGTTGTGGTCGGTGATCAGACCACCGATAGTGAAATTCAGGAAGTATGCAATGTGATTACATCGGTTGATGCCAGCCTGCCTCTTTTTTTGCAACCTCTGTCAATGCCCGATGGTACTGTCGGCATTAATGTCGTGCATCTTCTTCGTCTTCAGGAGTTGGCGTCATGCCGATTGTCTGATGTACGAGTAATTCCTCAAATGCATAAATTGCTGGGGGCGCTGTGATTCTCGAAACAATCACACTGGATTCAGCTCTCTGCATGACGCTGCTTGATCAGACGCGCCATTATTTCGGCGGGTATTATCACGTCAAGGTGCTGGTGTTCTGCGATGTCCCTGTCAGACAGAGCTATTTTGAAGATGTGGCTGAGTATAATGATGTTGTGACCCTTCTGGGTGAGTCGGTCAGGTTCGAACGGATACTTGAAAAAATGGCTGTTCCCGAATCGGGAATTGAATCAGTTCGCAATCAGTTGACGCAAACCTTCCATGAAACGTCAGGTTCTTATCTGTCAGTTCCGGATTTTGCTGCCCGATTTATACGGAGTGAGTATCAAAAACGTGCGAAAAAACCTACCTCTGTTAGAACTCCGCGAGGGTAATGTGTCGTTACCCGTCGCAACCATTGAAAAACTTGCTTTTGGTGGTAATGGTGTCTGCCGCATTGACGGAAAAGTTTGCTTCGTTCCGTATAGCTGTCCGGATGATATGGTTTCTCTCCGGCTCACCACGGAGAAAAAATCGTATTGCATCGCTTCAATCTCTGAAGTAATCAACCACTCTCCTTTTCGGACGGCTCCTGAATGTGCGCTGTTTGGTGCATGTGGCGGTTGCAGTTGGCAACATATCAGCTACCCGGTTCAGCTTCAGCAAAAACGTGCAATTTTTGTAGAAACACTTTGGAAGGGTGCGCGAATTTCCGCTGATGTGATCGGCGACATTATTGCTGCACCGCTCCAATACGGTTACCGTGGCCGCATCCAGTTCAAAGTTTCTGTTCATCAGGGAAAGCTTGATATCGGTTTTTTCCGGCAGGGGTCTCATCGGGTCGTGGATGTCTCAGAAGGCTGCCCTGTCGCTTCACCGGTGATCAATCAGGTGTTGAACGGTTGCCGGGGAGTGCTGCGGTCCTATCCTGAGGTTGAGGCTATCTCGCAAATCAGTATTGACGCAGGAGATAACGGAGTCATCGTGATACTCCATCATACCGGTCCGGTCTCTTCCCGGAACAGGAAATATCTTGTCGGCAGGGCCAATGAATTTGGGCCATGCACCGGGCTTTTTATAAAGGCAGGTAACCAGGCAGATAATGAAATGTTGTGGGGCAGTTCTGACATATCCTATTTCATGGATTCGTCAGACCCTGATAAAGAACCGTTGGAACTTACCTATCCCCCTGGCGGTTTTGCGCAGGTAAATCAGCGGCAAAACCGCACGTTGCTTTCTGTAATCAGGTCGCTTGGGAGGCTCTCTTCCGGTGATCATCTTTTGGATCTGTATTGCGGTAATGGGAATTTTTCACTTCCGCTGGCAGCTGAAGCAGCTTCAGTTACCGGAATCGAGGGGAATGCTGGTTCGATTCAAGCCGCGGAACAGAACCGGATACTCAACAAGGTTGCTAATGCCCGTTTTTTTTGTGATGATGTCTCCTCTGGTGTTCAGAGGCTTATTGAGCAGGGCCAGCAATTTTCAACAGTTTTGCTTGACCCGCCTCGTGCCGGAGCCGGAGATGCCGTTCCGGGTATTGTCCGCTTGAATCCGGATACTATTATCTATGTTTCATGCGACCCGAGCACATTGGCCCGGGATTGCGGTCTGTTGGTTGATTGCGGCTACCATGTCATTACGTCGGTTCCGGTAGACATGTTCCCCCAGACGTACCATATTGAGAGCGTTACGTTGCTCGGTAAATAGAAAGGTTACATTGTGAGCTTCTTTAGTCGTTTTTTTTCAAAATCCCCTTCTGGCATATTGACAAAGGGGGACAAGTATATGGAGACAGGCAGCTTTTTCGATGCGAGAACATGTTATGAAGACGGCCTGAAGCTTTGTTCAGGTGGTGAAGCCGGCGGTGCTGATCTGAAGCTTGTTTTTACCGAAAAAATCGCTGAGGCCAACCTGAAACTTGCCGAACTCAACCTCCAGGAAGCGGAATTCGCGTATGCACGCGGTGACGTAACCAGGGCAGTTGATCATCTTGAGCTTGTAAAAACACTGACTTATGATTCTCTTTTACGGGAAAAGGCGGAGCATTTGCTGCATACGTATTCTCAAAAAGACGAGGATCATGAAGAGCGTGTTACCGGTTCAGCATGTGCGTCGTGTGCCGGATCATCCGGGGTGGAGTGTGGTGACAGCACGCCTGTGGACAGTTCTTTGCCGTTACTGGAATATTATGAACTACTTATCCAGCAGTTGCCTGAGGGGCAGTCACAGCGATATTCAGAATTGGGAGAGGATTTTGCATACGCGTTCATCTCTGCAAGCAGGGACGAACATCATGAAGCGCTAGCCGGTTTTGAAAAGTGCCTTGACACGGTGCCGCCAGATATATACTGGTACGAAAAAGGCAAAGTTTTACATCGCCTTGGAAATGACAGTATGGCTGAGCAATGTCTTCGTACGGCTATTGAGCTGAATGACGCCAACCCGCTTGCCTGGTTGACATTGGCACTTGTTCTGCGGGAGAGTAATCGTTTCCAGGACTCCTTGACTCTCATAGAGCAGATGGTTGCCGGGCATATCATGACCGAACAGGCACTGTTGTTGCGTGCTGAAATATTCGAAGTTTCCGGCGAGCATGAACATGCAGTGGATCAATACGTAGAGCTGTTGCAGACTCCTTATGCACGGGCAGCTGCTGAAAAACTGTATGGCGTATTGCTGGAAATCGGTCGGCATAATGATGCCGCCGTCATTTTTAAGAAATATCTACATAAATCCTGTCATTAGTACTGGCAGGCGGTGCTACGAGATACTGTAACCGGGTTAGGGCGTTATCGTATTATTTCAGCCGGTACGGCTACGATTATGGAGGGTTTCATGAACAAATCAGAACTTATTGAACAGTTAGCTGTGAAAAAGGATTTGCCGATCAAGCGCGCGGAAGAGCTTGTTAATCTGATTTTTTCTTCTATGAGCGAAGCTATGGTGCAGGGCGAGCGGATTGAAATCAGGGGACTTGGAAGTTTTGTCATTAAAGAGTATGGAACCTATACCGGACGGAATCCCAAAACGGGAGAGCCAATCAAGGTAAGTCCCAAAAAACTCCCTTTTTTCAAAGTTGGAAAAGAGCTGAAAGAAATGGTTCTGGGGTAAACGGTCCATGGCCAATGGTTTACATCATTTATTAGGTATGCATCGGTATTCCTGTGATTAAGTATATTCTCGTCTGCATACTTGTTTGTCTGATACCGGTTTGGGCGGATGCAAGTCCTGGTCAATCCGGATCAAGCGGACTTCTCAATGTTTCGACCGGTGAAACTCTCGATGCAGGTAACCTCTGTGTCGGGCTTTGGTCGTGCTATGGTGAAAACAAGAATTTGTCACAGAAAAGCGCGTTGATTATGCCGGTTACGATTACGATGGGTATCGGTACTTTCTGGGAAGTATACGGAGCATATCCGAACGTTCTTTTTAATGGAGACGACGATGCGTCCGGCAGAGGAACGCTGGATCTCGGTACAAAGCTGCGCTTTTTAGGCGGTCGTTCTTCTGATTTCAAAATGGCTGTTGAAATGGTTGGACAGCGTCATGTTTCTGAAAGCAGAAAAATTGACGGAGTTACGGACCTGTCTGCAAAACTGATTACCTCATATAATAAGAATGATTTTGGTATTCACGTGTCAGCGGGTTATCTGAAACCTGGCTCTGTTTCCGATATTGATCTGGAATCGGAGTATATTTTTGGTGCTGGTGTTGAATATATTGTGTTGCCGCGTTTAAAGTTGCTCGGTGAAGTCGTCGCAGGCACCAATCGCTATTACGTTGAAGACCGCAGAGAATGGGCTTCTCCCCGCATAATTGGCGACTATAGTGTTGAAACGTCTGTTGGTGCTCAATATTTTCTTAATCCGCATATTACCTTGAATACTTCTCTTGGAACCGGCTTCGGGCCGAATGATCCGGGGATTAAATTTCTTTTTGGTCTCAGCTCCTGCCAGGGTGTTGGAACGTACGTTAAGCCAATTCCGTCCGTTGGGCGTCGCGCTACTGCCAAAGATAAAACGAAAGAAGCTCTGAAACCGTTAAAGATTATTCCGATTTCAAGTTTATTGCTTAAGGCCTCGGCTCCACAGTCTTCGCCTGTCAGTAAGCTTGAAGTTGAACTTGATGCAGACAGGGAAGAAGTCCTTATCAAGCCGTACGGTCAGATAGTTATTGCTCCGCAGCAGGCTTCTTCCAACCTTACTTCACCGGTCATCCCGGTGGAGATTCCGCTCAAGGCGCGCGACGAAGAAATTGCGTTGCAGCCGTTAAAGACGGAAGATCGTGAAGCAAGTGCAATTGACTACACGATGAATCGAATTCGTGGTGTTACACCATTGTTTGGTGTTGACGTTAAAGGGGCTCAGGTCACCATTCCCCCAGCTGCCGTGCTTCCTGAGCGGATGGCCGTCTATAGAAAGTTCCGGTTTCCCGATGTAACCTTCGATTTTGATCAATGGACACTTTCAGCCAGCGGTAAAAAAATGCTCTCGGAAGTGGCTGAGCAAATCAGAAAAGATAAAAAGTGGCTTTATATAAAGATTGACGGTCATACAGATGGTATTGGTTCATTGTCATACAATATGGATCTGTCGTTAAAACGTGCAATTGCCGCCGCTACCTATCTGATTAGTCATGAAGGTGTCAATCCTTCTAAAGTGTTTATCAAGGGGCTTGGAAAGTCTACTCCCATTGCTGAGAACAATTCTGCCGCTGGACGTCGTAAAAACCGACGGACAGAGGTTTTGTTTCTGGTTTCCAAGGAAGGGCAATAATATGATAATTGCCCGTTTATTGAAAGTTCTGTATATCGGTCTGGCGGTTGTATTATTGCACGGTCATGCGCTGGCGGATGAGTCAGGCCTGGATTCTGCGAAAGTACTGGCTGTGGTGCCGGTAAAGAGTGGAAAAGTTGATCAGGCCGTGTACCGCCAGTTTGATAAACTTGTGCCGGAGCTGAAAAAAATATCAAAAAGCAAGGTAGTCAAGCTTGAATGCCGCTACTCCGGTCAACCGGACCGGGAGCGTGACGTTGAGAATGCCTATAAACTTGCCGGCAGAATTGAAAAATATTTGCGCGAGCGTCACAAGCTTGATCTTGATCTGTGGGTTGTAATCGACATATCTAAAACGGTTAAATCATCTCCGGTGTTGACAATTGCCGTTTTTTCAGATGATATCAAGAAGCTTGATTCGGTCCTGATCGATCCTAAAAAGAAGGAACAACAATGATACGCAAAGGAGACAGTAATGAAGCGTAGTATATTTCTGTTGTCACTCGTTGTCCTGCTGCTTTCTGGTTGTTCTACGGTCAAAGTGTTGCCTGAACAGACGGTGAACGGTCGAATCAATTCTGCGGACAATTCTCAGACCATCGTATCGAACGGGGTTGAAGTGACTGCCAGGATGGATGAGACTGGAATCAATTCATATAATTTGGAAAGCACGGTCACCGCATTCCACATCATCATTAAAAATTCAACTGATAGAGAAATTGCTTTTGGTGATGATTCGTACCTTCTTGTCGATGAAAGCGGCCTGCAATATTCATTGCTGACCCCCGAAAAAGTCCGTGAGATGCTCAAAAAAGATTCCTATTATCTGGTGCCGTATCCGTATGTGGGATTTTATTATTTGGAAGACTTTGAGAAAACAAATGCTTATAACAGATACAATTCTGCTCTTCCCTATTATTACGACCTGTATCCGCAGGATATCTTTACCAAAGCTCTGCAGACAACAACTGTTATCCCTGGGATGAGAGTTGAAGGATTGACATACTTTAAAATCGATCCCGCCGCACATCAACAGATTAAGCTGCTGGTCTTCCGTAAAGGTGCTTCAAAATCATCTCCGCCGGACTTTTCTTTTCCCTTTAAAATTGTTAAATAAGTATATACGTACGCACTTAATGCACTTCCTCTCTTGCTGATGCTATGCAAGAACGGAAGTGCATTTGTGCAATCAAGGAAGTTTGCATGAAAAATTATTGTGCCGCTATAGATTTCGGGACAAACACCGCTCGATTGCTTATCGCGGAACGAGTAGCCGGTAAGCTTGTCCCGGTACTGGTGAAGCGTGAGGTCGTTCGTCTTGGCGGCGGTTTTACTGATGAGCGTGGTTTGTCTGAAGAAGCGTGTCAGCGTGGACTGGTGTGTCTGCAGCGGTTCGCTGCCATTATCTCAGGCTATGGCGTGAGAGAGGTTCGGGCGTCTGCAACCAGTGCGGTTCGAGACGCCGTCAACGGCAGTCTGTTTGTTGACAGTGTCTTTAGTGAGACCGGCATCAGACTTGTCGTAATTGATGGAAATCTGGAAGCCCGTTTGACGCTGAACGGCGTTCTGTCCGGTCTGGATTCAGAGAGCAAGGTGCTGGCCGTTGTTGATGTGGGTGGCGGAAGTACTGAATTTACCGTATCATCGCATGGTTCTCCAGTGTTCATAAAAAGTATGCCGATTGGTGTCGTCCGTCTAACGGAGGGTTTTACTACAGTTTCGAAAATGGATGAACGGGTGCATGCCGTTATTGATCAGCTTGCAGATGATCTTGCCACCTCGAACGTTATCATTGCGGAGGGCGCTGAGTTGGTTGGAACGGCAGGAACTGCGACGACGCTTGCTGCGATCATGATGGAGATGTCGGACTACGATTATCGCAGGGTCAACAATTATACGGTGAGCAGAACAGCTATTGCTGAAATATATCAGCGTCTGATTCTGCTGACGCCGCAGGAACGCCTTGCGGTCAAGGGACTTGAAAAAGGTCGGGAAGATCTTATCATTGCCGGTATGATGATTCTTATGGCAATAATGGACAAATTCTGTTTTCAACGTTTAAAGGTGAGTGATTTTGGATTGTTGGAAGGATTGGCGCTCTCCGGAGGCGAATCCGGTTGGGAGGCGAAGTGCTGAACAGGCGAGGTTGTGGTGTATTGCTGCACCCGACGTCATTACCGGGGGCGGGGGGGATCGGTACGCTGGGCAATGATGCCCGCCGCTTTGTCGATCTGCTGGCGTCAATGGGGATGTCGTACTGGCAAGTCCTTCCGCTTACGCCGCCGGCATGCGGTAATTCTCCCTACTCGTCTTTCTCTGCATTTGCAGGAAACCCTCTCCTAATCGACCTTGATCAGATCGTTGCCGATGGGGATCTTTCTGCGGTACAGTACGAAGAAAATCCGAATGAAACAAGCATAGATTTTGAATCTGTTTCCTCTTGTAAGCTGGAGTATTTGCGTCAGGCTGCAACCGCTTTCTTGAACAATGCTGGTGCGTCCAGCAAACAGGAATTCTGGGATTTTTGTAATACGACACCATGGCTTCATTATTATGCACTGTTTATGGCGTTGAAACAGCGCTACAAAGGTCGCAGTTGGGATAAGTGGCCGTCAGGACTGGCTCTTCTGAGCCCGGATAAATATGAGAAGTCCTCGGTTGAACTGGGTGCCGAGATTGGCATCCAAAAGTATATTCAATGGCAGTTTTTTAGGCAATGGAGAAGGTTGAGGAGGTACGCCGCCGGCAAGGGGATTGCCATCGTTGGTGATATCCCCATTTTTGTTGCTTACGATTCTGTTGATGTCTGGAGTAATCGGGAGCTGTTTCTTCTCGATCCAAAGGGCAAGCCGACCGTAGTTGCAGGAGTTCCCCCCGACTATTTCAGCAAGACGGGGCAATTATGGGGTAATCCCCTGTATAATTGGGATGTGATGGGGCGACAGAAATATGTGTGGTGGGTCGAACGTTTTCGGTCGATGCTGGACCTGTTTGACATCATTCGCGTTGACCATTTTCGGGGGTTCGAGGCGGCCTGGCACGTTCCGGTCGGTGAAAAGACAGCTGTTAACGGCACATGGACCAAGGCACCCGGTGGGAATCTGTTTGATGCGGTTTTTGCCGCACTCGGAAAAGTGCCCGTTATTGCCGAAGATCTGGGTATAATTACCCCCGAGGTTGTTGCTCTCCGTGATCGCTATGACTTTCCCGGAATGAAAATACTTCAATTTGCGTTCGACTCAGGTCCGTCGAACGCCTATCTGCCGCATAATCATCATAAAAACAGTATTGTGTATACCGGAACACATGATAATGACACGACCCGGGGGTGGTATAGCTCGCTATCGGATACTCAAAAGGTGCGGGTGAGTCGCTATGTGGGTAGCAATGAGGTTGATACCGTAGAAGCGATACTTCGTACGACCCTCATGTCTGTTGCCGATACGACGATTTTTCCTTTTCAGGATCTGCTTTTCCTGGGAAGCGAGGCTCGTATGAACGTCCCGGGGACGGCATTTGGAAATTGGGGCTGGCGATTTACCTGGTCGATGATTTGTCATGATCTCGCGAGTTCTCTTCGAAATCAAATCGAATGTTATGGCAGGTGTAATCCGGGTGGTACGTAAATTACTTGACAATCAGGGTATATTCCCTATACTGACTTGCTTTAAATTGTAACTGCCTGAACTGCGGATGGTACCTGTGAAAATAGTTGTTGATCATATAAAAGATACGCCGCTTACGGTTCACATTGATGAGCCCGTTGATACGTTTCCTCTTCTTGTTACCATGCAGGATGACAATAATTGTAGTATTACCGGCAGAATTCAGGGTGACTTGATTGTAACCCGCGAATATGAAAATGTTCGTGTTTCAGGAAGGGTCTCGGCGCCTCTCGCTCTTTCCTGTTCGCGCTGTCTTGCCGATATTACAACGTTTATAGATACCAGCTTCACTATCTTTTTCCGCAAAGAAGTTGCTCTTAATGCTTCAACTGAGGACGAACTTGAGCTGGGTGAAATGGATCTGCTTTCGTCTTCGTACTCCGGCGACGAAATTGATTTGACTCATGAAATTGAAGAACAGATTGCAATGGAAATTCCGGTAAAGCCCCTTTGCAGCGAGTCGTGTAAAGGACTGTGTCATGAATGCGGTACCGATTTGAATACCTCCAGCTGCTCGTGTAGCAAGGAGAATGTCAGTTTGGCGTTTAGTGCGCTGAAGGATTTTAAGGTAACAAAAAAATAGAGCGGTGGCACGTTGACGTGCATCACCAGAAAAAGGAGAAACATCATGGCTGTACCCAAGAAAAAAACATCCAAATCCCGTAAGAATATGAGAAGGGCGCACGACTTTTTAACGACACCGTCACTGTCAGTATGCCCTCAGTGCAAAGCCGCAAAATTGCCGCATCGTGCATGTCCTGCCTGCGGAACGTATAAGGGTAAAGAGGTTATTGACCTTTCCGCTGCGCAAGCATAGAGAGCGTCAGTGTCACTTCCCAAACAGATGAGGGTAGCCGTTGATGCAATGGGTGGCGACAACGCACCTGTTGTTGAAGTTGAAGGTGCAGTTGCTGCCTGTCGTGAATTCGGGTTGTCGGTAACGCTTGTCGGAGATCGGACGCGTCTGGAAGCAGAGCTTGCCAAGCACCAGATTAACGGGCTTGATATTGACATTTTTCATGCAAGTGAAGTTGTCGGTATGCATGATTCTGCTTCAGATGCTGTTCGGAAGAAGCGCGATTCGTCTGTTCGCCAGGCATTTGAACTCGTCAAAGCTGATAAGGCGTGTGCTGCAGTAAGCGCAGGTAACTCTGGTGCGACGATGGCAGCCGGCATGTTTGTCCTCAAGCGAATCAGCGGTGTTGAACGTCCTGCAATAGCCCAGTTGTTTCCCACCCTTAAAGGTCACACCCTCGTTTTGGATGTTGGCGGCAATGTGGATTGCAAGCCGCTTCATCTTGTCCAATTTGCCATTATGGGTGAGGTCTATGCCCGTTATGCCATGGGTGTACACTCTCCTAAAGTTGGACTGCTTTCCAATGGTGAAGAGGATTCAAAGGGGAATGAGCTGACTCGGGAAACCAATTCCATTCTTCGCAAGACATCACTCAATTACTGCGGATATATCGAAGGGCGGGATATTTTTGCCGGAGCTGTCGATGTTGTTGTCTGTGATGGCTTTGTCGGCAATATTGTTCTTAAGCTTTCCGAGGGACTGGCTGATGCTGCCGGCAGGATGCTGAAAAGAGAGATCGTAAAAAGCTGGGTCTCTAAAATCGGATACCTGTTTGTGCGCGGTGCCTTTGGCCGTTTCAAGAAAATAGTCGATTATGCCGAATATGGCGGAGCTCCGCTGCTGGGAATCAATGGCGTAGGTATGATCTGTCACGGTGGTTCAAACGTAAAGGCAATCAAAAACGCAATCCGGTTTGCCCATGAGTACGCTAAAAACGGCGTTTCGGAACATGTTGCTGAAAAACTGTCGGAGAATCATTCAGTTTTGATACGAAGGGATAGTGCGCCACCCACCTCTGTAGTGTAATGGAGATTCAATCGTGAATGTCAGAATTACAGGAACCGGCTCTGCTCTACCCGGGAAAATTCTTACCAATGCTGAACTCGAACAACTCGTAGATACCAGTGACGAGTGGATTACGACGAGAACCGGAATCAAGGAACGTCGTATTGCCGCCGAAGGAGAGTATACCTCAACTTTTGCTGCTGAGGCTGCTCGACGAGCCATGACCATGGCCGGTGCTCTCCCGGAAGAAATCGATCTTATCATTGTTGCCACAGTTACACCTGACTTTCCATTCCCTTCAACAGCTTGTATTGTCCAAGATCTGCTGGGTGCCTCGAATGCGACAGCATTCGACCTTTCTGCTGCATGTTCCGGCTTTATCTATGGATTGTCCATAGCTGAAAAATACCTCCGGTCGGGATCTGCGCGAAAAATACTGGTGATCGGATCGGAAATACTGTCGCGTGTTGTTGACTGGAAAGACCGTAACACCTGTGTTCTGTTCGGCGATGGAGCTGGTGCTGTTGTGCTCGAAGGTTCGGAAGGGGATCATTCCCTTCTCTCAACACATACGTTCAGCAACGGAACGCACTGGAATCTTCTCTACCAACCGGGAAGCGGCAGCCGGAATCCGGCGACAGATCCTCGCACTATTGCTGAAGGGCGTATTTATCTGACCATGGAAGGCAACGATGTGTTCAAGCATGCCGTGCGAGCCATGGGAGAAGCCGCTGAAGCAGCTCTTGCGGCCAACAGTCTTTCAGCTGCTGATATCGGGCTTCTGATCCCTCACCAGGCAAACCAGCGCATTGTCGATGCGACATCAAAACGGCTTGGGCTCGGTTCTGACCGGGTGTTTACTAACCTGGATCGCTATGGCAATACCTCCTCGGCATCAATTCCCATTGCACTTGATGAGGCAAACCGTCAAGGTGTTCTCAAGCCGGGTTGCAAGCTTATGATGGTTGCGTTCGGTGGCGGCTTTACCTATGGTTCTGCCCTTGTAAACTGGTAGTTCAAATTTTACAGAGAAGGATTAACAGATGAGCAAATCCGCATTTATATTTCCGGGACAGGGGTCGCAGTATTCCGGTATGGGTAAGGATCTGGCTGACAATTATGCAGTTGCCCGTCAGCTGTTTGAAGAAGCTGATGATGCCCTGGGATTTAATTTGTCCGAACTCTGCTTTTCCGGAAGCGAAGAAGAGTTGAAACTGACCGCCAATACCCAGCCTGCCATTCTGACTGCCAGTATTGCCGTATTGAAAGTTGTTCAGCAGGAAACCGGCTTGAAAGCTGATTATGCTGCCGGCCACTCGCTTGGCGAATATTCCGCTCTGGTTTGCTCCGGTGCGCTCTCTTTTGCCGATGCCGTCAGAACCGTGCGCGCCCGCGGTACGTTTATGCAGGAGGCCGTTCCGGTCGGTACCGGGACCATGGCTGCCATTCTCGGCGTCGAGGGTGACGTGCTTGAGGATATCTGCCGGGAGGCGTCGCAAGGTGAAGTGGTTTCGCCGGCGAATTTCAATTCATCCGGGCAGATTGTTATTGCCGGTACAGTTGCTGCGGTTGCCCGTGCTATTGAGATAGCCAAAGCTCGCGGTTTCAGGAAAGCGATGCTGCTGCCGGTCAGTGCCCCCTTTCATTGTGCGTTGATGAAGCCTGCGGCCGACCGTCTGTCGGCGGTGCTGGATGCCATTACCGTGCAGAACATGAATATTCCGGTTATTGCCAATGCCGATGCTGCGCCAAACAGTGACAAAGAGAGGGTTAAACCACTTTTGGTCACCCAGGTCTGTTCTCCGGTTCTGTGGGAACAGTCTGTCAATGCCATGAGTGCGCTGGGTGTAACAAAGTACGTTGAGCTTGGCCCGGGTAAGGTGCTGTGCGGGTTGGTGAAGCGGATCAATAAAGAGGCGGTTCTGGCTAACATTGAAGATGTTGCCGGCGTAAAGGCTGCCGGGGAGAATGCATGATGAAAGGTCAGGTCGCTCTGGTAACCGGTGCTTCACGCGGAATTGGCCAGGCTATTGCGCTTAAGCTTGCTGCTGAAGGCGTCTTTGTCGTTGCAACCGCCACCTCGGATACCGGTGCGCAGGCAACGGTTGCGGCAATAGTGGCGCAGGGTGGTGCCGCTCAAGCCGTCAAGCTCGATGTTACGGACTCTGTGGAAGTGGAAGCGCTTTTCAAGGCCATTGTTTCGGAACATGGCCGGCTGGATATTCTGGTTAACAACGCAGGTATCACGAAAGACGGACTGATGATGCGTATGAAGGACAGTGACTGGGATGCCGTTCTGGATACCAATCTCAAAGGTTCTTTTATCTGTCTGCGCGAAGCATCAAAGATCATGACCAAGGCCCGTTATGGGCGGGTTATTAATATCAGCTCTGTTGTCGGTGAGATGGGCAATCCGGGGCAGGTCAACTACTGTGCCAGCAAAGCCGGCTTGTTCGGTATGACAAAGTCTGCCGCGCGCGAGCTGGCAAAGCGCAATATTACCGTCAATGCTGTGGCACCCGGTTTTATCGAAACGGATATGACCGCAGTACTTCCAGAAAAAGGGCGTGAGGCGCTTTTGCAGAGCATTCCCATGGAACGGCTTGGGACTGCCGACGATGTTGCCTATGCGGTCCGCTTCCTGGCTTCTCCGCAGGCAGGCTATATAACCGGACAGGTCCTGTCGGTAAATGGCGGGATGTATATGTAGTTCCCATGCCGGATAAATATCGATTGACTTTTAACAATTTCATGCTTAATTAGCACAAGCATTACACACGAAACCTGCAAAGGTTTAAAATCACACGGAGGTGGAAGATGTCTGATATTGCAAAACGAGTTAAAGAAATAGTTGCAGAGCAACTTGGGGTTGAAGAAGCTCAGGTTTTAACTGAATCATCTTTTATGGATGACCTTGGCGCCGACTCTCTTGATACTGTTGAACTGGTAATGGCTCTTGAAGAAGAATTTGATATTGAAATTCCTGACGAAGATGCTGAGAAAATCCAGACCGTAAACGATGCTATCGAGTACATCACCGAGCATAGCTGATAATTACCAACCGGGAGGGGCAACAAGCCCCTCTCTTTTCGTTCTGCCATAACAGAAGTTACTGTCTATATGGAGCTACCTATCATGAGAAGAGTTGTAGTTACAGGTGTCGGAGCAGTTTCACCCCTTGGGTGCGGAAATGCTAAAAACTGGGATGCGCTCACGTCAGGAAAGTCGGGAATCGGGTTGATTACCCGCTTTGATACAAGTGATTTGTCGGTCAAGATTGCCGGCGAGGTTCCTGATTTTAACGCTGAAGAGTATATTGACAAAAAAGAGATCAAGAAAATGGACCTCTTTATTCAATATGCACTGGCGGCGGCTCATTTTGCCATGGAAGATTCCGGGTTGGTAATTAATGATGAAAATGCCGAAAGGGTTGGGGTTCTCGTTGGTGCCGGTCTCGGTGGCTTACCAACAATAGAAAAATACCATACTGTGCTGGCTGAAAGCGGCTACAAGAAAATTTCGCCATTTTTCATTCCGATGCTGATTATTAATCTTGCTCCCGGACACATTTCCATCAGATATGGAGCAAAAGGTCCGAATATCTCTTCCGTTTCCGCGTGTGCAACCAGTACCCATTCAATCGGTGATGCCTACCATATTATCAAGCGAGGCGATGCCGATGCCATGATCGCCGGCGGAACTGAATCGGTCATTACCCCCCTCGGGATTGGCGGGTTTGCCGCAATGAAGGCTCTTTCAGACAGAAATGATGATCCAACCGCTGCGTCACGCCCGTTTGACAAAAACCGGGACGGCTTTATCATGGGTGAAGGCGCCGGCATTGTTGTCCTCGAAGAGTACGAGTCCGCTAAAGCCCGTGGCGCCAAGATTTACGCCGAGGTTGTCGGCTACGGCATGACCGGCGATGCATATCACCTGACGGCACCGGCACCAGGCGGAGAAGGCGGTGCACGCAGCATGAAAATGGCGCTCAAAAACGCCGGTGTGGCTCCTGAACAGGTCGCTTATATCAATGCCCATGGCACATCGACACCGATTGGTGACATGTACGAAACCATGGCGATCAAGAGCGTTTTTGGTGAACATGCCAAGAAGATGCTGGTATCTTCAACCAAATCCATGACCGGTCATCTTCTGGGGGCAGCGGGAGGAATTGAGGCTGTTTATACCCTCATGGCGATGGAAAAGAGTGTTGTTCCACCGACAATCAACTACACCGATCCGGATCCGGAATGTGATCTTGATTATGTCCCCAATACGGCCCGGGATGCCAAACTTGAGTATGCCATGAGCAATAACTTCGGTTTTGGCGGTACTAATGCTACCCTTCTGTTCAAGAAGCTTTAGGCGGAGATGATACAATGATTATTATCGGCAGCGATCATGGTGGTTTGATCCTTAAAACCGCTCTCAACAGTTATCTGACCCGGAGAGGTTTTCAGGTGTCTGACGCAGGAACCGACAGCGATGCTTCGGTTGATTATCCTGATTTTGGCCAGAAAGTTGCCGAAACCGTGATTGCCGGTGAAGCTGAGCTGGGAATCCTGATCTGCGGGACAGGGATCGGCATGTCAATCGCCGCCAACAAGATTCCCGGGATTCGCGCTGCACTTGTTACCGACGTCTTTATGGCGCGTATGGCAAAAGAACACAACAATGCCAATGTGCTCGTCCTTGGCGGGCGTGTCCTTGATGAACAGAAAGCATGCGATCTCGTTGGAGCCTGGCTTGATGCAACGTTTGAGGGTGGACGTCATCAGGCGCGTCTGGATAAGATCACTGCTTTGGAGCAGAAATATTCCTGATTAAGCCGTATGGCGAAAAGCTCTACGAGAGTCCATCGGACTACGCGGAATCAATGAAGATTCAAATAGTTAAACATGCGGGACCTGCTACGGCACGTGTCCCGTTTGTTGTTTATCATCTTTATGAAAAGAAATTTCTACAAGGAGAACCCATGTCAGTCCTTTCTCAATTTGATCCCCAGGTAGCTGAAGCAATTCGCCATGAGACGGAGCGTCAGGAATACAACCTGGAACTCATCGCATCTGAAAACTTTGTTTCCGAGGCGGTTATGGAGGCTCAGGGCTCGATCATGACCAACAAATACGCCGAAGGCTACCCCGGAAAGCGCTATTATGGCGGATGCGAGCACGTTGATGTTGTAGAGCAGCTTGCCATTGATCGTGCCAAGGAGCTGTTTGGTGCCGAACATGCCAATGTTCAGCCGCACTCCGGTTCACAGGCCAATATGGCGGTCTATTTTGCCGCATGCAAGCCGGGCGACACGGTCCTTGGCATGAATCTGTCCCACGGCGGTCATCTGACCCATGGCAGCCCTGTCAATTTTTCGGGGAAACTGTTTAATATCGTTCCGTACGGAGTATCTCCTGAAACCGAAACTATCGACTATGAAGAAGTTGAACGTCTGGCCGTTACGCACAAGCCCAAAATGATTGTGGTTGGCGCCAGCGCCTATCCCCGCATCATCGACTTTCCTGCTTTCCGCACCATAGCAGACAAGGTGGGGGCGGTTGTTTTCGTTGATATGGCCCATTTTGCCGGTCTGGTTGCCGCAGGTGTTCACCCCAGCCCGGTTCCCTATGCCGAGTTTGTCACCACGACTACCCATAAGACGCTGCGTGGACCTCGTGGAGGTATGATTCTCTGCCGTGAAGAGTTTGCCAAGACGATTAACTCCCAGATTTTCCCCGGAATCCAGGGCGGCCCGCTCATGCACGTTATCGCTGCCAAGGCGGTTGCTTTCAAAGAGGCATTGCAGCCTGAGTTCAAGGTCTATCAGCAGCAGATCGTCAACAACGCCAAGGCGCTGGCGGAGGCACTTGTGAAGCGCGGGTTCAAACTGACCAGCGGCGGTACCGATAACCATCTGATGCTCATTAACTTCTCGGGCACGGAAATTACCGGCAAAGCTGCTGAAGAGGCGTTGGACAAGGCCGGTATCACGGTTAACAAAAACACCGTGCCGTTCGAAACCCGTTCCCCGTTCGTTACTTCCGGTATCCGCGTTGGAACACCGGCCTGTACCTCCCACGGGCTGAAAGAAGGCGAGATGGAACAGGTAGCCGGTTATATTGCCGATGCAGTGGCGAATATCGGCAACGACGAGAAACTTGCAGCTATAAAAGTTCAGGTGAACGGCATGATGAAGAAATTCCCGCTCTATGCCGACAAGCTTGCCTGATCGTTAAATATCATGTAGTAACTAAGGCCCACCGGAACACGTTCCGGCGGGCCTTTTTTATGCAGAGACTATCGATGACCAAGGAAGCAACGAATGACAGAAACCAGTTCCATAACGACTGAACAACTGCGCCAGTGGGATAAGCGCCACGTCTGGCACCCGTTTACCCAGATGCAGGATTGGGAACGTGACGAGCAGATAATTATCGTAAAAGGGGAGGGGTGCTGGCTGATAGATACGGACGGCAAGCGCTACCTTGATGGCGTTGCCTCCATGTGGACCAATGTCCATGGACATTGCCGCCGGGAATTGAATGAAGCCCTGAAAGCGCAGGTTGATCGTCTTGAACACTCCACACTGCTGGGATTGGCAAGTGAGCAGAGCATCATCCTGGCAGCGCGGCTGGCCGAAATAACTCCTCCAGGGCTGGATCGATTCTTCTATTCGGACAACGGTTCAACCGCCATGGAAGTTGCCGTCAAAATGGCCTACCAGTATCAGGTTCATCTTGGTACATCTGAAAAAAGCCGCTTCATAACGTTTAAAAATGCCTACCATGGCGACACAATTGGTGCGGTGAGTGTCGGAGGAATCGGCATTTACCATACAACCTTCAAGCCGCTCATGTTTGAAACCCTGCAGGCTCCCGCTCCCTACTGTTATCGATGCGAGCTGGGGTGCAGCAGGGAATCCTGCAGCATGCAGTGCGTTGACGCGCTCGAAGCGCTGATGAAACAACATGCCGGTCAGGTTGCCGGCCTGGTGATTGAGCCTCTTATTCAGGGAGCCGGAGGAATGATC